>WGMJ01000011.1 GCA_016125135.1 Alphaproteobacteria bacterium | reverse complement strand
TTTGATCCACCGAGCAACAGGCATGAAAATCTTTTAAGTACGCCACATGCAAGCAGGCTGGAAAACGCAGTCCGTGAGTGGATTTATGGCGTGTTGGATAAAGAAAAAATTAACGTAGATCTTGATCAGGTTATTGCATCTGCTGAAGCCAATCGGGCACCCGACAGACAACTTGATTTATCATAAAAGAAAGCACTATTGCCACTTATCAAGGAAATAAAATATGCGCCACACAACTACGAATAAACCTGATTTTTTTGAGGATTTGAAAAAAGACGCGGCAGGCCGTGAGAATACAAAACGGTTTAAACGCTTCTTTAATGAGGCCGTTACGGCTGAAATGAACGACCTCCATGAGTTTTATAAAGAAAATGTAGAGTTACATTATATTTTGAAGACTCTTTTCGATCTGAAACTGGGTGATTTGTCCTTTGAAGTTGGATCTATCAATTGGCAAAAGCTTGGTAGCGGCAGTTTTGTTGGCTGGCATATGGAGCAGTCTGTTGTTGCGACAATCAAGGATTACTACGTAACAGAAGAAAACCCGAACCCTGAAAAACGTGACCTCACATCACATTTTATTTTTGACCTGAGCTCTCGCAGCGGTGTTTATAACGTCCACTTGGCAGGCACGGAGCACCCTTACAGGGAAACGTTGTTTTATACGCCTGACCATTTTGAAGTCGCGCAGGCATGTCGTGAATGGCTTGTTGATATCGAGCAAAAAGCTGGTGTGGCGCTGGATGATGCCCGTGCAGAACCGCCGGAAGGCTGGACTCATGACATGGGTATCCGCGGGTATCAACGACATCTGGATTTATAAAATTATATTTTCCTCTCTACCCGAATAGCTGTATAAATACAGCCCATGAGTAATTTATTGCCAAAACTTGCCCCGTTGATGGCCCGCCACGAAGAATTGGCGGCGCTGATGGCCGAGGGCGGTTTGAGCGGCGATAAATTCGTGAAGCTCTCGAAAGAATATGCCGAGCTTGAGGATGTCGTCGAGCTGGCACGCTCCTATAAAAAAGCACAGGAAGACTTAAAGGCTGCCGAAGATTTGCTGAGCGACCCTGATATGAAAGATATGGCCTATGAGGAAGTGGGCACATTACGCGAACAAATTCCGCAGATTGAAGAAAAAATAAAAGTCGCGTTGCTACCGAAAGACGCAGATGACGAAAAAAACGCTATTCTTGAGATCCGCGCCGGCACGGGCGGTGATGAGGCAGCACTTTTTGCCGGTGATCTTTTCAAAATGTATAAAGGCTATGCGAACGAGCAGGGCTGGAGCATGGAAATTATCGAGATGTCGGAAAGCGACCTTGGTGGTTACAAGGAAGTGATTGCCGAGATAAACGGGCGCGGCGTGTTTGCCAAATTAAAATTTGAATCAGGCGTGCACCGTGTGCAGCGTGTACCGGCAACGGAAGCCAGCGGGCGTGTGCATACATCGGCGGCAACAGTGGCCATTCTGCCCGAGGCTGAAGATGTTGATATTAATATCAACGATCAGGATTTGCGCATTGATGTTTTCCGGTCGGGCGGCGCGGGCGGCCAGCATGTTAATAAAACAGACTCTGCCGTGCGTATTACGCACTTGCCTACAAATACCGTTGTTGTGTGTCAGGAAGAAAAATCACAGCTGAAAAACCGCGCAAAAGCTATGAAGGTTCTGAAAACCCGCCTTTATGACGCTGAAAGACAGCGCAAGGACTCCGAGCGTTCCGCCAATCGTAAATCACAGGTCGGTTCGGGTGACAGGTCAGAGCGTATCCGCACCTATAATTTCCCGCAGGGGCGTGTGACCGACCACCGCATTAACCTGACGCTTTATGATATCGACGAAGTGATGCTAGGCCGCTCACTGAATAAAGTGGTGGATGCGCTGATTACCGAAGATCAGGCCGAACGTATGGCTGAAATAGGGCTGAATTAATGTATAACCTCCGCAAAGCCACGATGGATGATCGCGAGACGGTTTTCCAGCTTAAAAAGCTGACGCTTTATAATGAAACGCTCGAGAAGCGCGGCAAATGGGACGATGATTTCGAACGTGCCCGTGCTGCCGAGAGCTTCTCTGCAGATTATATGTTTATGATCGAACTGAATGGCGCGGTCATTGGTTCAGTGGGGCTAGAGGAATGTGAAGGCTATTACAGGCTACGGCAGTTTTTCCTGAGGCCCGAATATCAAGGGCAGGGGATCGGTAGCCGCGTTATTACAGATTTTATAAAGCAGGTGGCAGGCCACCCTATGCGGTTGAAAGTGGGCAAGCCACAGCACCTGTCTATCAAGTTTTATAGAAAGCATGGTTTTGCCGTTATAGAAGACGAGCCAACGGACTTTATTATGGAGCGGCAATGCTAGCCAAAGGCACGATCCGTGAAGCGCTTCAAAAGCTGCGCGAAATTTTTACAAGCGGCGGGATGGAAAACCCATCACTTGAAGCGCGTTTGCTTGTTTCCATGGCAACAGGGGCACGTATGGAGGATTTAATTATCGCCGAGAATGATAATTTATCATCAGCGCAAATTGATAAGGTGAATGAATATGCGTCGCGCCGCCAAAGGGGCGAACCGCTCGCACGTATAGCAGGTGAAAAAGAATTCTGGGGTTTGCCGTTTTTTCTGTCACCCGCAACACTCGAGCCACGCGCTGACACAGAAACGCTTGTTGAAACTGTTTTAAAATACGCTGATAAAAATAAGAAATTGAAATTGCTTGATCTAGGTACGGGAACGGGATGCATCCCTATTGCGTTATTACATGAACTCCCAAACGCTGAGGCAACCGCTGTTGATATTTCCGGTGAAGCGCTCGCCACAGCCCAGCGAAATGCAGAACGTAATAATGTGTGTGACAGATTCGCAACAGTGAAAAGTAACTGGTTCGAGAACGTTGTAGGAACATTCGATATCATTACAAGCAATCCGCCTTACATTGAATCGGGCATCATAGAATCGTTACAGGTTGAAGTGAGGAATCACGATCCGATTCTGGCGTTAGATGGTGGCGAGACCGGTTTTGATGCCTATAAAATAATTTTAAATGACGCAAAAAAATATTTGACACCGCATGGCAGAATTTTTTTAGAGCTAGGGCAAGGGCAACTAAACGGCATCATGGGAATCGTTGAAACCACAGGCGCGACTCTTATTACGACTCATCGAGATCTTGCAGGGGTCGAACGCGTGGCAGAAATCACGTATGGGGATAAATAAAATATTTATGAGTCGGACTCTTGCCCGTTTCGGAGTCCCTCGCATAAGGTTGAAACATTACAGAACAACCGGAATAGGTATTAACCATTCAGCTAGGTCATTTTGAAAAAATGCAAAGCTGTACGAGGGTTCGTTACTTGTGTATAATTATGTGGATAACCCTGTGAATGATTCGGGGATATCTTGGGGAGTTGATTAGGTAAAAAGGTTAAAAGGGAATTAAAATGAGCCATCACATGCAAAATCGCCGCAACAGGCACCGTAATAATCGTAACGGTGGTCATCAGCGCCGTGGCAATAACCAGAACATTCGTAGCAAAGTATTCGACAGCAACGGGCCAGACGTGCGTATTCGTGGTACGGCTTTCCAGATTGTCGAGAAATACCAAGCGCTCGCTAAAGATGCAGCTGCTAGCGGTGACCGCGTTCTCTCGGAAAGCTACCTACAGCATGCCGAACACTACCAGCGCATGATTAACGAATTTATGGCTGAATTCGAGCAATATGCGCCTCAGCAGGCCCAAACAGGGCAGGATGACGAAGAGGTGGTGGAAGACCAGCCTTCTGTGTCCTTCCTGATGCAGCCTGGCCAGCAGCAAGGTGAGCAGCCCGCTATGGCAGAAGCTTAATTCTGTACAGAGCTGCTAAAAATAAAAAAGCCCCGTCACGGGGCTTTTTTATTTAGATCTGCTGCGTATTTATACCGTTGCCAGCATTTGCTGAACCGCGAGAACAAGGCCCTTCTTGCTGAAAGGTTTTTGTAGCGTGTGCTTAAGGTTAGCCATAGTAACATAATCATCCACATCATTGCCCATACCGCCTGTAATGGCGAGGACCGGCATGCGAAGGTCAGACGAATGAATATGATTGATAAGCGCGGTGCCGTCTTTTTCAGGCATCACAATATCGGTAATAACAACGTCAAAGTCTTTCTCTTGCTCTAACAGGGAAATGGCCTCATCAACACTTTTCCCCTTATGAGTTGTATGGCCTTCTTCATTGAGCGCCATGCCAATCATCTCAAGCATAAAATCATCGTCATCTATAACCAATATTTTCATGCAATATACCCTTTACACAGTGTTACATATAAGTACCAGTATAGGGGCTTTAAGAGAATTTATAATTAAAATTGCCGCGCATTTTAGACAAGTTTTAGGGGTATAAATAATACTTAAAATTGTATGCATTTTTAGGTTTATTTTATAGATCACCCTTATAAAATGAGAGTATGAGGGCAGGGCGTGTACAACATTTGGCGTTAATTGCGGATGATGATTTTTTCATCAGGAACGTTGTTATGAAGACCTTGAATGGGCTTTGTAATTTTATTGAAACGCATGATGGGGCGCATCTGATAGAGTTATACAAAGAGCATATGCCCGACATTGTTTTCCTGGATGTCCATCTTCCGCATGTCAATGGCATTGATCTTGTCCAGAAGATCAAAAAGATAGACCCCGATGCATTTATTGTGATGCTAACATCCGACAGCACGCAAGAAAATCTGAAGCGTTCTATGATTAACGGCGCTGCCGGGTTCATTTCGAAACCATTTATTCCTCGCACTGTTCTTGCAAATTTCAAACGCTGTCCGTTTGTTCACAGTGAGAACGAAGAAGGGGAAGAGGCCTCCGCTTAAAGCGTTGTAACCATCATCAGGAAAACGGGTTTGAAGCTGATGCCCTGACTTTCGGCCGCTTCTTTATCAACGACAATTTCAACACGGCCTGCGCCGGTATTAATATAAACAACACAGCTTTTTCTTTCTATGCAGGGGCGCTCCAGCGCAAAGCTGAGGATATCGTGTTTTGTGAGGTGGCTACTAATAACATTGCTATGTCCCTGCATACCGGAGGTCACAAAAACAAAGTTTCTGTTCTGCAGCGCTGTAATCTGCCCGATTGTTATAAGCTTTGGCCTTAGTTTGATGGCACCTTTGGTGCGATCAGCAAGGTTATAAATATCCTGTGCCTCACGGGCCGAGGTGGGTACAGCTGGGTCATACAGGATATGCAACACAACATCGTCTTTTGGTGCGTTCTGCAAAAAGCCGATTGTGCGCGCAATTGTAAGCACATCTTTTTCAGTAACGTCAGTTGCAGACGCGCTATGAAGCGGTACAACTGAAAGTGGCAGCAAAAAGAGAGCCAGCAAATATAGTATTCTGGTAAACTGCAGAGTCATTTCTGCGCTGATTTTAGCAGAAGTTTTCATCTATGCACAATCGTATGTTTTTGAAATAAATACAAAAAGGCCCATTGGCAGAAAACGGGCCCTCTGATACTCTTTCACAGAGTTAAGTGGGAACATACGATTTTGAAATACGGGTTACTTCCTAGTCTTTTCATAAGCGTTTGTGCATTGGCCTTACCGGTTCATGCGCAAACGATTGACTATGGCTCATTACAGGAACTATTTGACGAGCCTGTAACAACAAGTGCTACCGGCCAGCCGCAACGTGTTTCCGAAGCGCCGGTCACGATGGAAATTATTACGGCGGATGATATTCGTCGTTCTGGTGCCAACAATATTCCTGAAGCTTTGCGTCACGTTTCTGGGTTGTCAGTATGGAACTGGACACGCAATGAATATGATGTAAGCGTCCGCGGTTATAATCAGGCTTTCTCGCCGCGTCTGCTTGTGCTCGTAAATGGCCGACAAGTTTATGTCGACATGTTTGGCCACACATCATGGGCCTCTATTCCTGTTCAGTTGAGTGAAATCCGCCAGATTGAAGTTGTGAAAGGCCCTAACTCGGCTTTGTTCGGGTTCAATGCTGTGGGCGGTGTTATCAATATTATTACTTACAACCCATACTACGATGATGTTTCCAATGCGGGTGTCACAGGGGGTAGCAAGGAATACAAGCAAGGGCATCTGGTTCATACGCAGAAGCTTGGTGATCGCGTGGGTGTGCGCGTTTCTGCCGGTGCTGCCGATATGGATGAATGGGAAAACCCTGCTGGTTTGAACCTCATTGATAATCCGCGGAATAACGCTGTAAATGTGGATAGTGTGGTGCAGGTCACCGATAATTCGCAACTGCGTGTCGAGCTTTCACAATCACGTGTGCGACAAACAGAATATCCTTATGACTTTTTTGCTTATGCAATGAAATATTCAACGGTTTCCCAGAAGGCCACTTATATTGTCGACGCCGATAAATTGGGAATGGTTCAGGCCAATGTTTATCGTAACCGCACAACTTTGGGAACAGATGGCGGTGACCTCTCCGGTATTCTTTCTAATGAAGTTACCGTTGCGCAGCTTGAAGATATGTTCTTGATCGGTGCAAACCACCGTGTGCGCTTGCAAGGCGAGTATCGCAACAACGTGCTGCACGGGGCAGGTGACTTAACACCCGGAAGCGAGATTGGCTACGAGGTTTATGCTGGCAGCGCTATGTGGGACTGGCAGGTATTGGAAAAGCTCGGGTGGACCAACGCTTTACGCGTCGACCATCTCAAGCTTGGTCGTTCAGGCCCGCTGATTGCGAATGATGTTATTTCATCAAACGCACCTTTCGATCAGGACTTTACAGAGTTCAGTTATAATAGCGGGCTTGTATGGGCCGCGACTGACCAGGATACTTTCCGCCTTTCGACAGCGCGTGGTGTGCATATGCCATCGCTCCTTGATTTCGGTGAGGGGCTGGATTATTTCGGTGATCTGTTTGTGGGTAATCCTAATCTTGATCCCGCTGTTATTACCAATTACGAACTTGGTTATGATCGCAAGCTTGATGGCTGGCTTTCAAACCTGCGTACTGCAGTTTTTTATCAGGAAACAGAAGATTTAAAGGGAACATTACAGGCAGATGTTACCAACCTTACATTGCAGCCGGCAAATATCGGTAGCTCGAAAACATATGGTATCGAGTTTGGTGTCGGCGGTAATTTTACGCCGGCTTGGAACTGGGACGTAAACTATAAATTCCAGCAGGTGCATGATCACATCTGGGTGAATAACGCCGGTTCAATTGACGTGCCTTACGCTGCAGAAGATGCAAGCCCTGACCATATCATCAATGCCCATATTGGCTATGCGCAAGGGCCATGGGAACTGGATGTTTACGGACAGTATGTTTCGCCTTATTCGGTATTGGCAGGGAATGTTACCGGTATCGGGTATGTTGCGGTTGATGCTGGTAATTACGTGACATTCTCGGGCCGTGTTGGCTACAAAATCAACGACAAGGTTACTGTGGCGTTATCTGGCATGGACGTAAACCATGAGCGCGCACGTGAAACAGCAGGGCCTGAAAAAGAGCGTCAGGTGTTCCTGTCTCTCTCATCTTCTTTCTAGTGATTTGCAAAAAAATCTTTTACTTGTTTAAAAGCTTCTTCCATATCAGCCAGCATTTTCTTTTTATCAGTTGTCGATGCTTCAGGTGATTTTTCGGCATGCAGCGCAAGGCTTGAAAGTATTCGCGCCCCGATTTGTGCCGATGATCCTTTCAATTTATGTGCCGCCCTGCGCCATGTGTCATTATCATTCTCTCCATTTACATGGGTACGCAGTTCAATCATAGTCTGCTCGCCAACGCTCATAAATATTTCTGCAAATTTTATCTCCATATTGCGGTCGCCATCACTGAAGAGTGCTAAATGCTCAAGGTCAATAACGGGAACTTTTGCAGCAGCTTGTTTGTGGCTGTTGCTCACAATTTCCTGCTGTACGCTTTCGCCGATATCATCGAACAGCCATTCGGCAAGCTTCCTTTTCAAAGTATCGGGGTTCACCGGCTTACTGATATAATCATTCATACCAGCTTCAAGGCAGATTTTCCGGTCGCCCTCCATGGCATTGGCAGTCAGAGCAATAATAGGGACGGGTTTCTGGTCTCGGGTTTTCTCGATATCGCGTATCATGCGGGTTGCATCAAACCCGTTCATCTCGGGCATTTGGCAATCCATCAATATAATGTCATAGGGCGCGCTACTCTTGACGGCTTCAACTGCTTCCCGCCCGTTGATTGCTTCATCAATCACCGCAAATCGCATCTTTTGAAGAACTTTGCGCGCAAAAAGCATGTTTACAGGGTGGTCATCAACGGCAAGAATTCTGAAGTTTGAAAAGTTTTGTTTTGTGTCTGTTTTCTTTTCTTGTTCTTCCAGATCCTCGATAGCTGCAATATTGTCTGTAGAAGCGAGGGGTAGGGGAACCTTAACAGTAAAAGAGGTTCCCTTGCCAAGCTCGCTTTGCACATCAATGCGGCCATGCATAAGCTCTATTAACTGCTTGCTGATAGAAAGCCCGAGGCCTGTACCACCATATTTGCGGCTTGTCGAAATATCGGCCTGTACGAATTTGTCAAAAATTAAACGCTGCTGGATTTTCGAGATACCTATCCCCGTATCTTTTACTTCTATATAAAATCTGCCATCGGTATATTTATTGCTGGCATCATGGTAGCTGACATTCACATCAATGTGCCCTTCATCGGTGAATTTGATGGCATTGCCCAGAATGTTGGTAATAACCTGATTCAAGCGCATCGGGTCCCCATGGACGAACAGCGGCGTGTTATCTGCGTAACTGTAGTTGATAACAAGGCCTTTTTTGCTGGCGAGCGGGGAAAGCAAATGGACAACATTCTTGATGCTGGTTTTCAAATCGAAATCCATGTTCTCGAGTGTTAGCTCGCCAGCCTCGATTTTCGAGAAATCAAGAACATCATTCAGAAGAAATAAAAGAGACTCACTTGAGCGTAAAATTGCACGGAACGAGTCTCTATGTTCTTTGGGTAGGTCACTTTCTGAAATGAGTTTTAAAAGTCCTATAATGCCATTCATAGGTGTGCGTAATTCGTGGCTCATGTTAGCCAGAAACATTGACTTGGCCATATTCGCTGATTCTGCTTTCTCTTTTGAAAGCATAAGCTCGCGGTTCTTGGCTTCAAGGTGCCGGCGCTTTTGTTTCAGCACCTGTTCCATTTCGGCAAAGCTTTGTGTCAGTCGGCCTATTTCGTCTTTTGTGATGCGGGGAAAGTTTATGTTCTTGGCATCCTGATTGGTTCTTGCAGCTTCTGCAATTCTTTCCGAGGCTTTGACCAGCATCTTTGCAGGCCTTAAAGCGAATAAATGTAGGATGAGGCCAGCAATCACCGCAAAAAGAACCATCAGCAAACTCAGGATAATAATAAGCTGTTGTGAGTGATGCCGTATAAGCTGGTCTGTTTCCTCGAAATTATAAACAACGCTCAGCTTTGCGATTTTTTTGCCGAATGCGTAGAGGTCACGCGAAATTTCTTTTGTTGTTTCGGCGCGCATATTGCCAGCAGGCTCTTCGGCAGGGTAAATCAGGTTATTGTCGGCATCATAAAGCTTGAGTTCCGACCATTCAGGGTTTTTCAGCAAGATGATATCGAGCGTTTCAAAAATATCCGCTGTTTCTCTATTCACTAGATCTTGCTTGATCTGGTCTTCGACAATTTCAAGTGTCCTACCTACAAGCTCGCGTGACTCGGTAATGGAATATTCAACCGATGTAGGAATCCATACCACATAGAGATATGTGCCGACACAGGCGATCAGCAGAAAGAGGGGTAGCAATATTTTGGTTTTAATACCGAACATGGATTTATTTCAGTATTTTAGAATGAGGCTAAACCCTTAGTTTTTATTTAATTTTTTATGCTCAATGCCATAATAAATGATTTTATTCCTTGACAAATAGGATAAAAATTTGATAATGTCCTTTTATCAAGGGCGAACTATGCCTAAACCATTGAGCATATTGATTTGTATCAAACTAGTAATAGTTTTTAGTGTATTATAAAAGATAAAGGCTCTTCTAATGGATTTCGAAAAATTTTCAGAAAAAACACGTAGCTACGTCCAGCAGGCGCAAACCCTTGCCATGCGCTCGGGACACCAGTCGCTTGAACCGGAACATTTGCTCCGCGTGATGCTGGAAGATGTGCAAGGGCCTGTTTTAAAGGCACTGCAAACAGCGGGCGTGACAACAGAGAGTTTGAAGCAGGCGGTTGATAAAGCGGTTGCGAAATTCCCGTCTGTTTCTGGTGGTGGTGCAGGCTTCCGTCTTTCAAGTGATCTTGTAAAGATTCTCGATAACGCCATGAATCTGGCTGTAAAATCAGGTGATAAATTTTTAACGGGTGAGCGTGTGCTGCAAGCCATGCTTCTTGCACGGACATCGCCCATTGGCGAGCTGCTGGAAAAAGCAGGTGCCGACAGCCAGAAAATAAACGCGGCGATTAATACAATCCGCAAAGGTAAAACAGCAGATAATGCCAATGCTGAAGACCAGTTCGATGCCCTTAACAAATACGCGCGCGATATGACGGCCTTGGCGCGTGACGGCAAGCTCGATCCCGTTATCGGGCGTGACGAGGAAATTCGCCGTACCGTGCAGGTGCTCTCCCGCCGGACGAAGAACAACCCTGTACTGATCGGTGAGCCGGGGGTCGGTAAAACCGCAATTATTGAAGGCCTTGCAAATCGCATCGTCAAGGGCGACGTTCCTGAAAGCCTGAAAGACAAAACGCTGATGTCGCTTGATCTCGGCGCGATGATTGCCGGCGCAAAATACCGTGGTGAATTCGAGGAGCGCTTAAAAGCTGTTCTGGACGAAATCCGCAGTGCCGATGGACAGATTGTTTTGTTTCTAGATGAACTTCATACACTTGTTGGCGCGGGTAAGGCTGATGGCGCTATGGATGCCGGTAATATGCTAAAACCTGCCCTTGCGCGTGGCGAACTGCGTATGGTTGGTGCAACAACGCTCGATGAATACCGTAAGCATATTGAAAAAGATGCTGCGCTTGCGCGTCGTTTCCAGCCTGTTTTTGTTGAAGAGCCAACTGTTGAAGATACAATCTCCATTTTGCGCGGCCTAAAAGAGAAATATGAAGTGCACCACGGGGTGCGGATTACCGACCCTGCAATTGTATCAGCAGCCACGCTTTCGCATCGCTATATTACTGACCGCTTCCTGCCCGATAAGGCAATTGACCTGATTGATGAGGCATCATCGCGCCTCCGTATGCAGGTGGACAGCAAGCCCGAGGAAATCGACGAGCTTGATCGCCGCATTATCCAGCTGAAAATCGAGCGCGAAGCGCTGAAGAAGGAAAATGACCAGCCTTCAAAAGACAGGCTGCAAAAGCTTGAAGGTGAACTGAAGGACCTTGAGGCCAAGTCGGAAAAACTGACGAAAGAATGGCAGGCGCAGAAAGACACACTCAATCAAGCGCAAAAATACAAAGAAGGCCTTGAGCGTGCGCGTATTGCACTCGAGCAGGCCGAGCGTGGTGGTGACTGGTCAAAAGCCGGTGAAATTAAATACGGGCTTTTACCCGAGCTTGAGAAAAAGCTTGAAGAGGCCGAAAAGCATGACAGCAAAAAATCAACCATGATTAATGAGGAAGTGACGGAGGATGATATCGCCGCCGTTATTTCCCGCTGGACAGGCATCCCCGTTGATAAAATGCTGGAAGGCGAGCGCGAGAAGCTTTTGCAAATGGAAGAGAAGCTCGGCACACGTGTTGTCGGGCAGGATGAAGCTGTGAAAGCCGTTTCAGCCGCTGTGCGGCGTGCGCGTGCAGGTCTACAAGACCCGCGCCGCCCGATTGGCTCGTTCTTGTTCTTAGGCCCTACAGGTGTTGGTAAAACCGAGCTGACCAAAGCGCTTGCAGAGTTTCTGTTTGATGATGATACAGCTATGGTGCGGCTTGATATGTCGGAATATATGGAGAAACACTCTGTTGCGCGTATGATTGGCGCTCCGCCAGGCTATGTGGGGTATGAAGAGGGTGGCGCGCTTACTGAGGCAGTCCGCCGCAGGCCTTATCAGGTTATTCTTTTTGATGAAGTTGAAAAAGCGCACCCCGATGTTTTCAACGTGCTGTTACAAGTGCTTGATGACGGGCGCTTAACCGATGGGCAGGGCCGCACGGTTGATTTCAGCAATACGGTTTTGATTATGACCTCGAACCTCGGCGCACAATATCTTGTTGAGCAAGAAGAGGGCGCGAGTGTAGAAGCTGTACGCGATCAGGTGATGGGCGCGGTGCGTGCTGCATTCCGTCCTGAATTTTTAAACCGCCTTGATGAAATTCTGCTGTTCCGCCGTTTGGGCCGTGCGCAGATGTCACGCATTGTTGATATCCAGCTTGGTAATTTGCGCAAACTCCTTGCGCACCGCCAGATCACGCTAACGCTTGACCCGACCGCCGTGGAGTGGCTGGGCAACAAAGGCTATGACCCTGCTTACGGGGCACGTCCACTGAAACGCGTTATCCAAACGCACCTGCAAAACCCGCTGGCTGAGAAAATACTTGAAGGGAAAATCGCAGACGGGGCAACGGTTGAAGTAACCCGCAAAGGCGAGGATCTAGAATTCAAGGTCACAGCCCCGAAAACCGCGAAATCCAAAGCTGCATAAAAAACAGTAGATCTATTCTTTTTCCGCTAACGCAGGTTGGTAGATATTGTTGTACCACCATTCGCGGCGCAGGCGGGCAGGATCGTCTACGATTTGACTATCGTAATTAAAGCTCATGACAGGGCGTGTTTCTGCATTATAGACGGGCCATACGGGCAGAGTTTTTTTACTGTCTTGTGCAGGAGCGCCGTTTTTAGCATATCCGAGAATAGATTCCATCATAGCTGTCGAGAGGCGCACACGCTTGGTTTTCTCGTTTGTATCAGCCGCGGGGCCAAGAAGATGCTGTGCCGCATGTGTTTCGAGCTTGCCGAAAAGAAAAGCCTGATCGGCCGCGTGTAATGCCTTGCGGCGGCTATCGGCCTGCCAGTCAAACTGGAAGAGCCTCACAGTTTCGCCTTTACGGGCAAGAATATCGGCAAACCAGTAAGACGGAATAACGAAAATAGAGTCGCCAATCAGGTTCATACCCTGTACGCCCTCGGGGTCGCCCATAGGCGCGTAAGCTGCTTGGGCTGTTTCAAGCGTTTGAGTGTCTTGTGGGTAACCAAGTTGTGCGGCTGACCATGAAAACGGATGAGTATCGAGTGTTTCATCCCAGAAAAGCCAAAGCCCCATTTCATAGGCCGTATAGCCAACGATAACATCAATGCCGTGGCTCCCGTATTTTTCAGCAGCGCGGAAAGGATCAAGCGGTGTGAAATCATCGCTCATGCGTGGCCAGAACTGGGAATCCATAACGGTTAGTGTGGGTTCTGTCTGGTTGATATGAGATACGCGGGCCATGAGTTCGTCAGTTGTTGATGACTGCAACTGCGCCATGGAGTTTATGCCCATTTTATCAAGGAAAGTTTTTGCCTGTTCCTGTGCAAAGGCCTCTGTAAAGCCGTGCCCCAGATCTCCACTTAGGCCGATTAGGCCCGCAATGCCGCTCATCAGGACGACACGTTTGGCGATACCGTTTAAATGACCGTTTGTGAGAAGCCAGCTTAGGTCAATGCTGCCGGCCGATTCACCCATTACTGTAATATTGCTGGCATCGCCGCCGAAAGCTTCTATATTTTCCTTGATCCACTGCAGGGCGCATAGCTGGTCTTTCAGCCCGTTGCTATGGCTGCCTTTGTATTCTTCTCCACCTAGAACACTGACATCAAGCCAGCCGAAGATACCAAGCCTGTAATTAAGTGAAACAAAGACAACATCACCATTGTTAACAAAATTATCTCCGTGATATGTGTGCAGGCGGCTGCTTTCCAGCCAGTTTGCACCACCATGAATCCAGACCATGACCGGTCGCTTGCTTCCATCAAGGGCAGGAGTCCAGATATTCAGCGTCAGATTGTCTTCGGAGCCAATCCACGGGTTGTTATTGGGCGGGGTTTTATGACCTGTGAATTCTTCGTAAGAGCCTTCCGTAACATCGAACACTTGCGGGCCTGAAGCGCCGAAAGCGGTGGCCTGCAGAACGCCTTGCCATGGTTTTTTAGGCATAGTGGATTTAAAGCGTAATTCACCGACCGGTGGCTCGGCATAGGGAAGACCCCAAAAGCATATCTGGCCTGTTTGTCCGTTTGTAAAACCCTGTACTTCACCAAGCACTGTTTTTACAACAGGCCCATTAGAGGCAGGTTGTGCAAAGGCTTGGCGTTGGGCTTCAGATGCAGACATCTGGCTTAGCCCACAGCGTATCTTCTGGTTGTGCCTTCTTCGGAGCGTTCGCGCACGACTTCGTTCATCCGTGGCTGGTCGAACAGTTCAAGGTCGGGCAGGCGGTAAGCGGAATTAGCCCATGCGTTGCGAAGAGCATTTTCAGGCTCTGCACTTTTGGTAAAGACGCGGGCAATGCTCAAGCTTTCCCATGGCTTTGCGGTGCGGCTATAGCGCTCCTCAATAAAGCCCATGCGCTGGTAAAGGCGACGCGCGCTGGCATATTGATCTTCGTCTGTTGTCCAGATACGCAGATTTTTTACACCCTCGGTTGGTGCGGCTTTAAAGGCGGCTTCAGTAATCATTTCTCCAATGCCGAGGCGCCCAAATTGACCCAGAACGCCTGTCCAGCCGAGCCAGATATCTTCTTCATGGCCTATCTGGGTGTAATAGCCACTAAAGCCGGCAGGAACGCCGTCTTTCAACGCCATCACATAACCGGAGCGGTAAATTTCCATTACATCCTGAACATCGGTGTTTTCCGGCTCCAGACCTACGGCAGCGCGGAATTCCTGTCTGATGGCGTAATGATCACCTTTTTTAAATACCTGGCATGCAAGCGCAATGGCTTGCTCCACATTGTCCTGTGTGACGGGGACGATCTCTATAGTCATTATGGCCTCCTGCAGCGACGCCTTAGACATGTGAAGATCTGTTGATGTAAGAGGGGATGCGAACCCTGCTCACAAGGCAGTTTCAGTTATCTAAGAGCGAAAACCCTTTATTAAAATACCAAGCGTTTTAAAGCGCCTGATGGTTAAAACAAAAAAAGTTCGCCGTTACATAACCAGCCTTGTAGGGGACTTACCCTTAAGGGGCGCCTCCATTGGTGGGAGGCCGCGGGCCATTGGCACGTACGTAACTCAGTTTATATGCGAATCGTGCCAGCGATGCAAGAAAAAATTTCAGCCTTCTTTCAAGGCGCTAGGGGGGCTTCGAGGGGGGGGAGTGGATGTGCTAGGCTTGAACGAAATGGACCCGCTCTATCTCAACCTCCTTCAGCAGCTTCTCCCGCTCTACGCTATCGCCGTGCTGGGCTATATTGTAGGAAAACTGGCCAAGATCGACGTGAAATCAATCACCACGCTAACGATTTTTGTGATCTCGCCCATGGTGTTTATGCTGAGTATTTCAAAGCTGGATTTCAGTGCAGGGGCCATTATCTCGCCCATCATCATGTTCGCGCTGGCCTGCTTCTTCGGCTTCCTGACGCTTGTTATTACGCGGCTTTATCTCGAGCCTAAAACGGCTTACCTCGCGGCGCTTACAACGGGCACCAACAACTGGGGCTATTTCGGCATCCCGATTGCCTTTGCCCTGTTCCCGCCCGAAATGGTGGCTGCTTATATTGTGACTGGCGTTAGCTTCCAGTTCTTCGAGAATAGTTTGGGCATGTATTATATCTCGCGCGGTAACAAGGGGCCGTGGGAGAGCTTCCTGAATATTTTCAAATACCCTGTTATTTATGCGATTCTTATCGGGATTTTACTCAGTGCCTTTCATGTACAACTGCCGCCGGTGGCCGATAATGTACTCGGGCTTTTCAAAGGGGCTTATACGGTGCTGGGGATGATGATTATCGGCCTTGGCCTCTCCCAGATCGACAAATTCAAAATTGATATGCCCTTTATGGCGACAATGTTTGGCGTACGGTTTATTATGTGGCCGCTTGTTGCCATGGGCATTATATATGCCGACCAACACTGGCTGCATTTACTGGGCGAAACTTTCTACAAACCTATTCTGCTTTTCTCGATCGTGCCGATGGGCGCAAACAATATTGCCTTTGCTACGCATTTCGATATGCACCCTGCAAAAGCAGCCATGGGTGTATTATTCACAACCTTGTTTGCACTTGTGTATGTGCCCGTAGCGATCAAGCTGCTGGGGATTGGTTAGGATAATCACCAATGCAGCAAAGTCTTTCGAGAGATTTGAGGACAGCTTTGATTTTCTACTACCAGTTCAAGGCGTAGCGCTGCACATCTGCGTAAAGGCAGTGAGCGGGCCCTAATTATACCAGAGAGATCTTCTGACGGTCGAAGTGCTCGACGCCTTCCAGGTTTTTTACCCACTTGGTAACCGGTATTGATAGGGGCAGAAAGAGTGTCTCATAGAGGATTTTTGTTATCCAGACCGAGAAGCCCATAATAACAAGATTTTGTAATGGCATTGTACCAAGAAAAGCGACACCTATAAATACCGCGCTGTCGAAGAATTGTCCTGCAGCAGTTGAAGCAATGAATCTTACAGGCATATTGCGGGCATTCTGGACGATCTTCATTTTAGACATGATATAAGTGTTAGCAAATTCACCCGCAACCCAAGCAAGGCAACCAGCAAGTGCCAAACGCCATGTGGTAGAAAAAATTGTTTCAAAAGCTGCCTGATTTTGCCAGAAAGATGGGTAGGGCAAGGCAATGGCAATTTCATTAAAAACAGCGAAAAGAATGGTACCTGCCAGTACAGTCCAGATGGCCTGCCTTGTACGGTTAAACCCATAAACCTCTGTAAGTAGATCTGTAATGATGCAGCAAAGCGGAAATGTAAGAATCCCGCCTGGCAGCGTAACACCAAAAATACTAATAAGCTTGGCATTTAAGGCTGTGCAAATCATATAGAGAGAGCAAAAAATACCTACGATCACTGCAAAATATTTTGGCGACCATTCTTCATCATGCGTAGTAATTTTTAATTTCATTTATGCCGCCAAGCTCTTGCTCACGACTTCAAAAACGTCTTTTGAAAGGTCTTGCGAGACTTTGATTTGCTCGAGGATTGCTTTCATTTTTTCCTGCCTGTCGGGCGTGTAGCGCCGCCATTCACGAAGTGGTGTCAGCAGGCGGGAAGCAATCTGCGGATTGATGCGGTTTAGCTCCATAATAGCGTCACCAAGGAACTTGTAGCCGGCGCCTGAAGGGTGGTGGAACATCACCGTATTATTCATGGAGAATGCGCTGAACAGCGAACGCGCACGGTTCGGGTTTTTGATATTGAAAAGTTTGTGGCTCCGCAGGGCTTGAATATCGGCAAGCGTTGTTTCACGCACGGCCTGTGTTTGCAGCGAGAACCATTTATCGACCACCAGTTCGTAACGCTCGAAACGTGTCAGGAAGTCGGCAAAAAGCGCATCACGTTCTGGCGCGTTTGTATCAAGAAGCGTTGTCAGCGCGCCGATACGCTCGGTCATATTGCGGGCGTCTTTGTATTGTTTCACGGCTTTATCGGTGTGTGAGCCATCAGCTGTGAGGTATGAAAGCGCAACATTCCGTAGCGCCCGTGCGCCCATGGCTTTGCCACTGAGGCCTTCTGATGCTTTGCCGCCAAGTGTGTCGTAGATTTTCTCAAGCGTTTTGGCGCTGTGGGCCGCCACTGCTGTGCGCAATTTCTGGCGTGCAGCGTAAATAGCGGAGGGGTCAATTACCGCTTGTTGTTGGCCAATAATGCCAACTTCGGGCAACACAACAGAACGGGCCAGTAGTGCATGATCGGCATTTTTCTCGAGCGCTTGCTGGAAGAGGGATTCCATTGTGTCGAGGAATGTTTTTTCGTTCGCGTCAGTTCCTGCTAGCAGATGGTTGACGGTGCGGAGCATATAATTCTGGCCTGCCTCCCATTTGTTAAAGCCGTCACTGTCATGTGTCATCAGGAAGCGTAGTTCTTCTTCCGTATGGTCAGTTTCAAGGATAACGGGGGCCGAGAAATTGCGCAGAATAGATGTAACAGGTTTTGCGCCGATATTTTTGAACACATATTCCTGCCGCTGTTGTTTTAAATGAATGATCTCGGTTGTTTCACCGTTCTCAAGCGGGATATCTTGCCCGTTTGGCCCGATAAAGCCGATGGCAACAGGAATGTGCATATGTTCTTTGTGCTTTTGCCCCGGTGTTGGTGGCAGAGATTGCTCGAGAATAAGTGTGTAGGTTTTATGGTCGGCACTGTAGGCGCCATGTGCTTTTACGCGTGGCGTACCGGCTTGTGAATACCAGAGTTTGAATTGTTTCATATCAAGCCCTGAAACATCGGCCATACATTGCACGAAATCATCGCATGTAACGGCCTGACCATCAAAACGGTTAAAATAAAGGTCAGTTGCTTCACGGAACTTCTGCGGGCCGAGCAGCGTTTTTTGCATGCGGACAATCTCTGCGCCTTTTTCATACACAGTCATGGTATAGAAATTATTGATCTCGATATAATTATCGGGGCGGATCGGGTGCGCCATTGGCCCGGCGTCCTCGGGGAATTGCATGCGGCGTAAATGGGCAACATCGTCAATACGCTGCACGGCACGAGAACCCATGTCAGCACTGAATTCCTGATCGCGGAAAACCGTGAAGCCTTCTTTTAAGGATAATTGAAACCAATCACGGCAGGTAATGCGGTTGCCCGTCCAGTTGTGGAAATATTCGTGCGCAATAACACTTTCAACACGGCCGAAATCGAGATCGGTTGCTGTATCGGCATGGGCAAGCGTAAGCGCGGTATTGAAAATATTGAGTGAGGTGTTTTCCATTGCGCCCATGTTAAAGTCGCTGACCGCAACAATATTAAAGCGTTTATACTGGTATTCGCGGCCGAATGTTTCTTCGTCCCATTTCATGGAGCGTTTTAACGAGTCCATAGCATGTGCGCATTGCTCTTGGTCGCCATCACGCACATAAATGCGCAGGTCAACCTTGGTGCCTGACATGGTTTTGAATTCATCCTGAATAAATTTCAGATCACCCGCAACAAGCGCGAATAAGTAGCAGGGTTTGGGCGTTGTATCGCTCCAGAGCGTGAAGTGGCGGCCCTCGGGCAGTTCGCCTTCTTCAACAAGATCACCGTTTGAAAGCAGAACAGGAAGCGTTTTTTTATCGGCCTCGATGCGCGTTGTAAAAGTCGCCATGTTATCGGGGCGGTCAATATAATAGGTGATGCGGCGGAAGCCTTCGGCCTCGCACTGCGTGCAGTAAATACCTTGCGACATATACAGGCCTTCAAGCGCTGTGTTTTTGGCAGGCTCGATAATTGTTTCTATTTCCAGCGTAAATTTATCACCAAGGTTCGGGACGGTGACACTTTTATCGTCCTTACGGTAGGGTACGTAATTTTCATTCACCTGTAATGATTTCAGGCGCATATGCTCGCCGTTTAAAATAAGCAGCTCTTTATGGTTCCCGTTTTTAATAACCTTAGATACAGTGCGCACTTCTGTGCGGTCTTCGAAGATACGGAATGTGAGGTCGACATGGGTTGCCTTGAAAGCAGGCTCTTTATAGTCTTTCAGGTAAATTGTCTGCGGCAGATCGGTTCTCATTATTTCTTCCTTGTTTTATATTTCAGCCTGTTAAGGGCGTTCATAAGGCGTGCCATGTTTTCAATGTCGCTATTACTGTGTGCGCCATAATCATTAATGGTAAGCGTGGATGATGGATGCGCTTGATGAAGTTCGAAAGCGCATATTGGTGGCGTTATAACATCGTGCCGCCCGTTTAAAATGGCAATGTCCTTGATTTTTTTAAACGCAGCTTTGGCTTTTGCATCTTTGTACCAGTTTTCACTCATGACATGGTTTTTCATGTAATAGGTTTCAAGCGAACCGATAACCATGGAGTGTTTGATGTCATCTTTTGTCGGTTTTTTCTTTTTATCAGGCTTGTCCCATGCGAGGGCAACGCATTGCCCTTCAAATTCGCCTAGCGCCATAGCGGTTTTTACGCGCTGCTTTTTTGTGCCTTTGATAATTGTACGGTAAAGCGCGGTCAGCCTGTCGCCTTTTACCTTGAAGCTTTTCACAAAGCCAGCTTCGGCTTCTGGGTAGAAACGCTTCATATTATTGATGTACCAGTCATTGTCTGACTTGCGCCCCAGATAGATGCCACT
This sequence comes from Alphaproteobacteria bacterium, assembly GCA_016125135.1. Classification (GTDB taxonomy): domain Bacteria; phylum Pseudomonadota; class Alphaproteobacteria; order Micavibrionales; family Micavibrionaceae; genus RI-185. The sequence goes on along the minus strand of WGMJ01000011.1, from coordinate 115,628 downwards.
AATGGTCAGCGATTTTACACGCGCGGGATAATATTTGGCGTAGAGCAGGGCCAGTGTGGCGCCCCATGAGCCGCCCGTAACATGCCATTTCTCGATGCCAAGATGCTCGCGCAGGCGTTCGGCGTCTTCTAATAATTTTTGCGGGTTGTTATGTTTGAAGCCGTTTTTCGGGTCGTCATATACATTTGGTTTCGAGCGGCCACAGCCACGCTGGTCAAACAGCACAGCGTTAAAAAAGGCTGGGTCAAACAAGCGACGATGTTTTTCTGTGCAGCCGCCACCAGGGCCGCCATGGAAAAATAGAATAGGCTCGCCTTCAGGGTTGCCGACTTGTTCGTAGTAAATTTTATGACCGTCTTGTTCGGCCAGAAAACCATGCTTGAAAGGTTTGATGGGGGCGTAACGGAAATCGTCAGCTGTGATGGGTACTATCATTTTTTACCGTCATTCCGGCGTAAGCCGGAACCCATAGGGAGGTTATTACCACTTTTTTATGTGGTCATATAAATCATACCAGTATGGATTTGACTTCTCAATAAGCTCTATTTTCCATGCTCTTTTCCATTCTTTGATTTGTTTTTCCCTAAGAATTGCAGATTCAATGGTTTCATGAGGCTCGTAGTAAACCAGGTTTTTTATGCGATGCGTTTTTGAGAATCCTTCAAAAAGCTCGTTTTTATGCTCGTAGATTCTTTTTTTGAGATCGGACGTGACGCCTGTGTAAAGTGTGCCATAGCGTTTGCTGGCAATAATATAGACGTGACCACCTTTATGCATGGCCGGAATTCTCTATAGGTCCCGACTTTCGTCGGGATGACGCTGTTCGGTGATGACCTCATATAGTTTAGACAAAACCTCGCGAATGCCAAGCCCTGCAACAGATGATATTAAATAGGGCTTTTTCTTCGTTTTTTTCTCGAATTCTTTAGCAACATCCTCGGCTAGTTCGGGGCCAATGGCTTCAACTTTGGTCAGGGCAATAATCTCGGTTTTTTTCGCAAGATCGGCGCCATATTCTTTTAACTCGTTACGGATAGTTTTATAGGCTTCGGCGGGGTCGTCATTCATGCAATCAACGAGATGCAGAATAACGGATGTACGCTCGATATGAGCGAGGAATTTATCACCAAGGCCCAACCCCTCATGTGCGCCTTCAATAAGCCCTGGAATGTCGGCAATCACAAAGGATGCGCCATCATCAATGCGGACAACGCCAAGGTTCGGGTGTAGTGTTGTAAATGGGTAATCGGCAATTTTTGGTTTTGCAGCAGAAACGCTTGCCAAGAAAGTTGATTTCCCAGCGTTCGGCAAACCAACCAAACCGGCATCGGCAATTAGCTTTAAACGAAGCCAGATATCACGCTCTTGCCCGGGCCAACCGGGTGTGAATTTGCGCGGGGCTTGATTGGTTGCGCTTTTATAATGTGCGTTACCAAAGCCGCCATCGCCGCCGCGCAGGAAAACTTCGCGCTGGCCTTCATGCGTAAAATCTAGAAGCACAGTCTCGCCGTCTTCATCGATCACTTGCGTGCCGACAGGAATTTTAAGGACGAGGTCAGGGGCGTGTGCGCCCGAGCAGTTACGACCGCGGCCGTGGTCACCTTTTTTGGCTTTGAAATGTTGTGCGTAGCGGTAATCCATCAGCGTATTCAGGTTTCCGGCTGCTTCGAATATAATGTCGCCGCCTTTGCCGCCATTGCCGCCATCGGGGCCGCCGAATTCAACGAATTTCTCGCTATGAAAGCTTACGCAGCCGGCACCGCCGTCTCCGCTTTTTACAAATATCTTTGCTTCATCAAGAAATTTCATCGTTTTTCTCTATACCAATAAAAAAAGGGGCTTCCGCCCCTTCATTTAAACTTTAAAAGAGCCCTAGGCTGCTGGAACAACGTTCACGATTGAACGGTCATCAGCGCCACGCTTGAATTGTACAACGCCATCAACGAGGGCGAAGATTGTGTGGTCACGACCCAAGCCAACATTTTTGCCGACTTTGTATGTTGTGCCACGTTGACGAATGATAATGCCGCCAGCCTGAATTTCCTGACCACCAGCTACTTTAACGCCAAGACGCTTACCAGCTGAGTCGCGTCCGTTTCTGGTACTACCACCTGCTTTTTTACTTGCCATTGTCTATCTCCTTAAGCGGCCTTGATGTCCGTAATCTTGATTGTTGTAAATAACTGTCTGTGACCGTTCTTGCGGCGTGAATTCTGACGACGGCGTTTTTTGAAAACGATAACCGTTGGCATTTTGCCTTGCTCGACCACTTCGGCTGTTACCGATGCACCTGATACGAATGGTGCGCCAACTTTGGATGATTTGTCATCGCCCACGAGTAGCACTTCTTCGAAAGTGATTTTTTTACCAGCGGCGGCGTCTAGCTTCTCGACATTGATTTTGTCGCCAGCTTTGACTTTGTACTGTTTTCCGCCGGTTTTAATAATTGCAAACATATTAAACCTGCCTTTTTATTATTGAAGTGACGTTTTATATGATTGCCCCTTATAATGTCAAGCGAAGCTTCGCGTAGGCCTAGGAAAACTGCCAAAAATGGACGAAAAAGACCATATTAACCTTCTGAAACAGGCACTTGCCGTGAGTGCCGATGCCTTCATTATCTTTGACTCGGAAAAGCGGATCTTCTTCGTAAGTGACCATTACAGGCGTGTTTACCCCCAAAATGCCGATTTTTTAACCCCTGGCGCCAGCGTTTACGAGGTTTTTGACCGCATGGCCGAGGAAACGGGGGTTGCGGTAGAAGACCCACGCTACAAGCACGCCAAGGATTTCTGGTATGACCTGAAAGGCCAGATCGAGTTTCCGCTGGAAAACGGGCGGTATTTACGCGTTACAGCCTCACCGCTCCCTGATGGGCAAGGGACGATTGTTTCGACCACTGACATTACCGAATATAAAAAGCAGGAACGGGCATTGGCTGCCAAGCAGCGCGAGCTTGAACGCGCGCTTGAAAAAGAACAAGAAGCCACCGCCGTGCAAAAACAGTTTATCAGTATGGTGAGCCACGAGTTTAGAACACCGCTTGCGATTATTGATGGCAATGCGCAGTTAATGGAACGCAGGCCCGACGAGCTTTCAGGTGAAACGGTTTTGAAACGTACCAAAGCAATACGCGGCGCTGTATCACGCTTATTGCAAATGGTTGATGGTGTGCTTTCTGCAAACTCGTTGCAAACGGGGATGTTAAAGCCTGTTTTGCAGCAATTCGATATTGCGGCCCTCATCGGGCTTTTGTGCGAAGAGCAGCGCATGGTGCATGAGGCGCTGGAACTGGCGCTGGAAATTAAACTCGCCGATGACGAAGTGGTGTGGGACAGAAAGCTGATAACAATCATTCTTTCAAACCTGCTTTCAAACGCGGTGAAATATGCGCCTGAAAGCCCTAAAGTAAATGTCTCTTGCTACGAGCAGGACGGGCACATACATATTGTTGTAGCGGATAACGGCATCGGTATCCCCGAGCACGAGATCCCCTATATTTTCGAGAAATTCTACCGCGCAACCTCGGCGGCCTCTATTCCGGGGACGGGCTTGGGGTTGAGCCTGACGCAAGAGCTTGTTAACCTGCTGGGTGGTACTATTCAGGTGCATAGTAAATTCGGGCAGGGGAGCAGTTTTGCGGTGCTTCTGCCACGTGAAGTGAGGATAAAAGATGACAACAATTCTGCTGGTTGAAGATGAAGCCGCGCTTGCCGAACTGATTACGGACGAGCTTACAGCATCGGGCTATAACATTGTCTATGCCAGTAACGGCAAGGAAGCACTGAAAAAGCTACAAGACACCGAGCCTGATTGTATTATCTGTGACCGCGTCATGCCCGTGATGACAGGGTTTGAATTTATCGAGCTTCTGCGCTCCGTTTACCCGCAATATGAGACAGTGCCGTTTATATTCCTTACAGCCTTGGCCGACCCGCGCGACGAACAGGCTGTAAAAGCCTTCAAACCCGCGGCCTACCTTGGAAAACCTGTCGATTTTGACGTGCTGCATGAAACGTTGAAGCGTGTATTAAACATCTAAGCTGAAATGCTTACGGCGCTATATCATTTTTTGTAGGAGCAGGTTTTTCCGCCGGCAGACTCAGAACACTGTCTTTAGGCAGGATTGTCCATGTGCGTGTAAAAGGGGCTAGGTTTGTGCCACTAGCTCTACCATGCTCGCCTTGTTTCAACATTGCGCCCAGTTGGAGGAATTGATGGCGGCCTTCGCCATAAGCATTCTTAATAACGCATGGCTGGGTGACTGCATAGGGCAGAATATTCATCATGGAGTGTTCGATATCACGCATATAGAAGCCTCGAACATCTTCGGCATCATCAATCTTATAATAACCTTGCGCCTCCAGATCGGCAGCTGTCCAACGTATGCCGTCCGTTGCAGGAACATAAGAGTCTTGGGTTGCTACATAGTTACCAGTGGCATCAAAGTCATAAACTGTAAAAACAAGGTCGCCCTTATTCGTAGTGGTTATAGTTTCTGCGCCGGTTTCCGAATTTACAGTAATGATAGTTTCGTCTCCGGGGGAGACCCTTATATAGCGTGGAGCATGCTTATAAGCAGTTACTGTATTCGTCCAGTCTATATTGGCCGTATCAACAACAGGGAAAACACGGCCTTCTGCATCTGTTATTGTCTCGCTGGTTAAAGGGAGTGCGGGGACATCATTGCGAATGAGTTGATGCAGCTTGATAAGCGCTTCAACTTCATAAGTATGGCTCATGCCTTTTGCACTGGCATCTGCAGCAAGCGTATCAAGGTCAATCTCGGTAATTGTTTTTACTTCGTCGCTTAATGTTGCCTCACCGTTCTGAACAGCAGTTAGAATATTCTGGAGTGCTTCATGTTGTGCAGTAGTAAGCTCCACGCCATAGACATTATTCGCTGAAAGCCACCAGTTTTTCTTTTCAGGGCGTAAAACGCGCTGATGAATAAGCTTAATATTCTCAGACGACATTTCATTGATGAATGTATCAACATCGCCAGCAAGCTCGGGATTTAGCGGCAACTCTTCGCGGAGCTCGCGAAAGAGGGCGTCCATATCGCTTTCACCGATTTCATGTTCACCACCTAGCAAGCCACGCGGTGTATGATTTTGCTTGCGGCTATAATCTTCACTCTGGCGTTCCATGATGTATGCCGTGATGTCATTCGTGCCAGGGTGTCTATAATAAAACACGGCAGATGTTGCACGTTTTATTGGCGCTGAAAGCTCATCGAAGCGGCTACCTAAATCGATCTCGCTCATAGTTATATCCCTGTATTTATTACAAAAATACAGGGCAGAAGTTAATTATTATTAAATATGTAAACTATTGATTTTGAAGGCTTAAAACGCATTAATCATGGTTGCTAATGCACTTCAATCATCACTTCGTTGCGGCGGAGGAATGGCAATTGCCATGGTGGGTCGTAGTAAGCCTCGACAGGTTCCCCTGCTGGTCGGAAATTACGAAGCTCCATAAACTCACGTAGTTGTTTTACACGTTTTGCAAAATTATCGGGTTTTGCAAAGCCCGAGAATTGCAATGCCATGAATTTTCGCTCAGGCACCTGATAAAGTTTTATATTTTCATTCTCAGGTTTAGGGAGTGTCTCAAGCGTATATTCAGCCGGCATCATAAACTGGATTTTCCACGGGCCGTTTGCTGTATCACCCTGCTGGGTGACAGGAGCCGTCATAGGGATGCTTTCGCCCTTAGGCTTTTCTTTCTTTTCTGCTGGCTCCTGCGTCACAGGGGCTGTCATGGAGATTTTTTCGTTCGGTACATTTTTGCCGAAAATGTAGGAAGCAATTTGTTTGAAGCCATTTGTAAGTGCCTGCTCTTTAGGGCCATCAACTGTAACCTCTGCGACAATGTATGGCTTATAGATGCGTTGCTCGACCTTGCCCCAGCTTTGCGTAACCACATATGGCGGTGTTTCGTATTTTGCGTGAACAGGCGAAGGAGAGAGGAAGAAGAGAAGCGTGAAAGCAACGATAAAATATTTTAACATCAGGAGGCCTTTGCAATTTTCTGTACTTTGACAGATTTTAGCAAAGGAGCCAGATATTGGCCAGTGTAACTTTCTTTAATTTTGACGACATCCTCGGGTGTGCCGGAACCAATAATTTTTCCGCCTTTATCACCGCCTTCGGGGCCGATATCGATGAGCCAGTCAGCGGTTTTGATGACTTCCAAATTATGTTCAATAACGAGAACGGTGTTCCCTGAGTCGACCAGACGATGCAGCACTTCGAGAAGCTTACGCACATCTTCGAAATGCAAACCGGTTGTTGGTTCATCAAGAATATAAAGCGTTTGGCCTGTTGAACGCTTGGAAAGCTCTTTGGAGAGTTTCACGCGCTGCGCTTCGCCGCCCGAAAGCGTTGTGGCAGGCTGGCCCAGCTTGATATAACCAAGGCCAACATCTTTAAGCGTTTCCAGCTTGTCGCGTATAGATGGCACCGCCTTGAAGAAGTCAGCCGCTTCTTCAATCGTCATATCCAGTACATCGGCGATAGATTTATCACGGAATTTTACTTCCAGCGTTTCGCGGTTATAGCGTTTGCCTTTGCAGGTATCGCATGTCACGAAGACATCGGGCAGGAAGTGCATTTCTATTTTCAAAACGCCATCGCCCTCGCAAGCTTCACAGCGGCCGCCTTTTACGTTGAAAGAGAAACGGCCTACGTCATAGCCACGTGCTTTGGCTTCGGGCAGGCCCGAGAACCATTCACGTATCGGTGTAAAACAACCTGTATAAGTTGCAGGGTTCGAGCGCGGCGTGCGGCCAATAGGGGACTGGTCGATATCAATCACCTTGTCGATATGCTCGAGTCCCTCAAGTGTTTTATAAGGTTCTGGTATATCGCGGCTATTCAGCAATTTCTTGCTGGCGGCACGGAAAAGTGTGTCGAGTACAAGGGTTGATTTGCCCGAGCCTGAAACGCCGGTAACGCATGTAAATGTGCCGAGCGGAATTTCAGCTGTTACATTTTTGAGGTTATTCCCCGAAGCGCCGGTGATTTTTATTGTCTGGGCTTTTTTACCTTTTGATTTCAGGTCTGGTTTGGCAGGCCTGCGCTTGGCGGGCACAGGTACTGCGCGCTCGCCTGTTAAATATTGCGCGGTCACGCTTTTCTTCACCTTCATCACTTGTGATGGTGTGCCTTCCGCAACCACTGTGCCGCCATGCACACCGGCACCAGGGCCCATATCAATTAAATGATCCGCTAAACGGATGGCATCTTCATCATGCTCGACGACAAGAACGGTATTACCAAGGTCACGCAGACGTTTCAATGTTTCAAGCAGGCGGTTATTATCGCGCTGGTGCAAACCGATTGAAGGCTCATCAAGTACATAGAGAACGCCTGTCAGGCCCGAGCCGATTTGCGAGGCCAAGCGAATGCGCTGGCTTTCACCGCCCGAGAGCGTGCCGGAATTACGGCTGAGGTTCAGATATTCAAGCCCGACATTCATCAGGAAGTTTAAACGCTCGTTTATTTCTTTTAAGATGCGTGTGCCGATTTCAAGCTGTTGTGGCTTGAGTTTTTTATTGAGTGACGAAAACCAGTCTTGCGCCTCGCGGATGGAATAAGCGGTAACATCCGAGATTGTTTTCTTGTCGATTTTAACCGCCAGCGCCTCTGGTTTCAACCTTGCGCCATGGCATGAGTCACAGGGTGAATAGGTAAGATATTGCTCGAGCTTCTCGCGTTGCGAGTTGCTATCTGTCTCACGCAAACGCCGCTCGATATTCGGGATAACCCCCTCAAACGGCTTGTTACTTTTCCACGAGCTTTCATTTTTGGATGTATAGGTGGTATTGATAACAACATCGCCTGTGCCGTACAGAATGACATCCTGATCTTTCTTCTTCAGCTTGTTCCATGGTGTTTTTGTGCTGAATTTGAACTTCTTGGCAACAGATTCCATGGCTTGCAAATAAAACCCGTAGAACGCGCCGTTCCATGGCTCGATTGCGCCGTCTTCAAGGCTGAGGGACGGGTCAGGTACAACGAGTTGCGGGTCAGCAAATTGTTTAACGCCAAGCCCGTCACAAGTCGGGCAGGCACCATGCGGGTTATTGAATGAAAATAAACGTGGTTCGATTTCAGGTATTGTAAAACCTGAAACAGGGCATGAGAACTGCGAAGAAAAAATCATTTCTTCTTTGCTGTCTGCATTCTCGGCAATCATCAGCCCGTCAGAAAGTTTGAGAGCAGTTTCAATAGAGTCAGGCAGGCGGTTACCGATATCATCGCGGATAACAAGCCGGTCAACGACTACGGAAATATCATGCTTGAATTTCTTATCAAGCGTTGGCGCTTCGGTGATCTCGTAAAACTGGCCGTTAATCTTGACGCGTTGGAAGCCTTTAGCTTGTAGCTCTTTGAGTTCCTTTTTATATTCGCCTTTGCGGCCGCGCACGATGGGAGAGGTAATATAGAGCTTCGTACCTGAAGGGAGCGTCATCAGCCTGTCAACCATCTGGCTGACGGTCTGGCTTTCAATAGGTAAGCCTGTTGCCGGTGAGTAGGGGATGCCAACCCGCGCCCAGAGGAGACGCATATAATCGTAAATCTCGGTAACGGTACCAACAGTCGAGCGTGGATTTTTAGATGTTGTTTTTTGCTCAATCGAAATGGCAGGCGATAAACCGTCAATCGCATCGACATCGGGTTTTTGCATCATCTCGAGGAACTGGCGTGCATAAGCGGAAAGACTTTCCACATAGCGACGCTGCCCTTCGGCATAAATTGTATCAAACGCGAGAGATGATTTGCCCGAACCTGAAAGCCCTGTGATAACGACAAGCTTATCACGCGGCATTTCAACCGTGATGTTCTTTAAATTATGTTCCCGCGCGCCGCGGACGATAATGGATGTTTGTGACATGAAAAAAGGCTCTGTATACCCAAATATATACTAGGCGGTTATATAGAGCCTTTACCCCTAAAATCAACAAAAATTACTGGAAGACCGGTGCATTAAAGCGGGGGTTGGCGTTAGCAGCATCTCTGTTCCATATTGTAAACGGTTTATGGATACTTTCGATATGGATTGAAAGATTATCTCTTTCAAAGTCATGTTCGCCGGCTTCCACTTTTTGGGCTAGCAGCTCGAGAGCTTCTGATAAAATATGAGACTTTACAGCATTCTTGACAGGGCGGACGCCTTTAAGTTTCGAATACGCTTTTTTGCGAAGCTCTTCGATAACTTCAGGGCTATATGTTAGCTGAACGTTTGGTAGTTTCTCTGCCAACTTACCCAGTTCTTTATCAAGATATTTCTGGATAACTTTATCAACGACATCACGCTTCAGATAGTTGAAAGGAATAACATGATGGATACGTCCGACCAATTCGGGTGGCAACGCTTTCTCGATTTCTTCCTGACCGATATCTTGCATAATTTCGTCCAGATCATCGTCTTGTGGCACGTCCTTGAAGCCTAAAGGCTTGCCGACATTCAACGCTGCTTTATGTGCGCCAAAATTACCTGTAATACACCAGACTGTTTTTGTCAGGTCTACCTTGCGGCCATCGGAAAGAATGATATAGCCATTGTCCCATGCGCTCATAAATATGTTCTGAACGTCGGGGTGCATTTTATCAAACTCGTCGATGAGAACGACGGCATTCGGATTTTTAAGAAGTTTCTCAAAAATAGAGACGTCTTTATAACCAACATACCCGGGAGGTGAGCCGATAATTCTTGATTTTGTGTGTTCGGCATAATAGTCGGTTCCGTCGATTTTGATGAGAGCATCATCAGAGCCACCATAGGCGCGTGCTAAAATGCGTGAAACTTCGGTTTTTCCAACCCCTGTCGGGCCATTGAAAAGCATAATTGCCGCAGGTTGATCAGGATCACTGAGGTTGAAAGAAAGCGGCCGCAGAGCGTTACGAATAATTTTGATTGCGGCATCCTGCCCGAAAATTTCTTTTTCAAGTGCAGGAATAGCTTCGTTAATACGCGTAAAGAGATTTTTGCCGATATAGTCCTTATTCACGCCCATAAACTGTGCAAGAGAGAGATCAATAAGATCATTTGTTAGTTTAGGGGCTTTGCCCATACGTGCAATTGTTGCCGCGCGCTCAAGAATACGCGACGATATCTCCACTTGCGCGGCATTATTGAATTCTTTTTTTACAAGGCGGCTCAAATAAACCAATGTTTCTTTTGATACCTCAAGGCCGTTATGCTCCTGCGCTTCCCGTGCAAGCAATGCCAACAATGTTTCTTCTTGCGGATTTTCAAGCCTGATATGCGAACTGACCTTGCCTAGCTCCGGTGTCAGGTCTTCGAAATCTCTGACATGCTTTTCTTGCAGTGTAAGCATAAGGCGTAGATGGGGAAAGCGTCTGACGGCCTGATTGAAGTATTCGTAGGTGAGCTGGGAATAAGGAAATTGGGCTTCCCGTATCTTGCCGACATCTTCAAAAGCGAGAATGATCTTCTCGTTGCTCTCTTCGTTTATATTGTTAATTGTACGGAATAATGTATCAACCATAAGGCGTTGTATAAGGGGAATGTTGCCATTCGTATCGGCACCACCTTCACCTAAGCCCGGTAATTCGGTGCGGCTATAAACATTCAATGCATCTAGAAATAATGACTGCCAGTCGATATTCATTACAATAGCGCCACCAGGAATAGACGCGTTTGTTTCGTGGGCAAAATGTTTTGCGGCTGCTGAAAGCAGACGATTTCCTTCAGTAAGGTCCTTTGTACTGATAATAGCATGGTGTCGTTTTGGTTGGCCCAGAGCAATAGCGAGCTGTGTAAGCTCTTCTTCGCGCCCCATACCCGCGAGTTTGGCATCGCGGACATTTTTAATGCTGCCACCTGGAAACGAGCCATAATGTTTTAATAACTGACGTGTGGCAGGTGGGAGTTTTTCAAGCACACTGGCCGTAGGCACAGGAACCACTTCACGCGAACTTGAGGGGGGCGGCTCATCATCATTTGCCGGACTCCGCGCTTTAAGATGCTCTGCGACTTCCTTGAAATCACCGGTGCGCATTTTCCCGCGCTCAGTCATGGCTCTTTCCAGATCACTGATTTCATCTTTAAATCTGAGTTCGGCTTCCTCTGTATCATCAAGCATTTTGTTCAGATAGGTTTCTATGCGCGCGCTGTCTGCCGCTTGTACATTTTTGAAAAGCTGTTGCCCTACACCGCGAACCATATTGATCCACGATGTTTTATTCGCACGTGTCATCATACCTGCGTGGTCAATGATATTTCGTAGAAAATAGGGGAGTGGTGTGAACTTGCCTTTAGCGATGTACTCTTTTGCCATGTTGATGTTGATGAGTAGTTCTTCATCGGTTTGTGCAGCACCGAGGTAATTTTCGAGCAATGATCTTAAAAGAGGCTGGTCAAGATTATCAGCGTCATTGTCGCCTGCCAGATAAACAGCAGTTACAAATAGATCCCCGTTGAATAGATGGCGGAGGTTGAGGGTTTTTTCGGAAAGGACTTCTTTGACAAAGTCTTCGGCATCAAGCAGCTCTTTATCCATAATCTGGAATGCTTGCGATGCCGGCGGACGTAGTACGTCTTTTAACCCCATGTTTTTACTCAATCCCTGTTTCAACTCGTTTTTTACTTTTTGTTGAATTAGGGTGACAGATCGAGGGTTCAAAAGTAAATAAAAACTTGATTGACATAATTAAAACGCGTGTGAAAAATATGGGGAAACATAACGTAAACAAATTGCAGAAAAGCCGCAGTTTTTCTATGGTGGCCGCTCACACAGGATTCTTTATAAGGGAAAGGGCACGGCCATGGCTGGTAGCGTAAACAAGGTAATTTTGGTTGGAAATCTGGGGAACGACCCTGATGTCCGTAGCATGCAATCAGGCGACAAGGTTGTAAACCTGTCTGTTGCAACGTCAGAAAGCTGGAAAGATAAATCAACAGGCGAACGTAAAGAAAAAACACAATGGCACCGCGTTGTAATTTTCAACCCGAATATCGCCAATGTAGCCGAGAAATATCTGCGCAAAGGTTCAAAAGTCTATATTGAAGGCGCTCTCGAGACACGTAAATACACCGATAAAGACGGACAAGAGAAATATACGACCGAAGTCGTTATTAAAAACTTCAACGGCAGCCTGACACTACTTGATAAAGCGGGTGCTCCGAGCAATAATAATGGTATGAGCGATGGAGGTTATGACGATTATGCACCGTCAGGCCCGCCATCCGGACCCGCTGCAAAGGTTGATGATCTTGAAGACGATATTCCGTTCTGATTTTTTTGTATTTCTAACGCTTTTTATACTGGCTTTCGGACCAGCCGCGCATGCGCAGGAGTTAAGCGCAGAACAAACAGCACAGCAGCACCCTGCCACGCAGGATGCTGATTTTCCTGACCGTTACGCAATTGCCAAAGAGCTGCATGTAATCTGGCAAACGGAGACACAGGTGAAAGAGGGCATTCTGGAAGAGGCTGATGCCATTCAAGACCCCACCGAGCGCAAACGCTTCCTTGATTTCATGAGCCGTGATCTTGATATCAAAAAGATCGAAGAAATTGCCTCTGTTGCCATGGCCGAGAATTTCACGCTGCACGAGATGCAGGCCATGAAAATCTATTTCACGTCGCCGCTAGGGCGCTCGGCGGAGGCAAAACGCCGTATTATCGAGCGTAAAATGCGCCCTGATATCAAGGCTGTTGTAGATGCGTCCTTGTACAAATATCAGGCTGAAATGCAGCAACGTGTGCAGAATGACCCACGCGTGAAGAAGATGTACCCGAACGGCTTGCCAGCCATCCCGCAAACGCCCCAAAAAACCCAATAAAAACAGGTAGTTTTAGGGGCTCTAAAAACCTGTTAAAAAGCGCCTTTTTAGGCGCTTATTTATTGCCTCAAAGCCGCAGAATTGCTAAGGTTTCCGCGAATTCCAAAAAGACAGGTTTTTAAGAGATGACTGAGAGTAACACCGCCCAGAAAATGCCGAATATTTCACTCGTAGACGAGATGAAAAAATCATACCTCGATTACGCGATGAGCGTGATCGTGAGCCGTGCATTGCCCGATTTACGCGATGGTTTGAAGCCTGTTCACCGCCGCATTCTTTACGCGATGAAAGAGGGCGGTTACACGTCCGATAAAGCTTATAAGAAATCCGCCCGTATCGTCGGGGACGTGATGGGTAAATACCACCCGCACGGTGATCTTGCGATTTACGATGCGCTTGTGCGTATGGCTCAGGATTTCTCGATGCGCCTGCCGCTGATTGACGGGCAAGGTAACTTTGGCTCGATGGATGGCGATAGCCCTGCGGCGATGCGCTATACGGAAGCGCGTATGGCGAAATCGGCTGAGGCATTGCTGGCCGACATTGATAAAGACACAGTTGATTTCCGCCCGAACTATGACGAGTCAACAGAAGAGCCTTCTGTGTTGCCTTCACGCTTACCGAACCTGCTGATCAACGGGGCTGGCGGTATTGCGGTTGGTATGGCGACAAACATTCCCCCGCACAATGCCGGTGAGGTGATTGATGCGTGCTGCGCCTATATTGAAAACCCTGCGCTGACATCAGAAGAGTTGATGCAGCATATCCCCGGGCCTGACTTCCCGACGGGTGGCTTGATTTTAGGCCGTGGTGGCATTCGTAATGCCTATCTCACCGGTAATGGCTCGGTGATGATGCGCGCGAAAACATCGTTCGAGCAGATCCGCGAGAAGCGCGAAGCAATTATTGTTGAGGAAGTGCCGTTTCAGGTAAACAAAGGCCGCTTGCTCGAGCGCCTTGGCGAAGTGGCGCGTGAGAAGATTGTTGAGGGGATTTCCGAGATCCGCGACGAGTCAAACCGCGAAGGTGTGCGTGTTGTCATTGAGCTGCAGCGTAACGCGCAGGCCGATGTTGTGCTGAACCAGCTTTTCAAATTCACGCCATTACAAACATCATTCTCATGCAACATGGTTGCGCTCAATTATGGCCGCCCGCAAACTGTTGTATTGCGTGATTTTATTGCGACATTTATTCGTCACCGTGAAGAAGTCATTACACGCCGCACAGTATTTGAACTGAACGAATGCCGCGTGCGTGCGCATACATTATGCGGTTTGGCCGTCGCCGTTGCGAATATCGATGAAGTGATTGCGCTGATTAGAAACGCGCCGGATACGGCGACAGCCCGCGAAGGCTTGATGGCAAAAGCATGGCCTGCCAAAGATATTGCGCCGCTTATCAAGCTGGTGGATGACCCTGAATATCCGCTGAATGATGATGGCACGTATAACCTTTCTGAAGATCAGGCAAAAGCGATCCTTGATTTGCGCTTGCAGAAATTGACAGGCCTCGAGCGCGAGAAAATCGGCGATGAGCTGAAAGAGATTACAAACGAGATCCAGTACCTGCTCTCTATCCTTGCTAGCAAGGAAACATTGTTCGGTGTGATGAAAGACGAGCTTGTGCTCGCCAAAGAGCAATTCGCAACGCCGCGCCGTACAGTGATTGAAGAGTCAGACGCTGATATGGATATCGAAGAGTTGATCCAGCGTGAAGATATGGTTGTGACCGTCACCAATGGCGGTTACGTGAAGCGGACGCCGCTTGCCACTTATCGCGCGCAGCGCCGTGGTGGTAAGGGTCGCACAGCTGTGAACATGAAGGAGGAGGATTTTGTCTCCGATATGTTTGTGGCCTCAACCCATACGCCAATTCTGTTTTTCACCTCACGCGGTATTGTCCACCGCCTGAAAGTGTACCAGTTACCACTCGGTAACCCGCAATCACGTGGTAAAGCGCTTGTGAACCTGTTGCCGCTTGAGCAGGGCGAGAATGTTTCTGTTTATATGCGCCTGCCGGAAGATGAAGAACTATGGGATAAACTCGATATCTTCTTCGCAACATCTGAAGGTGGCGTGCGCCGTAACAAACTCTCTGACTTCCGCAATATCCGCGCAAATGGTTTGATTGCCATGAAGCTTGAAGGTGACGAGAAACTTGTTGCCGTGAAAATTTGCAAAGCAGATGAAGATGTATTGCTGGCAACACGTTCCGGTAAAGCGATCCGCTTCTCGGTCGATGACGTGCGTGTGTTTGCAGGCCGTACGTCAACCGGTATCCGCGGTATTAAGCTTGGTAAGGGCGATGAAGTAATGTCGCTTTCAATCCTGAAGAATGCGCCGGCAACACCTGAAGAGCGTGCCGCCTATTTGAAACGTGCCAATGCTTTACGCGGTGCTGATGAAGAAGGCACAGAAGCTGAAGAGGGTGTGGCTGATAGCGCAATCTCTGATGAACGCTTCGCAGAAATGCAGGCGCGTGAGCAGTTTATTCTGACTGTCACGAACAAAGGCTTCGGCAAGCGGACTTCTGCTTACGAATACCGCGTAACAGGCCGCGGTGGGCAAGGTGTAACAAACATGAGCCTCACCAAGAAAAATGGCGGTGAAGTGGTCGCCAGCTTCCCTGTAACGGATGATCACCAGATCATGCTTGTGTCTGACCAAGGGCAAACAATCCGTATGCCGGTGCATGATATCCGCATTACAGGCCGCTCGGCGCAAGGTGTTACGTTGTTCCGCGTTGATGATAACGAGAAAGTTGTTTCCGTTGCGTGGCTAACGCAAGATACGGAAGACGACGATGTTGACGTACCGGAAGGTATTGAGGATGCCGCGCCGGATAATGACAACGAGCCACAGGCTGAGTAAAACAAATATAAAAATCCCCGCCAGCGCGGGGATTTCTTTAGAGGGAGATTATCATGATACCACGCCAATATGTTTTGAGTGCCGTTGTTGCGCTCATTATGTCGATCATCATTGTACATTTCGGGCAGCCGCGTAGCAGCGTGCAAACTGAGAAAGAAACATCTTACGAGCGCGTGATGCGCACAGGAACGTTGCGTTGTGGCTATGGCATTATTGGCCTCGGGACGATGAAAGACCCGAATACAGGCGAACTCTCGGGCACGGTTTACGAGATTGTGGAAGCCATTGGCAAGGAACTGAACCTGAAAATTGACTGGGCCGAGGAAGTGCCTTTCAAAGCGATTGTAGAAGGACTGAAAACCGACCGTTATGATGCGGTTTGTGTTTCTATTTATGCGCGGCCAAACTTTATGCCGCATACAGAAATGACGGCGCCATATTACTTTGTGCCTATTAACGCCTATAAGCGCGTAGGCGATGACCGGTTTAAAACAAAAGCCGATATTGATAAGCCGGAAATTAAAGTGTCGTATCAGGACGGGACGATCCCTGCCTATATCCGCGCGGCAGACTTCCCGAACTCTGGCGGCTTGTCACTCACCGATACAGAATATAGTGACATTATGATGGGGGTTACCACAGGCAAAGCCGATGTGACCTTTGTAGAGCCTGCAGTTGCACAGCAATTTATCCGCAATAACCCGAACCAGCTTGATGTTGTTAATGAGGTAAGCCCGCTACGTGTATTTCCAGCTGTACTGGCCGTAAAAAAAGGCGAGCATGACCTTGAAACCATGCTAAGTGGGACTATACGCTACCTTGTGCTGAACGGCACAGTTGAGAAAATCCTGCAGAAATACGAGCAGGGGGATAAATTGTTTTTACGCGCCTCAACAGGATATAAAGAGTAATAAATATGAACCGTATATATATTATAGCCGCTATTATAGCACTTATTGTTTCTTTATTGGTCGTCAACCTGGCTGCGCCCAAGAGTGGAAGCACAGAAATAAGAGAACCTGTTCAGGCGCGCATACTTGAGCGCGGAAAAATCCGCTGCGCCTATGCTTTGCGTCCCCCCGGTCTTTACAAGGACATGGAAACAAATCAGCTAACGGGCTTTGGCTATGAAATGATGATGGAAGCCGCAAAAAGGCTTTCGCTGGAAGTCGAGTGGGCTGAAGAGGTTGGCTTCGGCACAATTGTTGACTCGGTTAAAACAGGTCGTGTTGACATGGGTTGCGGTGTGTACTGGCCAAACGCGCCACGTTCACGCTATATCGCGTTTACTGACCCGATGTATTACGAAACAATTTATATATACGCCCGTAAAGACGAGCCACGCAAAATCACCAGTTACGAGGAACTGAACGACCCGCAATATAGTTTCTCGACAATCGATGGCGGTACGCCTGCGATATTGCGTAAGCGCTATTTCCCGCTGGCGGAAGAAAAAGCGCTGCCCGAGCTTTCCCACCTTGGCGATATGTTTGAAGATGTGGTTGCAAAGAAAGCCGATTTTGTCATTAATCCTGAAATTATGGCGCGTGATTTTGAGGCAATGCGCCCGGGCACTATAAAGCGTTTGCTCGACAAGCCTTTGACTATTTATCCGGTTGTCATGTTTCTGCCTGCCGGCGAAACACAGTTAAAAGCGATGATGGATGCGACTTTCAGGGAAATGGAATATGACGGGACAACACTTGCGATTATCCGCAAATATAAAGTCGATGATGTTTTGAAGTTTAATTCACTGCCACAGTACCCACCCAAGGAGTAAGAGATGATCCCCCGCCAGTATGTTTTTACCGCCGTTGTAGCGATGGTCATGTCGCTCATTATCGTGCATTTCGGCGCACCACGTGGTAGTGGGGGGGCGAATAAAGAAACTGCTTATGACCGCGTGATAAAAACACGTACGTTGCGTTGTGCTTATGCCGAATACCCACCGACCCTGACAATAGATCCGAATACAAGGGCTCTTTCGGGGATATTTCCCGACATGCTTGAAGAATTTGGCAAGCGGGCAGGCATAAAAATAGAATGGACGGAAGAAGTAGGTTGGGGCCAGATAAACCAAGGGTTTATTACAGGCCGCTACGATGCTTTCTGTGCAGGCCTTTGGCCTTCTGCCAGCCGTTCTGTGACAACGCTTTTTACAAGGCCAATTTTCTATGACCCTATTAGTGCTTTTGTACGTACCGATGATACACGTTTCGACAATAACTGGCAGAAAGCAAATGCGCCTGAATATAAAATTACCGCAACATTAGGCGATGCATCGGCAACGATGGCCGATGCACTCTTCCCGAATGCGCAAAGATTTTTAGGAACAGAAACACAAAGTATTGCCGACATTATTAATGATACTGTGGCAGGTAAGGCTGATATAACGCTGCGTGATTTGATATCAGCTGATATGTATCTGCGTAGTAATCCGGGCAAAATCAGAGACATTAGCCCCGGCAAACCACTTTTAATATACCCGATTGTTATTGGCATGGGGCCGGGCGAGCATGATTTAAAGAATATGCTGGATGCCGGTATTTACGAGCTGCAGCAGGATGGCACAGTCGAGATGCTGATTAAAAAATATATGGGCGAGAAGGCTTCGTTATTCAGCCATGAAGTGCGTGAATTCAAAGCGTTTGAGTAGCTATTTCAAAGACAAGGCATTTATGGCCGCAACGCGATCGCCGAAGCTGTAAGGCTTTTGCTCGTTTACAACAACGTTTGAGAAATCAAGGATCATTCTCTGTTGCGCAGCTACTTCAGGCAAGTGATGGGGGCGATGCTCCCCTTTGACTTGTTTACAGTAAAGCCGCCCCATCTGCCGTAAGTCTGCAGCAGAAATTTTTAAAGCTTTGCAGATATCTTGCGGTGTATTCAGGCCTGCATGGTGGGTAGCAAAAGCAAAATTCGCGAAGCCTCTGTTAACAAAAGCATCAATGTAATACTGGTTCTCCGACTGGTCTCCTAAAATTCCTTCAATCGAGAAGGGGCCGGCGATCAGTTTGTATCTTTCGCGTTCATAACGCGCTGCTTGAAGAGATGCAACGCGAATAGCCTCACTATATTCATCCGGTGTTGCCCCGATAAGGGCCAACGCAATTTTCAGGCCGTCCTGTACACCATAAACATTGTTTGTGTAATACGGGAATTTATAAGCTAGTGTGACCACGGCGTCATGCCAAAGCGCTTGCCGATGCAGAAAAACCAGATACTCCATATAGCGGCTTTTATCATCAGGTATGGCGGTTTTTATTAGCCCGCGGATATCTTCGTAGATCTTCTTGGCCTCTTGCATTTCGGGCGAAAGAATATGCAGCGTTTGTGCCGCCTGAGTAAAGTCAGAGATTTTAACGACGTTCCCCATTACGGCGCTGGATCTTGTGGTGCAGACGAGGTGGGGCGGGAACCATCGGAGTTAAGACCGAGCGCACCAAAGATTTTTTCCAGTGTTACTTCGTTGGGTAAAAAATGCTGAACAGCTTTAAAGCCTTGTGATTCCGGTCTCATGTCATCAATTGCGATCAGTATAGTTTCGTTCTTTAAACCGTCTTTTGAGCCTACATAATGACATGGCTCCATACCGGCATCAATAAGCGCGAGGGTCATTACCCCCTCATCACCCTTTGTTAAAATACAGACTTCATCGACATCAATTTCTTGATTTTCGCACATCTCATGTAACTTTTTGAAGATACCGTAAAGCCGCTTATCAAGCTTTCCGTTCTTGTATAGCGTATTATGCACGTCAAACGAGATAATATTTAGAACACCTTCAGGCGGGTTCGAAGCTTCTGAAAAATTGGCCTGCATATATTAAGATTTTTCTATTGTGGGGGTTTTAGTTTTTGCGAAGCATTTACTGAAGCAGCCCCTGCCGCTGCCGCGGCAGCAAGAGACAGGAATCCAGCGCCATCGTTTGTCTTGTCGTTATCTAGGAGCATAATGCCACCCGCCAGCCCAAATGCTGCTGATACAAGTGCACGTGCAATTACTTTTGCTTTTCCTGGTTGCGCCATTAACTTACCTCGTTCACATATATTACATAATGTATATTTGCTAGTCAAATGCAAAAAAGCCGCCCTGTGGTGCGGGGCGGCTTTTGCCAGTAAATTCAATAATATAAGTACTTTTCTTAAGCGACTTTTTTAACTTTGTCTGCCTCTGTTGGCTCGTTATTGTTAACGGGCTCTTTGGCTGTTTTCTTGATACCCATCAGGCCTTCAAGCTGCTCTGAAGCGCCGGCTTCTGTGAGCTTGTTAAGAGCTGCATATTCGCGGGCGAGGCGCTCGAGCGCGGCTTGGTAGATCTGACGCTCCGAGTATGATTGCTCGGCATCATCTGTTTTCTTTTTGAGGTCACGAAGGACTTCTGCGATGGCGACTGGGTCACCTGAGTTGATTTTTAATTCATATTCCTGAGCACGGCGGCTCCACATAACGCGGCGGATACGGGCACGGCCTTTAAGTGTTTTAACGGCTTCTTCCATACGGTCCGAGCTAACAAGCTTACGAAGACCAGCTGATTTTGCTTTGAAAACAGGCACTTTGAGGCGCATACGGTCTTTTTCAAAGGAGATGTTATACAGGGTAACGTCCATACCGCCGATTTTGGCTGTATCGATGCTTTCAATTTTACCTACGCCATGGGCTGGATATACAACGTGATCGCCTTTTTTAAATTCCATATTATCGTTTTTTGCCATGAGATAGGTGCCTTCCTAGAACAAGATTAATACACTTTACAGATTTTATTCTGTAAAAAACCGCCCGCTGCGAATTACCGCTTGAGAAACATGAAGGTAACAGGGAATCGCTGAAAAATCAAGGATTTCTTAACGTTTTCTGAAGTGTGGCGATTTTTCCAATGATTTCTGTGCGTTGCACCACTTTTACCATAAGAATTAGCAGAATTTCGATACGCCGTATCGTAATGGGGTTGTAATCAATAATTTACTTTTAATTACAATACTGTAATACGAGTTATTCTGTTTTTGCCCCATGACCTCTGAAATAGACCATAAAAGCCTTTTTGATGCCATGCCTGTGCCCCGATTCTTGGTGGCACCGTCGGCCGATGGAAAATTCGTCATCAAGGAGATGAATCACCGCGCTTTTGAATATTTCAACCGCCGCCCCGAGCAGGTACTGGGCAAGGCCGTGCAGGAATTTATGGATAGCGAAAACGCACGCCATTTCGAGCAATCATTCGAAGTCTGTGCCAAGCAGCGTATGCCGGTGACAATTCAGGTGCTGCCAAACTTTCCGGGCGGCATACGGGTGTATGGTTTCTGGATAAACCCGCTGCTTGATATGGCTACCGGCAAAGTTGTGCTGATGGATGTAATGGCACAGCCAGACAGCCAAGACGATTCGATCCTTCAGCGTGAGCGTGATGACGCTATTTCGCTTTTGACATCTGTGTTCGAGGCCAGTGAGGTGGGTATTATTGTTACCGACCGTCACCGCCGCGTGGTGCGGGTAAATGATGCGTTCGTGCGTAATTTCGGCTGGCCGAAAGACGAGATTATCGGCGAGGATTATTCGATATTGTTCTTGCCCGACGAGAAGGAAGAGGCGCAACAAACGCACGATAAAAACATTGCCGGTGGCATGCGATCGACCGGTGAGGGGCGCATCCAGAAATACGATAGTTCAATTGCCGATGTGCTTTATACAACGGCTATTCTCGAGCTTTCGCAGCGCAGGCGTTTTCAGGTTATTACGATGATCGATATTTCCCTGCGTAAGCAGATGGAGGTTTCGCTCCGTATGGCGAAAGATCAGGCAGATACCGCGAACCAGGCGAAGTCGGCTTTCCTTGCCAATATGTCACACGAATTGCGCACGCCACTTAACGCTATCATCGGCTTTTCGGAGATGATGATCAAAGAAACCTTCGGGCCTGTGGGGCACAAAAAATACATCGAATATCTGGAGGATATGCACTATAGCGCCAATCACTTACTCGAGATTATTAATGAAGTGCTTGATATGTCGAAGATCGAAGCTGGCCGTGTGGAACTTGACGAGCAGATATTCAATATCGCCGAGCTGATGGACACGGTTGTGCGCATGATGTCTTCCCGTGCGTTCAGTAGCGGTATTACGTTTGATGTGCGTTTGGGTAACGAAATACCGAATGTAAAAGGTGACCCGCGGATTATCAGGCAGGTCTTTATTAACCTTATCAGCAACGCCGTTAAATTCTCGAAGGCGGGAGGCACCATTACCGTGGGGGCTAATTTCTCGAAAGAGCGTGACCTGTTGCTTTCAGTGACCGACCAAGGGGTGGGGATCAAGAAAGAGAAAATCAAGGCTGCGCTCGAGCCGTTCGGGCAGATCCCCGAGGCCTTCCAGACTTCACGGCAGGAGCAGGGGACGGGGCTTGGCCTGCCGATTGCCAAAGCCATGATCGAAATGCATGGCGGTGAACTGAAGCTTGAGTCCGAGTACGGTGTCGGAACAACGGTAACGGTCTCAATTCCGGCTTTTCGTATGAGTACCTCGCCCGAGCAAATCACAGGCTCGCGCTCGGTCGCCGAAACTTATTGACATAATTATTAATAATGGGTAGTTTCACGGCATGGAACCGGACAAACCCATGGACCGCGAAACCGCTCTGCTAGCTTCAACCTTCGGCATCTTCGAAGTGAAGTACAAGGTGCGTGCGAATGCGGAAAGCGAATGGCAGGAACGCTGTTACACCATTGCGCATATGGCGGGCGTAGCGCTTACGGATAACGAGGCCGCTGCAGAGCTGCTGGCGCTTTCATCTCGCAGCAAGAACTGGCAGAAATTCCCGACCGAATATACAAGCACGGCAGACTATATAACGTCGAATACGCAAGGTGTTGTTAATTTACTGCCTGCCAATGACGGTGAAACAAACGATTTATTGCGGGAAGCTGTAAACCCCAAATTCCCGCTTGCCAACTGCCCACGGACAATGCTTTCAGGCAAATTCTCTGGCGTTGTGGGCGAGGGACCTGTCGGGGAGATTCATTTGTCCTCTCTAACACGTAGGCCAAGTTCCAATACCGATATTCATGATGATGACTTTAATAATCCGGACAAGCGCATCACCGAAACAATAACAATTGCCGAGAATGATGAAGAATGTGGCTCAATTATATATATAGGGCTACCGATAGATAAAAGACCCGGAATGCATTGTTATGACGTAGATAAGCTTGAAGGGGCATATTTTCGTTTCCCGAATAACAGGCGTGGCTATTTTGCAGCAGAGTTCGGACTTTGTAACGGGCGTGAAAATAAAATATATGGCACATCGCATAGTTCATCCCATTCGCAAAATGTAAGGGCAACTTCGGTGCGGTATTCGGCAGACACCACGCCTATTCAGTTCGCAGATGTTGAAATTACACAGGTAGGTTGGGAGCGCCGCCCCGCTGGGCTGGACGCGATGCTGGCCAATGAAAACTATATGGGCGCGAAGTCGTATCTTTTAAAACCGGATATAAAATGACACGGGAAGATTTACTACTGGCCTCAACCTTCGGCATCTTCGAAGTGAAGTACAAGGTGCGTGCGAATGCCGAAAGTGAATGGCAGGAACGCTGTTACACAATCGCGCATATGGCGGGCGTAGCACTTGCCGACACTAAAGACGCTTCAGAGCTTTTAATTATGGCCTGTCGAAGCCCGCACTGGCAGCAATTCTCTTCAAGTTGTGAAACAACAGCAGATTATATTTTTGCCAGTACGCAAGTGGTGATGGATCTGACCGTTGCAGATGATAAAAATCTTGAAGAAGTGTTAAGCAATCATCTTCAGGAAAAGATAAGTGATGTTCATCTTTATAGTTTAAAGAATGGTTTTTCAAACTGTATTGAAGTGCGAGATGATAAAAGCCGGATTCACATTAATTCTCTAGAAGAGGGTTGGGCAAAAAGCAGCAATGTTGATATTCATCAAGACGCAGGAATGCGAACAATAGAGTTGCGATGTACAAATACAATTTCAGCTACAGATGAAGAGGCTGCAACAGTCTTTTATCCTGAATTCAGGCGAGATCAATCAAGGCACTGGAATAGTTTTAATATAAACGAGTTGGACCAATATTTTTTTAGGGGCCTTAATAACAGGCGTTGCTATTTTGTAATAGGGGCCTTACCGCTAAAGCCAGGGACATACCATTCTGCAGTACATACGCAATCTGCCCGCGTTACGGGGATCGCCACCTCAGAGCCTACATGTAACCTTGAATTTAGCGATGTCGAGATTACGCAGGTAGGGTGGGATCGCCGCCCCGCTGGGTTGGATGCGATGCTGGCCAATGAAAAATATATGGGCGCGAAGTCGTATCTTTTAAAACCGGATATAAAATGACACGGGAAGATTTACTACTGGCCTCGACCTTCGGCGTCTTCGAAGTGAAGTACAAGGTGCGTGCGAATGCCGAAAGCGAATGGCAGGAGCGTTGTTATACAATCGCGCATATGGCAGGGATGGCTTTGACCGACGCGCCATACGGTGCCGAGTTATTAGCGCTTGCTGTACGCCAGGAAAATTGGGGTAAATTCTCAACTGAATGGGAAGGCGCCGCCGATTATATATTACAAAATACTGTTGCAGTCATTGACCTTACCGAGGTTAAAGACAGTTTTATGCAGAGTAAGCTAGGCCAATATAAGCGAAAAAAACGCCATGAGCAGCTTGAATTTATAGCGCCGCGCGGTCAGGTGTTTGAAGGGCTCGGCCCAAGTGACAGAAATGAAATTCATGTTTCATCACTTTCAACGCTTATCAGCTATAATACGCAAATACATACTGATGCGCATCGCATAGGGCATAGTTTAAAACAAACATATACTGTTGCCGGTGAGAATGAAGAGTGCAGCACAATTATATTCCCGGGCTATGTTCAGGCTGAAAAAAGCAAAATATTACATTGTCATGATGCAGAAGAGGCTGGGTATTTTTATTTTAGATCAATGAATAAAAGACGCTGTTTCTTCGTATCTTATAAAAATGACGAAGGTGGTACTTACCATGCTTCATCGCAGACCAACAATAAGCGCGTCACATATATTTCACAGTTATTTGATGCGCAAAATGTCGAGTTCGCTGATTTTGAGGTGAAGCAAATTTCGTGGGAACGGCGTCCGCAAGGGTTAGACGCTATGTTGGCTGATGAGCACTATATGAGCGCAAAATCGCATTTTTTAAAGTTTGAATAGCAATTTTGTTGAAATTCTGCGGGAAATTCTTGCCAAAGAAATTAGCTTTGGCTAAATTATGCGCATGAGCTGCAATACAGACCTACAGAAACGCTGCACGGAAGCCGGCCTGAAAATGACAGGCCAGCGCAAAACCATTATTCAGGTGCTTGAGTCTTCCGAAGATCACCCATCGGTGGAAACGGTATTCGAACGCGCGAAAGCAATTGATGATTCAATTTCTATTGCGACTGTTTACCGTACACTGAGCCTGCTGCAGGAGCTTGATTTGATCCTGAAGCATGAATTCAAGGAAACATTCTCGCGTTTTGAGGCGAACATGGAACACCACCACCACCTGATTGACCTTGATACAGGCGAAGTGATTGAATTCCAAAATGAAGAGCTTGAAAAGCTGAAAGAGAAGATTGCGAATGATCTGGGCTTCGACCTTGTTGACCACCAGCTTGAGCTGTATGGTCGCAAGATCAAGAAGAATTGATGATCATCTATAAAGCTTCTTATTTCGGGTTTCTTGCTGTTATTTTCCTCGTTGGTGTGGTTTATACGTGGTATTGCAACATGCAATATAAACGGTCCCTCATGAAACAGCGTAATTTGTTCAAGGATATGCGGCTTTACTGGAGCTTGCCCGGCGCTTTGCTGGGGTTTCTTGTTGCCGCTGTTTGTATGTCCGTTCTGATTGAGAAATCGTTCACTTGGCTTTTTACGCCGCCTTTCTGGCCTTTCGTTGTGATTAGCCTATGGGTGTGGGGGGCGTTTTTTGTATTTTCCTCACGTACTGAGAAAGAGTTGAACAAAACGTAGGTTTTATGCTTGGCAGCTTATTTTATATGAATATATTCATATTTATGGTGCTATTTCATTGACATAATTAAAATCAAATACTACAATTGGTGTGTATTAAAACTGGATTTAGGAGAAAAAATGCCAAATCAAGACGCACTTAGAGACACAGCGATGGTTATGGGAGATGTGGCAAAGGCGAACAGCATCGATCTGGATGCAGGACAAGCGGCAGTAGCGCAAATGATGCTTTCTGCTCTTTTTGCCAAGGCGGAACCTGTAACCGAGGGGGCATTTATAGAACAGTATGGCAGACAGTATGGTGGGGCGACAGCCGAGGATGCTTATGGTGCCCTACAAACAACAGGGCTTATTCAGTGTTTTGCCGGTAGTGCGAACGCTAAAGTTGTCAGTATTTCCGATGCAGGGCGCGATGCAATAGAAAACGGAACAGTTGAAAATGTGCTTACTATGCGGCCATAAATTCTTTTTCAGTTTTCTTTATTTATAAAGCCGCTTAACATTAGGTAGGCGGCTTTTTTAATGCTCTGCTTTCTTTATATACGCCGAAGAAAAGTTAAAACGGGAATAAATTATGTTTGATATGTTTGTCACAATGACGGGAACAGTGGGCGGCGTGCTGTGTATCCTTAGCTATTTTCTGCTGGAGCGCGGCAAGCTGAGCGGTGAACACGCAACCTATTATGTGCTGAACGGCGTAGGGGCCGTGCTGGTGCTGGTTGCCGTGCTTTATAGTTTCGATGGCGGTGACATAGGCGCAATTGTGCAGGAACTCTGCTGGGCTATTATTAGCCTGATGGGTGTTGTGAAAGTGCTGAAGGGCCGCAAGCGCGCATGAAGAATTTTCTAAAAACTGCCGCGCGTTTTGTTGGCGGTTATTTGTTTATTTTTTTTGCTGGATATATTCAATTTCTCCTAGTTCTTTTTTGTTTTGCTCATAAGCCTATAGATTGGGCTGATCAAAGTATTATTTTGATTCCTGCTGCGGCTATCGTTCTCAGTTTTATATTAACATTTCCCTTGGGTGTTCTTTTTTATTCTTTTGCCTATTTTAAGAGAGTTAAAAACATTTATTATTATAGCGTTGCAGGATTTATCACTATTTTTGCAACTCTCATATTTTCTGGAAGTATCTATAGTGAGCTTGATGCTGGTGGATTTGTTTTTATTGTTGTGGCTTCAATCTTTGGTTCTATTAGTGGGGCATTATATTGGCTTGTTTTTATTAAACAGCCTGCGTTTTTGAATCCGAAGAATTGGTTTCAACCTAAGATGTCATCCCCTGCAGGTGAGGACGAAGTCCGAACCGTGAACGGGGATCCAGAACAATAAGGTACGATCGAAGATCGCGCATAAATAATGGCCAGATCCCCGCCGGAGTTTATCCTCGGGTTGGCCTTCGACCAAGCCCGGGGCGGGGATGACATGAGGAGGGCGCGGGGAATGTCGAAGGGGGGGGACGTTGGTCAAAACCACTACTTGCTTAAATTTTTAGATTCCAATAATATTAACTTATGTCTTCCTTGCGAGAGCATCAGTCTCTCCTCCGCCGAAATTTACTGCCGTTGATTGGTGTGTCCCTGTGTTTGTACTTCTCGTACCATTTGTTACAGGGCGAGCGGAGCTATTTCCGCCTTGTTTCCCTGCGTGAGAATTATACGGAATCACAGCAGAAGCTGGCAGTATTGAAGGAAGAAGAGAAGCATTTGGCCCAGCGCGTGGCGATGCTGCGGGATAACTCGATAAGCAAAGACCTGCTGGAAGAACGCGCCCGCGAAGTATTAGGCTATCGCTATTCCAACGAGATGGATGTTATCGAAACTCAGTAATTATACTGCGCTGCCAAAATTCGTTAATTTTTATATGGCGCAAAAGCCCTGTTTCCAGTAGAAAATTACCAAAATGGAAATTCAGGAAAAACCCTAATGGCCACATCTAAAAAATCTGCTTCTTCAAAGTCTAATACGGCGCCTAAGCCTACTGACGAAGAACTTAAAAAATTCTATTACGACATGCTCCTAATCCGCCGTTTCGAAGAGAAGGCGGGGCAGCTTTACGGCATGGGTTTGATTGGCGGGTTCTGCCACCTTTATATCGGGCAGGAAGCTGTGGTAACCGGTATTCAATCTGTGCAACTGCCGCAGGATGATGTGATTACAGCCTACCGCGACCACGGGCATATGCTTGCCTGTGGTATGGATGCAAAAGGCGTGATGGCTGAACTAACGGGCCGCATTGGCGGTTACTCGCGCGGTAAGGGCGGCTCGATGCATATGTTCAGCAAGGAAGCGAACTTCTTTGGCGGGCACGGTATTGTAGGCGCAAGTGCGTCACTGGGTACGGGCCTTGCGTTTGCGCACAAATATAAAGGCGATGGCGGTGTGTCTGTCACCTATATGGGTGATGGCTCTGCCAACCAAGGGCAATTTTACGAATGTATCAACATGGCGGCGCTTTGGAAGTTGCCAGTGCTGTACGTGATTGAAAATAATGGCTACGGCATGGGAACATCTGTCGCGCGCCACGCAGCAGGCGAGTTTTACCGCCGTGGTGAAGGTTTTGATGTAAAGGGCGAGCAGGTTGACGGCATGGATGTACTTGCCGTGCGCGAAGCAGCGCGCCAAGCAATTGACTATGTGCGTGATGGTAACGGGCCTTTTATTCTTGAGGTTCTTACATATCGCTATCGTGGGCATTCGATGTCTGACCCTGGTAAATACCGCAGCAAGGAAGAGGTGGAGAAATACCGCCAGGAGCGCGACCCGATCGAGCGTTTGAAAGCCTATATCTTCAAGGAAACAAAGATCACGGAAGATGATTTGAAGCCGCTTGAAAAAGAGATCAAGGAAATTGTGAATGAGAGCGCACAGTTTGCGCAAGAGTCCCCCGAGCCGGATGCGTCGGAACTCTGGACGGATGTTTTAATTGCGGAGGCGAGATAAGATGCCAAATATTTTAATGCCAGCACTTTCGCCAACCATGACAGAAGGCACGCTTGCTAAATGGCTGAAAAATGAAGGCGACATGGTAAAGCCGGGTGACGTGATTGCCGAAATTGAAACCGATAAGGCAACGATGGAAGTTGAAGCGGTTGATGAAGGCAAGCTGGTAAAAATTCTGGTACCTGCCGGCACAGCCAATGTTGCCGTGAATACACCGATTGCCGAGTTGCTAGGCGAGGGTGAAGTGGCTAACAGTAATAACGCGCCAAAAACTGTAGATATTCCGTGCGTGCCGAACACGCCGAAGAGCGAAGCGCTTGTTTATACAAGTGCTAATGCCAGCCAGCCACAAGCCAAGGAAATTGCCGACCGCGATATTCTCTATTCGCAAGGTGTACTCATAGAGCCGCCACCATTTGATGAAGCGGCCTTTATGCGCGATACAAAAACAAGCACAGTACGTGAAGCCTTGCGTGACGCGATGGCAGAAGAAATGCGCCGCGATGAAAGCGTGTTCCTGATGGGTGAGGAAGTTGCGCAATATCAAGGCGCTTATAAAATTTCCCAAGGCTTGCTGGATGAATTTGGCGAGAAGCGCGTTGTTGATACGCCGATTACCGAACATGGTTTTGCCGGTATTGCTGTGGGTGCTGCGTTCCAAGGCCTACGCCCGATTGTTGAATTTATGACGATGAACTTCGCGATGCAGGCGATTGACCATATTATTAACTCTGCTGCGAAAACGCTTTATATGGCAGGTGGTCAGCTTGGCTGCCCGATAGTGTTCCGTGGTCCGAATGGTGCCGCTGCACGTGTGGGCGCGCAACACAGTCAAGACTATGCAAGCTGGTATGCGCACGTGCCGGGCTTGAAAGTTGTTGCACCGTGGTCAGCCGCTGATGCAAAAGGTTTGATGAAAGCCGCGATCCGTGACCCGAACCCTGTTGTGATTTTAGAAAACGAGATTATGTACGGGCAAAGTTTTGAAGTGCCAACGTCAGATGATTTCGTTATTCCGTTTGGCCGCGCGAAAATTGAACGCGAAGGTGCAGATGTAACAATCGTTGCTTACTCCATCATGGTTGGTAAATCGCTTGAAGCTGCTAAAAAGCTTGAAGAGCAGGGCATTAGCGCGGAAGTGATTAACCTGCGCACGATCCGCCCGATTGACCGCTGGACGATTGTTGAAAGCGTAAAGAAAACAAACCGCGTTGTGAGCGTTGAAGAAAACTGGCCTTTCGCCGGCATTGGTGCAGAAATTGCCGCACTGATAAACGAATATGCATTTGATTATCTGGATGCGCCTGTTTTACGTGTATGCGCGAAAGATGTGCCTCTACCTTATGCCGCCAACCTTGAACGCCTCGCCTTGCCACAGATTGATGATATTGTGGAAGCTGCGAAGAAAGCTTGTAACAGGTAAGCGCCATGCCAATTAATATTCTTATGCCTGCACTTTCACCAACCATGACAGAAGGCACGCTTGCCAAATGGTTGAAAAAAGAAGGAGATGCCGTAAAAGCCGGTGACGTGATTGCCGAAATTGAAACCGACAAAGCAACCATGGAAGTAGAAGCGGTTGATGAAGGTAAAATAGGAAAAATTTTAATTGCTGCAGGAACTGCAGGCGTTGCTGTAAACACACCCATTGCCGTGTTGCTAGAAGACGGTGAAAGCAACGATAATATTAAAGCGCCTGCTGCTGCACCAAAAACAGAAACACCTAAAGCTGAAGCGCCGAAGGCAGAAGCTGCGCCTGCTGCACTCTCAGCGCCAGCCGTGAAAACAGGTGACCGTATATTCGCGACACCTTTAGCGCGTCGCATTGCCAAAGAAAAAGGTATTAACCTTGCGAACGTTAAGGGCTCTGGCCCACAGGGCCGTATTGTGAAGGATGATTTGGGCAAGGCCCCTGCAACAGCAGGCGGCGGCGCTTCACCATCTGCTGCGCCGATGATGGTATCCAGCGGGCCGAATGCCAAAGCACTGGCAACGGCCTATGGTATGGAATTTACTGAAACGCCAAACAATAATATGCGTAAAATTATTGCGAAGCGTTTGCTTGAATCAAAACAAACAATTCCACATTTTTACCTTACAATTGAATGCCGCCTTGATAATTTGCTGGCTGCACGTGCCGAACTGAATGATGCGGCCAAGGGCGCTTATAAATTATCGGTGAATGATTTTGTCATTAAAGCTGCCGCACAGGCGCTCAAAGCCTATCCGAAAGCGAATGTGGCGTGGACGGATGACGCGATTTTGAATTTTGCACATGCTGATATTTCAGTGGCTGTGGCTACGCCGAACGGTTTGATTACGCCGATCATCAAGGCTGCTGAAACAAAAGGCCTGCAACAAATTTCTGCCGAGATGAAAGACCTTGCAACGCGTGCCCGTGACGGCAAGCTGAAGCCCGAAGAATTCCAGGGCGGAACATTCAGTATTTCCAATTTGGGAATGTACGGCGTGAAGGACTTTGCGGCCATTATTAACCCGCCGCAGGCTTGTATTCTGGCAGTTGGTGCGGGTGTTGAGCAACCTGTTGTAAAAAACGGGAAAATCGAGATTGGCACCGTAATGGGCTGCACGCTTTCAGTGGACCATCGTGCGGTTGATGGTGCTGTAGGTGCTGAATATCTGCAGATTTTCAAACAATATATTGAAAATCCGGTTGCGATGTTGGTTTAATATAAAAAATTAAAAAACAGGGAGAAGTAAAAAATGAGTACAAGGTTAAAACTGGTTTCACAAGAAAGAAGACCTATTCAAACACAAGAAGAAGGTTTGCAGCATATTAAAGAATGGCTTACGCATGTTTTTGGCGGCGTAACAGCCGAGCATGAAAATTTTCTGGCTGAATCGCATCCACGGTTAGGGTGGGGCACGCCAGCAAGCATACTGGATGATGAGGGTGGCGTTCAGCTTGTAAAATCGATGATGGGGCCTAAATTATACGTGGTGACTTAAAACTGTATGAGTAATTTTGATTTAATTGTAATAGGTGGTGGCCCGGGCGGATATGTAGCAGCGATCCGTGCGGCGCAATTAAAAATGAACGTGGCGCTTGTCGAGCGCGAACATTTAGGCGGTATATGCCTGAATTGGGGGTGTATCCCCACAAAGGCGCTTCTGCGCTCAGCCGAAATTTATAACAATATTAAGCACGCCGCTGATTACGGCATTAAAGTATCAGGTGTCGAGTTTGATTTGGCTGCAATTGTGAAACGTTCACGCGGTGTTGCCTCACAGCTTTCAGGTGGTATTAAACATCTCCTTAAAAAGAATAAGGTGACTGTGTTTGACGGTACAGGGAAACTGCTCGGCAAGGGGCAGGTCTCTGTAAACGGCAAGGACACGTTGACAGCCAAACATATTATTATTGCAACAGGTGCGCGTGCGCGCGTTATTCCGGGGCTCGAGCCTGATGGTAAGCTGATATGGACATACAAAGAAGCAATGGTACCCGAGAAAATGCCGAAATCACTTGTTGTTGTTGGCTCTGGTGCGATTGGTATCGAGTTTGCGAGCTTCTATAATACCCTCGGTGTTGATGTAACGGTACTTGAAGTGCAAAGCCGCGTGATGCCGGTTGAAGACGAAGAAATTTCAACACTTGCCCGTAAGCAATTTGAAAAACAGGGCATGAAAATTATTACGGACGCGAAAGTGACCAAGCTTGAGAAGGGCAAGGACAATGTGACCGTTCATGTTAACGACCAGAAAATTACAGTTGACCGTGTGATTATGGCTGTCGGGATTGTTGGCAATACCGAGAATATCGGCCTTGAGAATACAAAAGTGAAGCTCGACCGCGGGCAGATCGTGGTTGATAGCTATTGCAAAACCGATGAAGCTGGCGTTTATGCCATTGGTGATGTAGCAGGGGCACCGTGGCTTGCACACAAAGCTTCGCATGAAGGTATTATTTGCGTCGAGAAAATTGCAAACCAACCCGATGTACACGCCATGAAGCGCGAGAATATTCCGGGGTGCACATACTGCCACCCGCAAGTAGCTTCTGTTGGCCTTACCGAAAAAGCTGCCAAAGAAAAAGGCTATGAGCTGAAAGTGGGCCGCTTCCCGTTCATGGGTAACGGCAAGGCGATTGCACTTGGCGAGCCTGAAGGTTTAGTGAAAACGATATTCGATGCAAAAACAGGCGAGCTATTAGGCGCGCACATGATTGGCGCTGAAGTAACCGAGCTTATTCAAGGTTTTGGCATTGCCAAAACACTGGAAAGCACCGAAGCCGAGCTGATGCATACTGTGTTCCCGCACCCGACACTTTCAGAAATGATGCATGAAAGTGTACTGGATGCTTATAAACGCGCCATCCATTTCTAATTCCGGATGTCATTAATCTATATATTTTTTGCCGCTTTTCTCGTTATTACGATTATTGTTGTTACCTCGCTTGAACTTTACCGGCTGAAGCTTGGGAAAATTCCAACCATTGCAAGCTCGCGTATTATGGCTGAAGCAATGGTGCGTGAGCTGAAAAGAAAAATAGACGCAGGTGAGCTAAAGCAGCCGTTTGTTATTTATGATCTGGGGAGCGGCAAGGGGAGCTTGGCAGCTTACGTAGCACGGCATCTTCCGCAGGCGACTGTGATTGGTTACGAGCTTTCTTTTTTTCCTTACTATTACGCGGTGTTCATGCAGAAGGTGGTGGGACCAAAAAATTTGAGCTTTCGTCGTGCTAATTTTCTTGATGTTGATCTGACTGATGCCAGTGCGTTTATTACGTTTGTCTCGCAAGATTGTATGGTGCAAGTCGCGGACAAGTTAAAGGCAGCAACGCAGCGCCGCATATTCTGGCTTTCGAATTATTTCCATTTTCCTGAAAGTTTCTGGCTCCAGCCTTATTATGAAGAAGAAATAGGCCTCGTGTATAAGCGCAGAATGTATGCGTATAAGTTAGGCTAGCCCATAAAACGCTATTGATAATCATTCTCATTTATGAAATGCTGATTTCAGAGGAGAAAATCTATGGCTGAAATTCAAGGAAAACTCACATATTTACCAATTAGGCAGGAGCTGGGCTTTTCAAGGTCATGGGATATCAATGATTGGGCGATTGAAGATTCTGCAGGTCAGAAACATAGGTTGGAAAAAGGTGATCTGGTGCGGGTTTTCAATGACCCGGCCCATGAAACATTACTCTGGGAGGATACGCTGGATTGTTTTAATTACGAGCAATCAGCGCGGTTTCTAGGGCATGTCGAAACAGGGAGTTACGGTGCAAACCCGTCGCCGAAATATGCACATGCTTTCTTCAGCACTCGTTTAGGCGAGGGGCCAATATTATTTGATGGCGTGCCCGATAATGTTGATGGCCTTAACTGGGGCCTATGGGTGCTCAATCAACTGCCTGTTACGGTCAAGCGTTCAGGTTCAGGGCAGTTTCTGGATTTTAAGTAGCGAGATATGCTAAATGCTTAAGCAGGCTGATTGGATATTGTATCGCGGTGCGTGAAGGTAAACTCGTATTTATTCTCACCTGTTTGAATAAAGCCAAGCTTGGTAAACATTGCTTGTGGTGCGGTGTTTAGTTTAAGTGTTTCTGCCTTCAGCGGCTTATCAATAAACTGTGCAACAGCTAAAGCCTTTTCACAAATAAAGCTACCGAGGCCCAAACGCTGAACATCGTCTCGCAAGTAGATATGGGGGATCCATACTTTGTCATCTGACTCACGGATTTCAGTGAAGCCAACAGGCTCGCCATGCCGCATGATAATAACGGAATTTTCAGTCGGGAATTGATCATACTCAAAGAAGAATCGACGTTGGGCAACATCATCCCACTTGCCTAA
This sequence comes from Alphaproteobacteria bacterium, assembly GCA_016125135.1. Taxonomy (GTDB): domain Bacteria; phylum Pseudomonadota; class Alphaproteobacteria; order Micavibrionales; family Micavibrionaceae; genus RI-185. The sequence continues at coordinate 81,160 of WGMJ01000011.1, read as the reverse complement.
TTGGGCTTCAATGATATGGCCGATTGATTGCTTGAAAAAGCCATAGGCCCATTCACTGTCCTCGGGCGTTGCCTTGCGGAATGAAATATCCTGATTAAAAACCTGTGCCAGTAATATCGACATGTGAATCTCCCTGTTTTTTGACCTTGTGCGGATTATGCAAGCAGGCGCGAAAAAAGCAACAATGATCATTATATGTCAATAAATATTCTTTGAGTTTTTGGCACATTTAGGAGTATAAATAAGCCATGACCTTTAACGCCGAATTGCTGGACCGTGCCAAGCGCCACCCCGAAAAGCAAAAGAACCCCGACCGCCCGATGGGCCGCAAGCCGGAATGGATCCGCGTAAAAGCGCCGACGGGTAAAGTGTATGGCGAAACAAAAAATCTGGTGCATGGGTTGAAGCTGAACACAGTTTGCGAGGAAGCAGGTTGCCCGAATATTGGCGAGTGCTGGGAGAAAAAGCACGCCACGATGATGATTATGGGTGAGATTTGCACGCGGGCTTGTTCGTTCTGCAATATCGCGACAGGCAAGCCAAATGAACTTGATAAAATGGAGCCGTTACGTGTTGGCGTGGCTGTTGAGAAGCTAGGTCTGAAACATGTTGTTATCACATCTGTTGACCGTGATGATCTGGAAGATGGCGGCGCCGAGCATTTCGTGAAAACAATTGCGGCAATCCGCTTTAAATCGCCTGAAACAACAATTGAAATTTTAACGCCTGATTTTAAGAAAAAGCAGGGCGCGGTTGATGAAGTAGCAAAGGCACGGCCCGATGTATTCAACCACAACCTCGAAACAGTGCCACGCCTATACCCGACAATCCGGCCTGGCGCACGTTACTTTACCTCGCTCCGCCTGCTTGAGCGTGTGAAGGAGGTTGATCCGTCAATCTTCACGAAGTCAGGCATTATGGTGGGGTTGGGCGAAACAAAAGAAGAAATTGGCCAGTTGATGGATGATTTGCGCGAAGCCGATGTAGATTTTATTACGATTGGCCAGTATTTGCAGCCAACACCAAAGCACGCTGCCGTTGAAAAATTCTGGATACCGGAAGAGTTTGAGCAGCTTGAAAAAATGGCGCGGTCAAAAGGCTTTCTGATGGTATCAGCGTCACCGCTTACGCGCTCGTCCTACCATGCGGGGGATGATTTTGAGCGTTTACGCAAAGCGCGCGCAGAGAAGCTAAAGGCTTAATTAAGGTGCTGGTGGCGTGGCAATAAGTGGCGTTTTAGGGATAACCGTGCCCGCTACGATGTACAGTCCTTCTTCTTCATGGCCTTCGATCATACTATTAAATGTCTGGAACGCTTCCAATTGATCGTCATGGCGTAGTAATGACGGGTTCTCGAGAATATCAACGAGACGCAAAATGCGAACACCTTTAATTTCATTGTCTTTAGAATGCTGCCTTAATATTGCTTCAGAGTCAGGTCTTTCTGCCAAAGCTTTTACAGCCGCGTATTGTCCGTCATCAAGTCTATGAGCGAATGTTTGTACCAAATGTGGTCTATTACCAAAGTAAAGCAAATGTAGTTCATTTACAGCGGTTAATTGCTCAGGTGTTATATCTTTTATAACGGGGCCACTCTCGTCGGAGATCTCCTCACCGTCTTCACGTACAACGGTGTCAAACGGGAGTTCTTTTTTAGCGAAATTCATATGGCCGCCCGACATCTGGACCTTATCGTCAGGATTATCTTGGGCCGCGACAACCATAATCACTTCAACGAAACCCGAGGCTTTGTTGAAATAGTAATTGAGTTTTGCGATTCCTGCCCCTGCTTCTATAGTGTCACCGATACGGGGCGTTGTGTTGGACCACGGATTTCTTGTCCAGAATTCTGCTGCCAGATCATTCAGTAATTTATTTGCAGCTTTGGGGTCGGATTCTTTCAGGTTTAGTAGAGCCTGTTTGAAAAGGACGAGTTGTGTTGGATTCATATTTGCTTTCCCTGTTGGGCTTAAGTATAGCGAAAAGATTTGCTGTAAAACAAGCGTATTCTGGCCTATTATCCCTTGGAAATTATTAGGTTTTTTGATTAATTAACGCCATGCCAACCCACGCTGAAGTGAAATCGCTGCCGCATACGCCCGAGCAATTATTCGATCTCGTGGCGGACGTCGAGCGCTATCATGAATTTTTGCCGTGGTGTATTTCATGCAATATTATCGAGCGTGCTGATAAAAATTTGTTTTATGCAGATTTGGTAATTGGCTACAAAATGTTCCGCGAGCGTTTTCGCTCGAAGGTAACGCTGACACCAAAAAAAGAAATTCGCGTTGAATATCTAAGCGGGCCTTTAAAACATCTTTCAAACATATGGCGCTTTGATAAAAACAAAGACGGCACCTGTACGATTGATTTTTATGTAGATTTTGAATTTAAAAACCCCGTGTTTCAGAAGCTAATGGGTGTTTTTTTCCAGGAAATTATACGGCGGATGGTCTCTGCTTTCGAGGCGCGGGCAGATCGGCTGTATGGTCGAAGCGATAAGATCGCTTGATTGTTTTCCCCTCAAGTGTCTGGAAATCGAGCGTGAGCGTGCGGTCAATTCGCATATCGTCAAATCCTGCCATATGCAGCACGCCGATAGGCTGATGTGGTAGGTAAGGCTCGACAAATTGCCCATTCACTTCGTCCCATAGTGGTTTGAACTCGCAGAGCCAGTGCGTATAGGCTGGTAATATTTCAGCTTCGTAGTTATCAAGGTGGCACATAATGCCAAGCGTAAGTTGTTCGGCGGTGAAGGCGTTTCCTTTTTTCAGTGCGTCTTTCAAAAGTTTTTGCCAGTGCTGCCAGTGTGGCGCATCGGCCTGTAGCGCAAACATGCCAGCGAGTAAAACATGGTGGCGCATCAGTTTTTGAGCCATTTGCCAGCCGAAGGCTTTACGGGCGTTGCTTACATAGAAGCCTTTGACTTTGAGTGGAAAAGGACCGAGGAATGTTGCGCGCAAGGTACGCGGGTAGGCGCGGTCAACCTGTGCGGTAAGTGCAATTTTACCCTTAGCGGCGCCTGCCAAAAACATTTCAATGCTTGCCCAATCTTGTACCCATGTATCGGGGTCAAGCCAGACATAGGTTTCATAGCCCGGGAAATGTTGCGGCAAGAACGGACGGTTTACACAAGCTTTGATATATTCTTTGTGCGCGTATTGTTCAGCGAGATGTGGCAGGGGCCAGTCAGGCTTTACGATATTGCTTGAATATTGTTTCAGCCATTGCACTTGTTCAGCCGTGAGGCCAACATCCCAGAAGCACCAGTCAATCTGCTGGGATTGCGGGAAGCGTTCGACCGAAAGAATAAGTTCTTCCAGCAGCGGAAAGTAATTGCTGTCACAGCCTGTGCAGAAGGCGATTTTGTTGGCCATATTATATAGTTTTCTCCATGAAGGTGCTTAAAAATTCTTCATTATCAGGTCCATAAATGCATTTTTCTGTTTTTATTATTTTAAAACCACATGCCAAATATAGATCACGCGCGGTTTGCTGCGGGGCTGAAACATCAAGGTAAAGTTTATTAAATCCTAGAGCCTTTGCTTTTTCAGTTATGGCTTTCATAAGGGCCTTGCCATATCCCTTGCCTTGAAAGGCAGGGTTTACCTGCAATCTTTTTATTTCGCCTTCTGTATTTGATAGTTTTTTAAGGGCAACCATACCCGCAAGTTTATCATCTTCTTTTAAAACAAGAAAAGATGCATAGATGTTATGGATGTTCTGAAAATCAGTGTGGAATGACACATTTTTTACGAAGCCATAATTCTCGCTGATTGTACGAAGATGTAATGCCCACACTTCATCGTAATCATCTTCTGCATATTCTGTTATTGCAAAGCTCATGCGGCGGCTTCCAGTATCATTTCAAGGGCTTTTTGAACGCTTTGTGTGCGAACTTCATCCCTGTTGCCACTAAAATTATTTTTTGTGCAGGCCGGTGCAGTACTACGGCGTTGGCAGGCGATAAAAACAAGACCTACGGGCTTTTCTTCTGTGCCACCATCGGGCCCTGCGACGCCTGTAATGGAAACAGCAATATCGGCATGCGAATTTGTAAGAGCGCCGTTTGCCATGCTGAGTGCTACTTGCTCGCTGACTGCGCCATGTTGTTCAAGCATCCAGCTTGGCACGCCAAGGTTTTCTTCTTTGGCTTCATTTGAATAGGTCACATAGCCACGTTCGAAATATTTCGAGATGCCGGGAATATCTGTAATTAACGCCGAGAGCAGGCCGCCCGTGCAAGATTCAGCTGTTACAATTGTCAGCTCTTTCTCGCGCAGCGTTTCAAAAATCTGTTTAACCAATGACGAAATAGGTGACACAGAAAACTCCTATAGCGGCTAATATACCTGCAATAATATCATCCAGCATGATGCCCAGTGCGCCTTTGATATTTTTATCAAAATACGAAACCGGCCATGGTTTTACAATGTCGAAAAAGCGAAAAAGTGCAAAGCCAAGCAGAATGCCAAGTGGTGTAAGGGGCGTAACAAGGAAAGTGATGAACATGCCCACGACTTCATCAATAACGATAGAAGGGGGGTCTTCTTCCGTTAGGTCAAGTTGGTTAATGGCCCAGAACCCAGCAAGAGTCAGGAAAACGCCTGTTATAAGAATGCCATAGATGCCGGTATAAGAGGCAACAGGTATCAACAGCGGTAGGGAAGCAAGACTACCCCATGTTCCGGGGCCAGGCTTTAAAAGGCCGGAACCAAACCACGTTGCAATAATATGGGGCCATGAAATTTTCATCGGCTCTATTCTCCTATAAAGCCGCCGGACTGCATAGACCATAGCCGTGCATAAAGTGCATTATTATTCAATAATTCTTCGTGGGTGCCATCTTCCACGATGTGGCCCTTGTTCATGACGATCAGCCTATCAAGATGCGAAATAGTTGAAAGACGGTGGGCGATAGCAATAACGGTTTTCCCGCTCATAAGGTCCGCAAGTGCTGCCTGTATAAGTTTTTCGGATTCTGAGTCGAGAGAGGAGGTCGCTTCATCAAGAATTAAAATCGGTGCATCTTTAAGAATAGCACGTGCAATGGCAATTCGCTGGCGCTGACCACCGGAAAGCTTTACGCCACGTTCACCAACCAATGTATCGTACCCTTGCGGGAGCATATTGATAAACTCATGGGCGTGGGCCTTTTTAGCAGCGGCTACAATTTCTTCAAAAGGGGCATCGGGTTTTGCGTAAGCAATGTTCTCACGCAGCGTACGGTGAAAAAGAGAGGTATCTTGTGGGATAACAGCAATGGCTTCGCGCAGACTGTTTTGTGTGACATGGCGGATATCCTGCCCGTCAATTTCTATCCTACCCATCGTCGGGTCATAAAAGCGCTGGATAAGGCTTACAAGCGTTGTTTTACCAGCGCCTGAAGGACCGATAAGCCCGACGCGTTGGCCGGCCGGAATTTCAACGTGAATTTTTTCAAGCACTTGCACATTATTGTTATAGAAGAAGCCAACATTATGAAGTGTCAGCGCACCCTTTTGTATATCAAGCGGCTGTGCGTTCTCCGCATCTATCATATTATGTGTGCCCGCAATTGTATTGAGGGCATCTTGCATTTGACCAAGCTCGCTATAAAGATTGACGATTTGTGTAGAAAGATTCCAGACATCACGCGCAATTTGTAAGGCGAGAGGGATCATCATCGCCATTTGGCCTGCCGTGATCCAGCCTTGTGTCCAGCACCAGAGCATGATGATAATAAGCGGCCCTAGCAGTACCTGCCAGAAAACTTCCTTGAATATTTCCAAGTAGGCAACATACATATTGTAGTTATGCGTTTTTTTGCCAACGTCTTTTGCAATATCGGCACAATACTGGATTTCTTTGTCTCGTTTTGCGAATGAGATAACAGGCGCAATATTCGTAACAATATCAACCATCACACCGCCAAAGCGGCTATGAGCACGCGCGGCATTTATTGCTTTTGTCTGCACTTTGTTGGTTGTCGCCCAGATCATAGTGATGTAAAGAGCAGCCCAGACAAACAAAATGAGCGCAAACAGCCAATGGACAGAAAGAAAAATAAAGAAAGTGAAAATAACAGTCAGTGTTGTTGTGATCGCGGGATTTAACAAAATGTCGATCATGCGCCCTGTGATCATACCCAGCTCTTTAGCTTTGTCGGCTAATCTACCTGCATAATCATTCTGGTAGAAAGGTATGGAGTGGCCCATAAGATGCGCGCTGGCATGCCGCCTCACATCGTACTGCATATTTCTTTCAAGATAGGTATGAATGTAATCGCGTACGCGCGAGAACACAGCGTCAGGCAAAACACCGCAAAGAAACAAAATAATGAGCAAGACTTTGCCGCGCTCCCATATCTGGTCGCGGTTATCATTGATGGTTGCGAGCAGGTCGATAATTTGTCCGAACATATAAAAAAATGTTGTGTAGCCAATTGTGACAAGTAAATGAGACAGGACCATTCCGCCAATCAGTAGTCGGTGGCGTTTGGCAAAATAGAGGCAGAAATCCTTTATCGTTTGTGGCAAAGGACTATCGGCTGTAATTCTTTCGTATATCGCGTTTCTGCTCATTTTATTAATAATATCAATATATTAGTGTATTTTTTGTAGTGGCTTTCCTGTATTTACGGCGTTTATACAAGACATAATTGATGGAATGGTGGCAACAATGCAAGAAAATCTGCTATAGATAGCCCCCGGATGCAAATGGCTTTTTACACTCCTGTCCGCAATTTTGTGCTTTTTCTGGCAACACGCTGGCGGCTTTACCGCCGGACGTTGCCAGCCCCCTTCCGTGCCATCAAGGAAGCGCATGTTGCCTTTGGTCTGATTACGTTGGCGCTTGTTTGCGGTATTGCAACCTATGCGGCTTTGGCAGAAGTGCCGCCACTGGGTAACAACCCCAATATGGTTATATGGCTGCTGAATATCGACCTTCTCATTTTGCTCGGATTTTTTATTCTTGTGGGGCGTAGAGTTGGCGGGTTGTGGCGCAGACGGCGTTTGAAGCAAGGGGCATCAGGCCTTCATGTGCGCCTGATTATGATTTTCTCGGTGCTGGCGATTACGCCCGCCTTGCTCATGACAATTTTTGCGGCTGTTTTCTTCCAGTACGGAATTCAAGCTTGGTTTAGCGATAAGGTTAAAACGGCGATTACAGAGTCACGCGCTGTTGCTTCAGCCTACTTGCAAGAGCACCAACAAGTGATCCGTGCTGATGTGTTGGCCATGGCAAATGATTTGAACAGGCAATCAACTGTTATTTTTGAAAGCCCTGCCTCTTTTGTGCGCATGGTAAAAACACAATCGATTTTAAGAAACCTGCCCGACGTTATTATTTTTAACAGCACGGGTGAAATCCTTGTGCAAACAGGGTTTATATTTACGGTTGATGCCAGCATCATGTCGAAAAACACGATTGACCGTGCGAATAGCGGCGATGTTGTGCTTCTGACAGACTCTGATGAAGACCGCGTACAGGCCGTTTTAAAGCTTGCCGAGTTTTCTGATGCGTATTTGTATGTCGCCCGCCGTGTTGATCCGCGCGTACTTGACCACATGAAAGCAACCGGTGAAGCCGCAACAGAATATGAATATCTGGCGGGACGTTTTGCAGGATTGCAAATGTCGGTGACGCTTATTTTTATTGTTGTTGCTTTATTGCTTCTTGCAGGCGCCGCATGGGTGGGGCTTATGTTTGCCCGCCAGCTTGTAAACCCGATCGAGCAACTCATGAATGCCTCTGAAAAAGTGGGGCAGGGTGACTTGCTGGCGTTTGTTTCTGACCGTTCCGATATTGATGAACTGAACTATCTGGCAAAATCATTCAACCGTATGACGCGCGAATTAAACCAGCAGCGCACAGAGCTGGTTGCCGCAAACCAGAAGCTTGATCAACGCCGCCGCTTTACGGAAGCTATTCTTATTGGTGTGTCTTCCGGTGTTATCAGTGTGGACCAGCACGGGCTGATTACAATGGCAAATCAGGCAAGTGCGCGGCTATTGGCGCTTGAAGACAGGGAGAAGCTGCTGGGGCAGAATATCTTTGCTGTGTTACCTGATATTAAAGAGCTGCTTGATGAAGCATTCCAGAAGCATTCAAAAGAGCTGACATCCGAGATTACGCATTATTTGCGCGATGGTACAAGATTGACGCTCCATATAAGAATTTCAGTTGAATCAATTGGTGATGATGACAAGGGCGCAATTATTACGTTCGATGATATAACCGAGCTACAATCGGCACAGCGTAAATCAGCATGGGCCGATGTTGCACGTCGCATTGCGCACGAGATTAAAAACCCGCTGACTCCTATCCAGCTTGCGGCCGAGCGTTTGAAGCGGCGCTTTGGTAAAAATCTGGAAGGAGACGATCAACACGTATTTGCGCAATGTACCGATACGATTGTCGAACATGTGGCTGATATCGGGCGCATGGTAAATGAGTTCGCCTCTTTTGCACGCATGCCGGTTGCAAAATTGGAAGAGGGAGACATTGCGGCGCTGATCCGCGAGACAGCTATGTTGCAAGCGCAGGCCTATGACCAGAAAATAAAATTTATTCGCTACGGGCTGCTAGAAAGTGGATCGCGCAAATGGCATTTTGATGCACAGCAGCTACGACAAGCTGTTACCAATGTTTTGAAAAACGCGGTTGATTCTCTTGAGGAAAATTGCGGCGGGGAAGGAACCATTGCACTGGGGCTTTATGATTTTGATAATAAACTGTTTTTTGTCATTGGTGATAGCGGCAAAGGCTTCCCCGAAACAGATGACTTGAGCAAACTGGCCGAGCCATATATTACCCACAAGAAACGTGGTACCGGTTTGGGCTTGGCGATTGTTAAAAAGATTATGGAAGACCATAAAGGAAAGCTTGTGATAGGCTACAGGGACTGGATGAATCAGTTCGAAAACTGGCCTTCATTAACCGGTGCGCATTTGGCTTTTGTATTTGAAAATGAATAACGCTTACAAACCATCAATAGTAGTGATAGACGACGAAGATGATATTCGTCGTTTGTTGCGTGGTATTCTGGAAGATGAAGGATATCATGTACATGAAGCTGGCAGTGCGCAGGCTTTATGGAATCTTGTTGCCAAAGAAGATACGCGGATTGACCTCGCCGTACTCGACATCTGGCTACAGAACGGTGACAAGGAAGGCCTCGATATTCTGGCCCAACTCAAAGAAAAATATTCTTATTTGCCTGTCCTGATGATTTCAGGCCACGGAACAATCGAGACAGCAGTGAACGCCATTAAACTTGGCGCGTATGATTTTATCGAGAAGCCGTTTAAAACAGAACGCTTGTTGATGATGATCAGCCGCGCGCTGGAAACCAGCAAACTGAAGCAGGAAAATGCCGCACTAAAACAAAGTTATAAAAACGAGAAAATGCCCTTTATTGGTGATAGTGGGCTAACAGCTGATTTCAAGGAAGATTTGCGCAAGATTGCCCATAGCAATAGCCGCGTGCTTATACAGGGCGAGCCGGGGACAGGGAAAGAACTGGCTGCGCGTACAATACACCAGAACTCGCCCCGTGCTGACCAGCCGCTGATTGTTATATCAGCTGCTGCGCTAACACCTGATACAATTGAGGCCGAATTATTCGGTATTGAAGAAAACGGCAAGGTGAAAGCCGGCGCACTTGAACGTGCGAACGGTGGGTCTATTGTTCTTGATGAAGTGGCGGACCTGCCGTTGGAATCGCAAGCCAAGATTATGCGCTTTATGCGTGACCAGCCTTTTACCCGTGTGAATGGAACGCAGAATATTCAGGCCGATGTGCGTGTGCTGGCTACAACAGGCCGCGACCTGCAAAAACTTGTAAATGAAAAGCTATTCCGTGACGATCTTTTCTACCGCTTGAATGTTGTGCCACTTAAAGTGCCTTCATTGCGGCAGCGCCGTGCCGATATTCCGGCATTGTGCATACATTTCCTTGATATGTTGGCGCGTCAGCAGGGCGGGCAACCTCGCAAACTGAGTGAAGCAGCTATTGTGGCGTTGCAGGGGTATGATTGGCCCGGCAACATTCGCCAGCTTAAAAACGTGATGGAGTGGATTACCATTACCATGACGAACGATGAAGATGTTGGTGTAACAGACCTGCCGGTTGAAATTAGCCAGATTGTACCTGAAACATTAAAATCTGACTGGGCGCAAACGATTATGGATTTGCCGCTCCGTGAGGCACGCGAGAAATTCGAGCATGACTACCTGCTGGCACAAGTGCAACGCTTTGGTGGCAATATTTCACGTACTGCACAGTTTATTGGTATGGAGCGTTCGGCATTACACCGTAAATTAAAATCACTCAGCATTGGCGGTGACAAAGAAGAGGGTGATGAGGATGGTAAAGTTGAAGTGCTTTACCAGAACCGGATTTCTACTACAGCGACATGACGCAGATATTTATTTTTGGCTCCAGTAATTCATACGGTGTGGGCGGTACAAAAGGCGGATGGGCTGATCTTTTAAAGCAGCAACTGCACACCCTTATGTATGGCCCCAATGGCATTGGCGAGAAGCACCAGCTTTATAATTTTGGTAAGCCGGGGGCAAAGGCACAGTTTGTAAAAAACAATTTCCAGCAACAACTGGATTTATACCGGAATAAAGGGCAAAAAGCTGTGGCCGTACTTTCAGTCGGGGGTAACAATGCCAAAGCCGAAACAACGCCCGATAATTATGTTTCCACGCCTGAAGAATATACAAATATTATGCAGGATCTGGTGGTTGCACTGAAAGCGAGCGTAGATGCGCTTTATGTGTTGGGTTACAGGCCCTATGACGAAAGCAAAACATCGCCCAAATCAAACCCGTTAACGGGCGGGCAATCACACTTCCGCAATGACCGCCGAGCGCAGTTTCAGGCTATTCTTGAAAAAATATGTGCTGAGCAAAATGTGGAATTTATCGGCCTTACAGTGTCTGATGAAGTCTGGATCAGGGATTATTTGTTCGATGATGGATTACACCCCAATGATGCAGGTTACCAGATGATCTGCGATGACATTTTTAAACATATCAAGGAGCATTTATAATGGAAAAGCCTGATTTAATTATGTTTGACTGGGATGGCACGCTGGTTGATACATTCCCTGTTATTTTTGCTGCGAATAACAAGGTATTTGAAAGCTATGGCATGCCGACCTTTGATGAAGAGACGGCGCGGAAAAGCATTCGTCTCTCGGCGCGTGATCGCTACCCGCAGCTCTTTGGCGACCAGTGGGAGCAGGCTGTTGAACGCTATATCGCGTTTATTGAAGAGCGTCATATTGAAGAGATGGTTGTATTTGAGGGAGCCGAGGATTTACTGAAGTTTCTTAAACAAAAAGATATCAAAGCCGGTGTGATTACTAATAAGCGCCAGAAAATTTTTGAAAAAGAGCTTATGCATTTAGGCTGGCAGGATTACTTCGTTACGACTTACGGTTCGGCGCAGGGCAGCCATGACAAACCGCATCCGCAAGCCTGGAAAAATGCATTGGAAGGCCTCGACCATAAAAATATCTGGTATGTGGGCGACACGGGCATGGATGTGAAGTTCGGGAAGGAAAATGGCGCGCTCGGCGTTTACATGACCCACGGTATAGGCGGGCCGCATGAGGGGACCGAAGCAGGGGCCTTTAAAGTGTTCCATAACCTGAAAGAATTCAAAGGCGTAATAGAAAGTTTATGAAAAGCGGGTTAGGCCTTGCGGCGTAACGCAACCTCATATAAAACAGTCGCTGTCTGTCGACAAAATAAGACAAACAACAATAATAAAAGGAAAATATAAAATGACAGAAAAAGCCCAGAACGTTCAGGATGTCTTCCTGAATAAAATCCGCAAAGAGAAAATGACTGTAACTGTGTTCCTGGTAAACGGCGTAAAGCTGCAGGGTGTTGTGACATGGTTCGATAATTTCTCGATGCTTCTTCGCCGTGAATCGCATGTACAACTTGTTTACAAGCATGCAATTTCAACAATCATGCCAAATGGTCCGCTTTCACTTTTTGAAAAAGGTGAAGAAGAGGGCGCTGCTGAATAAGCAGCCCCTTTTGCAAGGAGGTTAACATGAATAAAAATGTTCTCCTAATTATCGGCGGCGGCATTGCAGCCTATAAAAGCCTTGAATTAATTCGCTTGCTTGCAAAAGCAGGCGTTAAAACACGTGCAATTCTTACCAAAGCGGGTAGTGAGTTTGTAACTCCACTTTCTGTTGCCGCACTGACAGGGGAAAAGGTGTATGATGATCTTTTCAGCCTGACAGACGAAGTTGAAATGGGGCATATCGAGCTTTCACGCTCGGCTGATCTGGTTGTTGTTGCGCCAGCAACAGCAGATTTGCTGGCAAAAGCTGCCAATGGCCTAGCGAATGATCTCGCCTCGACCACATTGCTGGCAACAGATAAAAAAGTGCTTTATGCACCGGCCATGAATGTACGTATGTGGGAGCACGCAGCAGTACAACGCAATGTTGCGCAGTTGAAAAAGGACGGTGCGTTATTTGTAGGGCCTGATGAAGGCGAAATGGCCTGTGGCGAGTTTGGTTTTGGCCGCATGGCAGAGCCAGACGCAATATGTGGGGCCATTCTCGCGCAGTTGAAAAATGGCCCGTTACTGGGCAAAAAAATTATTGTGACTGCAGGCCCAACTATTGAAGCCATTGACCCTGTGCGCTACCTATCAAACAAATCATCGGGCAAGCAGGGCTATGCTATTGCTGCAGCGCTGGCGAATTTGGGCGCTGATGTGCAATTGGTTTCAGGGCCTGTAAGCCTCTCAAACCCTTCTGGTGTAACAGTAACGCGCGTTGAAAGCGCTGCTGAAATGTTGAATGCTTGTGAGAAAAACTTGCCTGCCGATGCCGCTGTGTGTGTTGCTGCCGTTGCTGACTGGCGGCCAGATACGCAAGCAGATAAAAAAATAAAGAAGGGGGCGAATAATAACGTGCCCCAGCTAAAATTGATAGAAAACCCTGATATTCTGGCGATATTAGCAAAGGCCGGAAACCGCAGACCGCGCCTTGTTGTGGGCTTTGCCGCTGAAACTGAAAAAGTTGAAGAGCATGCTAAAGCAAAACTGACAAAGAAAAACTGCGACTGGATTGTTGCGAATGATGTCTCGGGCGATGTTATGGGCGGTGATGAAAACGAAGTAACAATTTATTCTAAAAATGGTGCACAAAAATTCACACGCATGGGCAAGGAAGAGGTTGCACGCCAGCTTGCACAAGAGATTGCCAAGGTTCTTACGGCCTGAGTTGTCATGCCAGCGAAAGCTGGCATCCAGAGTTAAAAGTTTAAAGGTTGTTTTATAAAAATCTGGACCCCAGCTTCCGCTGGGGTGACATCAAGAACGTTTTTCAGCCCTTTTCACTTCATCCCACGCAATATTCATGTCATCAAGCGTTGAGGATTTTAATTCTTTTTGTTGCTGTTTTAGAATTGTTTCCATGCCGCGGAAACGGCGTTCGAATTTATTATTCGCGCTTTGTAAAACCTGTTCGGCATCTAGCTTAAGCCAGCGCGCTATATTAGCCAGTACAAATTGCACATCACCATATTCGTCGGAAATTTCTTGTTGCGATTTAGTAGCGACGGCTTCACGTAGCTCTGCAATTTCTTCCTGAAGTTTCTCGAATATATGATCAAGCTTTTGCCATTCAAAGCCATTTGCCGCGGCTTTATCCTGTAATTTGCGCGCACGTAGAAGAGGTGGCATACCCTGCTTGACGCCATCAAGTGCGCTGTCTTTAGGCTTATCTTTGCCTTCAAGCTTTTTGCGTTCAGCCCAGATATCCATGACATCAGCGCTGTTGTCAGCCTTTGCATCACCAAATACATGCGGGTGGCGGTGTATGAGCTTGTCGGCAAGTTTGCCAGCGACTGACTCAAAATCAAATTTTTTGGTTTCGCTGCCAATTTCTGCGTAGAGACAAATTTGTAGAAGCAGATCACCGAGCTCTTCTTCGATATCATGCGTATCATCACGCATAATCGCATCAACAAGCTCGTATGTTTCCTCGATTGTATATTTCGTGATGGTTTGCAGCGTTTGTTCTTTATCCCACGGGCAGCCGGTCTCAGGATGGCGGAGCGCTTTTACAATTTCTAAAAGGCGGGCGATTTGGCTTGTCATATTTTTAGTGATACTCTTAATACAGCTAAAAATGAAGAGAAAAAAATGTCTGATCGACTAGAGATTCAGGATTCTACAGTGCGTGAGCTATTGAAGGAGCAGTTTCCGGCATGGTCAGATTTACCTATATCGCCTGTAAAGAAAAGCGGATGGGATAATAGGACTTTTCATTTAGGACAAGATAAGTTGGTCAGGCTACCAAGCGCGCAAAGATATGCGGCGCAGGTAGAAAAAGAGCAAAGATGGTTGCCAAAGCTTGCGCCTGAGTTGACCGTTGAAATCCCGCAGCCGTTAGCAATCGGCAGGCCATCGGCAATATATCCGTGGCATTGGTCCATCTACAAATGGATTGACGGCGAGAACGCAGAGATTATCCAGCCTGGAAAGGCTATGGATCATTTTGCGATTGATATTGCTAACTTCCTGAAAGAATTACAGGGCATTGATGCCACAGATGGTCCGCTGGCAGGAAAGCATAATTTTTACAGAGGTGCATCACTACTGGTTTATGATGAAGAAACCAAAGGCAGTATTATTGCACTTGAAGATGAAATCGATAGCGCTAAAGCGCTAGGATTATGGGAGAACTGCATTTCTAGCATTTATGAGGGCAAGTCAGTTTGGGTGCATGGTGATTTTAGCGCATCCAATATACTTGTTAGAAACGGATCTCTTGCCGCTGTTATTGATTTTGGCTCTCTGGGTGTAGGAGATCCTGCCTGTGATCTTGTAATTGCATGGACGTTCCTTGATAAAAATGCAGAAAAGATATTCTCCAATAAAATGAACATGGATGAAGATACGTGGTTGCGTGCACGTGGCTGGGCTTTGTGGAAAGCATTGATTTCATTAGTTGCTCTAGAAGAAAGAGCAAGTTCGTGTGGGCAGGTACAAAGGGAAATTATCGGGCGTGTTATAGCGGCATAAGCCCAATATATTTGCGTGATAATATATATTATGGAAATAAAGTAGATTATTCAAGTAGGCGATTAAAAAAGCCGCTCTATGGCGGCTTTCTTTAGGCTTTTAACGATTTAAGGAATTTATCGGCTTCAAGCCGGTCAATAAGCTCGTAACGATCCTTCATAACGATGAAATCATTACGCGTGTAATCTGTCAGGTCATTACGTGCTTCTTTAGTCAGCAACACAAGTTTTGCGTACTCGACTTTGCCAATGTTAAGTGCACGGCAGATTGATGCAAACTGGCTCAGTTTGTTTGATGTCAGTAGATCATAAACAACGCGTAGTTTCAGACCGCTGAACTGTGCAAATTGCGCAATAAAAGATGCGCTTTGGCCACGATTAAGCGTTGTGAGCATCAGGTCAACCGTCAAGCGGCCTTGCTGGTGGAAGATTTCAGCTGTTTTGATCATCGCTTCTGATGGCATCAATAATTCCAGCCTGTCACGTGGATGAAACTCGAGCACTGTTTCATGCACAGCTTGCTTGTCTGAGTCATTCAGCACATACATCTGACTGATTGCTGTTTCCAGTCTTTCCCCAACTTTCTGGTAGATTCTGCGCGAGAATTCCTGTGGTATATCCTTACGACGTAGCAATGCATTGCCAAGCTCCCGCTCTTCATCGGGGATTTGTTCGATATGATCAAGTGCTTCTGCCGGTATAACAATAGCATCGTTCAGGCTCAGTTGAAGCGCTGTCGGAAAGTCTTTCGTTTTTGCGAGCTCTGTAACAACACGATCGCCCATCTTGCGGCGCGCGGCAATGCTGCGCCAGTGCGTATGTGATTTCGAACGAATGATATAAAGCAAATCAATATCGCCCAGCGCTTCGCTTTCACGTAGAATTTTATCAGCAACAGAAATTTCGTCATGTGCCAAGGCAAGAACAAGCTGCAGCGGTGCATCAGCCATTGTAGAGAGCCTGTCGGCAATGGCGTGGCGTAAGTCACGCTCGGCTTCATGTACAAGCTGTGTAAGAATGTCTGTGAGTGTCTCCCTCTCCTGCTCTGCAATTTTAATCTCGAGCAGGTCAACAAGGGTTTCAGTTAAAAACACGCGGTTTTCAACTGTACGGCCATTTGGCGCGGCATAGGCATCTTTGCAGGATTCCAGACGTTCCAGTAACGGAAGAATGTTTCCCGCTTTTTCAAATAAAGCCATACGCATATTATCAAGTCCCCTATACACTATTGTTACTCAGCGTCCCACACTCTAGTTAACCGTCTGTTTTTATTAGTGAAAATCTAATTTTTATATCTTAGATAAGGCGTGTATTTTTTATTGTTATAATTCCAGTGTGCCCGAGATTCCTTACATTTGTCTTAATTTGTCTAAAATTTTATCGTTTTTTTGCACTGCCCCCTCGTCTTTTTCTCTAAGAAATTGTTAATTTTTCTAAAGTATCCTAAACTCTGAAGGTCGAGTTCAATTCAAAGTAAAAAGGCTTCCATTACATGCTTGGTCCCCTAGCGCCCAACACTGCAATCAATACCGCTTACACGCAGCAAATAAACAAATATCAGCAGCAGAGCCCGAATAGTGTTCAGCAGCAATCTGATGCGAGCAAGCAGAAATTCCAGACAACATTGCCAGCTGATACTGAAACGGCTTCAGCCAGCGATTCAGAAACGCGCAATTATGGTGGCAATGGTGATGGTCAGCGCCGTGGCTCGTTGCTTGATGTAACTGCCTAGATAAAAGAAATTGAAAATAAAAAACCGCCTGCCGGCGGTTTTTTTTATTACTGGAATGCAACCTCGTCGAAAGAACGAAGTTTACGACTATGGAGTCGTTCTGTGCCCGTTTCGCGCAGCAGAGCCATAGTCAGCAGCCCGATTTGCAAATGCTGCTCAACACGCTTGCGGTAGAAGCTTTCAGCCATGCCAGGGAGTTTTAACTGCCCATGCAGCGGCTTATCTGAAACGCATAGCAGCGTGCCATAAGGGACGCGGAAGCGGAAGCCATTGGCAGCGATTGTACCACTCTCCATATCAAGCGCAATCGCACGTGATTGGCTGAGGCGTTTATTCTGGTGGTAGATAGGGCGCAGTTCCCAGTTGCGGTCATCAATTGTAGCAACAGTTCCGGTGCGCATGATTTTCTTGAGGTCAAACCCTTCAAGGCCAGTCACCTTCTCCACTGCTTTTTCAAGCGCGACCTGAATTTCCGAGAGCGCAGGAATGGGGATAGATGGATGCAAGTCACGATCAAGAATATGATCTTCGCGTAAATACCCGTGAGCAAGAACATAGTCGCCCATATTTTGCGAATTACGAAGCCCTGCGCAGTGGCCTAGCATAATCCATGCATGCGGGCGCAAAACGGCAATATGGTCGGTAATTGTTTTGGCGTTTGAAGGGCCAACGCCGATATTCACCATCGTGATACCCGAACCATCAACGCGTTTCAAATGGTAGGCTGGCATTTGCGGCATACGACGTAATGGCGTGCCGCCGCTATCTTGCTCTTTGTTATTCTCGATATTCTTGTTAGCTGTAATCTTATTCCCTGGCTCAATAAAGGCTGTGTATTCGCTGCGTTCTTTGCGCAGGTCAGCCTTGTCGGTTTGCGTCATCGTTTGGTGGCAGATTTTGATGAATTCATCAATATAGAACTGGTAGTTCGTGAAAATAACATAGTTCTGGAAGTGTGCGGCGTCCGTACCAGTGTAATGGCGCAAACGAAGCACGCTTAAATCGACGCGCGGGGCTGTGAAAAGCGCCAGCGGGTATGGCTCGCCCTGTTTTACTACGTATGTCCCGTTCGGGATCTGGTCATCGAGAATGGCAAGGTCAGGCTGGTCAAACACGTAAGGGATTTGCGCAACTTGTTCTTCGGTCAGGTCTTGCTCCACATGGAAATGCTCGCCCAAGGCAAAGTGAATAGGGATTGAGGTTTTGCTCGTCCCGACCTCGATTTGGATATCATGGTTTTGTAGGAGTAGTTTTAATTGTTCGCGGTAGTAGTGGCCGAAAATATCGGGGCGCGTAAGAGTTGTCTCGTAGGCCCCTTCTTTGCTCACATAGCCATATGAACGGCGTGAATCGACGCGGTTGGCTTTTGTATGATTGAAGCGCAAGAATGGATAGTAAGCCTTTATTTTTGTGTCGTTGGCTTTACCGTTTGCAAAGGCCGAAAACCCGTCAGCGAGGATTTTGATATTCTCGTTATATATTCTCTGGACTTCTGCGACAGCTTCGTCCGCGTCTTTAAATTTTTTTGTTTTTCCAAATAGTTGTTCTAACATTCTAACCTTGTATCTCAAATATCATCGGCTCACCTGTGGCGAGCTCGGTCTCGTTTATATTTTCCGGTGTGCGTAGCCCTAAAACGATTAACAGGGCGCGGAGGGAATTTCCGTGTGCTGCTATTAGTATAGTCTTATCACCCTTTAACAATTCCTTAAGATTTGCTGCATACCACGGGCGGACACGGTTCTCCACCACGTCTTTCAGGCTTTCGCCGCCCGGCGGGGGGGTGTCATAACCCCTCCTCCAGATCTTGAATTGCTCGTCGCCGTATTTCAGGCGGGTCTCTTCTTTATTGAGGCCGGTAAGGTCACCGTAATCGCGTTCATTAAGCTCTGCGAAGCGCTGAACCTGAACACCGTCATTTAGCGGCACAGTCTCTTTAAGGGCCAATTCTGTGGTGTTTATGGCGCGTTTTAAAACGCTTGTAAAAATGGCATCGAACTTGAAGCCTTTTTCTTTCAGGATGCGACCGGCGGCTTTTGCCTCCTCGATCCCCTTGGGGCTGAGTTCAACATCCTTGAAGCCGGTAAAACGGTTTTCGAGGTTCCATTCGCTTTGCCCGTGGCGGAGTAATACTAAAGTTGACATATGATATTTCTGTTTGACTTTTGTTCTTAAGGATGGCATGAAATAGGCCAGTTGCAAAGGCCGGACGGATTCCGGTTGACGATTGAACGGACCCAAGGGACTTATATCTCAGTCCGTTTTACTGTCCACCGCCCCCCTCCAGTCTTTGTAAATATTAACTTTAGTAAACACTAGGACTCTATCTATGTTTGATATCAAGAAAGTCGAGCTCGAATTCGCGGGCCGTAAACTCACACTCGAAACAGGTAAAATTGCACGTCAGGCCTCATCTGTGATGGTCACTTATGGCGATACAATTGTACTTTGCAACGCAGTTGCTGCCAAAAAAGTGAAAGAAGGCCAGAATTTCTTCCCACTCACTGTTAACTACCAAGAGAAACACTACGCAACTGGTCGCATCCCTGGTTCGTTTCACCGCCGTGAAGGCCGCCCTTCAGAAGGCGAGACGCTGACATCGCGTTTGATCGACCGCCCGATCCGCCCGCTGTTCCCTGAAGAATTCCTGAACGAAGTGCAGGTGACTGCAACGGTTCTTTCACACGACATGGAAAGCACACCTGATATTGTTGCCATGATCGGCTGTTCAGCTGCATTGGCAATTTCAGGCGTTCCGTTCCTTGGCCCGATTGCAGGTACACGCGTTGGTTTCGAGAATGGCGAATATATTTTAAACCCAACACTACAACAGCGCGAAACAAGCCAGCTTGACCTCGTGGTTGCTGGTACGCAAGAAGGCGTGCTGATGGTTGAATCAGAAGCGAAAGAGCTTTCTGAAGAAGTGATGCTGGGTGCTGTGACATTTGGTTGGAAGTCATTCCAGCCTGTGATTGAAGCGATCAACAAGCTGAAAGCACAGGTAAACGCTGAAGCGTGGCCAGTGCCTGAAGTGCCTGCTGAAATCAAGGCGATGGCAGACGCGATGAAAGCGAAATATGCGGCACAAGTGGCCGATGCTTACAAAGAGCCTGTTAAGCAGAAGCGCTACGAGAATGTTGGCAAGGTGCGCGAAGCTGTTGTTGCTGAATTCGTAAAAGAAGACAGCCTGCTGACAAAAGAAACAGTTGAAAGCAAATTCCATGCGCTGGAAGCAGAAGTTGTGCGTAACAACATTCTCTCCACCAAAAAGCGTATTGATGGTCGCGGTACAACAGATATCCGTAACATCGTATGTGAAACAGGTGTTCTGCCACGCGTTCACGGGTCTGCGTTGTTCACACGTGGTGAAACACAGGCGATTGTGACAACAACGCTTGGTACAGGTGATGACGAGCAGTTAATTGATGCGCTGGAAGGTGAATTCCACGAGCATTTCCTGCTGCACTATAACTTCCCTCCCTACTCTGTTGGTGAAACAGGCCGTATGGGTTCACCGGGCCGCCGCGAGATTGGCCACGGTAAACTGGCATGGCGCGCGATCCGCCCGCTGCTGCCAACGAAGCTTGATTTCCCTTACACGCTGCGTCTTGTCTCCGAGATCACTGAATCGAACGGTTCAAGCTCTATGGCGACAGTTTGTGGTTCATCCCTCGCACTGATGGATGCCGGTGTGCCGTTGAATTCGCCAGTTGCCGGTATTGCGATGGGTTTGATCAAGGAAGGCAAAGACTATGCAGTTCTTTCTGATATTCTGGGTGATGAAGATCACCTTGGTGACATGGACTTCAAAGTTGCCGGTACAGAAAAAGGTATTACAGCGCTTCAGATGGATTTGAAGATCACTTCGATCAACGAAGAAATCATGAAGATTGCTCTCGAGCAGGCGAATGCTGGCCGTAAGCATATTCTGGGCAAGATGGCGGAGGCTCTTACGGATTCACGTGAGGAAATCAGCCGTTACGCACCGCAAATGGCTGTTCTCACAATCCCGACTGACAAGATCCGTGATGTGATCGGTTCAGGTGGTAAAGTGATCCGTGAGATCATCGAGCAAACGAAAACAAAAATCGACATTTCTGATGACGGCACAGTGAAAATCTCTGCTGTTGATCTGGATGCGATTGAAAAAGCCGTTGAAATCATCAAAGGCATTACGGAAGACCCTGAAGTAGGTAAGGTTTACAACGGTAAAGTTGTAAAAACAGCTGACTTCGGCGCGTTCGTAAACTTCATGAAGGAAAAAGACGGTTTGGTTCACATTTCTGAACTTGCACCACAGCGCGTCAACAAAACGACAGATATCGTGAAAGAAGGCGACATGGTGAAAGTACTTCTCGTTGGTTTTGATGACCGCGGCAAGATCAAACTTTCCATGAAGCGCGTGAATCAGGAAACAGGCGAAATCCTGCCAAAACCTGAGAAAGCCGAAATGAAAGAAGCTGGTTAATTAACCTTATTTCTGAATAAAAACGGGCGGTTATCCGCCCGTTTTTTTTATGCGTTGACCCTGCCCGTGCGGCTCTATACAAAAATAATATGACAGAGATTGTAGAAAAAGGTCTTGGGAGAGTCGTTGCGCAGCCCTCTGCGCATGTGTTTATTCGCCAAAAGTTCTTTAACCGTACAATTGATATTACCGATGCGGATATCGCTGCAGAAATTCTACGCGATAACGAAACCTTCCATTTGGAAAAAACCTTTCTGACTTTATTTCACGGCATGTTTGACACAGGTATTATGGGACAAGAAGGCGCGCCTTGGAAATCACGCAGGCAGATGTTGCATGTTCCCTTCCGTCAGAAAAGTATTGAAGACCGCTTTCGTCCCATTATGGAATCGGAAAGCGCCCGTATTTTTAACAGGTTAGCACTAGGCCAGTCAGAGACAGTTAATGTATTCTCACTGACTGAAGAATTCACCTGTGCAGTCATAGCGCGCGGTTTGATTGAATCTCCGCAAATCAAAATGGATATCGCAGGTTTGGTAAAGGACCTGCAAAAACGCCCGAACCTTTCCCATTTTGCGCAAGTTATACTTTTGCAACAGGGCCTCCCTATTCCGTTTGTTCATAGAAGACCAAGATCCCCCGATACGCTTTCACGGCCTTCACAAGATGTTATGAATTTCATTCGTAAAGCGCGAGATGAAGGCTATGACAAGAACGATATTCTCAGTGACCTTTTGAAAGTTAAAAACCCTGATGGATCGGCTCTAACCGAGAGTGAAATCTACGACCAGATTACGTCACTACTACTAGCAGGGTTTTTTACAACACAAACCGCGATTGCTTTTGCAATTGATGAAATGACAAAAGAACCAGCTATTCTTGAAAGGGCTGTTGCCGAGGCACGTTCGGATGGCACGCAATATCCGCTCATCGAGAATGTTGTCAAAGAATCTTTGAGGCTCCACCCGCCCGTCCATGGCAGTTTTAGAAACGCCACAAAGCCTGTGTCGTTTGGCGCATTGGAGATCAAACCTAGCGATATGCTACGGGTAGATATTCGTGGTATTCAAAGAAACGCAGCTTACTTCAACGAGCCAGATAAATTTGACCCCGACCGTTTTAACGGCCCTATTCCAAAAAATGCCTATATCCCCTTTGGCTATGGCCTGCGTAGCTGTATCGGGCAACGGCTTGCCATGCAGGAAAGCGTCCATTTTATTGTAGCGCTACTGAAGAATTTTGATATTGAAACGACCCAGCATTTTGAAGGCGAGCGCAAAAGCATCGGCTTTATGGTCCCAAGAGGCGAGTTAAAGATTCAAGTACAACCTGTGTAGTCATGTTAAAACTTCCTAAAATTATTGGTCATCGCGGTGCGGCCGCCTACGCCCCCGAGAATACGCTTGATGGTATCCGCACGGCTGCCGATATGGGCCTGCAATGGGTCGAGCTTGATGTAAAGCTGAGTAAAGACGGCGTTGCGATTATATTCCATGATGACGAGCTAGACCGTACAACAAACGGCACAGGCAAAGTAGCAGAGACAGATTTTGCAACCTTGCAGGACCTTGATTGCGGAAGCTGGTTTTCTGATAGCTTTATCGGCACGGAAATCCCGACGTTGGAGCAAGCGCTCGAAGAGATTATTAATCTGAATATGTGTTTGAACCTTGAAATAAAGCCTTGTCCTGGGCGTGAACTTGAAACAGCAGAAGTTGCGCTGGATATTTTGGCACGCTACTGGGATGAGCCTCAAAAACTTTTATTGTCGTCCTTCGAGGCGGTATCATTGGAAACATGCAAAGATATGGCACCTGAATGGCTACGTGGCTATTTACTTGAAAAAGAGCCGCACGAGAACTGGCAGGAATATGCCGATTATCTGGATATTACAACGCTTAATATTAACGGTGCGGAGTTAACTATTGAGCGCTTGAATGAATACAGACAGCTAAACAAGCCCCTGCTCGCTTATACAATTAACGATGCACAGATGGCGCATCATTTATTCCATATGGGGATTAGCGGCATCTTTACCGATGCGCCAGATCTTTTACTGTCGGATTAAGCTGTTCAACCGCAGGACGTTCAGATTCATCAGATTGAGCATGGCTAATTGCAAACGCGCCCAAACCTAAAGTTAAGGCGATTGCAAAAATATGTACTAAATCTGATCCTAAAGTTGTTCTTTGACTCATTACGCTTCTCCTCCTTTTCCGTTAATCAAGCTATCCCACTGCTCGCTTGGGCACATACCAACCACGTTAAAGCCGCAATCAACATAGTGGATTTCACCAGTGACTGCGCTCGACATATCGGAGAGCAGATAAACAGCTGTGTTGCCCAATTCTTCAAGCTCAACTGAGCGGCGTAAAGGTGAAGTGAGAACATTATATTTGAATGTTTTGCGTGCGCTGCCAATAACGGCGCCTGCGAGTGTGCGCATTGGGCCGGCGGAAATTGAATTAACGCGGATATTATCGGGGCCGAGATCAGCCGCGAGGTAACGCACTGAAGCCTCTAAAGCAGCTTTGGCAACACCCATGACGTTATAGCTTGGCATCACTTTTGTTGAGCCGTAGTAAGAGAGGGTAATGGCAGAGCCGCCATCCTTCATTAATGGCGCGGCGCGGCGCATAACAGATGTGAATGAATAGCAAGACACATGCATGGAATGCAGGAAGTTTTTAAGGCTTGTATTCACGTAGCGACCTTTAAGCTCTTCCTTGTCTGAGAACGCAATTGAATGCACCAGATAATCAAGCTTGCCGTATTTGGCTTTGACTTCGGCAAAAACGCGGTCGAGGTCTTCCTCGTTTGTCACGTCGCAATCAATCAGCCCTTTTACGCCGAGTTTTTCAGCCAGTGGCGCGGCCCGTTTTTTGAACGCATCACCTTGGTATGTCCATATTTGTTCGCCGCCTTGCGCTGCGATAGATTCTGCAATGCCGTAAGCAATGGAGGCATCGTTCGCGACCCCCATAACCAACCCGACTTTACCCTTCATTAGATCGCCCATGGTTTAGCCCTCATATTTCGAGAAGGCGAGCGAGCAGTTTGTACCGCCGAAGCCAAAAGAGTTGGAAAGTACAGATTGATGGTTAACATTTTCAATCAGCTGACGTGCAATCGGCATATTGCCTGCTGCTTCGTCCAGCGTTTCGATGTTAATGCTTGGGCACACAAAATTATGCTTCAGCATAAGCAGTGAATAAATGGCTTCCTGTGCGCCTGTTGCGCCCAGTGAGTGGCCTGTCATTGACTTGGTGGAGCTAAGATAAGGCATGTCCTGCTCGGCTTTGCCAAAAACTTCCTTCACAGCTTCAATTTCAGTCATATCGCCAACAGGCGTTGATGTACCGTGTGTGTTGATGTAGGTGACGGGTGTTTTCAGCGTGCCCATGGCTTGGCGCATACAGCGAACAGCGCCTTCACCACTTGGTGCAACCATATCGGCACCGTCTGATGTTGCGCCGTAGCCTGTTACTTCTGCGTATATTTTAGCGCCGCGTGCTTTTGCGTGCTCAAGCTCTTCCAAAACGAGCACTGCACCGCCACCAGCAATCACGAAGCCGTCACGGTTTGCGTCATAAGCGCGTGAGGCTTTCTCGGGTGTTTCGTTATATTTCGATGACATGGCGCCCATTGCATCGAACAGGACAGACAACGCCCAGTCTAGCTCCTCGCCGCCGCCGGCAAACATTACATCTTGCTTGCCCCAGGCAATCATCTCTGCCGCGTTACCAATACAATGTGCAGAGGTCGAGCAAGCAGATGAAATTGTATAGTTGATGCCTTTAATTTTGAAGTTTGTGCAGATATTTGCCGAAACAGTTGACGACATACATTTCGGTACTTGGGTGGGGCCTACTTTGCGCGGGCCGCTTTCTTTGGTTTTAATTGCGGCTTCAACTTGTGCGCGGGTTGAAGGGCCGCCTGAGCCAACCACAGCCCCTGTGCGCTCGTTTACGATATCTTTTTCTTCCAAGCCTGAGTCAGCAATCGCTTGCTCCATAGCCAGATGTGTATAGGCAGCGGCATCACCCATAAAGCGGATCAAGCGGCGGTCAATAACAGCGTTCAGATCAATATTCGGCTTGCCGTATACTTGTGAACGGAAACCCAGCTCGGCATATTCAGGCGAAAATGTAATGCCTGATTTACCAGCACGTAGAGATGCCAGCACTTCGTCTTGCGAATTACCAATGCAGGAAATAATGCCAAGACCGGTTACGACGACGCGGCGCTGTCCGTTTGAGATCATATTGTCCTCGTGGGTTTAAGCTGTTGCCAGAACGCTTGGGTTTTCGAAAAGCCCGACTTTCAGGTCTTTGGCTTCGTAAATCACCTGATCGTCTACCTTCATGACACCATCGGCAATGCCGAGCACCAGTTTGCGGTTGATAACGCGTTTCAGGTCAATTCTGTATGTTACCTTTTTGTTGGTTGGTAATACTTGGCCTGTGAGTTTTAGCTCGCCCAAACCAAGTGCGCGGCCTGAACCGGGAGCGCCCGTCCAGCCGAGGTAAAAACCAACAAGCTGCCACAATGCATCAAGGCCTAAACAACCCGGCATAACAGGGTCGCCTTTGAAGTGGCAATCAAAAAACCAGAGGTTCGGTTTTACATCAAGCTCGGCCTCTGCGAAGCCTTTGCCGAACAAACCGCCTTCACCGAAAATCTGTGTGATACGGTCAAACATCAACATTGGTGGCGCCGGTAATTTTGCGTTACCTGGTCCGAAGAGTTTGCCTTCGCCACATGCGAGCAAATCTTCAAACGTGTATTGTGACTTTTGTTTGATCATTTCAATTGTTTCTAATGTCTTTGTGAGTATTTGGTTCATGCCGCTTTTATAAAGATGTATGCGGCTTTTTTCAATAGAAGCTGTATTATATGGAAAATTTAATCCAGATGTTCCTGCATTTCGCGCAGGTTTTCCCGTCCATGCTGGAGGGTCGCTAGAAAGCTCTCTGTCATGGCCCCTACGGCCAAAGGCTTGGCGATAAGCGGGGTGACCTCAGGCTCGTCCCCCCCCGCCATAACGGCCAGTAAACGGCCTGCGGCTTTGGCAAGGGCTACGGCTTGCTCGTTTTCAGCTTCGATTTTGGCAGAAGTGAAGAAATTCGTAACCAGCGATTCGACATCGAACATTAAATGAAATGGCGGTGAAACGGGGCAGTCATTCGCGGCTAAACCTGTGCGCCAGTCACCTGCAACAGGTACACCAAAGCGGTGTGCTTCTTGTGTCATTACGGCCATTAAATTTTCAACGCCGAGATTTGTAATGCGGCTGCGTGTAATTGTTTGTGCAACATCTTCTTCGCCGAGCATATAGCGGCCCTGATATAAACCAGCCATGGCTGCAAGACTTGTGAAGCTATCAGCCAGTGACCACAGGCTTGTTGAAATTTTCTGCTCGATAATAGCATCGCACAGTTCATGGGCGGCGGCCTCAAGCATTGCGCCTTTGTAGGTGCAGTCAGCTAAAAGGCGGAATGACTCGCGGCGCGGAATACCATCTTCTTCCAATGAAATAAGGGTGTTTTGAATGAGATACATCACCATTTCATGGAATTCGTATTCGCAAGAGCCCCATGTCATGGCGTGTGAACGGATAAGCTGGCGGCCAACCTCAACATTGAAATCAAGCACGTGCGGATCAACATGCGCCCAGATTGGAAGATCAGACTCCCACGGCGTTGTGTGCAGCATGCGTGATAATTTTGTGAGTGTTGAATCCACGACTTCATACGCTTCGTCGAAGAACAAACTGATCTCGACGATCAAGCCAGCCATCTGATGAATAAGCGCGCGTGTATCGGTACCGCGACGGGGGTGTTTCGCGCGATCAAGCATCTGCTCTTGTATTTTACCGATAATCTCGGCTTTATTTGTGAGAACCATAGATGAAGTATCTGGATAAGTCTGTGGATAAGATACAGGGAACCCTGTGAATCAAAGTCTATTTGATTTGCTCGTTCGGGTAAATGCCCCAAAGCAATTCTTTTTTTATGTAACCTTTGGCGCTGCCGGCATCGATTTCGCAAACCTTGGGATCACAGGATTCGACCCGTACAACCAGCCCCCCTGCCAGACTAGCAATAACCTTGTTATTGGGGAGCGAGAGGTCTTTCCGCTTATAAAGCGCCGTGGTTTTTTCAGCCTTGATGATGGCTGTACGCTGGCCCGAAAGCAGCGTGTTATGGACCCATGCTTTATCGCCCTTCATATCGCGGACACGGCGCCAGCCTTCGAATTCGTATATGATTTCAAGAGGCAAGCCTTTTTTCTGATAAACCCATTTAATAGGGTACTGGGTGCCCGGCCCTGCCCGTGCATGGACCTTGTTGGACTTCAACGAGGCAAAGCGGGGTATTTTGCCCTTCTCGTTCGCAAGAGCCGGAGAAGCCGCAAAAATTGCGATCAAACACAGATACGTGGTAAACAAACGCCAAATCACGTTTTCAAAATAACATGAGTTTAGAAAAAAGAATATCTGTTGCGCCTATGATGGATTGGACTGACCGCCATTGCCGGTTTTTCCATCGTCTTTTGTCGCCTTCTGCATGGCTTTATACCGAAATGGTAACGGCGGGCGCTGTTATTCATGGAGATTGCGAACGCCTGCTGGGCTTTGATAAAGCGGAGCAGCCGGTGGCATTACAGCTTGGCGGAAGTGACCCGCGTGAACTGGCAGAGGCCGCAAAAATCGGTGCCGAGTATGGCTATGATGAAATTAATCTGAATTGCGGCTGCCCGAGCGACCGTGTGCAGCGAGGCAAATTCGGGGCGTGTTTAATGGCAGAGCCTGATCTGGTTGCTGAATGTGTTGCCGCGATGCGTGAAGTTGTTTCAGTGCCCGTGACGGTGAAGTGTCGCATCGGGATTGATGACAGCGAAGATTACGAATTTCTGGAAGCTTTTATTCAAAAGCAGGTGGCGGCAGGCTGTAACACATTTTTTATCCATGCACGTAAAGCGTGGCTGAAAGGCTTAAGCCCGAAGGAGAACCGCGAGATCCCGCCGCTACGTTATGATGTTGCCGAGCGCTTGAAAAAGGAATATCCCCATTTGCAAATTCATCTCAATGGCGGCGTGAGAACGGCCGCACATGTATCTGCACTGTTTGATATTTTTGATGGTGTGATGATAGGCCGCGAATTTTACGAGAACCCGTATTTGCTCGCCGAAATCGAGAAAGTACAAACGGGGGCGGAACTTCCCGCGCGGCATGACGTTATAACGTCTATGGCGGACTATATTGATTCGCAGCAAATCACTGCTCATGCCGCAACGCGTCATATGCTGGGCCTGTTCAAAGGGCTAAAGGGCGCGCGGAGATGGCGGCAATTTCTCTCACAAAGCCCGTTGCGGCTCGAAACAAATGGCAATATCCTTCGGAAAACGTTAGAATCGCTTCATGGACTGGCTTAAGCTCGAACCCGAAAAAACAAATGACTTGATTGAAAAAATCAAGTCGCCAGCTGATGCTGTTCTTTTTTCACCAACGACGAGTGATATAAGCCGTGGGCATCTTCCTTTTTATCGCACGGTTGGTTGGTACCGTTTAACGAACTATGCCGCCCTGCCCGTTTTTACAATCGAATTTTTAAGCAACGGCGTGAATTTCTTCGAGCATCTCGATGGCACCGAAGTGCCTATTTATGCGACGAATGCCGCTTGCGCCGAGCATGGTGAATTCCAGCTCAACGAGCTGACCGTTCTCCCTTATTTGAATTTCTTTTTTATGAACGTGATATTTGAAGATGGCGATGCCTATATCGTAAACCCTGACGAGGCTGACCCAGGCCGTTCGCGCTTTGTAGGGGGCTATATGCCTTATGACCTCACGGCAGGGACTGGTTATGTATCAGTCAAAACAGAGCCTTCAGATGGCAAATTTGAGGTTACAGCACCTATGGTATATGCTGGAGCTTTGGTACGGGCTAAAATCGAGGTAAATAACCTAGGTCATGTCCGTATTGCCGAACGCGGGCTTTGGGAAAAGGATCTCTCGACGGCTCTTCAGGCGGCGGTTAGAGCCTC
The DNA here is from genome assembly GCA_016125135.1 of Alphaproteobacteria bacterium. Taxonomy (GTDB): domain Bacteria; phylum Pseudomonadota; class Alphaproteobacteria; order Micavibrionales; family Micavibrionaceae; genus RI-185. The sequence continues at coordinate 51,857 of WGMJ01000011.1, read as the reverse complement.
GGAAGCGAACCCTATGCAGTTTTTTGAAGGAAAACAGTAAGTTATCCACATGAATTTAATGGACGAATTAGGAATTACGCAGGGGATGTTGGATGCCTTCAGCGCCAAAGGAGGATCCGATAAAGCCGGTCTTGATATGACGCATCCTGATGGTGATAGCATTTTAAATGAAGCTATTGAAATCCTTGAGAAAATTCCTGAAGGGCTACGGCTTCTCGAGGTTAAAAATACCTATAATATTCCAATTAAAGTAATCAAAGGTAAGGAAATTACGTTTAATTTGCCCGACGAGGATACAGTTTATATTTTTGCCCCTTCGGGTAAGAAAAATCCTGCAGAAATTCTGGCCTTGGCCGTGGCCTGCGGCCTGCGTGAGGCAGAGCATAAAATTGTTGGTTTTACGAGGCCTTCCAAGCACTTACCTATGGAGGAGCAGGCACAAATTATTTACTCAAAAAGCCTTGACATAATTTTATGTATGTGTAGAATAGCAGATGAGATCCATGAAAAGTTCAAGTTAAGAACGGTTCTTGACATTATTGATGAACTTGGGCATGGTGAAGTATACAAAGCATTTAAGGAAAATAAGGATTTGACAGGAGTCGGTTCGGTTTTTCTTAAGGATTAATGGAGGATAAAATGGCAAGTGCTTTTTCTGGTATGTCTAGAGCTGAACAACAGATGGTTTACGTGCGTTTAGGCGTACCACCAGCAAATCTGCCAGCTGCCCCTGTTCCTAAAGCGCCTAAGAGAAAAGGTAACGAAGCAGAGCCTTCAGCTTACCCAGCTTAATTCTTAGTGAAATCAAGTTTCAAAAAAGGCCGCGAATTGCGGCCTTTTTTATTGTCCGGATTTTGAGTGGGTTAAAACGCGATTGATTCACCACAGCCACAGCGGCCTGTTTCATTCGGGTTTGTAATTTTTAGCTTCTTGCTGCCGAGATCATCTTCAATAAAGTCAACCGTGCTACCGAAGAATTTCAGCACATCGACGTTCGGGATAAATAATGTTAGCCCCTGCTCGACCTCAAGCGCGTCATCCTTCTCGTTGAAGTTTGCATCTGTTACAGGCTCCATACGGTATTCATTGCCGCTGCAGCCTTTGCCGTGTGCAATGCGTAAACGCAAGCCTTTTGCATCACCAACAATAGAGCGCAAATAATCGCGGGCGTTTTCGGTTACTTTAATTTCGTTGGTGGTTAGTTTGAACATGGATGCCTCACGTAAACATATTCAGTTGCAGTTTGGCGGTTTCGGCCATCATGGCAGGTGTCCACGTCGGGTCCCACACAATATCGACATCTACATCACCTATGCCGGCGAGCGGAAATATCGCGCTTTGCACCATCTGGGGCATTTCCTGCGCAACGGGGCAAGCGGGTGAGGTCAGCGTCATTTTTACATCGACATCAACCGTCCCGTCTTCCTTGTCTATAAACGCGATATTGTAAATGAGGCCCAGCTCATAAACATTTACAGGAATTTCGGGGTCAAACACATTTTGCAAAGCCTCGCGGACTTTTGCAAACATCTTGTGTGCACGGTCAGCTGTTAACGCAGGCGGCTCCGCGAGTTCATCAAACTCGTCACCCACGGCATTTCTTACCATTTCTTCGTTCGCTACGGCTTTCATGAAAGCAACCCTTTGGCTTTAATCAGCCCTTCTACTAATTTATCTATATCGGCTTTGATATTATACAAGCCAAGTGACGCGCGGAATGTACCCGTAACGCCTAAAGCCTGCATCAGCGGCATACAGCAATGATGGCCTGAGCGCACGGCGATATTTTGCTGGTTTAATATCTCTGCAACATCTGTTGGGTGGACACCTGCAAAATTCATCGAGAAAATGCCGATACGTGGTGCATGGCTACCGTATATTGTAAGCCCTTCAATCGTGCTTAACTTTTCGAAGGTATATTTGCTTAGATCATCCTCGCCTGCATAAAAATTATCCCCTAAATAATCAATGGCGGCTGCTAGGCCGATAACTTCGAGAATGGCCGGTGTCCCTGCTTCAAAGCGAGCAGGCGGTGCACGGAAAGTTGTTTTGTCCCACGTTACTGTTTCAATCATATCGCCGCCACCTTGATATGGCGGCAGGGCTTCAAGAATTTCGTACTTGCCCGCAAGCACACCAACACCTGTCGGGCCATAGAGTTTGTGCCCTGTAAAAGCAAGAAAATCACAGCCAAGTGATTGCATATCAACCTTGCTATGGACAACAGACTGCGAGGCATCAACCAGCGTGATAATTTGCGGGTTATATGTTTTTGCTTTTGTAATAATGGTTTTCACATCGTTAATAACGCCTGTACCGTTTGAAATATGGACGACACTCACAAGCTTTGTTCGTGGCGAAAGTAGTTTCTCATAGGCTTCAAGATCCAGCGTGCAATCTTGCTTGAGCGGGATAATTTTAATTTCAATACCAATTTCATCACGCAGCATCTGCCACGGCACAATGTTGGCATGATGCTCCATCGCAGAGAGGATAATTTCATCTCCCGCTTTTAGATGCGCCCTGCCCCAGCTGCTAGCGACCAGATTAATGGCTTCTGTTGTATTGCGGGTAAAAATAACGCCGCGCGTATCAGGCGCGTTGATAAAACGGGAGACTGTTTCGCGCGCGCGTTCAAAAGCATCGGTCGTGACTTGCGAGTTTTTATATATGCCACGGTGAATATTGGCATAGTAGGTTTCAGCCACATGACTCATGGCCCGTAATACGGCATCAGGCTTTTGGGCGCTGGCAGCTGTATCAAGATAAACAAGCGCCTGGTTATTGCGCAGGATCGGGAAATCCGCACGCTTGGGTGATGACACGGCAGATGGTTTCTTAAAGGAGAGCATCAGTCACCTTCGCTTCCATTTCAGTGCGTGTGTTTTCATCATCTACAAGCTCCAGCACTTCACCAATAAAGGCTTGTAAAAGCAAGCGGCGTGCATCTTTTTCAGGCAGGCCGCGTGAACGCAGGTAAAATAAAGGCGTCTCATCAAGCTCGCCTGTCGTTGTGCCGTGCGAACATTTAACGTCATCGGCATAGATCTCAAGCTCGGGCTTTGTGTTCATAACAGCGTCAGGCGAAAGCAAAATAGTATTGCAGCGCTGGAAACCATCGGTTTTTTGCGCTTGCTTGTGAACATGCACCTTGCCCTGGAATACGCCCTTGCTTTCATCATTCAGCAGATATTTGAAATGCTGGTTCGAACGGCAATTCTCGGCCTTGTGCTCGATAAGAATTGTATTATCGACATGGTCTTTTCCGTGCAGCGCAATAATGCCGCCTATTGTCACCTCGGCATGTTCGCCTTGAAGCTCGATATGGTTTTCCTGCCGTAAAAGTCCGGCCGAGGTTGTAAGGCTGATTTGCTTGTAATTGGCATTTTCAGCCAGCAAAGCATGGGTTGTGACAGTATGGATTGTATCGGCTTTGCCCTCAAAGAAACGGATATGTGTAAGCTTTGAATCGCGCGCTAGCTTGATTTGTGCGAACGCATTGTGCCAGCTCCCTGCCCCTTCTTCGAAATATTCTATCAGGAAGAATGCAGAGTTTGGTTCAAGCGTCAGAACTTGCCAGTCTGGCAAATAGGTTTGTTCCTCTGCTGTGTGACGAATGATAAGCGGTGTGATAATCCGTTCACCTTGCGGAACCGTAAAACCGTATAATGACTTCGGGCGACTTGTTACTGTTTTAGCCAGTACCGTTTTGGGTGCTTCGGTTTGAGACGGCGTTAGATCATGCGTAAAGAATGTCATATCCGAAATATCGGGGATATGCATTTCGGTCCGTGTAAGACCGAGCTTCATGACCATTGATTGCAGGTTGGTGTATTTCCACTCTTCCTGCGCGGAAGTGGGGATGACCACCGGATCAAACGGTGCTGAAAGATCTTTTCTAAGCGGCTGCATCAAGCAGGTCTCCGTATCCGTTTTTCTCGAGTTCAAGCGCCAGTTCCGGCCCGCCTGTTTTTACAATGCGGCCGTTTGCAAGCACATGCACAACATCAGGCTTGATATAGTCAAGCAGGCGCTGGTAGTGCGTAATAATAAGGAATGAGCGGTCAGGCGCGCGGAGCTTGTTCACGCCGTCGGCTACAATTTTCAGCGCATCAATATCAAGGCCGCTATCTGTTTCATCAAGAATACACATTTTTGGTGCCAGCATCGCCATTTGTAATGTCTCGTTACGCTTCTTCTCACCGCCTGAAAAGCCGACATTCACGGCGCGCTTCATCATCTCCTCACTAATGCCTAGCTCTTTTGATTTTGCTTTCATCAGTTTCAGAAATTCAAGCGGGTCGAGCGGCTTCTCGCCGCGTTGTTTGCGCAGCGCGTTAAGTGACTCCTTCATAAAGGTTGTCATTTGTACGCCCGGAATTTCTACAGGGTATTGGAACGCCAGAAACAAACCTTTCGCTGCGCGTTCTTCCGGCGGCATTTCCATGATGCTTTCGCTTTCAAGTGTTACATCGCCGCCTGTGACTTCGTAGTCTTCACGGCCTGCCAGCACATACGATAGTGTGGATTTGCCCGAACCGTTCGGCCCCATTATGGCATGTACCTCGCCAGCCTTAATTTTTAGGGAAATACCTTTCAGGATTTCCTTGCCTTCAATTTCTGCCTTTAGATCTTTGATTTCCAACATGTTATTTCTCCTTATGCCGCGCCGCGGTAAAAACCGTGTGCGGTGCAATGTTTGATTTTCTCACGAGCCATATGGCCCCTGTAGTATTCTGGATAGATACAAGACAGGAAGCATACGATGAAAAAAGAAGTTATCGCCCCGACGAAAAACGAATATGTCGTAGCCGCAAATGTTGCAGGCGCATGTACAGTTGCCGCTATTAAGCCTGCGAACGCGAATAAAAAGTAATACCGCATATTCTTCATAATTAACCTACGCTCCCTTCAAGGCTGATAGCGATAAGCTTTTGTGCCTCGACAGCGAATTCCATGGGCAGGTTCTGCATGACCTCGCGGCAGAAACCATTCACGATAAGCCCGACGGCAGCTTCTTCATCAATGCCGCGCTGCTGGCAATAGAAAAGCTGGTCTTCTGAAATTTTGCTGGTTGTGGCCTCATGCTCGAGCTTGGCCGAGCTATTCTTTGTTTCGATATAAGGCACGGTGTGCGCGCCGCAGTTGTTACCAACCAGAAGCGAGTCACACTGTGTGAAATTACGTGCACCATCAGCACCGCCCAGAATTTTAACAAGACCGCGGTAGGTGTTGTTCGAATGGCCCGCTGATATACCTTTGGAGATAATACGGCTTTTCGTGTTCTTGCCGATATGGATCATTTTTGTGCCAGTGTCGGCCTGTTGGTAGTTATTGGTAATGGCAACCGAATAAAATTCACCAACCGAATTTTCACCTTTTAAAATGCAGCTTGGGTATTTCCATGTAATGGCCGAGCCGGTTTCAACTTGCGTCCATGAAATTTTCGAGTTTTTACCTTCGCAAATCCCGCGCTTGGTTACGAAGTTATAAATCCCGCCTTTGCCCTGCTCGTCACCGGGGTACCAGTTTTGAACAGTCGAGTATTTAATCTCAGCATCGTCAAGCGCGATGAGCTCAACCACAGCGGCGTGAAGCTGGTGCTCATCACGCATTGGCGCCGTGCACCCTTCAAGATATGAAACGTAGGAACCTTTATCGGCAATGATGAGCGTGCGCTCGAACTGGCCTGTATTGCGCTCGTTAATGCGGAAATAGGTTGAAAGCTCCATCGGGCAGCGCACATTTGGCGGCACGTAAACAAAAGAACCATCGGTAAACACGGCGGAGTTTAAACAGGCATGTTTGTTATCAGCATATGGCACAACCGACCCGAGATATTTTTTAACCAGCTCGGGGTGTTCACGCACGGCTTCGGAGATCGAGCAGAATATAACGCCGGCTTCTTTGAGTGTTTCTTTGAAGGTAGTCGCAACGGAAACGCTATCAAAGACCACATCCACCGCAACGCCTGCCAATATGGCGCGCTCTTTCAGTGGAACGCCAAGTTTCTCGTAAGTTTCAAGGAGTTTGGGGTCAACTTCATCCAATGACTTAGGTGCATTTGCAGCACTTTTCGGCGCAGAATAGTAATAGGCGTCCTGATAATCAAGTGGCTTATGTGTAAGTTTGGCCCATGTTGGCTCGGGCATTTTCTGCCAGTGATTATAGGCTTTCAAGCGCCAGTCGAGCATCCATTTCGGTTCTTTTTTCTTCTCCGAAATAAAGCGGATAATATCTTCGCTTAAACCTTTGGGCGCTTTATCTGTTTCAATATCAGTAACGAAGCCTGCATCGTACTTCTTGAGGCTTTCAACGGTTGCAACTGTTTCGGCTGTCATTGAACTCATGATGCGGCCCTCTTCTGCTTCATCAAATCAGCCAGCGTTACATTTTCAAGGCTGTCATTGATCGCTTTGTTGATCGGGTCCCAGCAACCATTCATCGAGCATTTGCTGTGATAATCACACGCTTTGCCATTTTCATCGGTGCATGATGTCAGGCTCACAGGGCCTTCAATTGCGGCAATGATGTTTTTTACATTGATTGCATCGGGTGTACTTGCAAGCCGGTAACCGCCATTTACGCCGCGGGTTGATTCCATCCAGCTTTGTTTGGAGACCAGCTTCAATACTTTCGAGACTGTTGGCTCAGGCAGGCCTGTTAATTCTGCTAGTTCCCCTGCGGCCATGCGGCCTTTCGGGCTGCTGGCAAGGCTGGCCAGAACCACAATGGCGTAATCCGTTAGTTTCGAGATGCGAAGCATTCTTAATACCGTACTAAATTTGTACGATATATATGGCGATTCATGGTCAGAAAAGCAAGGAAAAACGCGAAATTATGGCCTTAGGTCAGTGACATCACGTGTTATAACACGACATGCGCGGTCTTCTTCGTCCCATTGGTACGAGAATGCCACAACACGCGCTTCTTCACCGCCATTTACAGGAACAGCCAGCATAACGCCGCCGCCCGCGGCATCGCACAGTTCACGGATATATTGCTCGCGGGCTTCAGCTCTTGAGGCTGGCGGGTAAGTTTCGCTTAGAAGTGGTTGATCTTCAGTTGGTGAAGAAGATGCCTGAGGTACAGTTTCGGCAATATTATTATCGCTCGCCGGTGCGCAAGCGCTAACAGCCAAAGCAAAACCTATTGCAGCATGTGATAATTTTAACACCTGACTCTCCTCTATTGAGAGGAAATTAGATACTTTGATATGCTATGTCAATTATTTATTGGCAACGAAGCGGATTTCGCTGTTTTTCTCCTGCGCGTCACCCAAATGCCAGGCATTCCGTGCCAGAAAGACAGGGTCGCCGTCATGGTCGTTGGCCACGGCCATACGGTTGGAATCAATGAAGTTTTTAAGTTTGGCGCTATCCTCGGCCTTGACCCAGCGGGCAGCGTAAAGAGCTGTATCCTCGAAATGGATGGGGATGTTGTATTCGGTGCGGATGCGGTCAGCGAGAATATCGAACTGCAAAGGCCCGACAACGCCGACAATGTAGGTTGAATCAACAAGCGGCTTGAACACGCGGGCAACGCCCTCTTCTGCCAACTGCTCGAGTGCGTTTGAAAGATGCTTTGCTTTCATCGGGTCGTCAGCGAGCACGCGGCGCATATATTCAGGCGCGAAGGATGGAATACCGGGGAAGGTCAATTTCTCGCCCTCGGTTAAAACATCACCGATGCGTAAATTACCGTGGTTCGGCAGGCCGATAACATCACCCGCGAAAGCTTCATCAACCATCTCGCGATCAGACGCCATGAACATAAGCGGTGAGTGGATAATTAGATTTTTATCAGAGCGTGAATGAAACAGCTTCATGCCGCGGTTAAACTTGCCAGAACATAAACGGAAGAACGCAATGCGGTCACGGTGTTTGGGGTCCATATTCGCCTGAATTTTAAACACGAAGCCCGTAACTTTTTGTTCTTCAGGTTGAATCTCACGCTCGACGGCTTTTTGCACACGCGGTGACGGGGCGAATTGCCCAATGCCATTTAAAAGCTCTGGGATACCAAAGTTATAAATAGCGCTACCGAAGAATACGGGTGTCATGTGGCCTTCCAAATACGCCTGTTTATCGAACGGCTTGCAGAGCGCTGTAATCATTTCCACATCTTCGCGGAGCTTGTCAGTAAATTCCTGCCCGATAATTTCAACGAGCTTCGGGTCAGACAAATCGGTAAATTTAAGACCAGCAGCGCGGGATTCTTTATCGCCACGGTTAAAGAGGATCAACTGCTTGTTCACAAGGTCGTAACAGCCTTTGAAGTCGCGCCCCATACCTATAGGCCATGTAAGCGGTGTTACTTCTAGCTGCAACCGCTCGGCGATTTCATCCATCAGCGCGAACGGATCTTGCCCGTCTCTATCCATTTTATTGATGAGGGTAATAATAGGGATATCACGCATACGACAGACTTCGAAAAGTTTCAGCGTTTGCGCCTCGATACCTTTTGCAGCATCAAGCACCATAACAGCACTATCAACAGCCGTGAGTGTGCGGTATGTATCTTCCGAAAAATCTTCGTGGCCCGGTGTATCAAGCAGGTTATAGGTGAGGCCAGAATAATTAAACGTCATGACCGAAGCGGTCACCGAAATTCCGCGCTCTTGCTCAACCTTCATCCAGTCGGACCGCGCACGGCGGCGGTCGCCCTTGGCTTTCACAGCGCCTGCAAGCTCGATCGCACCCCCGTAAAGCAGCAGCTTTTCGGTGAGCGTTGTTTTACCCGCGTCAGGGTGCGCGATAATCGCAAATGTGCGGCGTTTATGGATTTGTTGTTCGTTCATTTTTTTACTTATTTATGCAGCAGGAAGTACACCAGATTGACGTTTTTTGTCAAACAAAAGAGCGCCTATCTGCACATATAAAGGGCGCTGGTGCTATAGGTGCGGCAAATAGCGTCTGATTGCGGGTTTTTGATTTCCTGAAACCCGTAGCGCGTCCAAACAGGCGCTGTGCCGCCAACGGCGATCAGGGTTTGTTTCGGATGGATTTTAAATGCTGACAATTTGCTCATGAGAACGTTTAAAAGCCCCGCGCCACGATAAGGCGTGTCTATTACAATGTCATGTATATGCAGACAATCATGATTTGTAGAAGGCTGGCCAAGAATTGTATTGAGTGCTGGCGGGTTTAGATATTCCGCAGGATGGGCAAGTGCATAACCTGCGCAAATGCCTTCATCCAGAAGCACAAAGCATGTTTCAGGAGATGCTGTGAATTTTGAGCGGAATGATTCAAGGCTTTCTGGGTAATTTGTATGAATGCGGTCGCCCAGCGCGGCAACTTCATTAATATGGTTTTTCAGCATTGGCATCCATTGTGCCATTACAGGATATTGCCTTCGAACGGGTTTTTGAAATTATCATCATCAATCTCGATGACCCACAAATCAGGGTCGTTCTGCATTGTGCGCGTGATATATTCATCTGCCTGCTTTTCCGCAACCAAATCTGCGCCCAGCGGTTTGAACCATGCTTTTTTACCGTCTTTGTCACGCGTTTCGCTGAGTATAAGGCATTCACGCGCCTTATTCACGATGTTCAGCAGTATCGTGCCGCGCTCGTCGGCTCCCTTCTGGATAACGTAATAGGGCGTGCCGTCATTATCCATCTGAAAACGCACGGCAGCTATAAGAAGTTTAGTCGGTAAATCAGCGTTTGGCTGCATTGCCCGCGTAAGCGCCTGTATGGGCGAGTTCTTCCTCGATGCGGATAAGCTGGTTGTACTTCGCTGTGCGGTCGGAACGCGCGAGCGAGCCTGTTTTAATTTGGCCTGCATTTGTTGCAACTGCGATGTCAGCAATCGTTGTGTCTTCTGTTTCGCCCGAGCGGTGTGAAAGCACAATACCAAAACCTGCGCGTTTTGCGCTTTCGATTGTTTCCAGTGTTTCTGTAAGTGTACCGATCTGGTTGACCTTCACAAGAATGGCATTGCCTGCTTTGCGGTCAATCCCCTGCTGTAAACGCACAGGGTTTGTGACGTAAAGATCATCGCCTACTAGCTGCACTTTATCACCCATTGCAGCGGTTAAATTCTGCCAGCCTGTCCAGTCATCTTCTGCGAGGCCGTCCTCAATGGAAACAATCGGGAATTTGGAGGCCAGTAATTCATAGTATGCAACCATTTCGGCGCTGGAGAATGTTTTGCCCATACCTTCAAGGTGATATTTGCCATCCTTATAGAATTCGGTTGAAGCAACATCAAGCGCGAGCGCAATATCATCGCCCAGTTTATAGCCTGCGCGCTCAACAGCTTTCGCGATATAATCAAGCGCTTCCTCGGCGGAACTGAGATTTGGTGCAAAGCCACCTTCATCACCCACGTTTGTATTAAGCCCTGCAGCTGAAAGAAGTTTTTTAAGCGTGTGGAATACTTCTGCTCCCATACGCAAAGCATCGGCGAATGTATCGGCACCCACTGGCGCAATCATAAATTCCTGAAAATCAATCGGGTTGTCAGCATGTTTGCCGCCGTTGAGGATATTCATAAGCGGGAGAGGCAATAGGCGCGCATAAGCGCCACCTAAATAACGATAGAGCGGCATGTTGAATTCAGCCGCTGCCGCTTTTGCAACAGCCAGTGAAACACCAAGAAGCGCATTCGCGCCGAGTTTTGATTTGTTCGGTGTGCCGTCAAGGTCAAGTAATGTCTGGTCAATCGCCATCTGGTCTTCAGCATCCATGCTTACAACTGCATCATGAATAATACTGTTCACGTTTTCACAAGCTTGCTGAACGCCTTTGCCTAAATAGCGGCGTTCATCACCATCACGCAGCTCAACAGCCTCATGTGCGCCAGTAGACGCGCCCGATGGCACTGCCGCACGGCCTTTCGCACCGCTTTCAAGCAATACATCCACCTCAACAGTGGGGTTGCCGCGGCTATCCAGAATTTCACGTGCGTATAAATCAACAATCATTCCCATAGTAATTCTCCTGTAATAGTAATACCGCAAAGATGCCGCAGGGCAAAGACCTTATAAGTTTTTGATAAAAAAGACCTCTTTTGTAGGGTCAAAGTTACCAAAGTGTAGCTGGCCAGATTCCTGAAACCCGTTTTTCTTATGCCATGTTTGTGGCTCAAGTTCATGTATAACAGATGAAGTCATAAGCACCTTGGCGCCTACTTTTTTCATTTCTGCTTCCCAGAAATTGAAGAGCGCTGTGCCTGTTCCCTGCTTTCTACCAGCTTCAGGAACCCATACCATATCCATATAGGGAATTTTGCCCCAGAAAAAGCTAAAGCGTAAAAAGCCAATAATTTTATTATCCTGCAAGGCAACGACATATTCTTGATTGCCCAAGCAGCGCTTAATCCAATCTTTGCCAACATGAATATCGTTTTCGCAAAGCCAGTCCAGATCGCCGCTTTGGCCGTAACGAACTTGCACGCTACTTCCTTTTTGTAATTAGATCGATTTCTTTCATCGTGCTCAGGACGCGCTCCATATCCTGCAGCTTCACCATATTGGGCCCGTCAGAGGGGGCGTTGTCAGGGTCTTGGTGTGTTTCCATGAACACGCCTGCAACACCAACGGCAATTGCCGCTTTTGCTAGATACGGCACCATATCGCGGTTACCGCCTGATGATGTCCCTTTGCCGCCTGGTTCCTGCACCGAGTGGGTCGCATCATAAATAACGGGGTAGCCTGTTTCCGCCATAATAGGGAGCGAACGCATATCGGAAACTAAAGTGTTGTAACCAAAGCTCGCGCCGCGTTCGCAAAGCAGAATATTGTCATTCCCTGTGCTTGCAATTTTTGCAGCAACATTCTTCATATCCCAAGGTGCAAGGAACTGGCCTTTTTTCACATTAATTACGCGGCCCGTGTTACCTGCTGCGAGCAACATATCGGTTTGACGGCAGAGGAATGCAGGGATTTGCAAAATATCAACGACTTTACCAACGATACTGCATTGTTCTTCTGTGTGAACATCAGTGATTACCGGCACATAGAGTTCTTTTTTCAGCTTTGCAAAAACCTCCAAACCCTTCTCGATTCCTGCCCCGCGCTTGCCACTTACTGAAGTACGGTTTGCCTTGTCGTAGGATGTTTTATAGATGAAAGGAATTTCAAGCTTGGTTGTTAACTCTTTTAAAGTGCCTGCAATATCAAAGGCATGCTGTTCTGTTTCTAACTGACACGGGCCTGCAATCAATACAAAAGGCTGGTCGTTTTTAAAGGAAACTTTGTCATTAACTTTTACAGTTTTCATTTTTTTCTCTCAAAAAATTTGCTACCAATGCTATAGAACACTTTACGTGAAAAACAAAGTTATATTTGCCATAATATATTGGGAGGGCGGATAACCATGTCAGATTCAAACCTAAAAACCTTCACAGGTGAAGTTATAGATGTTGCAAGCCATGTTCGAACACTTTACAACGCTGCCCGCCAAAATGGCTTCACAGGCAATGTCCGTGAGTTTATGGCAGATCAAAACCTCTCACGCTTAGCTGTTAAATTTGAATCAGCAGTTGGCTTCGGCATGCGAACAGAAGTCGGCGCATTTATTAACCGTTCTGATGCAAAAAATTTAAAGTTAAAGGCCGGTCAAAAAGTTTCTGGCGAAGCAGTTCTTCTTGATGCCGGATGTTTTGTTCGGAAATTCAATTAAATACTTAGTACGTGTTGATGATTCCCTGTTTTCGAAAAACGTGGGATGTAAGGTATGCTTGCGCCGGCGCATTATCTGCAACCCATGCAAATAGAATATCATTGGGAAGTCGCCACTGATTAATCCCAGAATGTTCTAACATAGCTTTTAAACATGTTTTATTTTCCTGAGGGCTAATTTTAGGGTTTGCTTTTTCAATCGAAGAGATGGAAAACCATGCTTCAAGGCGATTGTAGAATTTTAACGCGCCTAATTCAGCAGATTCGCTCCATATAATGGGAGTTTCGAAATACTTAAAAGCCTGGGGGAGTGCCTTTCTAACAAGAGCCGTACCTATGCCTTTACTTTGATGCTCGTGCATCACGGCCATATGTTTAAAATATACAGAGGGATAGGCATCAGATATGGGATGATAATTATCACTCTGGTGAACTTTAATTACGCAGGTGGCTATAATTGAGCTATCAGCGGTAGCATAAGCACAAAGCTGTTTTATATTCATGCTTAACCCGTTCTGAAAGCTTGTTGCCATTTTTGATAGATAATAGCTTTGGTTCATTACACCAGCCATGCCACGTACTTCATATTCAGATAGCTCTTGTGCGGGCTTAATTGTAATGTCCATGGCTAAAGCTAAAGCAAATCTTTTGAAATAACGGAATATATATGTTCCGCAATGAAGGCGTGCCCTTTTTCGTTTGGATGCACATCGTCGAACAGATGATTGTTCCAATCGATATTTTGTAATTCTTGCGAGAAGCTAATATAGGTTACGCCATATTTCTTAGCGAGCTTTGCTAACTCTGTGTTATAGGCCGCAATGTCGTCATTTCTATAGTATTGCTTCAGGCCATAATCGTCTTCACGTGCCGGCACACGGCTTTCATCAACGGGAAGAATTTCACAAATGTATATGCGATCAAAAAATTTCTTGGCATCGCTCAAAAGCTTATTCCAATAGTTTAACCGGACAGGTGGCGATATACTGAGCTCACTGTCGCGTGTGCCCCAACGAGAAAGATCATTTACACCGCAAGCAATGATTAGGGGATCGCCCGGATCTCCTGGGTTACTGACGACCTCTGAACGAAATCGTGACAGGCATTCGGGTATGCGGTCACCACTGACGGCAAAATTGCGACAGTAAAATCCGTACGGTTTTTTTGCTTGTAGTTTTGCAATGAGACGATTAACCCAGCCATTGGTCCCTAGGTCAAAGTAGCCGTTGGCTATAGAGTCACCAAGTATAGATATGGTTTTGTAATCAGGCTTCATTATACCAACTTCGACTGTTCAAGCGCGGCCTTAACAAATGCCACAAAAAGTGGGTGCGGATCAAACGGTTTGGATTTTAACTCGGGGTGGAACTGCACGCCGACAAACCATGGGTGGTTTTTATATTCGCAAATTTCTGGCAGATTGCCATCGGGTGAAAGGCCCGAGAAAAGTAGCCCCTTCTCTTCCAGCTTCTTGGCATAGCTGATATCAACTTCATAGCGGTGGCGGTGACGTTCAGAAATTTCTGTTGCGTTATAAGCTTGCGCGGCTTTAGAGCCTGCTTTTAACATGGCGGGAAAAGCGCCAAGGCGCATTGTGCCGCCCATATCATCTTTGTTCGAGCGCGCAACTTTTTCGTTGTCCTTTACCCATTCTGTCATCAGGCCAACGATAGGAATATCACAGGGGCCAAATTCAGTAGAGCTTGCACCTTTGAGGCCAAGCAGATTACGCGCGGCTTCAATAACGGCCATTTGCATACCAAAACAGATTCCGAAATAAGGAACGTTTTTCTCACGTGCAAATTGCGCCGCGCGAATTTTACCTTCTGTCCCCCGTGAGCCGAAACCGCCCGGTACAAGAATGCCGTTTACATCTTCCAGCTCAAAAATTTTGCTTTCATCTTCAAAAATTTCTGCTTCAACAAATTTCAGCTCGACTTTTGTTTTATTGGCAATGCCGCCATGCACAAGCGCTTCGTTGAGTGATTTGTAACTATCGGTCAGGTTTGTGTATTTACCGACAATTGCAATTTTAATTGTATGTTCTGGCTGCCAGATACGCTCGGAAATTGTTTTCCATGTTGAAAGCGCGGGCGCTTTATCAGGCAGGCCGAAGCATTTAATCACCTGTGCATCGAGCCCTTCGTTATTATAGGCCAATGGTACATCGTAAATCGAGTTGGCATCCAATGCCGGAATAACGCGCTCGTACGGAATATTGCAGAACAAGGCAATTTTCTTGCGGTCCCCCTCTTCTATTGGCCTATCGGCACGGCAAAGAAGAATATCGGGCGCGATACCTGCACTCATCAACTCTTTCACCGAGTGTTGTGTAGGTTTGGTTTTCAACTCGCCTGCGGCTGCGATATATGGTAGCAGGGTTGCATGCATATAAAGCGCATTGCCGCGGCCAATATCATTCCCGAACTGGCGAATAGCTTCCAAGTATGGCAGCCCCTCAATATCACCAATCGTGCCGCCAATCTCGGCTAGGATAAAATCAGCCGTACCGTCTTTTTCTTTCAAAAAGTCTTTAATCTCGTCAGTGATATGCGGGATCACCTGAATGGTTGCGCCGAGGTAATCCCCTTTTCGTTCTTTATTCAGCACACTTAAATAAATGCGGCCCGTCGTTGTGCTGTCTGTCTTGGTGGCGGGGCGGCCTGTGAAGCGCTCGTAATGCCCAAGGTCGAGGTCAGTCTCTGCGCCGTCATCTGTCACGAACACTTCACCATGCTGGAACGGGCTCATGGTGCCGGGGTCTACATTCAAATACGGGTCAAGCTTGCAAAGACGGACAGAATAACCACGCGCCTGCAATAATGCGCCCAGCGCGGCGGAGGCGAGGCCCTTTCCAAGTGAGGAAACCACGCCGCCCGTAATAAAGATATATCGTGACATTAATCCCCTACTGGAACCTGCGGTGCTTTAGGCGTTTCGGGTTTGGTGGCTTCATCTGCCGGTTTTGCATCAACTGCTTTTTCAATTGCTGCAGGTTGTTGGTCAACCAGATCAAGAACGTTTGTTGTTTTGCCTGCTGTGTTGCCGGCCATGATACCAAGTATCAAACTTGTGCAGAAAAAGAGTGCGGCACAAATACCTGTGATGCGTGTGAGTGCGCCTGCTGTTGATTGCACGGATGCAAATGAGCCAAGCCCACCGTTGCCGCCGCCAATACCAAGGCCACCGCCTTCAGAACGTTGCAGCAGCACAAGCCCGATAATGGCCAGTGCAAGAATAAGATGGATAACGAGAAGTACTGTACTCATAAAATTTTCTGCCCTAACAGCTTTGAATAATGCTCAAGAAGCTTTCGCCTTTCAAGCTGGCACCACCAACAAGGAACCCGCCGACATGGGGTACAGCCCCGATCTCTTTGGCGTTTTCCGGTTTTACGGAACCGCCGTATAAAATACGGATTGCGGCAGGATTGTCTAGCCTGCTCTGTAATATATTATGTATATGCAAATGCATTTCGGCGATATCCTGCGTGCTGGCCACTTTACCGGTGCCAATAGCCCAGACAGGCTCGTAAGCGACGATATAGCTTTCAGCGCTCAAATTATCAGGCATTTCAGCGATAATCTGGCCTTCTACAATGTCTTTTGCCTCGCCGGCTTCGCGCTCGGCCAATGTTTCACCAACGCAGTGGATAAGTTTTAAACCGGCCTCTTTGCCCTGTAAAAGCTTCTGGCGTAAGAGCAAACCTTCCTCGCCGTGATATTGGCGGCGCTCGGAATGACCTATAATCACATGGCTACAGCCAATATCGGCTAACATTTTTGCGGAAACCTCGCCCGTAAATGCGCCTTCAGGCTGGCTCGAACAATCTTGCGCGCCAATATCGAATTTCGCACCTGTAAAAGCACCGATATAGGGAAAAGGCGGGCAGATAAGAACATCATGCACTGTATTATGCCCGTTAATAGCGGTAACAAAGTTATCAATAGCGCTGCGCGCGCCGTTCATTTTCCAATTGCCTGCGATAAGCTTTCGTATATTCTGCATACAGTTTTTCTAATAGATCGGGAGTAATTACGCAATGCTGCAAAAAATGCGCTCAGGTGTGGCTTCAGCCATTTTCATGGGGATCCTTGTTTTGGCAACGGGTGGTCTCGTGCTAACCGATGCCGGTGGCTTCTTCAGAGGCGGCCTGACATCAAACACGGTTGCGCGCTTTGGCAGCGAAAAAATGAATATCCAGAATTTTGATCACCAGTTGCGCCGCTACTTGCAGCAAAGCGGCATGACACCCGAGCAAGCTTATAGTCTGGGTGTTGTTGACCAATTCCTGAATACCGAGATAAACCGCACCCTGCTTGACCAATACATATACAAGCTTGGCCTGCGGGCGAATGATGAGGTTGTTGCCAAAAATCTTTCCGGCATGCTTGAGCCGGTGGTACAGCAAGGTATTACCAAGAAAGAAGGCTTGAAGCGAATTCTTGAGGCGCAAGGAATTGACGAACATACTTTTATTGAAGGTATGCGTATTGATATCGTGCGCGATTACTTCACAGATGCATTCAGTACTTTGCCTGTATCAACAAAACTGCAAAAAGAACTGGCTGCCGTGCAATCACAATCACGTGTTTTGAAGCTGGCTTCTTTTAACGATAGTGATGTTAAAATCGAGCAGCAGCCAACAGATGAGGATCTGCAAGCTTACTACGAAACAATAAAGAGCAGCTTTGCCACCCCTGCTATGCGCTCGGGCACGATTGGTTATTTCTCGCCTGAAACCCTTACAAAGAATATCAGTGTTAGCGATGAAGATCTGATCAATTACTACAAGGAAAATGAAACACGCTTGAAAAAACCCGAGAAGCGTAAACTGCAACAAGCCTTGTTGGATGATGTGGCAACAGCAGAAAAGGTTGCTGCCGCTGTAAAAGAAGGTAAAACGCTGGCCGAAGCTGTTGAAGATGTTACAAAATCAAAATCGGCTTTCCTTGGTGAAGCATCATACGAGAAATCGATATTGCCAGCCGAACTTGCTGAATCCGTTTTCACAGCCAAGCCGGGAACACTCATTGGCCCTGTTGAAACACCATTGGGTGTCTATGTTGTAAACCTTGTTGATATTCTGCCTGCAAAAGCGCCGGAAGTCGCCGAGCTGCGCAAAAACCACGAAATAGCGCTGAAAAACGATAAGGCTGCAACACAGTATTACGACATGGTGGCCGATATTGAAACACGTTTGCAAGGTGGAGAAAGCCTAAACGAGATTGCAAAGCATTTCGATATGAAGCTTGACCGTTTTGCCGATGCTACACCTGCTGATGTTGAAGCTGGTAAGCTGAAAGTCACAGGTTTCAAGGCTGGCGCTTCGTTCCTGCGTACAATGATCTTCCCTGAAGAAGAAAGCGGTGCTTACTCTGTGAATGCCTTGCCCGATGGTTCCACTGTTTTTGTGGAAGTGACCAAAGATGTGCAGGCAGGCTTCAAGCCATTTGAAACAGTGAAGCAACAAGTAGCCGATTCATGGCTCGCGCGTGAGAAACATGCAGCCAATATTGTGAAAGTACAGGCGCTTGTGCCACAACTTGAAAAAGGCGAGACAAGCCTTGATAAAGTTGCCGCAGGTAAAACCAGAACAGTGACAATCCAGCGCGGCAAAAATGACGGGCTGGCAGAAGCATTACGTAGCCGTGCCTTTATGATGTCCTCGGGTGAATATGCCGTTGTGCCGGATGACAAAGGTGTGACGCTTGTAAAAGTAGAATCAGTAACATTCAACAACACTGAAAATGCCCGCCTTGATGATATCGATAGCCAACGCTTGCAAGAAAACTGGCAACTGGCACTGATCGCGCATTTGCGTCGCGAGGCCGGTGTGCGTGTAAATCAGCCGCTTTTACAACGTGCTTATGGCGGCAACACGACTATTCAATAAAGCGCTTGCGTTCTACCAGAAAAGAACATAATATGTACGGAAGTGTACAAAATATAAACATTCTGGGGTTTTGCCATGCTTACCGAGAAACAACGCGACCTGCTTTTATACATTGATGCCCATTTACGGGAGAACGGGGTATCCCCCTCCTTTGATGAAATGAAGGAAGCACTGGGTCTGAAATCAAAATCAGGTATTCACCGTCTTATCAGCGCATTGGAAGAGCGTGGATATTTAGAGCGTCTACATAACCGCGCCCGCGCACTGGAAGTGCGTAAGCTACCAGAGAATACAAGCGGTGCATCATCAGCCAAATCAAACAATGTAACGCCATTTGCACCGAAAGCCGGTTCAGGCTTTGATATGCCTGCAAATTCCAGCAAAGAGTTTATCCCGCTTCTTGGCAAAATCGCTGCCGGTACGCCGATCGAAGCCATTCAGCATCACGGTGAGTATATTGAGTTTCCACTTAGCTTTATGGGGCCTGGTGATTATTACGCGCTCCGCGTTGAGGGGGACTCTATGATCAACGCCGGTATTAATAACCGTGATATTGCAATTATTCGCAAAGCTCATAACGCGCGTGATGGTGCCATTATTGTAGCACTTGTTGATGGTGAAGAAGCAACGCTCAAACGCCTGCGCCGCAGTAAGGGCAAAGTTATTCTTGAAGCCGAGAACGACGAATATGAAGACCGCGAGCTTGAAGCCGACCGCATCAAGGTGCAAGGCGAATTGGCATCAATTCTGCGGGTTTATAATTAAAAAAGTGGCTTTACTTCACCGTTTGGCATTGTAAAACCACGCGTTGTATAGCCTTTATCAGCCATTTTTTGTGAACGGTAGCTGAAGTTCATTTCTTCAAAATTTACATCCACTTTTTCGGTGAATGAACGTGCTAGTCTTTCTGTCTGCGTAAAGAATGGATTAAACTCCTTATTTTGCGCGTCAATGGCGAAATTTTTGTGCGCGTAAACATCTCCTGTATGATCCATAATAATTGTATTCACAGGAGAGCAAGTTCCTATAACTTTTTGCAGTGTTTGCAATTGCCCAACTTGATTTGTAAGACTTAGGCTAACTTCTCTGTTCCCCAGCATGATATTAACAGCACAGCCAATATATCCAGTCTCTTCGTTCCGGCTTATTTGGCCTACGCCATCCATAGAGGTAAAAGTTATTTTTTGTGCATCTGAAAATAAGGAGCTATTGGCCAACATTTCTTCAATGCTTCTTATAATAGCGTCATCATTTTGTGTTAAATCAATCGATGCTGGAAAGCCAGCGAGCATATCAAAGTCTTTAATTTTCTTTTCACGGCCTATAAAAATATCGCGTAATGCACCCCCTTGAATGACGGGGCCTTGAAACCCAAGGTTATTGAACTCGCAAAGCGTTGTTAAAATTTCCTGATAGATAGGGCTATCGGTGGGAAATTCTCTGAGCTGGATGATATCATCTCTCATGGAGTCATTTTACAATATTTGCCATAAAATAAGCAAAATTAACGCGTCCAAGGGCGGGTTTGGGCTGGAAATGCGTATTCTTGCTGCCCGTCTTTAAGCCAGATGGCCCATGCGCCGCTATACCATTGGGGCGGGCGCTTATTCAGCGGGACCGCAATATCCGCCCCCGCTTTTTCTTCCGGTAGAACTGTAAGATCTGACACAAATGATACAGTTTTTCCTTCCGCTTTATAACGGCAGGCCTGTGCATCGCATTTCAGTGCGTCCGATTTTTTGAAAATATCAAACTCTGTTTCATCAAGCCCCCAATATTGTGACCAGAGCTTGCGCGTAAAACTTTCTGTGCGGCCGTTATTCACAATCATCCCCTGCTCGGTTTTAATGGCGGCGAGTTTGCCTTCGGCATCGACCAGAATATCGGGTGGCTGGTAAAGCATAAACGGTATGATCGCTAACGCGACTGGTACAAAGCCCAGCAATCGCGCGCGGCCCGCAATAATCACAAGCCATAAGCCACCGCCCACAAAAAGCACGAGCGATAATGTTGGCCATGCGTGTGTACGTACAACACCGTAGGGCCAGTTTGCAGCCCAGTGTGCAATAGCCATCATGGTTTCGATACTCCAATGTGTAATCAGGATAAACGGGCGGTCACCGCCTATGGGCATGGTCAGGTAGGTGAGCAATGTAAAGGGCATCGTGACAAAGCTTGAGAGCGGAATGGCTAGTAAATTCGCAATAATGCCCGACACAGAAAATTGCTGGAAATTATAGAGGCTAAATGGTGCCGTTGCCGCTGTTGCAAGGAGTGACGTAATCAAAATCCAGAACAGCGCGATAATAAACTTTGCAAAGAAATTCGGCTGTGTTTGCCGCGGCTTTTTATGGGTTTGCCAATATTCAATATAGGCAATTAACACCATAACGGCTGCAAAGGACATCTGGAAGCTGGTGCCTAGTAAGGCTTCGGGTGTTGTGAGGAGCACAATAACAGCAGCAATGGCCACCATACGCAGGGAAAACGGGTTACGGTCAAGCATGATTGCCAGCAAGGCAAAGCCGGTCATAATGAGTGCGCGTTCGGCAGGGATTGGCGTGTTCACAAGAAATGTATATAACGCCGCCGCTATAAAAGCCGGTACACAGGCAATTTTTTTAATGGGTAAATTCAGCGCTAAAGGTGGGAACAGCGCGAGCATAAAACGTACAAGGTAAAAGACGATTCCTGCAACAAGGCCAATATTCATGCCTGAAATTGCCATCAAATGCGCAAGGCCGGATTCACGAAGTGCTTTCCAATCGCTTTCTTCCATCCCTGCCCGTTCACCTGTCATAAAAGCAACGGTGATAGACGCATAGGTGCTTTTCAGCAAATCATGCACGCGTTTAGAAATATGATTACGCGCGCCTTCAAAAAAGCCGTTTTGTATTGTAGTACTCGCCGTAATAACAGGCGGTTTAAAGCTAAAGCCTATAGCGCCGATACCCTTGAAATAGAAATGCCGTCTGAAATCATACCCGCCCGGGTAAAGCGGACCTGAAGGCGGGTGCAAACCTGCAAGGGCCGTAATTGTATCCCCCACTTTCACCGTGCCTGCCTGTTTGGCTGTCAGTCTTATTTTACGCGGTGTTTCTTCGGGTTTTAGTTTTTCAATTGTGACAAGGTCAAGAACAAGGATCGCGCTCTCTTCGGTTTCGCCATAATCGAAATCAATCACGCGTCCGCTTACTTCTGTTATGCGGATGTCACGCTGTAACATCGGCGTGCTTACAGAATCCGTTCTGTATTGTGAGGCGATAAAACCGGCAGAAGCCCAAAGCAAGGCAAGCGCAAGGAGCCATATTACATCCCATTTTGCATTTTGTTCTTTTTGGAAATAAGCGGCGAGCGTTGCAACAAGCGCAAAAGCAAAGACAGAGATAGAGATAGAGAGTATATAAACAGGCTCGAGCGGCAGAGCGAAATAAAGCGCAATCCCGAGGCCTACGAAAACAGGCGCCCACAAAAAGGCGTTTGGGCGCTGTTTATAGTAGAATTCCCCCAGAAAATGCATATTCCCGTGTAGCATAGAAAAGGCGCTTATGGTAGTTTTTGCGCTATGACGATTGTAACCCGCTTTCCCCCTTCCCCCACCGGTTTTATGCATATCGGCACGGCCCGCACAGCCCTGTTTAACTGGCTGTTTGCGCGTGGCCAAAAAGGCAAAATGCTCTTCCGTATCGAAGATACCGACCGCGAGCGTTTCAAACCTGAATATGTGGATGCTATTATTGACGGCATTAAATGGCTGGGGCTGGACTGGGACGGCGAGATTGTATCGCAGTTTGAAGCGCGTGGCCGCCACGCCGAAGTGGCGCATGAATTATTGAAGCAAGGTAAAGCATACTATTGCTACTGCTCGCCTGAAGAACTTGAAGCGATGCGCGAGAAAGCAAAAGCTGAAGGCAGCCCGACTTTTTATGACCGTCGCTGGCGCGATTCAAAAGAAACGCCCCCCGCGGGCGTAAAGCCTGTTATCCGTATCAAAGCGCCGCTGGAAGGCGAAAGCGTTGTGCATGATAAAGTGCAAGGTGATGTAACAGTTGAAAACAAGCAGCTTGATGATTTTGTGCTGCTGCGCTCAGACGGGACCCCCACCTATATGCTCTCGGTTGTGGTTGATGACCATGATATGGGCGTTAGCCATGTTGTGCGCGGTGACGACCATTTGAACAATACCTTCCGCCAGAATCTGATTTATATCGCCATGGGTTGGCAGCTACCAACTTATGCCCATATTCCGCTTATTCTGGGGCCAGATGGCACGAAGCTTTCCAAACGCCACGGCGCTGCCAGCGTATTTGATTACCGCGATATGGGCTATTTGCCGGAAGCGATGGTGAACTACCTTGCTCGTTTGGGGTGGTCTCATGGTGACGAGGAGATTTTCTCAGTAGAGCAAGCCAGGGAATGGTTCACGCTCGAGAAGATCGGCAAGAACCCTGCCCGCCTTGATTTCGACAAACTAAACAGCGTGAACGCGCATTATATGTTGCAGGCCGACAATGCCCGCCTTGTAACCTTGACGGCCGAACTGCTAACACGGCGCGGCGTGAATGTTTCAGACGAAGCCAAGACCCGCATGCTGAAGTTGATGGATGAATTAAAGCATCGCAATAAAAATTTAGTGCAACTTGCTGATGAAACAGTCTTTTTAACAAAAGAAACGCCCCTTGATTTTGATGACAAGGCAAAAGAAATTCTAACGCCTGAAGCAAAGCAAAACTTAAAAAAAATTGCAGAAGTGATTCAAACTATTGGTGATTTTACTGCTCCGTCAATTGAAGCTGCCATTAAATCATTCGCCAATGAAAACGGCTTGAAAATGGGGCAAGTCGGTATGCCTCTTAGGGCCGCTCTTACGGGTCGCGGCACCTCCCCCAGCATATTTCACATCATGGAAATCCTAGGAAAAGATGAAATATTAAAAAGGCTTAGCTAATTCCACATTTTTTTACATATTTTTATTGACTTTAACATAATTCTTGATTATAAATCTATATAATTAAAAATTAAAGGAGATAAAAAGTGGCAGCAAAATCTATTAAAGATATAGCCGGCTCTGCCTTTAGGCTCATGACATATGAAGCTTATTCGCGAGGCTATGTAGATGTTTCTGAAGCAGCAAAAGACTTCATGGGACAAGTTGCGGTATGTATGAAAACTGCCAACTGTACGGCCGAAGAGGCGTTTGATGCCGTGGCAAATGAAACTATGCAAGAGAATTGTAATACAGATGTACAGCTTGGACCAGTTTCACACATGAACCTCGATGAGCTTTCAAGGGCTTTGGGTCAATACAACTATGATAACTTTAATGAAAAGGGATCAAAGTTTATATCTTCAGGAATTATGGACGGTATTGTAATGGCAAGTGCTTGTATTTTCCAACGTGCGCCCTTTAATTCAATACTTGAAAATGCAAAGCCTGTCAGTCCCTAAATCCTACTCAGTAAATATTTAAAATTAAAAAGAGCCGCTGACAGCGGCTTTTTTTAAACTTATGCAGGGAGCAAACTGCTCAGCCTAAAATCAAGAATTGGGAAGCGTTTTACAAGCTGCTCCCTTTTGTATTTTTTTACCGCGGCATCAATTTCGGCTGCCTTTTCAGGAAACGATAAACCAAGTGCGTAGGCTATTTGATCGGGAACATTATTGGTTCTTGCGTCATCAAAGCGTTTTTGAGGATGTAGTATATTTCCATATCCTATAGAATAGCGATCATGTTGGAGTCTGTATGATGCAACGTAGAGTCGCTGGCTGTTGCTGAAAGGCTCGTCTCTTATATAATATTGTTCGTTTGCAATTTCCCGGTCTCCCCAAAAACGTACCTCTTTTTTATCTCGCGATACATGCAGGCCGGCGGCCTCGCCAATCTGCTTTATTAGCGGATAGAAACTGCTAGCACGTTTCTGCATCTCTGCAATCATTGCTGCGCGGGATTCTTTATCTTGAACAGCGCCTGCGGCGGAAAAAAGCTTTTTCATTTTTTATGTCTCCTCTAGTTATGGCTTGAATGTTAGGGAGATATAAATTTATGTCAATAATAAATTTATCATTTTTTTCACCTTTAAGGCGTTTAATAAGGGGCGTATAATTCTCTTATCTTTTCAAGGATTTCCCTCATGGCTGACAGCAAAACATTTACCCTTACAAACGACGCAACCGGCGAAAGCTTCAAGTTTCCGGTGATCGAAGGCTCTTACGGCCCCGATGTTATCGACATGCGCAAGCTTTATGAATCCACGAACATGTTCTCGTATGACCCGAGCTTTACCTCCACAGCTTCCTGCCCTTCGGCCATTACTTTTATTGACGGTGAAAAAGGCCAGTTGATGCACCGCGGCTATAGTATTGAGGACCTTGCAGGCAAGAGTTCATTTATCGAAGTGGCTTACCTGTTGCTTTACGGAGATCTGCCAAGCGAAAAACAACTGAAAGAATTCAGCCATAACATTACCTACCATACGATGGTACATGAACAACTTCAGTTCTTCTTCCGTGGTTTCCGCCGTGATGCCCACCCCATGGCGATTATGTGTGGTGTGGTTGGTGCGCTTTCAGCGTTCTATCACGACTCGCTTGATATCCATGATCTTGCACAGCGTGAAATTTCAGCCCACCGCCTGATTGCAAAATTACCAACGCTTGCCGCGATGACATACAAATATTCAATCGGCCAGCCGTTTGTTTATCCGCGCAACGACCTGTCATATGCCGAGAATTTCCTCCATATGACCTTCGCCGTGCCAGCAGAGCCTTATAAAGTGAACCCCGTTGTTGCAAAAGCAATGGACCGCATCTTTATTCTACATGCTGACCACGAGCAAAACGCCTCAACATCAACCGTGCGTCAATCAGGCTCGTCTATGGCGAACCCGTTTGCCTGTATCGCGGCCGGTATTGCATCATTATGGGGGGCATCACATGGTGGTGCAAACCAGGAAGTTCTCGAGATGCTTGCCGAGATCGGCCATAAAGACCGTATTCCTGAATTTTTGGCCCGTGCAAAAGACAAGAATGACCCGTTCCGCCTTATGGGCTTTGGTCACCGTGTTTATAAAAACCATGACCCGCGCGCAGCTGTGCTGAAAGAATCATGCCACGAAGTGTTGGAAGACCTCGGCATTGAAGACCCGCTGCTTGAGCTCGCCATGGAGCTTGAGAAGATTGCATTGCAGGATGAATATTTCGTTTCCCGCAAACTCTTCCCGAATGTTGATTTCTATTCAGGTATTATCCTGAAGGCAATCGGCTTCCCGACATCTATGTTTACAGTGTTGTTTGCTTTGGCGCGTACAACCGGCTGGGTATCGCAGTGGAAAGAAATGGTGGAAGACCCCGGTATGCGTATTTGCCGCCCACGCCAGCTTTATACAGGCGCCGAACCACGCCCTTACGTAGCGCTAGATAAGCGCGGTGCGAGCACTGAGCGTAAGGCCTCGAAATCAGCCGCTTGATTTATAGCTGATAAACTATTCTCTGACATAAGGTCGCCGATGGCGGCCTTTATGTTTTCAGGCGTGGCATTCTCCTGAATAAACTCGGGTACAACTTGTTTCCCGAGGATAATATTTGCCAGATGTGCAAATTTTACCCGTACCAGTAAGCGCACAAGCATGGCCGTAAACCAGTTCATTTTATAAGCGATGATATGCGGCACGCCTAAATAAGCCAGTTCAAGCCCTACTGTACCTGAAACCGCTATAGCGACATCACAATAAAGGAAGTCAGCCCATTTTGTTTGCGGATCTGAAACAACAGTGAACGTGCCGGGGTGTAGGTACTCCAACACTTTCTTTTCTATCTTTTCATGCAGATGCGGAAGCGTCGGGAAAATAAATTCAACATCATTCATTGACCTGATTGATTTCATAAAAAAATCAGCATGACGCTGTATTTCACCATCGCGACTTCCCAGAAAAATCCCGAGCCTTTGCGGCTTTACATTCATTTCTTTTACCGGCAACGCCTCCCATGTTAACGGATGGCCTATATAAAGCGTTTTTAGTCCGTGCTTTTCGAAATAAGGCGGCTCGAACGGGAAGAGGCACCATAGCTCATCCAGAAACTTACTGATCTTCTTTGCGCGGCCTGCCCGCCATGCCCAGACTGTTGGTGCAACGACATGAATTTTTTGTGTATCTTTAACAACTTTTTGAATGCGGAAAGAAAAATCCGGGCTATCAATTGTCAGCACAATATCGGGTTTAAAGCGTGCAAGTGCCTTCTTTGTTTCATCAATACGGCCAAGCAGCAAAAGCAATTTAGGCAAAATCTCGGCAATGCCCATAACGCTAAGATCTGTCATCGGGAACAGGCTTTTAAAGTGGCCAGCCTCTTCCATAAGCGGCCCGCCAATGCCTGTGATCTCATAACCTTGCGCGTAGTATTTTTTTATGAGTGCCGCACCAATACGATCCCCCGAGGCCTCGCCTGCAATAATGAAAAGCTTCTTCATGATGAAATACCGTAGAGGAAAATATTATTTTCATTCGCGGCTTTAATGGTTTCTTCCGGCGTGACAATAAGCGTAAGGCCTGCCTGCACAGCAATACCTTTCATACCCTTCTCGGCAGCCAGCATAATTGTTTGCACACCAATTGTTGGCATATCAAGGTCATGGTCTTGTTGCGGCTTGCAGGTTTTTACAAGTATTGCACCTGCCCCGCCTTTTGTTTTTATCAAATGGTTCGTGCCGTGCTTGTCTTCACGGCCTATAACCTGCCCGTCCTTGATAATAACGGATTGGCCAATATCATTACGGCCTAGCTCTTGTGAAGCCGTAAAGCCCATTTGGATATCGGTATTTGCGTCTGGCTTTACAGTGCCGAGAACACCGCTACCTGCCAGATATTCAGGCATAAAATGATGAATACCTTTAAACGTAAAACCTTCATTCTCGATAAAACCCTTTACACCTCGCAAGAGGGCATCATCACCCTGCTTCTTTAACAGCGCTGCTAATATAAGGCGTAAAGCTGTGAAGTCAGGCCAGATGCTCCAGAGCGGCGGGCGTTTGAGTGCGCCGATAAACAAAAGCGTTTGCACATTATTTTGTTTCAGCCAGTTTAGCGCTTTACCAACCTGCCCGAAACGAATAAACAGATGCGGAAATTTCTTTAAGTGCTCTTCAGCAAAAGGCTTGATAGCAACAATATAGGGCGTGATGCCCTGCGCTTGAAGTTTTTCAGCAAGCAGGTGCGGCACTGTACCGCCACCAGCAATAATGCCGACGGATTTTACGCCGCTTTCTGTTTGCGGGAAGGCGCACATAGCGGGAATTTTGTTTTGTTGCGGGCAAATTCAACAATACGCATAACGGCTTCTTCAGATGCGTAATCTGTAGCAGCCTTCTGCAAGCGTTGCTCAAGCGTGTCTTGCTCACCGAAGAGCTCATTAAAAGCGCGCTGTGCTGCTTTAATTTGATCCTTTGTGAAGCCGTTGCGCTCCATACCGATAATGTTCAAACCATCGAGGAAGGCACGCTCGCCTTTTACACGGCCAAACGGGATCACATCATTCTCGACACCTGACATACCGCCGATGATCGCAAAGTCGCCAATGCGGATCCATTGATGAACAGCCGAAAGGCCACCAATGATTACGTTATTGCCAACATGCACATGGCCAGCAAGCGTTGCATTGTTTGCCATGACAATATTATTGCCGAGCTGACAATCATGCGCCACATGAACGCCAACCATAAAAAGTGAGTTATCACCTACGCGTGTTTCGCCACCACCCTGCACTGTGCCGGGGTTCATTGTAACGTGCTCGCGGATGACGTTATTTTTGCCGATAACGAGTTTTGTTTTCTCACCGTTATATTTTAAATCTTGTGGGGCCGCGCCAATAGATGCAAAAGAATACACGATTGTCCCCGAGCCGATTTCAGTATCGCCATCAAGGACGACATGGGGCTTGAGCGTTACATTATCGTGCAACCATACATCAGGCCCGATAACGCAATAGGCGCCAATATTTACGCCATTGCCAATACGGGCGTTGGAATCAATAACTGCAGTTGGGTGAATCGTACTCGTCATAGAATAAATGTAGAAAAATGGCGGAAAACCGGCAATTCACACGGTGTTGCAGCGTTTTACAGAGGCTTTATTCGCGGTCGAGGATCATAGCGCTGAAAATAGCTTCAGCATGGGTTACGCCGTTGACTTTGGCCTCGCCTTTGAACTTCCAGATATTACCGCGGGCACGTTCTTTGGTCACGTGGATATAAAGGCTATCACCTGGTACAACAGGCTTGCGGAAGCGTGCTTCATCGATTGTCATGAAATAAACAAGCTTGCCTTCGGCGTCCTTGCCCATGCTTTTAACAACCAATACACCAGCTGTTTGTGCCATAGCTTCAACAATCAGTACACCTGGCATAATAGGCGCACCGGGGAAATGGCCCTGAAAGAATGGTTCATTGATTGTGACATTCTTGAGCCCTATAGCACTCTCACCGAGCGTATATTCCAGAATTTTATCGACCAGCAGCATGGGGTAACGATGCGGGATCATTTCCATGATGCGCTTGACGTCGATCACTTCATTGGTGGTGGTCAGATCATTGGTCATTAATAGGTTTTCTAGACGATTTTTCCCGTTCGATCAACCTTCCAAGACTGGCTGTTTGGCGGAAAAACTCCCGTTTTGGTACCGCTGGAATGCCTAAAACCTCTTCACCGGCTCCTACATCCCGCATAACGCCTGATTTAGCCCCTACACGTGCCCTTTGGGCCAAATGTAAGTGCCCTGCCACACCAGCTTGAGCAGCAATAATAACGAAATCTTCCAGCACCGTGCTGCCTGCAATGCCGCACTGGGCAATAAGGACACAATTACGGCCGACTTTGACGTTATGGCCTATCTGCACCAGATTATCGATCCATGTGCCATCCCCGATGACCGTATCACCCAGTGCACCGCGGTCGATACAGGAATTAGAGCCAATCTCGACCCCGTTCCCAATAACAACACGACCAAGTTGGGGCACCTTTACAAAACCACGACGATCCATCGCAAAGCCAAAGCCATCCTGCCCGATACGCACACCCGGATAGATATGCACGTTGCTCCCGATAAGAGCATGCGTAATAGAGGCGCCTGCTCGAATACGGCAATTATCACCGATCTCGACATTCGGCCCGATATAAACATGAGGCTCAATGAAACAGCCTTTCCCTATTTTGGCTGAAGCATCAACAACCGCCTGCGGTGAAACAACTGTTTGGGGTGGTTTAAACTCGGGGTAAAGCAACTGCGCAGCCAATGCATAAGAGCGGTAAGGGTTTGGTGATACAAGGCAACGAACACCTTGCGGTGCAAGTGGTAGGAATTCTTCTCGTACAAAGCAAGCCCCTGCTTTTGTGGCGGCGAACTTGTCTTTGTACTTTACATTATCAAGGAACGAGATGTGACCTTCACCGGCACTATCAAGCGCGGCGACATCCGTGATCTGGTAAAGATGGCAGGATTGATCGGCTAGTTGGCTTTCCGTTTTTTCCGCAAGCACCCCTAAAGCAACAGGGGCAGGCGGCGGAAAAAAGCGAGGGTCAGCCATGGCTCTTTCTTATTTCAATGAAACCGTGGGAAGGCTGGAGTCAAGCTGCCCCAGAACCTTGTCGGTAATGTTCATGCTTTCGTCCATTGTTACAACCTGCTGACGTGTCAGGACTATGTTGAGCTTTTCTTTCTTGGCGATATCACCAACGATCGAAACAAGCTTTTCCTGAATCTGTGATGTTGCCGCTGTAATTGATTTCTCGATATTCAGCTTTTTCTGCTGAAGCGCCGCACGACCCTTAATAAAGTCTGATTCAGCCTGTTTACGCTGCTTATCAAATTCGGCTGCGTCGGCTTTGCCTTGCTGATCTTTCAGGGCCTTTTCCTTGTCCTGCATTTTCTTGTCAAAGTCCGCCACTTCCTTGTCAAAAGCATCGCGGGTTGTTTTTAGCTGGCTTTGCAGGCTTTGTGCGGCCTTGCTTTTCGACATGATAATAGCTGTATCAAGGACGCCAATTTTTACATCGGCCGCTTGGGCCATATGCGGCATGAAGAACGCAAGGGTTAAAAGAAGAAGCGAGAGTTTACGCATGGAAGTTACACACCTTTGTTAATGTTAAATCTTAGAATCTTGTACCGAAGTTAAATTGGAAGATTTCTTCTTCATCGTAATCTTCTTTCAGATACGGGAAGCCGAGGTCAACACGTAGCGGACCAAATGGCGAGCGCCATGATAGACCAACGCCTGCCGCTGCGCGGAGTGAGGCATCGGTTGCAACGCTCGGGTTATTGCCATCATCAAGGTCAAAAACAGAACCCATATCATGGAAGGCATAGCCCTGAATGCCATATTCTTCAGGCAGCCCCAGCGGGAATGAAAGCTCGGCCGTGCTGCGGTAGAATTTACGGCCACCAAGCGCGTCATCGGAGGCTGTATCACGTGGACCTACGCCTGCTTGTGCGAAGCCACGAAAATTCTGACCGCCAAGGAAGAAGCGTTCGTTAATCTGGATATCAGAGTCACCAAGCGGACTGATGGACCCTACCTCACCCATAAGACTGAAAACCCAGTTTTCTGCAACAGGGAAATACTGCACCGAACCAAGTTTTGTAGAGATGTATTGTGCATCACCACCAGCGCCTGCAGCTTCAACATCGATCCACGAACTATTGCCCTCAGTCGGAAATTGTCTGTTATCAAGCGTATCGTAGGTCAGTCTTTGGCCGAATGCAGAAGTGACGCGTTGGCCTTCCTGATCACGAATGTAACGCGAAGCACCGTTTTGAATGTCAAAAATATCGTTACGCTCTAAACGGTAGCGCAAAGTCTGGCGCCAGTTTTCTGATAGCGGGTAGCCCAGTCGCAAGCCTGCACCCGTTCTACGCTGGTTATACGAGCTTTCATCAAGCAGGTCGCGTGTCATGTGGAACAAGTCAATACCAGCAGCAAGGTCGCGGTCCATAAAGTAAGGCTCTGTCAGGCCTACATCAAACTCGGTTCTTTCACCGGCAATTGTTGTAGCAAATTGCAAATCTTGTCCTTTACCCATGAAGTTACGCTCGCGGATACGGAAGTCAGCTAGAGGACCATCGGTTGTCGAGAAACCAGCACCGATCGACATTTCACCGGTCGATTTTTCTTCAACATTAATATCGATCTGCGTTTGGTCAGGCGCTGAACCGGCAACGGGTTTTACTTCAACTTTTTCGAAGTAATCCAGATTGCGCAAATTCTGCTCTGTCTTAGCAAGTTTTGTCTTGTTAAAAGCATCGCCTTCTACCATTTCAACTTCACGACGAACAACCTTATCCATTGTCCGCATGTTACCGGCAATGTTTACGCTCTCAACAAAATTCTTGGGCGTGGGCTCGACACGGTATGTCAGATCTACTGTTTGGGTATCACGGTTACGCGTCATTTGCGGGCGAACCGTTGCAAAAGCATATTCCTGCTTGCCAAGAATATCAGTCATATTATCAAGATCGCTCTGGACCTGATCAGCATCATACCATTCGCCGGTTTCGGTCGTGCGTTCTTCGGCAATCATATCGGGCTTAATCTCTGTTACACCAGAAGTGATATCAACCTTGCCAAATTTATAACGTTCACCCTCTTCTACAGTATAGGTAATGAAGAAATATTTCTGGTCAGGCGCAAGCTCTGCAACCGATGAAAGCACACGGAAATCTACATAGCCTTGCGACAGGTAGAACTTACGCAACAGCTCTTCATCATATGAAAGGCGGTCGGCATCGTAACGGTCATTGCTGGATAGGAAATTGTACCAACGGCTTTCCTTGGATGCGACAACATCACGAAGCGCATCGTCCCCATAGCGCTTGTTACCAACAAAGCGAACGCCACCAATTTCAGTTTCAGCGCCTTCGCTTATTTCAAAAACAAGATCAACGCGGTTCTGGTCACGTTGGATAATCTTGGGGTCAATCTTTGCAGCAAAGCGTCCGTTACGCTGGTATACTTGGAACAGCCTTGCAACATCTTCCTGCACGCGGCTTTTCGTGAAAACCTGACGTGGGCGCAAGCGGATCTCGTTCATCAATTCGTTATCTTCAAGCTCGTCATTACCTTCAAACGCGATTTCACTAATGATCGGGTTTTCTTTGACGGCAACTGTCACTGTCCCTGCAGATTGCGTTACCTGCACATCGGCAAACAATCCTGTTGCGAACAAGCTTCTAAGAGCATTATCAAGCGCTTCTTGTGAAAGCTGGTCGCCTTCACGCAAGTTCATGTAGGTCATGATTGTGGTCGGTTCCACACGTTCAGCACCAACAATATTGATACGGTTAACCTGCTGGGCAAAGGCAGGAAAAGTGAGCACCAAAAAGAAAAGAAAACTTAAAAGAATCCGCACGTTAAGAACCCCGGAGGAAATCGGTTAATCAGCCTTGTTAAGGTATATTGTGTCGCCTTTTTATGCAATGGGGCTGATTCTGGCAATAAGCAACTAAATTATTGACATAATTATATATTATTTGCTATTTTATCGACCATGACACGGCCTGATCACAATAAGTCGCTCTCAGCACGCCAGATATTTAAAAGCGCTACGGAATTTGATGCCGTCAAAACCATCAAGATTAAATACAAAATTGAAAATACCAATCCACCACAAGCAGCCCCTCTTATTGCCCAGCGTGAAGCCTATGTCGTTATTAAAGATGGCATTGCCTTTACCGATGATCGCGCAGTGGCGACAGAAATTCTTGTTTTAACAGCACGCAAAAGCATCTTGGGATCTATTCCCGATCTTGCAACCGCTGAACTACTACAATCAATTGCTGCCTGTGTATGTCTCGAGAAAATAGAAAATGCCGAGCATCAGGCAATTTTCGAAGACAAGCTCGCCATGGCGTTAAATGCAGCTGAAGGTGAGAGATATAAAGTCCTTGGTAACCCCGATGTTCCACGCGATGATGCAAATTTTGGCGGCTTACTTTCTGCCTCAAGTTCTCACTCATGCGTTCAATTCAGATGGAACGGTAAAGACGAAGATATGCATCAGGACAGTTTTGCTGATGAAAATCATATCGCCAGAACGGTTACCAAATCTTCTGGCGTAGATTGTGGGACTGTTATTTATGTTGGCAGCCATCAAGACCTGAAAAAGGCAGCAGAGGGGCGATCAGGCTTCAAATTTACAAGCCCTGAAGCACCGCAAGCGTTACCTGCAAATGTTTCTTATTACATTACGCCAAACGATGTGCCGGTTTATTTTCGCGGGAATGCCCACAACTTCAGTCATGGCGATACATGCTTTACAAGTACATTCCATAGCGGAAGCCAAATGCCGCAAAACGGTATGCGCACAGTACATAGTACGCGCACTAAAAACACGCGCCATATTGAGTTTTCAAATTTTGCTGTTGAACGTGTTGTTATACCGCAAACCCTATTGAATAAATTGCCTATGGCGCTCTGCAAGCAAACGCAGGCCTCTGCAATCCCTAAAGACCCGGAGCTAGGATGACAGATCCTAATCCTCTTCAAGAATTCCAGCAGGCCGCACTATGGGCGGCCGTAAACTACTTGCCCTTGCACCTGTCATTTAAAACCAGACTAGGCCCCCGTGATGAATGGGTTGAACGAAGTTTCTCAGTTATTTTCTCAAACGGCATGGCCTTCTCTGATGAGCCTCAAGTTGCCGAGCTACTTGCGGCTGCGCATATTTTTCAATACGAAGCCATGAAAAAAAATGAGGATTCAAGCGCCTATTCTCTACAAGATCTGATTATGTTTCACATGCGCGGCGCAATTATTTTGAAAGAAGAAATGGGCGCCAGAAATATTCCCAGCACCTATATAGCGTTTCAAGAAACAATTATAGGGAATAAGCATGTAGGCTTTCATGCGAAGACATTAGCCCATGAGGAAAACAATACTGACATCCATGCGGATTCCATGGCATTTACTTTAAGGCATACAATTACGCATACGGAGGCCCCGGACGATGAATGCGCAACTGTACTGTTCATGGGGCCTGCAGGTGGAAATATTTGGGATTCCATCACAAGTGACATATATCAAAATTTGTTATATTTCCGTGCGCCCAACAAGCTGCCCTGTATCTTTATGCAAGGTGCGCTTGCGACATATCATAGCGCGCAGGTACCAGCCTCTGAGCGTACTGCGCATATTGCCAACTCAGGAAAATTTGCTGGTTTGCAAATAAAAGATTTTAAAATGGAAATCATCCCGCTTGAGCAAGGCCCCAAAAACATGCAACTGATTTTAGGCAACCGAGCCTACATGGAAAGCAAAGCGCATTTCAGACGCCCGCAAACTGCGCTGGGGCCGCTTATCGCTTAAAAAATCAGCTGTAAAACATCATTCAGATTTGAAAACACAATCAGCGTAATCAGCATCACGAAGCCAACGCGGAAGGCATATTCCTGCACGCGTTCGGGGATTGGTTTGCCGCGGACCAGCTCAGCGGCGTAAAAAACCAGGTGCCCACCATCCAGCATCGGGATTGGGAACAGGTTGATAAGCCCGAGATTGATCGAAAGCAAAGCCGTAAAGCTGATAAGAGCAATCAAACCCTGTTGCGCCATATCACCTGCAAAGGCGCCGATACGAATTAAACCACCCAGTTCATTTGTGCTGCGTTCACCAGTGATGATCTGCCAGATGGCGCCGAGTGTATCGACCATAATTTGCCATGTTTTTTTCACAGCTTCAGTTGTGGCATGGATCGGGCTGAGCTCAATCACTGTCATTAATGAGACGGGTGACAAAGCCAGTACGTTCGCCGCTTCCCCCTGCTTTGCCAGCAACTCCTTGTTCAGGTCGGCAGCAGGCATAATGCGTACATGTGTCAGTGTATCGTTTTCTTTTTTCAACGTAATAGTACCAACACGGCCCATCATATTCGCCAAAGCATCTTGCTTCTCGGATAATGTTTCATAGGGCTTTTCATTAATGGCTTCAATCGAAGTGACATCAAAACCATTAGTAGGGCCAAGCACCCCCAAATGACCGCGCTCATGCTTGAAGCCAAAACGGTCTTCTGACTCTTTGCGTGCTGGGCGTGCAGTAATAACCTGCACTTTGCCATCACGCTCGACTTCTATTTTAAGCGGCGCATCAAGCGCCAGCATAACTGTGCGGCGTATGTCATCGAAACTTTCTATATGTTTGCTGTTAATACTGAGCACTTTGTCATTCGGCTTCAGGCCAGCATTATCGGCCGCGCTTTCAACTTCGACAGCGGCAATAACTGGTGGCGTTACTGGCTTGCCGAAAGAAGCATACAAACATGCAAGAATAACAATGGCGAACAGGAAGTTGATACCAGGGCCAGCAAAAACAATGGCCGAGCGCTGCGCGACACTTTTATTGAAAAACGTCACTTTCTTTTCTTCATCTGTGAATGGCCGCACATGGTCGCCTATTTCAACACCTTCAGCGTGGCCGCCGCTGGCAGCATCAGTATCGCCGAACATTTTTACGTAGCCGCCAAGCGGTACAAGACACACTTTCCAATGCGTGCCATGTTTGTCTGTGCGACCCCAAAGCTCGGGCCCGAAACCAATCGAGAATGTTTCAACGCGCACACCGCAAAGGCGCGCAATAAAGTAATGTCCAAATTCATGAATGAAGACGAGTATTGAAAGGACAACAATAAAAGTAACGCCGTATGTCCAGATGTTATTGGCGGCTGTTACAAGGAACCCTAAAAACTCTTCCATATTTCTTGTGCTTTCTTTTCGTAGTGATGGTGATAGTCGAGAACTTCGTCAGGACTGCAGATTGCGTGATTGTCGGCCTTTTCGAGTGTTTTTTCAACTGTTCGTGTAATCGCCTGAAACGAGAGTGTTTTCTGTAAAAAGGCGCCCACAGCTGCTTCATTTGCTGCGTTCAAAGCTATGCAGGCTTCACTCCCCTGCCCTAAAGCATGGTAAGCGAGTTTAACAGAAGGAAAGCGCAGCGTATCTGGTGGCACAAGCGTCAGTTTTGCAAGCGCTGTGATATCTATCCGTTTCCCGCCCTCATTTAAACGTGCGGGGTAAGCCATAGCATGTGCGATTGCTGTTTGCATGTCGGGCATGCCCATATGGGCCAGTAGTGAACCATCATTATATTCTACAAGCGCATGAATAATTGATTGCCTGTGAACCAGTACATCAACTTGCGCAGGGGGCAAGTCAAACAAATAAGCTGCCTCAATCACTTCCAGCGCTTTGTTCATCATTGTTGCGCTATCAACTGAAATTTTTGCACCCATTGACCAGTTCGGGTGCTTAAGAGCTTGCTCGACTGTTACATTTTGAAGTTCGTTTGCTGGCGTTTCATAAAACGGGCCACCCGATGCGGTCAGAATAATACGGGAAACTTTATCGCGGTTCTGTTCTTCGAAACATTGAAAGACACCGTTATGCTCGCTATCGACAGGGATAATTTCTGCGCCACTCTCACGTGCGCGGCGCTTCATTAAATCACCAGCTGTGACCATGGATTCTTTATTAGCAAGCAGCAGGCGTTTGCCTTGCTTTAAATACTCATAAACCGATGGCAGACCCGCAATGCCTGTAATGGCAGCCATCATCATATCGGCAGGGCGGCTTGCCGCCTCTTTAATTGCAGCGCGACCGGCAGCATAAGTTATATTTGTACCGCTCAAAGCCTTCTTTAAAACATCGAATTGTTTTTCATCGGCAATGACTGCGTGCTTTGCCTTATATTCGATTGCAATTTGAGCCAGCTTTTCTGCGTTGCTGTTGGCCGTTACTGTTTCAAGTGAGAATAGATTTTTATTTTTTGTAACAACGGCGAGCGTAGATGAGCCGATTGACCCTGTCGCGCCAAAAATATGAAGCGTCTTCACGTGAGAACCCGTATCCACAAGTAAAAGCACGGCGCTACCAATAACAATCCGTCAATACGGTCAAGCAAGCCGCCATGGCCGGGGATAAGCCCGCCAGAGTCTTTTACGTTTGCTTTGCGTTTGAAAATCGAAATCATCAGGTCGCCCCACTGGCCAATTGCGCCAAGTAGCATACCCACACCGAACGCAATAAGAAGTTTATCAAGGCTTGGCGCTAGATTATTCGGAAAAAGAATATTGAAGACAGGCGCAAGAATGATAATCAGTTTAAGAGATGCGCCGCCAGCGACCATGGCCCCCAGAAAACCAGCCCATGTTTTACGCGGGCTAATTGTTGGTGCCAATAAAGGCCCTTTCAACCATTTGCCAACAAAGTAAGCGCCAGTATCACTGGCCCAGACGACGAGCATAAGGGTTAGCGCCCAGAATTCACCGTTCGGCTCACGGTGATAGATTTTACCAAAGGTTAGAAACCCGCAAATAAAATAAACCGCCATAAGCAGGCCAAGCGATATGCGGAAACGTGGTAAACTGGCTGCAATTTTTTGCCATTCAAGCAAAGTAACAATCAGTGCTGCCCCGATAAAAAAATAGAACTTCAGCCCACCTGCCGAGAGTGCATAAATAACAAACGGAATAAGAATTGCCGCCGAAAGCCAGCGCAGCATAAGGGTTTTTGACATCCCTTCGCTCATTGTTTTTTAGCATCCTTATTACTGCTAACATTTCCGAACCGACGGTCACGCGAGGCAAACTCGCTTATCGCTTGTTCCATATCGGCCTTGTTAAAGTCAGGCCATAGTTTTTCAGTAAAGATAAATTCGGTATATGCCATCTGCCAAAGCAGGAAATTACTAATCCGCATTTCAGCGCTTGTTCTGATCATAATATCCGGATCAGGAATTTCAGCCGTATAAAGGAACAGCGGGAATACAGCTTTCGTGATTTCTTCGCTCGGTGTAATACCTTCTTTCTGGCAATGAAGTGCAAATTTTGTTGCAGCATGCACAATTTCCTGCCGTCCGCCATAATTCAGCGCAATCGTCAGGTTCAGCTTCTTGTTATTTGCTGTTAGTGCTTCCGCCTGCCGGATAAGCGTTACAATATCTTCATCGAATTCGGAAATATTCCCTATGACACGCAACCTTGTGCCGCTTTTATGAAGCTCTGAAGTCTCGGCCTTTAAATAGGTGCGCAGTAAGCGCATCAGTTCGTTTATTTCTTCTGCAGGGCGGCTCCAGTTTTCCGAAGAAAATCCAAAAAGCGTGAGATATTCAACGCCAAGTTCTAAGGCCGATTTTACAGCACGCTTGGTGGCTTCAATCCCCTGATGGTGGCCTGCAGTACGCGGCAAGCCGCGCTGTTTCGCCCAGCGGCCATTACCATCCATAATGATGGCGATATGTTTCGGCTTTTGAATGGTTTGTTGCTGCTTCATTAAACCTTCATAACGTCGGCTTCTTTTTTCGAAAGCAGATCGTCGATCTTTTTAATGAATTCATCTGTTGCTTTTTGTACTTCGTCCGAGTGGCGCTTGGCATCATCTTCTGTGATCTGCTTGTCTTTCTCGAGCTTCTTTACATTATCCATACCGTCACGGCGAATGTTACGAATAGCAACGCGTGACGCTTCTGCATATTTGCCAGCAACTTTTACAAGCTCGGCACGGCGCTCTGTTGAAAGCTCGGGCACAGGCACGCGTATGAGCGTCCCCTCTGCTTGCGGGTTCAAGCCTAAACCTGCTTCACGGATTGCTTTTTCTACAGCTTTCGTTTGGCTTGCGTCCCACACCTGAACAGTCAGCAAACGCGCTTCAGGTGTTGAAACAGTGCCCACCTGGTTCAGCGGCATTTTGGAGCCGTACACCTCAACCACAACAGGCTCGAGCATGTTCACCGATGCGCGGCCTGTACGCAGACCCGTGAAATCTTTCTCGAGTGACTCAAAGCTACTTTGCATACGCTGTTTGGTTTCGTTGATATTGAATGACATTGTTTTCTCCTCTTTATTCTATTTTTTGATATTGCCAACGATTGTGAATTCGCCCTGCCCTTGCAGAACCTTCACAAGATTACCCTTCTCACGAATGTTAAACACCATGATAGGAATATTATTGTCTTTCGCGAGTGAAATAGCTGTTGCGTCCATAACTTTTAATTCTTTGGTCAGAACATCCATATAATCAATTTTATCAAATCTTGTTGCAGACGGGTCTTTTTGTGGGTCAGCTGTATAAACACCGTTCACTTTTGTACCCTTGGCGATCAGGTCGCAGTTCATTTCAGATGCACGGAGCGTCGCCGCTGTATCGGATGTAAAATAAGGGTTACCTGTACCGGCTGCGAAAATAACAACACGGCCCTTCTCCATATGGCGCATTGCACGGCGGCGGATATATGGCTCGGCAACTTGGTCCATCTGGATAGCTGATAGCACGCGTGTTGGAACGCCAATATTTTCAAGCACGTTTTGTAAGCAAAGCGCATTGATAACAATACCGAGCATACCCATCTGGTCGGCGGTCGTGCGGTCCATCCCTTGAGAGGCACCCGAAACACCACGAAAGATATTACCGGCACCCACAACAACACAAACTTCAACACCTAGGCCTATAAGTTCCTTCACATCCTGCGCATAACGCTCAACTGTTTCGGGATCAAGGCCAAATTCCTTCTGGCCCATCAGGGCTTCGCCCGACATTTTCAGAAGGATGCGCTTATAGGGGATATTCGCTGTTGCCATAAGGTAAGCTCCAATTCGTGGAATATATAACCACAAAAAGATATTCCCGCGAAGGCGGGAATATCGATTTTTTACAATTTTCTGTGGTTTTCTAAGCTTTTAAGCAGCACCAACAGCGGCAGCTACTTCAGCTGCGAAGTCGGTTTCTTCCTTCTCGATGCCTTCACCAAGCTGGAAACGCTTGTAGCTGGCCAGTTTCACAGGCGCACCAAACTCCTTGCCTGATTTCTCAAGCAGGTCTTTGATGCGTGTTTCGCCATCCATAATGAATGTTTGCTCGACGAGGCAGACTTCTTCGTAGAATTTCTGCACACGGCCTGTCAGCATTTTCTCGATGATCTCGGCTGGCTTGCCTGAAGCAGCAGCTTGCTCGCGCAGAACGTTTTTCTCACGTTCAAGAGCTGTAGGGTCAACGCTTGATGAATCAAGGAACTCGGGGTTTGCAGCAGCAATATGCATTGCCAGTTGCTTGCCTAGTGTTTGTAGCTTGTCAGCAGAGGCTGCTGATTCAAGCGCAACAAGCACACCGATTTTACCAAGGTCAGGTGACACAGCATTGTGTACATATGTGCATACGCAACCTTGTGAAACTGACAATTTAGAAACACGGCGCAGGCTCATGTTCTCACCGATCGTTGCGATCAGTTCGGTCAGTGTTTCCTGCACTGTTTTGCCGTTTCCATAGGCAGAAGCGCCCAGAGCTGCAATATCGTCATTGCCTGAAAGCGCAAGCTTGCTGGCATTTTTGGCAAATGTCTGGAATTGCTCGTTACGGGCAACGAAGTCCGTTTCCGAGTTCACTTCCAGCAAAGCGCCTGTTTTGCCATCAGCTGTTACAGCAACGCCAACCAAGCCTTCAGCAGCCGTGCGGCCTGATTTCTTGGCAGCTTTCGCCAGACCCTTTTTACGAAGCCAGTCAACAGATGCTTCCATGTCGCCTTTGTTTTCAACGAGCGCATTTTTTGCGTCCATCATGCCTGCGCCTGTTTTTTCGCGCAGCTCTTTTACCATTGATGCGGTAATATCAGCCATATCAGATACTCCTTATTGATTAAGCGTTAGCGGCTTGTTTTTCAGGTTCAGCGTCGGTGTTGGCAGCAGCTGAAGATGATTTCAGCTCAACCTTCACGTTTGCGTTCTCGCCGATGTCTTTCTGAGACTTCGCTAGATCTTCCTGAATACCATCAAGAATAGCAGCAGCTGCAAGGTTGCAGTATGTCTCGATCGCGCGGATCGCATCATCATTGCCCGGGAACGGGAATGTAATACCAGCAGGGTCGCTGTTGCTGTCAAGCACACCGATCACAGGAATGCCAAGGCGGTTTGCTTCTTTTACCGCAATGTCTTCCTTGTTTGTGTCGATGATGAACAGCGCATCAGGCTGGCCACCCATCTCACGGATACCACCAATAGAAAGCTGCAGCTTGTCGCGCTCGCGGGCAAGCATCAGGCGCTCTTTCTTTTTCAAGCCTGATTTTTCGTTCGCCAGCAGGCCTTCGATTTCTTTCAGACGGGCAATTGTCTGGCTGACTGTTTTCCAGTTTGTCATCATGCCACCAAGCCAGCGATAGTTCACGTAGTACTGACCGCAACGTTTTGCAGTTTCAGCTACGATATCGCGTGCTTGCATTTTCGTGCCCACGAACAGAACGCGGCCACCTTTGGCTGCGATCGCGCGTAGGGCCTGCAGAGCCTGCTCCAGCATCGGAACAGTTTGCTGCAAATCCAGAATGTGAATGTTGTTGCGGACGCCGAAAATATAGTCACGCATTTTCGGGTTCCAGCGACGTGTGTTGTGACCAAAATGAACGCCAGCTTCTAAAAGCGCGCGCATTGATACTTCAGGCATTGCCATGAGGTTTTCTCCTTTTTCCAGTTGTACCTCGATAGGGATTGTATAACGGGCCAATTCCCGAAACACCGGAACAGCGAGCTGACTTGGAAGAAAGCCTGCCTTTCCCTATCTGTGAAATTAGCCGCATAAAGCCAGATTTATGGCCGGAATGCAAGAAAAATCAGGCCGGTTTTGGCCAGATTTGCTGTTTTTCGCGTGAGTAAACCTGATCCTCGTGCAATATAGGGCGGTATTCCTTACGGCTACGAACTGCGTGGGAAATATTATGATTGTCCATAAACTCGACTGTACGGTGTCTTTGCGCTTCAAAGCCCTGTGTATCAGCTGCTAGCTCATCACGGGTCAACACATCGCCAAAAAAGATACGCGGACCAATATTTTCAGGATCTTCCGCGAATTGCTTGCCATCCACGGTGTAATGCGCCTGATCAAAAAACCTGATCGAAATGACCTCATCTAAATGGGGAATCTTAACTTCGTTGATATCACGTGATGGCACTTCTAGCCTGTAAACGTCCTCGCGGTGGCCAAGTGCAGGGTAAACTACTTCCATAAATGTTTTTTTGATCATGTGCTTTGTATTCCTTTATCTATGCGGCTTTATGGGCAGGCCATATTTGCTTTCCACCCTTTTTATCTACTACCACATCGTCACTGGAAAGTGCATAAAACTGCCCGTCAGGTGTTTTTACAGCGTGGGTCGGGCTTGTATCCTCGCCCGGGTAACGGGCAAAGCCCTCTTGGCGTGTCATGCTAGCAATAGCAAAACGGGCGGCGGCTGTGTTGCCATGGCGGCTTTTCATAGCGCCGCGGTCCAGAATTTGACCGCCTAGGTACATTTTTGGCGATTCATTATCTCTGCCTACAGGAATGCCTGCAATCAGCTCCTTGTCATGGAAACGAATAGCATGCGCACCCACAGGAATAATACCTGTAAGATCAGCCATATCTCTACTCGGAACCTGAATGAGTTGCACACTTTCAACAGCGATGGCGCCTTTTGTGAATATTTCAATATAGGTATTTGTTTGCATTTTACCCTCTAATTTTACGTAACTTAATATGCCTATTAATGAAAAGCAAGTGAAAATTAGAAAATCTGCATAAATTCCTATCCCTGCTTAGTCAGAAGGACAAGCACTAAGTCTTGCAGGCAAATAAGTATGCCGTGCCGAAGTTAGCGGGGTTAGTAAAAGCCTCAGCTCCTTCCGTCATTCCCGCGAAGGCGGGAATCCATAGTGATAAAAGTCAAATTCTTGATGTGAGGCTTTTGACGAGTAGTGCTTACAGCACTCTGAAAATTCTCATCTCAGTATTCGGATAAAGCCTATATTTGCTGAACAGGGGTAAATCTA
This sequence comes from Alphaproteobacteria bacterium, assembly GCA_016125135.1. Classification (GTDB taxonomy): domain Bacteria; phylum Pseudomonadota; class Alphaproteobacteria; order Micavibrionales; family Micavibrionaceae; genus RI-185. The sequence goes on along the minus strand of WGMJ01000011.1, from coordinate 8,510 downwards.
ATGCCTTCGTTACGAGGGAGGTTTTCAATAGTCCCTGTTACGTCCACACCGCCCATATTAAAGGTGTGAAGGCGCGGACTGCCCCTATTGGCACCTGAAACCTCAATATCTAGAAGCCCAACTGTACGCTCAACATCTTTGCCAAAAGCATATCTTTCCTGCACACCGCTAAAGTCATACTCCCCCGCATCATCAGAAGGCACAATGCTGCCTTTTATTTCAACTCTTTGTCCGCTTGCGTGATATATTTGAACCAGTGTAAGCGTATCTCCAGGCTTCAATATTTTAGGCTCCAGCATAATTTTTCCTTTGTTATGACAATAAATATAGCTGCATCCAATTAAGAAAACGTAAAAAGGACAAATTTCCTATTAATTGATCACCCTCAGCTAAGAAGGTGGTTATGCGCCACCCTTTATTACTTCAGGTGAGCTATACGCAAAACAGCGTTGAACGTAAGGCCTTGCAGGCGAATGACTACGCCGAGTCAAACCTATAGGTTTTTATTAGAGGCTAAACAAACCCAATTTTATCCGCTACACCATCGCGTTGCCAGAGTTCGGCTTTTTGGGCGGTGAGGTTCCAGCGGCCAGGCAGGCGGAATTCGCAGGTGCCGTGCTTGCGGTCATCAATATGCACGAGCACCCCAACGCTGCCCTTCTCGGCTGCATCTAGATTTTCTTTCAGCGTTTTGATTTGCTCGGTACGGCTGAGGGTTAAAGTAATATCGCGGATATTGCGGTTAAGCACATCTTCAAATTTCTGGATATCCTGCACGAGGAAGCGCACTTGCTCACCGTTTAGTTCTGCCAGCACCTTTAACGAAAACGGCTTGCCCTCCTCGATCACGCTACGGAAGCGCATCAAGTTTTCGCTATACAACATCCCCTCGAACACGCCTGTGGGGTCGGAGAGTGTAAGGATGCCGAAACGATTGCCTGATTTTGATGAAACCTTTTCTTGCTTCTTCAATATCACCGCTGCCATTTTGAAAAGTTGTTTGGGGCTGGCCTGCATTTTTTCAGCCACATCATTTACAAAGGTAATACCGTTAGCACGCAGCAAGCCTGCTTGCGCCTCAAGCGGGTGTGAGGACAAGTAAAAGCCAATCGCATCGAACTCGTACCCCAGTTTCTCAAGCAATGCCCAGTCTTTCATGTCAGGCAAAGGGATTTTTTCTTCCTCTACGGCTGCGCTGCCACCAAATAAGCTTGTTTGGCCTGTCGAGCGTTCATCAGCTGCGCGTGCAGTAAAGGCCAGTATCGCTTCAACCGCGTTATAAATTTTAGCACGGTTTGGCACCATATTATCAAACGCACCGGCGCTAATAAGGGATTCCAGAATACGCTTGTTCATGCATTTTGAATCAACGCGCTTCATAAGATCTTCCAGCGATTTGAACCCACCTTTCGCGCTGCGCTCGTTAATGAGCATTTGCATGGCATCAGCGCCCACGCCCTTGATAGCGCCAAGTGCGTAACGGATTGCGCCGTCTTCCACCGCAAACGTTACGATTGATTTATTGATATCCGGCGGGAGGAGCGCAATGCCCATACGGTCAAGCTCTTGCTTGAAGCCAGCCAGCTTGTCGGTATTGCCCATATCAAGCGTCATGGATGCTGCCATAAACTCAACAGGGTAATTAGCCTTTAACCATGCCGTTTGGTACGAGATAAGCGCGTAAGCCGCTGCGTGTGCCTTGTTAAAACCGTAGCCCGCAAACTTATCGACCTGGTCGAAAATAGCGGAGGCCTGCCCTGCATCTACTTGTGAATGTTCAGCCGCGCCTTTTATAAATTGTGCGCGCTGTGCGTCCATTTCGGATTGAATCTTTTTACCCATGGCGCGGCGAAGTAAATCAGCGCCGCCAAGTGTGTAGCCCGAGAGTATCTGCGCGGCCTGCATCACCTGCTCTTGATACACCATAATGCCGTAGGTTTCTTCCAGCATCGGGCGTAGTTTGGGGTGCAGGTAATCGGCCTCCTGCTTACCGTTTTTCACATCGATAAACTGCGGAATATTATCCATAGGCCCAGGGCGGTAAAGCGCAACAAGGGCGATAATATCTTCAAACCTGTCTGGGCGCATTTTCACGAGCACGTCACGCATACCCGCACTTTCAACCTGAAACACGCCTGCGGTGTTACCAGCGCTGAGTAGCTTGTAGGTTATTTCATCATCCAGCGGGATTTTAAGGATATCGAGCTTTTCACCCGTTTTATGGGCGATCATTTCAATCGCTTTTTGAATAACGGTAAGTGTTTTCAAGCCCAGAAAGTCGAATTTGATAAGCCCCGCCTGCTCGATATATTTCATGTTGAACTGCGTCGCGGGCATGTTGCCCTCTTCATCGCGGTACACTGGCAGTAATTCCACAAGCGGCCTGTCACCAATCACGACACCCGCCGCGTGGGTGGAGGCATTACGGTTTAACCCTTCAAGCTGTAACGCAATTGTGAAAAGCTTATTGAGTATCTGGTCACTTTCGCGCAGGGCCTGCATTTCAGGATCACCTGCAATCGCTTCTTCCAGCGTAATGGGGTTTGCAGGGTTGTTGGGGATCATCTTCGCGATGCGATCCACCTGCCCCAGCGGCATATTGAGCACGCGCCCGACATCACGCACCACAGCGCGCGCTTGCAATTTACCAAAGGTGATAATTTGCGCCACGCGGTCATCGCCGTATCTCTGCTGCACATAGCGGATAACTTCGTCACGGCGTTCCTGACAAAAATCGATATCAAAATCAGGCATCGATACACGTTCGGGGTTCAGGAAACGCTCGAACAGCAGGTTGAAATGCAGCGGGTCAAGGTCGGTGATCTTCAACGCCCACGCGATAACAGATGCCGCGCCTGAACCACGCCCCGGCCCCACAGGGATGTCATGGTCTTTCGCCCAACCGATAAAGTCAGACACGATAAGGAAGTAACCGGCAAAACCCATCTTTACGATCGTATCAAGCTCGAACTTGAGGCGGTCATAGTATGGTTCGTGCGGTTTATCCTTCACGTAATTCTCAAGCCGCCATTTCAGGCCCTCGGTGGCACGGTCAACAATTTCCTTGTTTTCATCGTCGCTGAATTTCGGCAGAAGTGGTTTGATTTCCTGCAACAGGAATGAACATCGCTTTGCAATTTCTACTGTATTCTCAATAGCCTCGGGCAGGTCTTTAAACAAAGACTGCATCTCGACATCTGACTTGAAGTAATGTTCAGGCGTGACCCGTCTCCGGTTTGCCTCATGGACGAAAGTTTTATCAGCGATACATAACAGCGCATCATGCGCTTCAAACATATCCGGTTCCAAGAAGTAGGGCTCGTTCGTGGCCACAAGCGGGATATTATATTTATAGGCGAAATCAATAAGGTCGCTCTCGATGACTTTCTCGTGCGGAAGCCCGTGGCGTTGTAGCTCTATATACAGCCTGTCACCGAAAGCCGTGAAAAGTTGCTCTACTTGGCTTTGCGCTAACTCACGCTTGCCTTCAAGTAATGCTTTAGCAAGTAGCCCTTCCTTACCACCAGTTAAGGCAATAATGCCTTCTGCTTTATCAAGGACGTATTGCAGTGGAACGCTTAAGTCTTCTCCGTTTTTACGGTTCAGGTATATCTCGCTCACGATGGCGCAGAGGTTGCGGTAGCCCTGTGCAGTTTGCGCAAGCAATACAAGCTGGCCGGCTTTTCCTGCGAGTTCAATTTGTGTGCCGATGATAGGCTGGATGCCATTGCTGGCCGCTTCAAGCGCAAATTCCATCGCACCAAAAAGATCGTTTGTGTCGGTAACAGCTACAGCGGGGATATTCTCTGACTTACAATGCTTCACCAGCGCCTTTGGTTTAATGGCGCCTTCCGTCAAAGAATATGACGAATGCAGGTGAAGATGAATGAACATACACCCACTTTAGGCAAAAAATGGCTTAAAACCAGCTTTTTTGCCCTTCAATCAACAAGCTTAAAGCCTGAACTCCATATTTGCGTTTGGTGACGGTGCAAATTCGTCATCCGACTGTGATCTCTCGAATTCCTCACGGCTTACGGTATACGAGCCATCGCCCATAGTTACTGTTACTGTTTGTCCATCCGTTGAAGCAAATGCATGTGCTGCTCTGCAATCTTGTTTAGTCATGTTAAATCCCTCTTTTTCTTAGGTTTTTTGTTTGGTCTGATAACGATGTGTTTTGAGATAGATGATGTGCTTGGCGCTAGGCGCCAAGAATAATAACCACGACGAGGGCAAGGTTTTGCTGCATCTGCTAAGAGATTAAGCTATATAATTACCTAAAGTCAAACTTAAAATTATAAAAATAATAGTAATGCGGCAATTTTGAAATAAAATTACAATGCCTTCAGAACGCCATCCTGAATAGTCAGCACCCTGTCCATCCGTTTGGCGAGGTCCATGTTGTGGGTGGCGATGACTGCACCAATACCTTGCTGGCGCACACGCTTCACAAGCATATTGAACACATCATCCGATGTTTGCGGATCAAGATTACCTGTAGGCTCATCCGCTAAAAGAAGCGCTGGGTCTTTAATCAGTGCGCGGGCAATAGCAACACGTTGCTGCTCACCGCCTGAAAGACGTGCTGGCCTGTGATCATAACGATGCGCAAGTCCTACTTCGGCTAGGATCTCGCGCCCCTTCTCTTCGGCCTTACTTTTATCTGTACCCGCAATCATTTGCGGAATGATAACATTCTCGAGCGCCGAGAATTCTGATTGCAGATAGTGAAATTGATAAACAAAGCCCAGATACTGCCTGCGCAGTAATGTTTTTTCTTTATCGTTTAACTGGCCAGCTTCGTGGCCGTTGAGGAATATCTCGCCGCCTGTTGGTCTATCAAGCAGGCCTACCATATGCAGTAATGTTGACTTACCCGACCCGCTAGGCCCCACAAGCGCAACAATTTCGCCTTTACGGATGCTGAATGTGACATCATGCAGAATATTCAGCACGCCTTCCGGCTGCTTGTATGATTTTTGTAGATTGCGGACATCAAGGAGTGCATCAGCCATAGCGCAGGCCCTCCACAGGGTCTAGCTTGGCGGCACGCCATGCAGGGTAGATTGTTGCCAACACGGATATAATGATGGATGTGCATATAATAGCTGCTACTTCATGCCAGTCTATTTTGGCGGGGAGTTGCGTAAGGAAATAGATTTCCGATGAAAATAGCTCGGTTCCTGTTAGGGTTTGTAGTACGCCGCGGATGGCTTCAATATTCAACGCGAAAGCAATGCCCAGCCCAGCCCCAATGACTGTACCGGCAATACCAATACTTGCACCTGTTAAAATGAATATTTTGAGCATGGAACCGCTGGAAGCCCCCATTGTGCGCATAATCGCAATATCAGGGCCTTTGTCCTTCACGAGCATAATCATGCTGGAAATGATATTGAACGCTGCAACGATGATAATAAGCGTAAGGATGAGGAACATAACATTCCGCTCGACCTCAAGCGCATTCACAAAGCTGCTATTTGCATCGCGCCAATCATACACATTTGCCATGCCATCCATAGCTTTATAAACAGCGAGCTTGGCCTTCTCGAGGTCATTCAAATTCGCAAGGAATATCTCGAGCATGGAAACATCACTCGTATCAAAGTCGAAAAACCCTTGTGCGGCAGGCAGCGGCATAAAAATGAAATTATTATTATATTCATGCATGCCGACATCGAAAACGCCTGCGACTTCAAATTGCGCTGAGCGTGGAATATTGCCAAAAGGTGTTTGTTTGCCCTTTGGTGCGGTCAGCAGCAATTTATCGCCAATTTGCAGGCGTAAGCGCTCTGCCATTTTGTTTCCAATAGCTACGCGGTTGCCCACGAGCAATGCGGGGTTCCCCATTTTGAAGCTGTCTTTTAAAACCGGCTTCAGCGCCATATCTTCGGCGCGGATACCGCGTACAACAACACCGCTGGCCGTACCGTTGGCATTTACAAGCGCCTGGCCTTCAATAGTCGGGAAAGCAAATGATACGCCTTCTGTTTTTTCGATTTTCTTAACGAGGTCTTTATAATCCTCAAGCGGCTGCCCCGGCACATAGACATTGATATGCCCGTTCAAACCCAGTATGCGGTCAAAGAGTTCAGCCCTGAAACCGTTCATAACGGACATGACAATAATAAGCGTGGCAACGCCTAATAGAATGCCCAGAAACGAAAACGTCGCGATAACGGAAACAAACCCCTCGGCCTTGCGGGCGCGCAGGTAACGAAATGCCAGTAATCGTTCGAACGGGTTGAACATTAATAAGACTTACCTAAAAGCACTTTCTTACCGCTATCTGAAAATGGTATGCAGCGCGGCGTAATTGCGAATTCCTTACGCACAGCCTCTAGTGCTTTATCCTCAAGAATAGACACATCTGCACGGACAAAACCCGCTTTATCGGCTTTGAAGAAATCACGCACTTCATCAACTGTTTTTACATCGAAGATATGGCTATCGCGGAAGGCCTTGGCCTTTTCGAACATTGATTTGTGAATATCCTGCAAAAGTCTCTCGGCATTATTAACGAATTCGTCAACCGAGACTGTTTGTTTACTGTCTTTACCCAGATCACGGCGAATATGGGTGACATTACCTTCCGCCATTTCCTTCTCACCGATCTCGACACGTAGCGGGATACCTTTCTTAATAGCGTCCCATGTTTTGTTTGACGCGCGGACATCTGATGCATCAAGCGATACACGGATACCCTTGGCTTTCAGTGCGGTCTTTACTTTGTTGCAGTATCCTAACAGCGCGTCTTTGCCTGCATCGTCTTTCAGGAATGGAATAATAGCGACCTGATAGGTGGCAACAACAGGCGGCATAATAGCGCCGTCATCATCACCATGCGCCATCAGGATTGCACCTATTGTGCGTGTTGTGAGGCCCCAAGATGTTGTCCAGGCGTGCTGCTCTTTCCCGTCCCTGCCCTGAAATTTGATATCGCATGATTTCGAGAAAGTCTGGCCAAGGTCATGTGACGTACAGCCTTGCAATGCTTTGCCATCCTGCATCATCAGCTCAAGTGTATAAGTGGCAATCGCGCCGGGGAAACGTTCATCGGCTGTTTTTTCACCTTCCATAACAGGCAGCGCGAGACAGTTTTCCATGAGGTCTTTATAAACGCTCAACATTAAAAGCGCATCTTCACGTGATCCATCTGCAGTTTCCAGGCAATTATGGCCTTCCTGCCATAGAAATTCTGCTGTGCGCAGAAATACACGTGGGCGCATTTCCCAACGCATAACGTTACACCATTGGTTCAACTTGCATGGCAGGTCACGATATGACTGGATCCAGTTTTTAATTGTTTCACCGATAATTGTTTCCGATGTCGGGCGGATCACATAAGGATGTTCGAGTGGCGAGGCGGGAATAAGCTTGCCATCTGGCCCCTTCTCTAATCTGTGATGGGTAACAACGGCACACTCTTTTGCGAAACCATCTACGTGCTCGGCTTCCTTGCTTAAATATTCAACAGGGATAAGAAGCGGAAAGTAAGCATTTTGTACATCGCATTCTTTAATACGAGCATCAAGTTCACGCTGGATATTCTCCCACATGCCATAGCCATATGGCTTGATAACGTAACAACCACGAACAGCAGAGCTTTCAGCAAGATCAGCCTCTTTGACAACAGCCTGATACCACTCTGGAAAGTTTTCAGCGCGTGTAGGCTGGATCGCTGATTTATAGTTTGATGCTTTGGCAGCAGGTGCGTTCGACATGGTTATTTTCCTCTATCATTTTTATATAGGGAAAAGCCTAGTCGTTCAACCGTTCCTGCCCGTCACCCCCGAAAAATTCTTCGCTATCAGGCAGGTTCGGGCTTGCGGTTACAGGGGCCTGAATAGCAGGCACAGGCGGGGCGAGTGTTTCCCGCATAATGGCGTTAGGGTCGTCAGCTGGCAGCGGGGCAGCGACAACAGGTGCATCGGGCGCAGCGATAGTTGCCGCCGTATTGCCCGAGGCAGGTTCCACAGTATCGCATTTCTGCATGACTTGTTGCGAAATGTCTTGTCCGTTAAAGCTCACGCGCCCGTCAGGGTAGACTTTTATATCGCCGATATTACCTTTCATTTCCACGCCCGCAGGCGGCGGCACACCCAGATACGCAGCTGCATCAACAGTGAGCGGAAAACTAAAAGGCTGGCCTGCAAAAAAATTATTAGCGCCGTTAATATCGGCAGATACAACAGCATTACCGTTTACATCAACGCCTGCTTTGTAATTTATATCGTCAGCTGGTTTATGCGCTTGCAACGTTTGGCAAAGCTCGGTGATCTGCTCTTGTGCAAAGGCAGGCGCAGAGAAATAAAGAAGAAGCAGGAATAATCTTACCATTTGTCGGCCCAGTCTCTAAAACTAAATAGGTCGGATTGGGTTAAACCCCAGATGGCAAGCCATAAAAAAACAGAAATAATCGTCGTAATAATGAATTTTTTCTTGATACGGGCCTTGGCCGGTGCGCTGGGGGCATTCCCCTCGACCACGTTTTCGTCAGGTTTATT
>WGMJ01000008.1 GCA_016125135.1 Alphaproteobacteria bacterium | reverse complement strand
CTTGAAGTACAGCTCATTGCACCGATCGCGATGAACGAAGGTCTTCGCTTCGCGATCCGCGAAGGTGGCCGTACTGTCGGCGCCGGCGTTGTCGCGAAAATTATCGAGTAATATTCTCCTTTTCCGGAGATCCCAAAAACCCGCCTTTCCGGCGGGTTTTTTTATCCTGCATAAGCAACTTATTGCCGGTTCGCCTGTTTTATGGGATGATACGCCTATGACAATTACAAGCATAACCCTTTATGAAGTGCCGGAAGGCAACGCCGATGACTTTGTGCATAGCCTGCGCGAGAATATCCAGCTTATGCGCCTGCAACCCGGCATGATCAACGGGCATATTTATCACGTTGAAAGCAAAAACTCTTATTTCAAATTTGTGAATGTCACCCATTGGGAAAGCGAAGCGGCTATGGACGCAGCGCTTGCCAAACTTGAAGACACACTTGAAGACTGTGATATAGACCGCGAAGAAGAATGGCGTGAACTTGGCGTCCACATTACGCCCGTTGTGTGCTCTACAGAAATGGCCTATGAAGGCAAAAAGGCCGCCTAAGCACTCCCCGAACCTAAAAGCCCGTTCACCTTCTTAGAATTATTGACCTCGGCCCCGCCGCCATGATTAAATACATAACATGGGACAGCAAAAACAGCCTGAAAATAAAACAGCAAAAAACTTGCTTGCTCATTTACACGCGGCGGGCCACAAAGCCATCCTGATTGGTGAGGGTTTAATCCATATCGGCAGCGCACCACCTGATCTGAAAGCCGATTTTACCCGCGAAGCCGCGACCTGCGTCACTGAAACAGTCATTGTAATTGTTGAAGATGTTCTGGCGCCTGAAGTGACACTCTGTATTGATGCCTTCCTGACGGCCGAGAAAATTGCGGCCACACCGCCTGACCAACGCAGCCTTATTAAAATCTGTGTAGATACTGCAGAGGGGCTAGCCTCGGGCGTTATTGCCGCAACACATTGCTTCGCCAATGCCGTGAATGATCTTGAGCAAATCGGCGAGGCCTGGGAAGCTTCACATACACACCAGCCAAAAGAAAAAGCCCTAGAGCCTTTCCCCGAGTTTTAAAACTTACTCACCTACAATTGTTTTAAAGCCGCCATAGGCCATGCGTTTACAATCAAACGGCATGTTGTTCGGATCACAGGCTTCTGTCAGCCTTTTATCGGCCATTACTTTTGCATTCACTTCATCACGGTGGTAACGGTCCTTGAAAACAATATAGGCAAGTACAACCGTCTCGCCATCCTTGGCACCAGCCAGCTGTTTAAAACCCATGCCGAACTCGCTCTCTTTCATATCTTCCAGCACACATTCCTTATAATCCACTGCGCCATGGTCAAGCCACACTGTGCGGGCGGTCTCTGCGATCTTGCGGTAATCTTCTACACCGTTTTCACCAAGCGGAATGACAAATCCATCGACATAACTCATATTATTCTCCTTTGAATTACGTTATCCTATACACCAGATAGAAACTTGGTTCCATGCCCCTTGCCGATCTTCTCATTGTTTTATTTTATCTGGCCCTTTTTGCCGGCATTATCTCTATTCTTTATTTCGAACGTAAGGGCTTCGTGATTTCCATGCCGGTGATGCCGTGGGTTTACGGGCGTGTTAAAAAGCTACTGCTGGCGCATACAGATACAACCAAACCTTATAGAATCGCCGAGCTTGGTTCGGGCTGGGGCGGGCCGCTTTTATCCCTCGCCCGTAGCTACAAACAAGCAGAACTGACTGGTTACGAAATTTCGCCCGTTCCCTATTTTATTTCAAAACTGCGTACATTCTTTCACCGCCGTATAAAAATTTTCAACGCCAATTTTTTTGGTGTTGATCTTTCCGGCTTCGATATCATTTATTGCTACCTACTGCCACGTGATCTCGAGGCCCTAAAACCTGCATTTTTAACAATGAAAAAAGGAAGCCTTGTTGTTTCCTGCTCGTTTCCTGTTGAAGGCTGGCAGACCATTGAAGCTGATAATGTAAAAGCCGGCGTGAATGTGCCGGTGTTTTTGTATCGGATTTAGCGGGCGGTAATATTTTGTTTTTGTGGAAAATGCCACGCGATAATTACTAAGGCGTAATTCCCAATACACTTTTGACTCGTTCTTCGAAATCAACTTTATAGGAATTATATTCTGGCCCGCCCTCATTTTCCAATGATATAGCAATGCGCTCAAGCACTTCGGCAACTTCTTGCTGCTCACGCTCTGCAAAATTCCTTACATACTCTGTCATATTGATAAGGCTGCGGAAGCCGACAGCGCGTTTAAAGTCCCTTTGCACACCTTGGAATTTGTCTGACTGCCAGATATCAGACATGTTTTACCTTTGCTTTTCAAAACTACAGTAAGGCGTGTCATCATCTCGTGAAAACTGGCCTTTATATTGCTGGCCCACTTCAAGATCATGCGGGAAAAGCCCTGTACCTGTATAACCTTCGCGGCCATCTTCATGGCGGTAATGCACGGCCGAGACATCTGCCTCGAATGCAAGCACTGTAACGATATCGCTATATGTTTCCCATCTACTCAGCATAACACTTTCCCTTCTTTACTTTTCGGCTGGCCACTTTTTGTAGCGCTTCTTGTTATCCGTTTTTATCGTTTGTCGTTTGTCGTTTTAGCTATCACACTTAACTTACTTGTTACCCATCACACTTGGCGGTCTTGCATATTCCCTGCCAATCATATTAATAAAAGATTAATGTTATGTCAATAGAAAATAATTCTTATGATAGGAAATGTTTCACGTGAAACAATTTGGCTACAGCGCCTCGTCCTGATAAATACGCTGGTTTTCAAGTACACGCTGCACATAGTTGCGCGTTTCAGAAATGGGAATCAGCTCGACCCAATCAAGCCAATGAATTTGTTTTGTGCGCGGGTCCCCAAACAGCTTCAGCCATTTATTCACGTTGCCCGGCCCTGCGTTATACGCGGCCACGGCTAACGGGTAAGCATTGTCGTAACGGTCAAGCAGGCCTTTAAAATAAAGCGTGCCAAGGCGGATATTATGCTCGGGCCGGTCGGTCAGCCATTCCTTGCGGTGGCCAATGCCATGCTTCTTCGCTGTTTCCTGTGCGGTTGCCGGCATCAATTGCATAAGGCCGCGCGCCCCTGCCGATGAAAGTGCGCGGCTATCGAACTGGCTTTCCTGACGTATCAATGCATGCACCATCGCGGGATCAACAGAACGCACTGTTTTTGCAGCTGTGCGTGTGGGGTAACCAACCTCGCGCAGGAAAATATTTTTACGCGCAGCTTCTTTGGCAATAACAACACCTTCATATTGCACACCGAGCTCGACAGCCATTTTGCCAAGCGCCGCATAGCCCGCCGGTGAAATAATATTTTCAGCCAGCGAGTCAATAAACATGGCTGCTTCCCGTGTCATGCCGCGCGATTTTAAAATTTGTGCGGCGATATAACGCGGCTCGCCCTTAATTTGCGCTCGTGCGCCCGATGTATCGCCACCATCCGCCCATTTCCATGGAAGCTTGCTGCGGTTCAAGCGCTCGGCGGCGCGTTGCCCGTAAAAAGTTGTGGGATATTGAAACGCATTTTCATACCACTGTACCGCTTCATCCTTACGGCCCATGGCTTCAAGCGCACGGCCCAGCCAGTATGCGCCGCGCGACTTGCTAACGGGCGTTGTTACAGCCTTATACATTTTCTCGAAATGCCCTGCGGCGCGCTCAGGCTTATCAAGGAAACGCAGTGAAAGCCAGCCTGCCAACCATTCGGCATCGGCAAAGGGTGCGCCCTCAGCCTGCCCGTGCGCAGCCGCAAGCTTGTAGGCCTCACCAAAGTTACGGCGCTCCATCATACGGCGTACCAGAATATGCCGCTCGCGCCACCAGCTTTCCGGGTTGGCAATACGCTGGATAGAAGGTTGCCGCGCCAGAATTTCCTGCATACCGCTATTCAGATCCCGCACGCGGCGATAACGCAGCCGCTCGAACAACAAACCGGCATCACTTTGCAAAGCTGCGGGCACACGGGCAATCGCACCTTCAGCCCCCGCTTTGTTCTCGGCCATTGTAATACGCGCCTCGACAAGCTGCGGGAAACCCTGCCCCAGCATACGCGCCAGCGCGCGGGCTGACGTATACTGCCCTGAATATAACAACATATCGACACGGCGCTGGTGATTGTCTCCACTCAGATTTTTGCGGAAGCGCTGGAACGCTTCAGCCTGATCATCGGTCGAGAGCGTTTTCTTCTCCCAGAAATCCTTCAGCACCGCTTGCGCTTTACCCGCTTCACCTTGCTCTGTCAGAACACGTGTATAGGCAGTCACGCCGCGTGTTGTTTGCGGCTGCAGATCACGGTAAAGGCGCAATACTTTTTGGTCAGGATAGTTTGACGGCATGGTTTCTTCTGCCATTTTGAGAAGGCGCGAAGCTTGTGGCCAGTCACTATATTGCAACAGGAAATTCTCGAGCGTACTAAAATTTTGCGCCCGGTTATTTTTAACAACCTGAATCCAGAGTTCGGTTGCATTTCCCGCCTGCGCTTGCAGTGGGACAATGAAAAGAACAAAAAGCGCTATTAGAAAAGGCATGGTTTTCGGTAGTCATTTTTACCACTTGGTGGTAAATATATCAAATGGCTAAAAAGGACACCGCCCGTAAAAAACCAATGCTCAGCGTCAATGAAACGGTCGCTGACAATAGAAAGGCGCGCTTTGAATATCATATTGAAGAACGCTTTGAAGCCGGAATTGTTCTGCACGGGACAGAAGTAAAATCGCTCCGCCTTGGTCAATGCTCGCTGGGTGAAGCCTTTGCCGATGAAAAAGGCGGCGAGATATGGGTCTATAATATGCATATTCCTGAATACCAGCAGGCCGGTAAACATCTACAGCATGACCCGAAACGTCCGAAGAAACTGATTTTGCACAAAAAGCAGGTTCATAAGTTGATGGGCGCTGTGAACAGGGATGGCTATACGATCGTCCCCACCCGCCTTTACTTTAACGGACGTGGCATGGCCAAGCTGGAGATTGCACTCGCCAAGGGTAAGAAACTGCACGACAAACGCGCCGCCACCAAAGACCGCGAGTGGAACCGCGAGAAATCACGCACATTACGTAATCAGAATTAATTTTTTATTTTTTAGACAAAATTAATTTAAAAACTATATCTATGTTCCATTCAACAAAACCTAGGAGATACTTCCATGTACACGCTCTATTATTCACAAGGCACCTGCTCACTAGCCGTACACGCAATTTTAAATGCACTGAATGTTCCGTTCGAGTTAAAAGAGCTTCATCTTTCAAAAGGCGAGCAAAATAGCCCCGAGTTCCAGAAAATTAACCCGCGCGGCCAAGTGCCAACACTTGTTGTCGATGGCAAAGAAGTTATCCGTGAGGGTGCCGCAATTATTTTATGGCTGACTGAAAAACACAAAAGCAATCTTATGCCGGAAGTCGGCGCACCAAATCGTGCGAAAGCTTTAGAGTGGCTGATGTTCTTTAACAGTACATTGCACCCACGATTCTCACCCGCTTTTGGTGCCGCGCGCATTACAAAAAATGAAGAGTTTCAACAAGAGATTCGTCAATATGCTTTTACGAATATTCAAAAAGGCTTCGATGAAGTTGAAAAACAACTCTCGGAAACAACTTACCTATGCGGCAACGAACCAACAGCGGCTGACTTCCTTGGCACTGTTATTTCACGCTGGACATACGGCTTTAATGGCGCGGTAACGCTTGGCCCGAAAACAAAGGCGTGGGTAGAAAAAACAGGCAGCCATCCAGCTTTCCAGAAAGCCTTGCAAACAGAAGGTATCGAGCTTCATAAAAAAGCCGCTTAAGCGCTGTTAGAAATAAGAAAACCCCTTCAGAATATCCACCTACGCTCAAAGCTTCGGTGGACGCAGTTGAAGGGGTTTTTCTGTTTGCCGAGCCAGTAGCAGCCGGAGCGACAAAAACTATGGTGCGCGCTGCGTCCGCGATTTATGGATCCCCGCCGTGCCAACGCGCCTACGGCGTGCCGCGGGGATGACACTAAGCGCGTTTCTTCGATGGCTTGCTTGGTGTTGCTTCGTCATCGGAATCAGCGGAAGGGCCCGCCTCGGCTTCGGCTTTTTCCTGCTCATTTTCAGGCCCCACCAAAAGCGCGTCAGACACAAGGCCTGCATTCTTCTTGATTTCGTTTTCAAGCTTGAGCGCAACCTCAGGGTTATCCCGCAGAAACTGTTTTGCGTTTTCGCGCCCTTGGCCAATACGCTGGCCATCATAGGCAAACCATGCGCCTGATTTTTCAACGAGGTTGGCATTCACGCCAAGGTCAATAAGCTCGCCCACTTTGGAGATCCCTTCCCCGTACATGATATCGAACTCGACCTGACGGAAAGGAGGCGCCATTTTATTTTTCACGACCTTCACGCGGGTTTCGTTACCAACGGCAATTTCCTTGTCTTTGATTGAACCGATACGGCGGATATCAAGACGGACAGAGGCGTAGAATTTCAGCGCGTTACCACCTGTTGTTGTTTCGGGTGAGCCGAACATAACACCGATTTTCATGCGGATCTGGTTGATGAAAATCACCACCGTGCGTGAGCGTGAAATAGAACCTGTGATTTTGCGTAGCGCTTGTGACATCAACCGTGCCTGCAAGCCCATATGGCTATCGCCCATTTCGCCTTCAAGTTCGGCTTTCGGCACAAGAGCCGCAACCGAGTCGATAACCAGCACATCAATTGCACCGGAACGCACAAGCGTGTCGGCAATCTCGAGTGCTTGCTCGCCTGTATCGGGTTGTGAAATCAGAAGCTCGTCAACATTACAGCCAAGTTTTTTAGCGTAAGTCGGGTCAAGCGCGTGCTCGGCATCAACAATCGCACATGTGCCGCCCAGTTTTTGTGCTTCGGCCATTACTTGCAGAGCCAGTGTTGTTTTACCTGATGATTCTGGCCCAAAAATTTCGATGATGCGCCCCCGTGGCAGCCCGCCGATGCCAAGCGCCAGATCAAGCCCGAGAGAGCCTGTTGAAATGGCTTCAACTTCCATTTTCTGGTTTTCGCCGGTGAGCTTCATAACAGAGCCTTTACCGAAGGCGCGCTCGATTTGTGTGAGGGCGGCCTCTAGTGCTTTGCTTTTTTCGGCTGATGATTTTTCCATGTTTTCGTTCCTGAAGGGTGTAACTGACATTATTCTGTTCCTTTTCTTGTGGCATATAAAAGCCTGTATTCCAAGCTTATGAACCAGTTTATTCACACTTTGTTCTCGTGGTCAATCAAAAAGAACAAAAAAAGAACATTAAATGTGGGAAAGCCTGAAAAACTGCCAAATCCGAGCATAAAAAAAGCGGGGCAAACCCCGCTTTTTTATAAAGTAATATTTATTATCTTGTAACCAGTCCTGGGAAACAGTTAGTTGTTGGCGGCAAGATGTTCTGACGAACCATGTCTAAACACATTGCAGTTGATAGCTGTCCCTCTGGCACGTGACCACGGAGACGGTCCGCAATACCGACAGAAACGCCCGCTTGCGCACGAGCCGACGCAGCCTGCCCTTCCGCTTGTAAACGTGCTACGCCAGCGATTCTTCCGCGCTCGGCAGCAAGTGATACCTCACGAAGCACTTCTTCAGTTTCTGGATCGAAAGATACACCAGCAATGCGAACGGCTCTGATGCGGACTGGGGATACCTCTCCCTCTGGCACGCCAAGACGTCTGTTAATATTCGCCTGTAAAGCTACCGCAATTATGGCGCCAATCTCATCACCCTGATCTTGAATACTTAAGGCATCAGCGCCTCTAATAGCATCAACGATAGGCTGAATAGCTTCAATCTGAATATCATCTCTGATAGACAACATGTTTTCGTTTACATCCGAAGACTCGGCACGAAACTCGCTTCGCAGTCTACGTTTATATTCAGTTGGCGCTTCAGCAACAACTTCATACGAAATAGCTATTGAAATATTATCAACAAATTTATCGTCTTGTGTCCTGAGTAGAAGCGGACGTGCTTGAGAGACTTGTGCACCGCCTTCGCCTTGTGCTGCAGCCCCTTCATTTGTTGAAATTGTGAATGTGTCTGTAAACGTCTTGTATTTTATACTTCTTGCAAGAGGGTCACAAAACACGAAACAGATCCAGTCCGGCCCTGTAATATCTTCTCTCACTGCCCCGTCACCGCCGATACGAAAACCTGTTTCGTTTTCTTCAAAGCGTTCGCCACAAGCTGCAAGTGTTAGCGCTGCCGCCGCTGCCGCCGTAAAGCGTAAAGCATTTTTACCAATACCCATTACCGAATCTCCTTATAAGTTTGTTAGATTATAGGGAGTGTACATAACACAGGGGCCTGGTTAATTTCTATAAAAATCGCACGACTTTGCGTTATGGAAAATTAACAGCTGATTAGCCGAAATTCTTGGCGTAAATAATGGCATCCAACGCGTTGCGCGGGGTGGCGAACTGGAAGTCGATATAGCTTGGCGGGTTTTCCAGCGCGCGGCCATAGTGAATCAGCAGAGTCGTTTTGCCCATATCTTTCGGGATGACGAGATTCGTTTTTTTATCTTCAACCATAGCAAGTACATCGACAGGTTTTCCGTGGGCGGCGACCGCCAGTTCATGCGAGCGGCTGAACTCTTCCTTCGACTGGAAGTTTGCCGCGGCATAATCAATAATCGCCTTGAAAAATTCGCGCACACCGATATGGGCGAGGACACGCCCGCCCCATGACATGGAAGATTGCGTGTTGAGAACATGGCTCATGCCTGGAAGCTGGTTGAACCTGTCTTTCAGTGTTGCGTCGAAAGTAAGCGCTTTCTCGTCGAACATTTCGTGGACTTCGTCGAACCACTGGCCGATGGTAACACCGTGAATTACTTCGAAATCATGCGCGGCAGAACCATGTTTGCGGAATGATTCATGCGCTAGCGCTGCAGCTTCCTGCTCTGTTATCTGCCCGTTTAGCAATCGCGCCATAATCACGCCCACACCGGCAATAAACTCGTCTACCTGATGCTGCTGGAATTCGTACAGGCATCCGTCCAGATCCCATGTAATGCCTTCCAGTTTTTTTAGTTTTTTGAGGTCCATAATCAGGGCATATTATGCGCTGGTGGCGTAGTTTCAAGCTTTTGTTTGCGTTTTTCGTACTGCTCGGCCATTTCGAACGCGGCGAGAATGGGCAGAATGGTAAAATTATCGTCACCCGGTTGCATGGAAATGCTATCAACCGCAAGATCATGCAGCGCAACAAATGACTTCACATCAGATGAGCCACTACCGCATACGCCTATTGAAATCTCCGGCTTGACAACGCGCGCCCTTGTAATTGTTTCGTGCATCTTTTCGAGCACTTGCGGGTAAATCATCTGATACGGCTCTTTAGTCTGGCGAGAACGTTGCGCAGCTTCTATACGTGCCAGCATGTCATCTCGTTTTACGCCCAATACAGCTTCTGTCAGATCATTGATACCAAAGCTAATGAAGTCACATAATTTTGCAATATCCTCGATGTCATCACAGGCGCCCAGCATTTCAACCATGGTACCAAAACTATAATTGGCTTTAGTTAACCCATATTCAGCTGCGATATCGGCAACCATGATCTTTATTTGTTCGAGTTCCTCGGCTGTTTTTACAGTCGGAACAAAGATTTCAATCTGCTCACGATTAGGGGTAGCATCGGGATAATCGGCACGGAATTGTATATTCTCTTGTACAATCTGCTGGATGGCAGCAAAAACAGCCCTTATCTGTGTTTCATAAAGCGCAGGCACAGCAAGGCCCATCTGTACACCACGAATATTTCTGTCTCCGTATGATTTTTCTATCTGGTCAAGCTCTTGTGATGAAAATATTTCCGATGGTGGAATATCAAGCAAACGATAGCGCAACATCTTGCCATCACGCCCACGGGAAAGCAGTTTTTGAACATTCTCTTGGACAGACCTGAAGAATTCGTTTTTATCTGCGGTGCCGCCATTGCTTAATATGATCTCTTTAACGGCGCGCAATGCCTCTGCGTCTTCCTTGATCAAACTCTCCGAGCGAACCAACCCTGCTCCACAGTGGCCAAAGTTGATATCGTCGACCTGCTGCATAGAATCTATCGTATAGGTTTGCCGCGCATCCTTTATGCCGTATTCCTGCATAAGCTGCTGCTGCCACCTGTAAATATAGTAGCTTTCCGTGCTGTTATAAAAAGGGCATTGGTTGTAACGAAAATCATCGAGTCTGGATTTGTCTATACTGGTTCTGTAGAGACCTTTAAATCTTGTATCAAGCGCAAGCGGTTCGCCGCTCTTAACGTTGTCCAGATCGCCACCCCCATAACCGATAAGCGCTGAAACGCCCCACGCGCCCAGTTCTATGGCAGCATGCCCGCAAAGCTCCGGCGATTTTACAATGACCCCTGCGACCTTCGTCAGATACGGATAGATCTCAGGCGTGAACTGATTAACAACGAGAATAGGCTTCTCAGCTTTTGTAATAAAATCATCCGCCTCTGTTAATGATAAAGCTGCTGGGCCTGCTGACCAATTACCAACAGCCTCCAGAAATCCATCAACTGGCTGTGCGTTAAATGCAACCGGCGGCTCTTTTTGTCCCGCTATGTAGTTATCAATTTCTTGCAAAAGACGAGGCTTTACCTTTTGCAATGCTTCAAGCGCCGTCATTTCTCCCGCATCGACCATGCTCTCAAGCATTTCGAGCGTGAAATCACCGGAACTCTTCATTGTTTCGTAGAATTTCTTTTTCAGTCCTTCATTTGTCAAAGGAAGATCCAGACCACAACGAACGTTTAAGGTTTTTCTAATAGCGGTTCCTGTATGTGAATAAGAAAGATGCGAGGGATCACGCCCGTCGAGCCCCCATTCAACACGAGAAAATTCATTCTTACATGTGATGCCTGCAACTACGCCATGTGTTGCATATAGCCGTGTAGCATTATCTTCCGAATAATCAAGTTCTCCGGAACTGAATATAATATCCGGCAAAGGCCGATCAGGGTGATTCTCTTTTAGCCATTCTATAATTTGGCAGGCGTTATTATACCCAAAGTAAACATCACGTAGATTGAATGCATCCAACATAATGACGTCGGGAACGCCGTCAGCTTCCATGATCTGCATTGCATCCCATGCTGCATTTGTCATTTGGAATTCAATGTCGATATGCTCTGAAAGATCGCTTTCGAACATGCTCCACAAAATTTCCATTTTATCATCAATGACAAGAAATTTTTTCGCAGGCGCGTTTGTGGGTTGAAATTCAGGCATCGCGCCTTGCGCGGCTTCTTCGAATTCGTCTGGTAGGTCATCGGACATGGGCAACAGATTACAACCATTTATAAATTATGTCAATAAATTTAACTTATTGAAATTGAACAAGAAAATACTATTCCAGCACTTCTTTGACCTTGGCGGCGAGCTGTTTGAGCGTAAACGGCTTGGGCAAGAAGTAGATTCCCTCGCCCATATGCTCCTTCAAACGATCTTCGCTATAGCCTGACACGAAGATGATTTTCAGCGTCGGTTTTTTAGCGCGCAGATGTTTCACCATGGTGGGCCCGTCCATATTCGGCATCATGACGTCTGTAATCACAAGGTCGATATGCGGGTCGCCTTCGCTTTCAAGAAGCTGCAGGGCAGACTCACCACTGTCAGCCCCCAGCACCTCATACCCCTTATTTGTGAGAGCACGGGTGGAGAAGGTACGCACGGCATCTTCATCCTCGACCAACAGAATTTTTGCGCTGCCCGTTAAATCAGCCGGCGCATTATTCTCGCTGCGCTCTTCCGATTTTTGCGTTACCGCTTCTTCTTCGCTAAGACGTGGCAGGTAAATCAGGAAGCTTGTGCCCTCGCCTACTTTACTTTCAATATGCAGATAACCGCCCGTTTGGCGGATAATACCGTAAACAGTGGCAAGCCCTAGCCCTGTCCCTTTACCAATCTCTTTTGTGGTAAAGAACGGCTCGAGGATGCGGTCCATATTCTCAGGGGGAATACCGCAACCCGTATCGCTTACCTTAATCACAACCCAGTCACCCGCAGGCATATCTTCCGCCCCGCGGCGGAGCTTCTCGTTATTTGTAAAGCGCGTCGTTTCAATTGTCAGCTGCGCATCTGTTTGGCCCTCCATTGCGTCACGGGCGTTCACAGAGAGGTTCACGATCACCTGCTCCATTTGCCCGACATCAACCTTCACGAAGCCGAGATCAATACCGTGCAGCATTTCCAGCTTGATATTCGTGCCAATCAAACGGCGGACAAGATGCGAGACCTCTGTAATAACATCCGTCATGTCATGCACTTGCGGGCGCAATGTTTGCTGGCGCGAGAAGGCCAGCAACTGACGCACAAGATTTGCCGCGCGGTTTGAATTTTGCTGGATCTGCATGATATCGGCGAAAGACGGATCCCCCGGGCGGTGGCGTAATAATAGCAAATCACAAAAGCCTATAATGGCGGTCAGCAAATTATTAAAGTCATGCGCCACACCGCCTGCCAATTGGCCTACCGCTTGCATTTTCTGCGATTGCGCGAAGCGTTCTTCCAGTGCTTTTTGCTGCGAGAGATCAAGGAAGTGGAAAACAGTATTCGTTGTTTCGGGCGAGTGTTTGGCAAAAACACGCACCGCCACATTGTGTGTCTTACCTTTCAACGTAACTTCGGCGGGCGCGTCAGGGCTTAAAAGAAGCTGTGATATTTTTGGCAGATCTTCTGCCTCCAATAAATCATCGAGCAGATTTCCTTCGAAATCAGACGGCTTGCCACCCAGCATCACAGCAAGCGCCTTGTTACAATCTTGCAGCACCCGCTTGCCATCAACAAACGCGATACCCAGCGGCGCCTCTTCAAAGAAGTGTTGGAATTTATCTTCGGATGCTTGTAGGGCCATACGCATGGCACGCTCGGAGGTGAGGTCATGCACCACGCCGCGTGTACGCACGCGGCCCGAAGGCTCCTGCACCACCGATTGCGAAACAGATGCGGTAAAGACGCGGCCAAAAGGCCCTTTTAATTTTATCTCGCCCATCTGGCGCGGGCCACCTTGCGGCAGGATATCATAAGGCGCTGCATCTTTTGGTGGTTCGGCTAGGTAATTATGCAAGCGCCCGAATTTCAGGATAGTGTTTATATTCTCGCCAACCCAGCGGGCAAAGGTTGCATTTACAAAAAGCAGTTTACCATCTTCATCGGTTGAATAGAACCCGACGGGCGCGTTATCGGTGAAATCAATCAGCTTCTCGCGTTCTTCACGGATCAAACGCTCGTTTTCAATCATGTCTGTAATATCATCAACCCGCCAATGGATATAGCCCGCCCAGCCCGGCACAGGCTGTGCTGTAATTTCAAGCCACAGGTCACGGTCATTGCGGCGAAGCTGTAGTTTGATTGTATCGGTAAGACCACGATGCGCCTGATCGGCCAATGCGCCAAAATGTGCCAGCGCTTCTTCATTACCTGCAAAGAAGCCTGTGAAATCGGCCAATGACTCTGTTGTCTGCTTGCCGCACAACTCGTCGAATTTCTGGTTGGAATATACAACGCGGTCAACGCCATCTGTTACAAAGCGTGCGCCGCGGCTTCCTTCAAGCACCTGCCGTATAATGCCGCTTTCACGCGCGACAGGTCCTTTTTCAGTGAGTAGTTTGTGAACAAAAAAACCTGCTCCAAAAATAAGGAACATCCGGAGGTCAAGAAGAATGGCGTGCCATAATTGCGAGGCAAATAATTCATGGTTCAGCAGAACCATGCAAACCGTGATCAGGAAAATGCATACATACAGACCCAGAAACGCGCGGCTTTCCCGTTGTACGGCTGCTGGCCTTTGAATGCCTGTTTTGTGGTAACGGGCAATAAACTCGCTATGGTCTGTATCGGGATTTGCCATGGAGAAGATTCTGCCACAAGCGGCCTAGAAAAAACAGGCTTTGCGCCTGATATTCAGCCTCATTTTGGCTTCAATTTGCCCTGTTTCTGGTAAACATAGGTGATAACTTCAGCCACCGCCTTGAAAAGCGATTGCGGGATCGCCTCATCAACCTCGACCGTATCATAAAGCGTGCGGGCGAGTGGCGGGTTCTCGTAAATGATGATTTTATGCTCGGTTGCAATCTCACGGATTTTAAGTGCCAGAAAATCCATACCCTTGGCAAGGACAACAGGCGCTTCCATTTTCTCGCTGTCATACTTTAAAGCCACCGCAAAGTGGGTCGGGTTGGTAATAACGACTGTGGCCTTAGGAACGTTTTGCATCATACGCTGGCGCGCGCGCTCCATACGCAACTGACGCAGCTTGCCTTTGATATGCGGGTCACCTTCAGCCTGCTTGTATTCCTCTTTGACCTCCTCACGCGTCATGCGCATTTTCTTCATATATTCGAAGCGCTGGTAAAGATAATCAAGAATGGCAATAAAAAGGAGAACAACCAGAACCCCTGTCATCAGCCTTAAAGCCATGCCCTCGGTCTCGTCGAGCAGATGCTTCATATCGAGGCTGATCATATGCTCCATACTTTTAGTGAAGGGCAGTATCAGGAAAAACCCGACCATGCCGATAACACAAATTTTCAGAAGGCTTTTTAGAAACTCGACAATCGAGCGCATGGAAAACAGCCGCTTGAACCCTTTAAAAATAGAAACTTTTGAAAAATCCGGCTTGATAACTTCGGGGGCAAAAAGCGGACCAACCTGTAAAAGTGGCCCCATAACAGCTGCAATCACAAGCATAATAAAAATAGGCGCGATGATTGTCAGTACACGTGTGAATGTGTCGCCCATGATAATTTTGAGGCCCCCGGGAACACCGGGCAGCGCATGCGCTTGCTCGAGAAACACTTTCATGGCTTCTGAAATTTGCGACATAACCGGCCCACTGGCGGTGCCAATAAGAATAGTCGCCATGAGAAGCATGACCCAGTTATTGATCTCGCGGCTAAGAGCAACATTACCCTTCTTGCGCGATTCCTCCAGCTTCTTGGCACTGGGTTCTTCGGTTTTCTGGCTGTCATCCTGTTCGTTATCGCCGCCTTCTGCCATGGCCTACCTTTCCAGCGTTTTCAGGAAGAACGTCATTGCGTCTTCAAAATATGTCAGCCACCACGTGAGCAAAGCCCCCGTTGTGCCGAGCAGAATAAAAAATGAAAGCAGAATCTGTGCTGGCATAATAATCATGAATATCTGGAGCTGCGGCATCAGACGCGCTAACACACCCATCCCGACATACAACATCATAATAACAATCAGGAACGGGGCTGTCATTTGAATGGCAACAACAAACGAACCGCCAATCACACGCACCAGCATTTGCATCATGTCGCTTGTGAGTGGCATTTCGCCGACAGGGAAATAGTAATAACTCTCGGTAATGCCGGCGATCAGTAAATGGTGCAGCTGTGTTGCAAACAGAAGAATAACACCCGCAACGCCAAAGAACGTACCGAATATAGAGCCTTGCGACGCGAACATCGGGTTGAAAATCTGCGCGTTGGCCAAGCTGGATTGCATGGAAACAATCATACCCGCAGTATCAAGCGCCGACATAAGCGTGCGGCCCACAGTACCTATAAAAAAGCCGATCATGAACTCGCTGACAAGTAACATCAGGAATTGCGGTGTAGGCGGCACCGTTGCGGGCATATATGCTTTGAGCGCAGGAAACATAACGAGCGACAACCCCAGTGCAACCATCACCTTGATTTGTGTAGGGGTCGTTGCGTCACCAAAAGTCGGTAGTAGCATCATGGCCGTGCCGATGCGCACAAAGACAAGCATGAAAATAAAAACGCCTGTTGCCAGAAATTCCTCGAGCGAAGAATAACCCATTACGAGATACCGATTATTTTATCTGCAATTCTTTCAGTAAACACCACAAGGGCCGTGACCATGCCGGGGAGCAAAGCAAAAAGCCCCACATAGATCGCAATAATTTTGGGAACGAACACAAGGGTAATTTCCTGAATTTGTGTTAGCGCCTGCAAAAGACCGATAAGCACCCCCACCGTCAAACCAATAAGCATAACAGGGGTCGAGATCTGCAGCGTTACCAGCAGGGCTTCACGGATCATGTCGATTACTTCGGCTTCGGTCATGGGGATTTCTCCAATCCCGCTATTTTCGTCCGATTTTATTAAATCGGCAAGCGCAATAACTCCTGAATCGACGTCACAAGGCGGTCACGGACAGCCACAACGGTCTGGAGCGTCATATCGGCGGCATCAATAGCGCGGACGATATCGTTCATATCGGCTTCTCCGGTGACGGCCTGTGCCGAGGCTTTTTCACCGGCTTTTAACGTATCAATAGCGGAAACAGCGGCATTTTTAAGGATATCGCCAAAAAGGATGCCGTCATCGCCTTCCATACCGCCGCTATTTTGCAGCGATTTGGCAGAATTTGCGTAAAGACTGGCAGCCTGTGCAGGATTTGAGATATTGTTTATAGCCATTTTCTGGTCCTTCTTACGATTCTAGCACTAAATATAAATAATTCACTTAATTTTTTTATCAAGTTTTACCGCGCTCTGAGCAAATTGATGGTTTGCATCATCATATTCCGGCTTTGTTCGATCATGCTCAGGTTTGCCTCGTATGATCTTTGTGCCTCGCGCATATCCATCATTTCGATCATGGAATTCACATTCGGCATTTTCACATAGCCTGCTTCGTCGGCGGCCGGATGTCCGGGGTCATATTTCAGGATGAAAGGTTTTTTCGTATCCTTTTCGATATCATCAACCTTTACAATTTTGTTGCCTGACTCACGGTCAAGAACATTCTTGAAAGTAATCACCTGACGCTGGTAAGGCTGCTCGCCCGGCTTTTGCGGTGTTGTATCGGCGTTGGCGACGTTTTCTGAAATCACACGGACGCGTTCGCTCTGCGCGCGCATACCGCTTGAAGACACTGTCATAGCTGCAAATAAGTCACCCATTATTAGTTCCTCCCGCCACTTGTGATAGCTGTTCGCAGCATGCCCATATTTTTTGCATAGACGTTCAGCATCAGGTTGTAATCCATATTGGTCTGGTTTGCCTTGAGCATCTGCTCTTCCAGAATAACGCCGTTATTATCAGGTGCGACTTCGTACATGTCTTTTGACTTGCCTTGCTTCGGGTCATTCACAGCGGCTTCGGATGCAGGCGGCATGTGTTTTGCGTTTGTGTTTTCAACACGGATTGTCCGCTCACCCGTTACATTGCGCAGAACACGACCGAAATCCGTCTTCTTCATATCTGACGGGCGGTACATTGGTGTATCGGCATTCGCGATATTCTGGGCAAGCACCTTTTGGCGCTGGTCCAGATAGTTCATTTTGGCCCCCAATGCCTGGAGGAGGCTTATACTCTCGGTCATGTTTCCCTACCTAAATTTGTGTTATTCTTGTTTGACCTGAGAACAACTTTGCAGAAACCATGCCAGATAAACCGCCCCGTATAGACATAACCGATTCAGGTGCGCCCGCGGATGACCCCCTCAAACCATTGAATTTGAAGGAAAAATCTGATGGCGCGGTCGCCGTGGCTATCGAGACCAATGATGACCCGAACGATATCCCGCGCATTTCTGCCGCCGGGCGGGGAAAAATTGCCGAGCAGATTTTGCAGCTCGCCTTCGCGAATGGCATCAAGGTCCGCGAGGATAAGGCCCTTGCGGAGATGCTGGCACAGATAGAGCTGGATAGCCCCATTCCATCGGAGGCTTTCCTCGCGGTGGCTGAAGTATTATCCTATGTGTATCGGGCCAATAACCAGCCCAATCCGTTTGATGCTGTTTTTCCTATTGAAGAGTCTGAATGAGTATTCCTTCCGCTGAAACTGCTTTGATAACCGAACTCGACCGCCAGATTTCAATGCTGGAGGGCGCGATTGAAAAAGCCCATGCAGGGGATGTGCCACTTCTGGGGGATTTTGAAAACCAGATGAATAAGCTTTGCGCGGCCGTTGTCAAAGGCTCGCCGGAAATCAAAGAACAAGCCGAAACAAAATTACGCCACATGTTAGGACAATTGGAAATGCTGGAAGTTGTTGTGCGCGAAAAGCGCGAGACCCTGATAAACACAGAAGACGGGAAATAGACAATGATTATCAAATTTACCGCCGGCTTGCTGATTGTATTGGCCCTGATGGGCTTGCTGGCACTCGGTTTACGCTGGTGGAACGAGAAGCGCGGCTTCACGACCCCCTTAACAGGAAAAGACCGCCGTTTGCGTATTGTTGAAGTTTTGATGCTCGATACACGTCATAAGGCTGTATTATTGCAACGTGACGGCACTGAGCATCTTGTTATTTTAGGCCCGAACGGCGAAACTGTAGTCGAAAGCAATATCCAGAAACCCCTATGATTAAACGCTCGCTCCCGATTTTCCTTTTTCTGCTGGCCTTCTTTGCGCCACTGCTAACACAGGCACAGACCATTTCGCTCGACATGCAAGGCGGCGCGGACGGCACCGTAACGGGCCGCGTGATCCAGATGGTGGCTTTGCTCACCGTTCTTTCACTTGCCCCCTCTATCGTGATTATGATGACATCCTTCACACGGATTATTGTGGTGTTGTCATTCCTGCGTACAGCGATTGGTTTGCAACAAACACCGCCAAACCCCGTGTTGATCTCGCTCGCGCTCTTTCTCACATTCTTCGTCATGGCCCCGACATTCCAGACGTCCTACGAGCAAGGCATCAAGCCCCTCATTAATGAAGAGATTGACGAGATGGTTGCATTCGAACGCTCCACCGAACCTTTCAAGGAATTCATGTTAAAACATGTCCGCGAGAACGACCTGAAGCTTTTTATTGACCTGAGCAAGACAGGCCCTTACGAAACACCGCAGGCTATACCGCTACATATTGTTATTCCTGCCTTCATGATTTCGGAACTACGCCGCGCTTTTGAAATTGGCTTTATGCTGTTTCTCCCATTCCTGATTATCGATATGGTGACTTCATCCATCCTGATGTCGATGGGTATGATGATGCTCCCGCCCATCCTGATTTCATTGCCGTTCAAGCTTATTTTCTTTGTGATTGTCGATGGCTGGAACCTGATTGCCGGATCGCTTGTGCAAAGCTTTGACTCTATACCGCCTGACCTGCAGCCGCCCGGCACACCTGAAGCTGGAGCAGCCTTCCCTGCTACGAGCCAGTAGTTACGGCCTTCTTCGGCATTGTGACATCGGCCTCGCGCAAATAAGCAGGTTGCGGCACTTTCGCCAGATCGAATTTTGTTTCACCGCTTTCGCGATAACGTTGCGCAACGAGCGGCAAAAGAAAATCGGGCAGATCATCCGCCAGATATGATTCACGGATAATCGTGCCGTCAAATTCAAGGTCTTTCAGAATAAAAGCAGATTGCTTTTTTCCCTGCTTGTAAATTTGCGCGTAGAAATCATCACGCTTGGTATCAATCGCAACCAGCACGTCATCGATGCCTTTACCGAATGCTTCGTAATAAACATCGAATGTTTCAACGCCGATAACCGGAATATTGCGGGCCAGTGCCAGCGTGCGCGCTGTTGCAGGCCCCACACGTGTGCCCGTGAAACTACCGGGGCCGACCGTCACGCCGATTGCCGCGATATCTTTCATTTCAACTTTATTTTCACGCATAAGCGTTTCGATGAGTGGCACAAGGTTTTCTGCCTGCCCGCGCTCCATGGGCGCATGGAAAACCGCAGTTTTCCCGTTTTGCAGGTTCAGAATTCCACCGTTACAAGCGGCAAAACAGGTGTCAAAAGCCAGAATATATGCCATAGATATGCTTATACCCATGTTTCGCCTTTTCCCGCTACTGTTTTTTGTATTATGCCTTTTCGGTATATCGTCAGCATATGCGACACCCGATGAAAGTAAATTCGTTGTCCTTGCCTACAGTAGCATGGCGGATGATGACGCACGGAGCATATTGAAAAAACACTTCAGCTACCTGAAGCAAGGCGATGAAAGCACGAAACTCTACTCACTGGAAAAAGCGCTTGCTAGCGTTATAACTGTACAGCGCCCCGTTATGCCTGTATCAGTTGTTGTGACGGTTGAAGATACGTCCCTTTCTTTTCTTTCCGAAATTATCCCCTTTATCAAAAAAGAAAAAATACCTGTTACATTTATTGTGACCCCCTCGCGAATTGACCGACTCCCTGATTCCGAACGCAGTGAAACATGGCGGCTACTCAAGAGTATTTCAAATGATCCTGCCGTTAACTTTGCAATAACAAGCTATGACTATGTTACGCTACCCGCCCTGCCTGAAGCCGAGATCAAGCGCCAGATTGCCAGTGCACGCGCACGATTCCACGAAATGATGGGCTTTAACGCGGCCTATTTCACATACCCTTACGGTGCATACACCGCAAACCTGCAATCCCTTGTAAAACAACAGGGATTCGTTGCTGCCTTCGGCATGCAGGGCGGAGCGGTTTCAGCATTGAGTAACACATATGCACTTCCGCGCTTTCCGATAACGGACGGCTATGATGATATCAACAGGCTACAAACCATTATTGAAACATTGCCTTTTCCTGCAACTGACATCCAGCCTGATACATCCTATCTGACAACTAACCCGCCTGTGATTGGATTTAGTGTTCCGAATGCCTGGATGAAAAAAATGCAAAACCTGAAATGTTACGGACAGGAGATGGGGGAACTAACCATGACGCCTCTCGGGCAGGGTAGAATTGAAATCCGCTTTTCAGACGCATTCGAAAATGAGCGCACACGTATAAACTGCACATGGCCGGAAGTGGATGCTGAAAAAACAACGCGCTGGCGCTGGCTTGGATTCTTATTTGTAAAAAATGATGCCGCGCCTGCTGCAAGCAGCGAAACTACAGGACAACCGGCCTTACTTCCTTAACTTCGGGCACATAGTGCTTGAGCATATTCTCGATACCGGCTTTTAGCGTCATAGTCGAGCTAGGGCAGCCAGCGCAAGCGCCGCGCATTTCCAGATAAACGATGCCATCTTCGAATGCTTCAAACACAATATCACCACCATCTTGTGCAACCGCAGGGCGAATACGTTCGTCAATCAGGTCAATAATACGCTGCGTTACTTCATCGCGCGGCTCTGCGTTTGTAGTCTCTGTTGTTTTAATAATGGCAGGCTCGCCACTAAAATAATGATCCATAATTGCCGAAAGCACACGGGATTTCAGCGCTGCCCATTCGGTTTCTTCCTTTTTACTCACGGATATAAAATCACGCCCCAGAAACACACTCGCGACCCCCGGCAGCATGAACAAGCGCTGCGCCAAGGGCGAGTTGCCCGCCTTCTCTGCCGACTGGAAATCAGCCGTACCGGTTTCCATCACGGTTTTACCTGGCAAAAATTTAATCGTTGCCGGGTTGGGCGTATTTTCAGTTTGTATAAACATTTTCTATTTCTTCCGCCCTTCAAAGAACTCTTTAGACCTGTTGAATTCCCAAGGATCCCGCGTGTTACATTTATGGACAGTCACAGACTTCCATACATCGCCTGTTACGTAAGGCTCTTTATCTATCCATGCTTGCAATTCTGCTTCGTCCTTGAAGTCCATGAAAAGCGCCGAGCCGCCCATTGTTCCATCATCTCGCAGGATTGCTGCGCCATACCACATATTGCCAGATGCCAGTAACTCATCGCCGAGCTGGATATGCGCTTCACGCACAGCCATGCGGCGCGCCAAAGCACCTTCATCGTCACCATCCATTCCGATTACAAGAAACTGCATTTTCTATTTCTCTATCTTTAATCTAGCGCCGGCGAGAAATCTGGCAAGAAGCCCCGCAAGGCAGGCGATAATTGTTACAAAGCAGGCATAGAGAAAGCTTGAGTCAGACGCAAAGCGACGTATATCGGCTGCAAAACCTATAGGTTTGACATCGAAATGCTGGACGTCTT
Source organism: Alphaproteobacteria bacterium (assembly GCA_016125135.1). Classification (GTDB taxonomy): domain Bacteria; phylum Pseudomonadota; class Alphaproteobacteria; order Micavibrionales; family Micavibrionaceae; genus RI-185. The sequence continues at coordinate 22,533 of WGMJ01000008.1, read as the reverse complement.
TGGCCTCGATCACATTATTGCGCAGCAGATACCCTTCGACCGAATATAACCCTTCAGGCAAAGTAGCAGGAAGTGTGAACCTGATTTTGAACAATTGATCCTTGATCGTTTCAAGACGTTTTGGTTGCGCGGCATAACGCTCTTCAGCCTGCGCTTTGCGAATAAAGGCTTCCTGGAATTTCAACAAATCTTCCGGCGTTTTTTTCTGCGAAGCTTCAAACACCAATGCATCAAGCCCGATACCTTGGGCGCGTAGAATGTCTTTTTCTTCAGTCGAAAACTCGGTTGTGCTTGATGCAAAATCATAAAGCGTTGGCACGCTATGGAAGGTTACGCCGGATGTATCCATCCAGAGGCCCAGCACCTGATTTTTTTCACGCACGAGCACGCGGGTTTCCGGCCCTTTAAGAACCAGCACAACATTGCCATCGGCTGGTTTAACGCCAAACACAACAATGCTGCCGCCATGGAAGCCCGAACTGATCTCCACACGGTCTTTCAGGATCGAGAAGATAAAGCCCGTCTCGGCCTGTGCCGCCAAGGGCGCACAAAACATGAAAAGTACGAACAGGAATGTTTTCATTTGACCCATGTAATATTGAACCTGTCTTGTGGAACGCGTGTGAACTGGTCAACCATGTAAAAAGCCACAACCAGCAGAATAAGGCCAAGAATAAGCCTGCCCAGCGCGGGTGATACATGGGTTGAAAGTTTTGTACCTGCCTGCACACCAATAACACTGCCGAGCATCAGTAAAATTGCCAGCACAGCATCAATGGTCTGCGTTAAAACAGCATGCAGGAATGTTGAAACGAGCGCTGTCGCCAACATGAGAGAAAGCGATGTGGGGGCAATCATGCGGTGTGGCAATTTAAGCCAGTACACCATCATGGGGATCAGAATAAAACCACCGCCAAGACCAAGAAGCGATGTCATGATACCGCCCAACATACCGAGCATAACCGGCAACAGCACACTTAAATGCAAATTCGCTTTGGCAAAATAATGCTGGTAGGGCCAGTTGCTCCCCTTTGGCGGTTTGGGCGGCTTGTCATGATGCGGATGCAACGCCTTGAACCATCCAAATTTACGAATAGCTTTAAACCCCGCTTCGATAAGAAACACCAACCCCACAACAACCATAAGAATGATATAAAGAAGACGTGCAACAACATCGAAATGGCCAAGATATTCAAGCGCACTAAAAAGCAAAAGCCCGAGAAGAGCACCAGCCACACCACCGCCAATCATCATAAGGCTTAGATCGGCATCGATATTGCCACGCTCGCGGTTTGAAAGAACGCCAGAAACCGATGTGCCCACAAGCTGGGATGATTGCGTAGCAATGGCAACCGTTGGCGGGACACCGAGAAAGATAAGAAACGGCGTGGCTAAAAACCCGCCACCAACACCAAACATGCCCGAAAGCGTCCCCACAACAAACCCGAGGCCTGCAATTAATTCGGCAGGCACCGCAAGTTCGGCGATGGGTAAGTAGATCTGCATAGGCTCCGGTTACGTGGTTAAATTAGTAGCGTTTTGTTGTCATACGCTCGAGGTCAGGAAACTCGACACTGCCTTCGGGCTTCAGGAAGTCAACATATTCGCCAATGGTTAGCTCATGGACTTCCTTCTTATGATCAATTGATTTCATGAAAGCGCGGAAGACAGGCTCCCAGCGCTCGAACTCGCCCAAAGGGGCCGAGCAATCAGCTGTGTAGGCTGTTTTATTATAAAGTGCCATCACCACAAGTGACGAGCGATAATGCGGAACACCTGCGGCATCATGTTCAGCATAAGCTGCTATTGCCGCTGTGCCCCAACCGCGACCCAAGCCTGCGGGCTCATAGGTGCGGACAATTTTCAATGCCGGACGACCGCCGAAATATTTTGGCCACACAGATGTGTTGTAGGCAAATTTTTGTACAGAGTCTCTTAAATGGGCCGGATACATTGCCCAGCGTGCATCTTTTTCTGCCATCAAAGCACATTCAACAGGCTCGCCGTTTGTACGGGCCGCAAGCGTAATAACACCGTAAGGCAATTTATTGTTAATTTGCTTCCATGTATCAGGGTATGAGAGTGACACGCCTGTCCTGGCATCCTGCCAGACGTTATAGTCCGCAAAAGCAGGAAGTGGTAAAAGGGCAAGCAAGACAAGTAAAAAGCGCATAATTCCTTATACTCCAAACATCATCAAAAGTCACCCGCCACGTGCCCCGCGCCAGAAACCCATTATATCGTAGGTTTTTTCGAGAATAGGAACACCAACTGCGCGCGCTTTCTCGGCCCCTTTGCGCAGAATATTATCCAGTTCAGCCGTATCATTGAGAAGCTCGCGGTAACGCGTGTTAATCGGTGCAAGTTTTGCAATTGTCAGATCGGCCAGCGCGGGCTTGAACGCGGAAAATTGTTTGCCAGCAAAACGGGCGAGCACCGCTGCTTTTGTTTCTTCCGAAAGCGCTGCATATATATTCACAAGATTATCAGCCTCGGGCCGCGCCTTCAGCGCTTCTGCTGTATCAGGCAAAGGCTCGGGGTCGGTTTTTGCTTTTTTAATTTTGCTCGCAATTGTGTCGGCATCATCCGTCATGTTGATACGCGAATTATCGGACTCTTCCGATTTGCTCATTTTCTTGGTGCCGTCGCGCAGCGACATTACGCGTGTCGCCGCGCCAACAATTACTGCTTCAGGCACAGGGAAAAACTCAGTTTTGTATTTATGGTTGAACGAGCTTGCAATATCGCGTGTTAGCTCTAAATGCTGGCGCTGGTCATCACCCACAGGCACATGCGTTGCGTGATAAAGCATAATATCGGCCGCCATAAGAACGGGATATGCATAAAGGCCAAGCGGTGCGCGCTCGGAATTCTTACCGCTCTTCTCTTTGAATTGCGTCATGCGGTCAAGCTTGCCGAGCTGCGCAATGGATGAAAACAGCCAGTTAAGATCAGAGTGAAGCCGCACAGCTGATTGCACAAAAACACATGACTTGTTGATATCAACGCCAGCCGCAATATAGGCCGCCGCGACTTCGCGCGAGGCTTGTGCAAGTTTTGTTTCATCATAAGGCGCCGTGATGGCGTGCAGATCTGCCACCATATAAAAGGCTTCGAAATCTTGCTCTTGCAAGGCAACCCAGTTTTTCAGCGCACCTAAATAATTTCCTAAATGGAGATTATTAGTCGGCTGCATTCCCGAGAGTATTCGTTTCGTCATTCTTCTTTAGCTCCGCTCTTGCGAATTTGCGTTTATTCCAGAATTCCAGAATTTCACTTAGTTTGATGGCGCCGGTTAAAAAGATCATCCCGACATACACAACGCCGCCAGCACCCACCAGCACTAAAACACCCGCCGCCAGATGTGTAAACCCGTCAGCCATGAAATGTTGCAGTACAATTTGCAAGCCGAAGAGCGCGAGCGCCATTAACAACACCGACATGGATATCTTGAAGATATTACTGCGGAATTTCTCGTCGAAATGCGCAGCCTCCATCGTTTTCAGGCCTTTGTTCATTAGGAAAAGCTGGACCCACCCTGTAATACCAGTTGCCAGCGCAATACCAACCACGCCAAGACCAAGCAGCAGTGCAAAACTAGCCGCCATAACGATATTCAGCACGGTCGCAATAATTGCCACCCGCACGGGTGTCATGGTGTCATGCTTGGCCCAATAAGCTGTTGCAAAAATTTTAGCGCCAATATAACCGGGCAAACCCAGTGAATAAGCCGCCAGCGCTTGTGCGGTAATAGTTGTATCGCCTTCCGTGAAAGCGCCACGCTGGAACAACAGTTCGATAATCGGTCCTGGCATAATCATAAGCGCCGCAGCGGCAGGGACAGAGAGCATTAACGAATATTCAAGCGCGCGGTTAAAAAGGCCCCGCGCTTCATCAACCTTCTGGCTGACAAGACTATAAGAGAGTAGTGGCAGCAGCGCCGTGCTTATCGCAATACCGACAAGACCAAGTGGCAACTGGTTCAGCCGGTCGGCATAATAAAGGTAAGACATAGAGCCTGCCGCAAGGAATGATGTAATAACCATATCGAGCAGAAGATTGATATGCACCACGCTGGCCCCGATAACCCCCGGCCCCATAAGCCTGAAAAGCTTTTTCACTTTTTCATCGAAAACCGGCATCTCGAATTTGATTTTCAAGTCGTAGCGTTTTGTAAAAATCATCAGGAACAGCATTTGAAGAATGCCAGAAATAAATATACCCCACGCCATTGCATGACCAGCCGTTTCGAAAAACGAAAAGTATTTTTGAATCAACAAGCTGCCAATTAAACTGAAACTAAAAAATAATGGCGCGGCCGCAAAGGGTGCGAAATGACGATGTGCGTTCAGCACACCACCGAGCAATGCGGCAAGCGAAACAAATAAAAGATACGGGAATGAAATACGCGACATTTCAACCGCAAGGTTGAAGCGTTCGGGATCTTCATAAAAGCCCGGCGTTGTCACCCGCACTACCCACGGCATGAAAACAACAAAGACGGCACACAGCACAAGCAGGCTGATCGCCATGATGCTATAGGCGTTGCCCGCAAATTTGCGGGCGGCTTCTACGCCCTCTTCCTCTCGCACTTTTGTATAGAGTGGTACAAAGGAAACATTGAAAGCGCCTTCAGCCGTAATGCGGCGGAAGAAATTGGGGAGCTTAAGCGCAACCACAAACGCATCAGCCACCGGCCCTGCCCCTAAAATACTGGCGGTCAGAATATCGCGCACCATGCCTGCGATGCGGCTAAGCCCTGTAAAACCGGCCACTGTTGCCATTGCTTTTATCAGCATAGTGATTTATCCCTTTGGAATGACATTAAATCCCGAAAGCCGGTGGTTTGGCAATCAGCCAGTTGAGGAAGACGAAAAAACACGTCTTGTCCACGGGGTATTTACGAATGTCGCCGCAAAATACGATTTGATGAACGATGTTATGTCGGGCGGGTTGCACAGGCTGTGGAAGCGCCGTTTTATAAAAACCGTGCGCCCGAAAGCGGGCCAGCAATGCTTGGATGTAGCAGGTGGCACAGGCGATATTGCCTTTGGCCTGTTCGAGGAAAGCTGCCGGAAAGCCCATGTCACGGTTTGCGACCTGACCCCCTCGATGGTAGAAGTTGGCCGCGACCGCGCTATAAATAAAGGCATTATAAAGGGAATTGACTGGACAGTCGGGAATGCAGAAGACCTGCCCTTTGAAGATAACAGTTTCGACCACTACACCATTGCTTTTGGCCTGCGGAACGTCACCCGCATTGATAATGCGCTGCACGAGGCCTACCGTGTTTTAAAGCCCGGTGGCCGTTTTTATTGTCTGGAATTCAGCCAGCCGGTCGTTCCTATGCTTGAAAAAATCTATGATGCCTATTCATTCCACATTATTCCGAAAATGGGACAGTTGATAGCGCAAGACAAAGAAAGCTACCAGTATCTGGTTGAAAGCATCCGCCAGTTTCCCAATCAGGAAAAACTGAAAATGCGGCTCCAGAGCGCCGGCTTTTCGAAGCCCGCCTATACAGATTTTACATTTGGCATTGTTGCGCTACATCAAGGGCTTAAGGCCTGACGTACGGCCATTTCGTACAGTTTATGAAAAAGCCTATTGCATTTTTCCGCAATATAGCTATTTTACCCTCAGTCTAATGGTCGAGTCGGCCTTAGGCCGACTATTTAACCAACCTCATTAAAGGAAACTACTATGAACAAAACAATCCTTACAGTTCTTGCAGCTGCTGTTGTTATCGCTCTTGCCGCTTACGGCATTTTCAGCGGCCAACAAGGTACAGCAACTGACGCTAACAGCATGAACCCAGCTGCTGGCGAAGCTTCTATCGAGCAACAAGCTGAAGGCACACCTTCACAAGCCCAGCAAGTAAACGAAACAGCTGAAGCTGCTGCAGAACATGCAGAAGAAGCTGCTGATGCTGCTGCAGAACATGCTGACCATGCAGAAGAAGCCGCTGACGCTGCTGCTGATGCTGCTGGCGAAGCTGAAAAAGCTGCTGACACTGCAGAAGAAGCTGCTCACTAATTTATAATAATCCGGAAATTACCGGATTATTCACAGACGGCCTGCCCTAAAGCAGGCCGTTTTTGTTTGTTTAATTTCCCCGTTGTGCTATGCAAAGGGTTCAACGCAAGGACTCAAGTTATGTCACAAGCCGCTTTGAAAACGCAGAATGCGCCAAACACTTTTACATTGCCTGTACAGGTTTTGCCGCACGCAAAAGATCTGCCTTTGCCTGCTTATGCAACAGCACAATCTGCAGGTGTTGACTTATACGCAGCCATTGAAGAACCAGTGATCGTAAAACAAGGTGAACGCGCAATGGTGCCCACAGGCCTCGCCATTGCATTACCCGCAGGATACGAAGCGCAAGTGCGCCCGCGCTCGGGCCTTGCAGCTAAAAACGGTGTAACTGTTCTGAACAGCCCCGGCACCATTGATGCGGATTATCGCGGCGAGATTAAAGTTATTCTTATCAACCACGGGCCCGAGGAGTTTCTGATCGTCCGCGGTAGCCGCATTGCCCAGATGGTCATTGCCAAATACGAAATACTCGAGTGGAAGACGGTCGAGACACTTGACGAAACGTCACGCGGATCGGGCGGCTTTGGTTCTACAGGTACAAAATAACGCGTAATTTCCATGGCGCTTTCCCAAACACAAAAACAACCCTTACCTATACTTGCCCTTGCTGCGCTGGGCGTGGTTTTCGGCGATATCGGTACAAGCCCCCTTTACGCTGTGAAAGAGGCCTTCCATGCCGGCGAGCATGGTGTAAAAATTGACGAGTTCCACGTCTTTGGCATTGCTTCGCTGATTTTGTGGTCACTGATATCTGTTGTGACAATCAAATATGTCATCTTTATCCTGCGGGCCGATAACCGTGGTGAGGGTGGAATTCTCTCAATGCTCGCGCTGTTGCTTGACCGCGTTAAAGGGCAAAGGACACAAAAAGCAATTCTAACCGGTTTGGGCCTGCTGGGAGCCACGCTCTTTTTTGGTGACGGCATGATTACCCCTGCCATTTCGGTTCTTTCCGCTGTTGAAGGTCTTGAAGTTGCCGCACCGCAATTACACCAGTTTATTGTGCCGCTCACGATTATAATCCTGACATTCCTTTTTGCGGTTCAAAGTCAGGGCACGTCACGCGTCGGTGTTTTGTTTGGCCCGATTACCCTGCTCTGGTTTGTTGTACTGGGTGCGCTTGGTATCTGGCATATCATCAGCATGCCTGATGTTCTCAAGGCTATTAATCCGCTCTATGGCATCAAGTTTCTTTTTGAAAGCACTGGCCAGTCTTTGCTGGTGCTTGGTTCGGTTGTTCTTTGTGTAACAGGGGCCGAAGCGCTGTATGCCGACCTCGGGCATTTCGGCCGTGGCCCTATTCGTCTTGGTTGGTCTACAATTGTTTTGCCCGGCCTTGCGCTGAATTATCTTGGCCAGTCTGCCTTGCTCCTGAAAAACCCTGAAGCTGTTGAAAACCCGTTCTACCTGATGGTGCCTGAATGGGGCCTTTATCCGATGATCTTCTTCGCAACGATTGTAACAGTTATTGCTTCCCAAGCTGTTATTTCGGGTGTGTTCTCGGTCACGCATCAGGCAATGCAGCTGGGTTATTTGCCGCGCTATAAAATCAAGCACACGACAGCAAGTGAAGAAGGGCAAATATACATGCCCGGCATTAACTGGATGTTGTTCCTTGCCGTTATCTTCCTCGTTATGATGTTCCGCTCGTCTGAGAACCTCGCTTCAGCTTATGGTCTCGCGGTTACGGGCGACATGGTTGTTGCTACAACGCTCTTTGCGTTTGTAACCTACAAAGTATGGCGCTGGCCACTCTGGCTCACCATTGCCATTACTATCCTTTTCCTAAGTTTTGAAATTCCGTTCCTGAGCGCGAACATATTGAAGATCCCGCACGGTGCATGGTTACCAATCCTGATTGGTGCATTGCTGTTTACCATCATGACGACATGGAAAAAGGGCCGCAAAGTCATGTACAACCAGATTGCCAAAGACGCGGCACCATGGGGCCAGTATTTCCGCAAGCATGATATCGACATGCTCCCCAAAGTGCCCGGCTCGGCAGTTTACATGTATTTCTCGACCGATTTTGACCGTGTGCCAATGACCTTCAGCCTGAACGTTGATCACAACAAGGTCCGCCATGAGCAAGTGATATTCCTGAGCGTTGTTAACGAACACGTGCCGCGCGTATACCCGAAAGACCGGATCAGCGTCGTGGGCCTGATGCCCGGCGTTTATAAGGTCATTTTGCGCTACGGCTATATGCAGGAGCCAAACATACCGCTGGGGCTGAAGCTGGCTGAAGCGCATGATTTGCACGTTGATATTGATAACACCACGTTCTTTATGGGGCGCATCCGTATGACTCCGGCCGAACGGCGTAATATTTCATCGATCCGCGCAAAGCTTTTTGACTTCCTGAACCGCAATTCGGCCAATACATATGAATATTTCCGCATCCCGCCGAACAGGGTTGTGGAGTTGAGTAAAGCGATCGAGTTTTAAGATAGTTTTTTAGGCGAGCCGTAAAGTCTGGCTGCCGTTTGTTTCGTTTATCAACATACTTAATTTAGCCAGCGATTGTACGAACTGCGGATGAACGCGACTGACCTGACAAAACTTCTCTGACACACCGGGAAGGCCTGCTTTTGCAACCCATTCATTAACATCTTCAATTTTTGCACCCAGCTCGGCCATAAAATTTTCCAATGTTTGGGCACTATCTTCTGCCTCACACATTTTTGCCGCCTGCTGCATATATTGAACAGTTTCTTTTAATTTCTCAGATGCTGTATCAAACGCCATTAAATGGCGATTAGCTTTATATCCAGCAGCAGTCAGTTCGGGATCCGCCTGCTGTAACAAAGCATCGCTCACGGCAATCTCATCAATATCAAGGCCATCGTTTTGATCTGCTACATTCAAACGCAATAACTTCGTAACACGCATAAATTCATCATGTGCCTCGGCCCCGCCAAGCTCCCTAAAATCGACGCTCAGAATAATGGCCTTAGCCTCAGTAATTCTGCGGCGTGCATCAGCTGATAGGTTTTTTGAGGACGTATTCATTGATTTCCCTGTTTATATCTTTGTTTTTCTTTCCATATTATTTGATATTTTTCTGCAAAACAAGCCAAAATTGGCTATAAAGGCTGTATGCCCCAACAAACTGCCCTTTTTGCCAGTGTTCTGGAGCCTGAAACCGTTGAGGATTTCATCGCGGCGGGCCATACACCCATGATGGCGCAATACCACGCCACCAAGCTGCAATACCCTGATTGTCTGCTTTTTTACCGCATGGGTGACTTTTACGAGCTGTTCTATGAAGATGCCGAGAAGGCCTCGCGCGTGCTGGATATCACGCTGACACGCCGTGGCAAAAGCCAGGGCGATGATATTGCCATGTGCGGTGTTCCCTTTCATGCCTGCGAGCCCTATGTCGCAAAGCTGATTAAAGCGGGTTTCAAGGTTGCTATTTGCGAGCAGATGGAAACGCCCGAAGAGGCAAAAAAACGCGGCGGGGATAAAGCACTTGTGAGGCGTGATGTTGTGCGTGTGATAACAGCCGGCACCCTGACCGAAGATAATTTACTTGATGCCAAGGCCAATAACTTCCTCAGCGCAATCAGCCTGATCAAAAATGAATGGGGGCTGGCTTGGCTTGACCTTTCAACCGGTGCCTTCTTCACCCGCGCCTGTAAAACACTGGAAGATCTGCTACCCGCCCTCGCCGCGCTTGATGCGAAGGAAATTCTGCTCAGTGATAATTTACCCAAGCAGGAAGCACTGGAAACGCGCTTTGAAGGCGTATTTACCCGCCAATCCCCGCTTTATTTTGATACAGCAACTGCCGAGAAAAACCTTTGCACTTTTTATGATACAAAAAACTTCAGTAGCTTCGGTGATTTTACGCCCGCTGAAATATCTGCTGCCGGTGCGCTTTTACGCTATGCCGCGCATACACAAAAAGAGAAGCTACCCCGCCTCGCCGCTCCCTCTCAGCAACATAACAATGATTTTATGCTGATTGACCCTGCAACGCGCCGCAACCTTGAACTACACAAAACAATCACCGGTGAAAAAGCAGGCAGCTTACTCTCTGTAATTGACCGCACACTGACCGCAGGCGGCGGACGATTACTTGCCAGCGCCCTTGCCCAGCCGCTTTGCAGTATCCGCGCAGTGAATAACCGCCTGAAAACTGTTTCGCTGTTTTTCGAGAATAATAAACTCGCCGAAACATTGCGCGAAACATTACGCACAAGCCCTGACATGGAGCGCGCACTTGCCCGCCTGAGCGTTGGCCGTGGCTCACCACGTGACCTTGCCGCGCTAAAAGACGGCATGCGCCGCGCCGAAACATTACAAGGCACATTACTGCTTGAGCAAAACAAGGAATTCGCATCCATCGCCGCAGGGCTCGCGCTGCCACCTGCACTACAGGCCTTTGCCGACAAGCTGACACGCGCTTTATCGGAGAACCTGCCCTTCCTTGCGCGTGATGGTGGGTTCATTAAACAAGGCTACGCAAAAAATCTGGATGAGCTGCGCTTGATGCGGGATGACTCGCAGCGTTTGATTGCGCAATTGCAGGGCCAGTATATTAAAAAAACCGGTATCGATAGTTTGAAGATTACTTACAACAACGTGCTGGGCTATTTTATCGAAGTGCCCGCCAAGCGCGCTGATGTGATGATGAATAATACCGATTTCATTCACCGCCAGACAATGGCCAATGCTGTACGCTTCACAACGCCTGACCTTGCCACCCTCGAGCGTGATATTTCTTCTGCCGCCGAGAAATCACTGGGCATCGAACTCGCTTTGTTTGATGAATTTGTGCAAGAAACCATGGAGCTTGCCGCATCACTTTCACAAACGGCAGAAGCGCTGAACCAGCTTGATATGTTTACAAGCCTTGCAATACTGGCCCGTGAAGAGAACTATGTATGCCCCGAGATTTGTGATGAACCACTCATTGATATTCAAGGCGGGCGGCACCCCGTTGTGGAGCATGCCTTGCGCCAGAAGGCTGCAGGCTTTATCCCGAATAATTGTAAGATTGATAATGCAGAGCGCATCTGGCTTTTAACGGGCCCGAACATGGCGGGTAAATCAACGTTCCTACGGCAGAATGCACTCATTATTATTCTGGCGCAGATGGGGTCTTTTGTTCCCGCGAAAGCGGCCCGCATCGGGCTTGTTGACAGGCTCTTTAGCCGTGTTGGCGCATCCGACGACCTTGCACGAGGCCATTCTACCTTTATGGTCGAGATGGTTGAAACCGCCGCAATCCTCAACCAGTCAACCGCGCGTTCTTTTGTTATTCTCGATGAAATAGGCCGCGGCACAGCCACCTTTGACGGGCTATCAATTGCCTGGGCCGCGCTTGAATACCTACACGAAAAGCTGCAATGTCGTACACTCTTCGCAACTCACTACCACGAATTAAACCAGTTAAAAGAAACGCTACCCGCCCTCACCTCTTATTCAATGGCGGTGAAGGAATGGAACGGTGATATTGTGTTCCTTCATGAAGTAAAAGCCGGCGCTGCTGACAGGTCTTACGGTATTCATGTTGCCGAGCTGGCAGGCTTACCCGCAAGTGTAACCGCCCGTGCGCAGGATGTGCTCACCGCGCTTGAGAAGAAGAACGAGGGAAGTAGTGAAAATACAACAGCCACGTTGCAATCGCCGCCTGATTTTAACAAACCACAAATAAATGATAACACCGCGCTTATTGAAAAGCTGAACAGCATCAGCCCCGATGCACTAAGTCCGCGTGAAGCGCTGGAGCTTATTTACGCCCTTAAATCACTCGTATAATTTGTAATTATCTTTTGGCAACAAGCGTGTTTGCAGGCGCTGAAACAACATAAGGCTGCGCGGTTGCAAGAACACTGCGCACTTTATCCAAATTAAACTCATCCCTGATTATCTTGTCGCCTTCTTTTTCGACATCACGAACGCCCGTTTCCATGTCGATCCATGTTGTGTAGTTCGGTGCCACTTTCGAGATAATTTCAAGGTTCTGCCCGACATTGGCTGGGTTCAACCCGCCAGCATAACCACAGAAATGCCCTGCAATAGGCGCCTGCCAACCTTCAGGCAGCTCGCCACGCCCCGCTGACTCATCAAACAATACAGCATGGTTTGGTACGTCCACAAATTTAGGTAGCAAATGTTCGTTGCCCTTTGCGTACTGGAGAATAAATTGCCAGCGCGGCGCTTCCTTCACTCGTGCAACAAGTTCCCCTTCGTCAAACCTGCCTTTGACATCCCCGAATTTCAGATTGAGCTGGATACGGTTAAAACCCTGCATCAGTTCGAATACTTCGCGCTTGCCTTCAACAAACCCCAGAAACGCGTCATCGCACAAATGCATGGCCGCGTTGGCGCATTCGTTATTCAAAGAGAATCTCTCGATCCACTCAGTTGTCGGGAAGCGTGACTGCCCTGCCTGCGCCTGCAGCAATAAAATAGCCCATTCAACAAACGGGTATTGTTGCGCAATAGCGTTTAAATCACTTACATCAACCGCGTCATCTGCACCGGTAATAGAACAGTATTGTATTGGCATCGCTTTTCCTTTTTCTGGATATAACATAGGCAAAAAAACAACGTGAATAAAGAAAAATAACCCTTCTGAGGCCGACTGATTGAAAAAACAGCAACTCTTTGCTACATGATGGGTTTCGTGCGGGCAGGTGGCAGAGTGGTTGAATGCGCTGGTCTCGAAAACCGGTATGGGCGCAAGCTCATCGGGGGTTCGAATCCCCCCCTGCCCGCCAAATTACTCTCCAAGACTCAGTTATTCGAACCCCCCAGGTTTATAACAGCACGACAAAGTCGTGCGGCGGGTTCGAATCCCCCCCTGCCCGCCAATTTACTTGCATACCCTTCGCCATTTTCGCTAGTCTGCCCTCATGACGGACAGGCCAGCAGGAATGAGAGACGAATTCGGGCAAGTTGTTGCTGCAAAGCGCGAAGGTCCCATTCTCTCCTATACAAAGAAGGCACGTGACCTTGAAGGCCTTGTACAACAAGTCGCTGCATGGCGCGTGGAAAATCCGCAAGCGATTATCGGCATTACAAGTGGTGCTTTTGACCTTGTTCACCCGGGTCACTCCTCGTTCTTCAACGACGCAAAAGCGAATTGTGATCATCTGATTGTTATTGTTGCTTCGGATCGCACAATCCGCGAATTAAAGGGTGAAGAAAAACCCTACGTACATGAGCTAAAGCGTACTGGCGAGGTTGCCAGCGATGAAAGTGTAGACGCAGTTATAATTTCCGATGAATTTGCGCATGAAACAATTTTACAAGCTATTCATGCCAATATACTTTTCAAAGGTGATGATTATTTCGGCACAAAGGTACATGGTTCCGAATATGTTGACCTTGTAATGCTGATTCCTTGTGCCGAGAAGGAGTTTTACTCCAGCAGCGCATTTGTAAGAAAAATAAAAGAAGGTGACCCCGATGTCGCGCCTGACTGGGCACCACCAGCGCCTCCGCGTTAATAAAGGTTAATATACCGCGTCGCGAACCGGTTTTTCCTTGACCTTCCGTAAAATGGTCACTTAAGTTAGGCCATATTCATAGTCAGGGAGAGTTTAATATGAGCCAAGCGTCACCATCAACGCCGGTACAGCCGCCAGCCGCAAAAAAAGAATTCCATAGCGCTACACATCATGGCGATACCGTTATTGACCCTTACCACTGGATGCGGAGCAAAGACTGGGAAGCCATGCTCCAGGACCCGACGCTCCTCGAGCCGGAAATTCGTGCAGCGCTTGAAGCAGAAAATGCATACGTTACGGATTTTGAAAGCAAATTCGCACCTCTGACCGACACCGTAGAACAAGAAATTCGCGGTCGCATTATTGAAGATGATTCATCCATCCCGAAAAAAGATGGCGAATGGGAATATTGGAGCGCGTTTCGCAAAGGCGGACAATATCCTTTCTTTAAACGCCGCCATCTTCAAACCGGACAGGAGCAGATGATCCTTGACGGTGATCAGGAAAGTGTTGGAAAAAACTTCTTTAAACTGGGCACAATGAAACATAGCCCCAACCAGGAACTGGTTGCCTATACTGTTGATAGCGAAGGATCGGAATTTTTTGGCCTGCGTTTTAGAAACATAGAAACCGGTGTTGAATACCCTGAAACAGTCCCTAATACAAAAGGCAGCGTTGTGTGGTCGGCAGATTCCTCTTGTGTTTACTACATCGAGATGGATAAAGACTGGAAAGCACGCCGCGTAAAATGCCACCAGTTGGGCACTGACCCCGCCAATGACGTTGTGGTCTATACAGAGCCGGAAGAAACCTACCATATGTCGTTGGGTGAAACACAGTCAGGCGAATATGTTCTTATTAACAGTAACGAAAGCAGTGATACCAGCGAAACACAATATATTCCTGCCAACGCCCCCTTTGGCACAAAGGCAACCACTTTCGTACCACGCCAGCTAGGGCATGAATATAGCGTTGATCACCATGACGGCGAGTTCTTTATTCTTACAAACAGAGACGGCGCTACAAATAATAAGATTATGCGCACGCCCGTTGACGCAACCGGTGTATCTAACTGGGTTGATTTTGTTCCCTATAACCCACGGGTATATACAACCAGTATCCGGACCCTGAAGGACCATATTATTTCAACAGGCTATAAGGACGGCTTGCCGTTTGTTGGCGTTTCTGACTATGCCGGCAATGGGTATGATCTTGATTTCCCGGGCAGCACTTACGAAGTTACACTGGCCGGAAGCTACGAGTATGATACGCAGGAAATACGGGTTCATTACGAAACAATGGCCATGCCCGAGAAAGTATATGACTTTAATCTTGTAACAAAACAAGAGGACCTCCTTAAGCAGAAAGTCCTGCCAAACGGCCACAACCCTGATGACTATGTTATAGAGCATCACTTAATTTCGGCCCGTGATGGTGCGCAGGTACCTGTCAGTATTCTCCGTCGCCATGATACACCAGCCGATGGGACAGCACCGCTTTACCTCTACGGCTACGGCAGCCATGGCCTGAGCATGGACACCTCTTTCTCGCCCAGCAATATTTCGCTGGTTGACCGCGGCATTGTTTATGCAATCGCCCACATACGTGGCGGGAGTGAAATGGGTAAAGTGCACCATATTAACGGGCGGAGAGAGCACAAACAAAATACCTTTAATGATTTTGCCGATGCTGCCGGAGCACTTGTAGACATGGGCTACGGGCAAAAGGGCAAAATCATTATTGAAGGCGCTTCTGCAGGCGGCATGTTAATGGGCGCTTCCGCAAACCAGCGGCCTGACCTTTGGGGCGCTGTGTTACCCGGTGTGGCATTCGTTGATGTTATGAACACAATGCTCGATGCAAGCCTTCCGCTAACCGCCGGCGAATGGGACGAATGGGGCAACCCGATTACAAGTAAAGATGCCTATTTCCGCATGAAAGATTATTGCCCTTACAGCAACGTGAAGGACCAGCAATACCCGCTGATTTACGCAGAGACAGGCCTGACAGACCCGCGCGTTGGCTACTGGGAACCACAAAAGTTTATTGCCAGACTTAGAGAGGTCGGACAAGGCGGGCCCTTCTTCCTTCGTACAGATATGTCGAGCGGCCATGGTGGATCGGCAGCGCGGTTCGAGGCCGTCCGCAAGAAGGCGCGCCAGCGCTCGGCGGCAATCCATATATTCGAAGACAGGCTGGGATATGACGTTTCGCTGAAGACGCAACCCAAAAGCGCGCCGACAGTAGCGGCCCCCACTCCTTAAAGATAAATAAACAAAAAGAAAACCCCGCAAGCGAATAACTGCGGGGTTTCTTTTTTGCAAAAAGCAAAAACGCTTATTAGGCGCCTACTGCTTCTTTCAGTTCTTTTGCTGCGCGGAAAGCAACTTTTTTCTTCGCAGGAATTTTGATCGTTTCGCCAGTTGCTGGGTTACGGCCCATGCGTGCTGCGCGCTTACGAACTTGCAAGATGCCCAGACCAGCCATACGGATACGGTTACCTTTTTTCAGGTTCTTGACGATTGCTGAAACTAGTGAATCTGTCAGTTCGTTCCACTGTTTTTTCGTCATGTCTGATTTCTCTGCGAGTTCTGCAGAGATTTGCTTCAGTGTCACAGTTGGCTGTGATGCTGTTGCGGCTTTTTTAGCTGCTGCCATGTTTTCTTCTCCTCATAAGAAGTGGTTAAATGCCAGACAACAGAGGCGCTATGAAGCCCTGTAAAATAAGGGTTTTATAAACACGTGTTGTGCTGATAGCCCTAATTTCAAGGGTTTTTAGCGTTTTGTCGAGAGGAAAAAAGCGCTTTTTCACCGAAAAAGCACGTTTTTTGGGCATAAAACAGGCTTTTTTAGCTTTTAAAACCCGTTATGATGCGCTTATGCATATAGATGCGTTCGATTATACCCTGCCGACAAGCCGAATCGCCCTGCACCCCGCAAGCCCGCGGGACAGCGCAAAACTCCTTGTCAGCACCCCGCAAAACATCACTGACAGCACCGTTTCACACCTGCCTGATTTCCTGAATGCGGATGATTTGCTTGTGTTCAACAATACGCGCGTTATACCTGCGCGGCTGTTTGGCATGCGTGGAGAAATGAAAGTCGAGTTTCTGTTGCATAAACCTATGACCAATAATAACTGGGAAGTTTATGCGCGTCCTGCAAAACGTTTGAAACGCGGGCAAGCTGTTTTGTTCGATGCGGGGCTTGAAGCAGAAATTATTTCAAAGAATGAAATCCTTGGTACTGTTGAAGTACGTTTTAATTGTGATGAAGCCGCACTTTACAAAAAACTCGAGCAAGTCGGGCACATGCCGTTGCCGCCCTATATCAACCGTGCTGACGAACAAGAAGACAAAAGCAATTACCAAACAATTTTCGCACAATATGATGGCTCGGTTGCAGCGCCCACGGCCAGCCTTCATTATACTGAAGAATTACTGGCAAAACTGCATGAAAAGGGCGTGCAATCAACCACGCTGACGCTCCATGTTGGGGCAGGTACATTCCAACCCGTCCGTACAGAAAATATAGAAGAGCATATTATGCATGCCGAGCGTTACCATGTAACCGAAGAAGCAGCTGCACTGATCAATGAAACAAAAAAGAATGGCGGGCGTATTATCCCTGTGGGCACCACCGCAATGCGCACAATTGAAAGCCTCGCTGATAAAAACGGAATATTAGAAGCAGGCACAGGTGAAACCGATATTTTTATAAAGCCCGGCTACCAGTTTAAAATTGCCGATGCCCTGCTCACGAATTTCCACTTGCCGAAATCAACCTTGCTGATGCTGGTTGCCGCTTTTGTAGGGATGGAACGCATGCAGGGGATTTATAAACACGCGATTGAAAACAATTACCGTTTCTATTCTTACGGCGATACAAGCCTGTTATTGCCCTAGGCAACTTTCAGTACAAATGCTTGTTCAAGATTTTTCTGCTGGGCATTGCCTTGTATGACTGCAAGCCTTGCAGAAAATTGCGAGCCATAAAGATCCTCGACAAAGCCCGCGTGACGTTCACGGAACTGCCTTTCACAACGGGTAGAGCCTTCTTCGCTCTCATAGTAATCATCCCCGCCATTGAAAGTAATAGACAGCGCTGTCGCCTCCTGCCATGAACCTGCTTTTATACGCGGAAAAAGCATTCTTGCTTCTTTGGATATGCCACGTAAAAAATCTTTATCCTGCCGGTATGACATCCAATCTTCAAACCCATGAATAAATTCATGCGTCACGATGGCCAATGAGTCTACAAAATTTGGAAGTGCACTTCTTTTTATTTTTATCTTCCCGAGCGCGTTTTCCACTTTCTCATCATCTGTTTCGGCCGGCGCTTGCTGCCCCAAAAAATCATTTTTAGCCTTTTCATCGACGACATCAACAATGCTCATCTCAGGACAGAATTTTGTGCCGTATAGATTGGACAGCATTGCAAGATGCTGATTAAGGAATGCTTCTTTTTCCACTTCGGCCATCTCGGGCCAATTCTGCATCGCTTGTAGATAGCGTTGCGCAAGGGCCGAATCCGGATCTTGGTCAATCATCTGCAATAAATATTTCTGCTTCTGCTCGTGGAAGTTCTTCAAGCTCTTCAGCATCGGTGAATCAAGGTTATATCTTTCCCTGAACCCAGCCACAGGCGCATTCGCATGCGCATATAAAAAATCCTTGAAAATTTCCTCGGGTAGATTTTCTCTATCAATCATCCCTAATTGGACAAAAACAACCTGTTTAAGATGGTCTTGCAAGTCATTTATATGCTCTATAAGGGCTTCGTCCGACTGATAGCGGTATTGCCTTTGCCCTTTTGACATTTTGGCAAGCTCGATAACCCTACATACAAGATCTGTTCCGCCATTCTGCGTAAGGTAAAATGCCAGTGGTTGCCGGAACACATCGGGCAATAAAGGTTTCCCTTGCGCTAACTCAAGAAAAATAGCAAGCCCTGCGGTTTCAGGTGGCAGATGCTGAAAGATCTCCTTGAGTGCACGGTCACTATGCGTTACCAGATAACCCAGCTCATTCAGATCATCATAAAGATCATCAATTGCATCTTGGATGTCATCCGGAAAGCTTAAGTTATCGATCTCTGTCAGGGAGCAGAAATCTTTGCGACGCTCCGCATCAGAAAAAAATCCGCTTTCTAGTATAATTTTGCCAGCAACCTCGTTATCATAGGAATAGTCATCCGTAACATACAAAAGCGTGCTTGTTGCCTCGCGCGCGCTCATTTTTTCCTGAACATATTCACGCGTTGAGGATTTTAGAGGATCAGGAAGCGCGTTTGAATACCTGCTACGCTCTTTAAAGACTTCCCATTCACCACGAAACGTCTCTTTAATAGCCGCGATACAGGCTTCAGCCAGATGCTCATCTAGCCCGCAATCATCAAAGCGGCCCGTATTACCGTAACCGCCCGGGTGCACATATCGCTTTTTTAGCAAAACCATGGCCTGAAAACTACCACAGTAACAATCATTATGTCAATAAAATCGGTGGGTTTTTAAAGGAATCTTTCAAAGATTTGAAGGGTTTCGGGGCTGATATGGTGCTCGATCCCCTCGGCATCGGCTTCGGCCGTTTCTGCCGGTACGCCCAGCTTTAATAGGAAAGCCAGAACGATCTCGTGCCGCGCCTTGCTTTCTGCGGCCAGTTTTTCACCTTTTTCTGTGAGGAACAGTGCGCGGTAAGGCCGCTGGGTTACAAACCCGTCGCGCACAAGCCTTTGAATTGTTTTATTTACTGTCGGTGCCGATACACCAAAACGTTCGGCCAGATCGGCAGGGCGCGCTTCCCCTTGCACATCTATAAGGTCAGCAATCAGCTCGACATAGTCTTCGGTGGTTTCGGTCTGGTGCGCCTCCCGGATACGGCTAAAACGTGCCGCTTGTATCTCGGGTTTGGCAAGGCTGGTTTTTGTCATAGGGCACTTTCCCCCAAAACGAATGGATTGTCAAACTGTTTAGCCTTGGCTAAATCTGGGATCGGCGTTAAGGCGCTGGAGAAGCGGCCGCATACTGAGGTGCCGGAAGCACTAGCTTCAACTCGGCAGCCATTTCGGCAAGGCTTCTTTTCGGCACTTCCTTGTAAAGCCAGTGCATTGGAATATTCCGGTTATTATCAAGCACAAATTTGGCTGCCCGCACACCATACCAAAGCCCGCGTATAATATTTTCAGCGCTTGGTTTTTCAGCTTTCAACTTTTTGAAATTGCCTTCGTTATCAAACTGCGGAAGCATGAGTTTGCGAATACGTACTCTACCCGTATCATCTATCGTGCCACTCATTGCAAAAATAAGCGGGTTATATAAATCCTTTGAAGCAATCTCGGGAACAAGCATCATGGATTTTGGATCCGGCGGGAGCACTTTCCAGTCCAGCTTTCTTTGTACACCGATTGCAAACTCGGCATTGTCTCCGTTCTTTCTGTACCCCGTTGCAATAAGCGGCGAGAACATACACACCAGACCATCTGACCGCTCATGTCGATCTTGTCCATCGCTTTCCCATGCCGCAAATTGATAGTGCTTGTAGTCATAGACCGTTGTGAAATCCAGTTCCTGATACAGAATAAAACGCGGATGGGATAAAAAATTATCGCAGGCTTTGTAAGAAGGGTCACCGATCCGGAACCAGCTTGTAAGAAGGCTTTCGGATATAACGATGCCGGATGTATCCTCTCCGTTTCTGAGGCTTGCGAAAATCTGCGCCAGCATTTTTACCCTCCTACCTGTCTTTGTTTTTAATTATTGAAAACATCCTAGCGACCGGAGCCTTGGAAACTCAAGGATTTATTTTGTTCTTGTATTGTTCTCATTAAAATAGTATAAGAACATATAAAGAACAAAAAGAAAGGTAACCCCTCATGTTTCAGCCCGTCTCAGGCCCTAAATGGCTTTTTCTCGATCTTAACAGCTACTTCGCCAGTGTAGAGCAGCAGGAGAACCCACAACTGCGCGGCAAACCAATTGCCATTGTGCCAATGATGACAGACGGCACCTGCGCAATCGCCGCCTCACGCGAAGCGAAGAAATACGGAATCAAAACAGGCACAAAAATTTATGATGCCCGCAAAATGTGCCCGCAACTTCATACTGTCCTCGCGCGTCATGATAAATATGTTGATTATCATCACCGCGTTATTAATGAAGTTATTAAACACACGCCTATCAATAAAGTCTGGTCGATTGACGAACTTTCAAGCCGCTTGCCGCCGAACAAACAAAATAGTGAATCAGCAACCCAGGTAGCCTTGCGCATTAAAAAAGCGCTTGCTGAAAATGTTGGCACACATATTACCTGCTCGATTGGTATTGCACCGAACGGCTTTTTGGCAAAAGTTGCTAGCGATATGCAGAAGCCTAACGGACTTGTTATTCTAACGCACCAGAATCTGACAGAAAAACTTTTTGCGCTGGAACTACGCGATCTACCCGGTATTAACGTTGCCATGGAAGAACGTTTGAACCGCGCTGGCATTACAAGCGTCGAAGACCTCTGGAATATTTCACCCAAACACGCCCGCAAAGTTTGGGGTAGTGTTGAAGGTGAGCGTTTCTGGTATAATTTACACGGGTTTGACGTACCTGACCGTGAAACAAACCGCTCCATGGTTGGCCATTCCCGTATTCTTGATACCGCTTTGCGCGCGCCTACACAGGCAAAGCAGGTAACGCGCCGCCTGACTGTCAAAGCCGCTTCACGCCTGCGCCGGATGGAAATGCACGCTACGCGCTTTGATTTAAGTGTACGGACAGACGATAAACGCGCATGGAGTGGCGGCGTTCAGTTGCAGCCTTCGCAAGATAACTTCACCTTCCTGAAAGCGCTTGATGAGCTTTGGGGCGGGATGCTGGATGTATTAAAGCCCCGCCGCCTGAAAAAAGTATCCGTGACCATGCACGGGCTTGTGAATACACGGCAAATTACACCTGACCTGTTTGATAGCACATCCGAACGCTACAAGGATTTACAACAGAAAAACCTAAGCCTCTCGCAAGTCATTGATGATTTGAACAAACGCTACGGCGCAGAAACTGTGCAATACGGCCCCGCCCCACGCACAGCAGCAGGTTACATTGGTACCAAGGTTGCGTTTAACCGCATACCGGAAATGGCGGAGTTCCATGAATAATCTATTTGATCGCTTTTCGTCTTATAAGCAGAAATGCCACGAAGCCAAGCGTTGCCGCCACCATGACAACGGGGTAAAAGAGGGTCGTAAAATTATAATTCTGCAGCCCTGTAATACTCAGAAAATACACAACAGCAAAAAGAACATAGCTAAGCGCGTTCTCTTCTTGCGGTTTATGCCATGACTTCCTGACCGTCGGGTAAAACCCCGCAACATCAATGGCCGTTACCAGTAAAACCGACCAAAGCGGGCTGTTTGTCAGCGGCCATAAAATAATCGCAACACAACAAACCACAAGACAAATTGTATCGCTGCGTGTAATTTCTTTCTCACCGTGTGTAAGGGCCGCAATAACACGCGTAAAGCAGGCAAAACCTGCAAAAGCTGTTACAAAAGCACCAGCACCGCCCTTCTCTGCATATTGCGCAATAGCCACAACGCTTGTAACCAACCCCCAGATAAGCCAACTGTAGAGATGCGGCCGCGTATTACCGCGATAAACTGTATAAAGATAATAAACAAGGTTTGTGCCTGAAATGGCGATCGCTACAATTGAAAAAAGAAGCTTATAATCAGCCACGTTGTTGTAACCCTTGCAAAAATACGGCAATGCCGCCCTTCACCATATCAACCGTGAGTGTGCCCATCAGGCTTCTATCCAGCGTTTTGGCATCATATCCTTCAAAGCTTGTTAGCTCTTCGTAGCTTTCCGGCGTGCGGATAAAAGCCGCGCGGGGGCCAAACGGGCTATAAACGTTTGAAAGTGTCGGGCCGAATAAACCAAAGGTCGTCACGCCACAAGCCGCCGCGCAATGCATCAGGCCGGAATCAT
>WGMJ01000001.1 GCA_016125135.1 Alphaproteobacteria bacterium | reverse complement strand
TCATGACCCAATGTTGTCAGCCAATGGCGCAGCAGACCCCCCGTTTTCTTTAAGCCAAAAATTTCCGGATTGGCTTCAAGCCCCTGCAGTATCTCGGCCTCACGACCAAAGCTTCCCAGCGGCTGTGTTCTCTTGACCATATTGATAACGGAAGTGCCGAACCAGCGCGAGTTTAATGTTTCCCCGATTAGCTCCAACCTCTCCCGTAACTGACCAATTGAATAATCGGAGTGGATATCACCCGCCTCCCTTACAGTATCGGCAATCTGCGCTTCAACATCCACCGCATCGAAATAACGATGGATAAATTCCGTTCTTACATTTGTGGGAATCGACTCTGTTTCATGCGGCTTGAAATATTGCGCCTGAAAATTGACGCGGCGCAAGGCTTTGCCGCGCACCCCTTCTGCCAATGCCAAAAAATCTTTTGTAATAGCTGTCATCGTTTCCCTGTTTTCTTTACGCTTTATAAAATCGTGCCAAAAAAACGGGGAGATTTGAAGGTTTTTTTCTAGATAAATAACAGCGCCATAAATATAAATGCGCCTGTAAATTTATTGGATTTAAAAATGTCCAGTGAAGACAATGGGTTAGCGGAATCCCAGCGGCCAATCTGCCACGCCAGATGCAAACCCGCAAAACCAAAAAAAGCGTAATAGAGCGGCGCGGCATGGGCCAGAACGCCAATAGCAAAGAGCAGTAAAATAACGCCGATATAAAAACCGGTGACCCAGTAAATCATGTTTTTACCGAAGAGCCGCGCGGTTGATTTGATCCCCGCCAACGCATCATCTTCTACATCCTGCGCCGCGTAAATTGTGTCATAGCCCAGTGTCCACAATATGCCAGCCATATAAAGTAGCAAACCTGTCAGCGTTATATGGCCCGTAACGGCCGCCGTCCCCAGTAATGCACCCCAGTTAAAGGTGAGGCCCAGAAAAGCCTGCGGCCACCATGTAATGCGTTTCATCAGCGGGTACGCCACAACCAGCGCAATAGCCAGAAAACCAAGCTGTATTGCCTGCCCGTTCATCTGCACAAGTATAACAAGCGCTAAAAACAACAAAATGCCGAGCAGCATCGCCGCCTGCCACAACCGTAATTCACCAGAAGCCAGCGGCCTTGCGCGTGTCCGCTCGACTTGCTTATCCAGTTCGCGGTCCCAGATATCATTAATGATGCAGCCTGCACTCCGCATCAGAAGCGCGCCAAGCGCAAAAAGCAGAATGAGAAAGAAATTATAACCATCAAGTGGCCCATGCGCCGCTGCTATTGCCCATGCACCAGGCCAGAATAACAACCATGTGCCAATAGGCCTGTCGAGCCGCATCAGGAGTGCATAAGGCCGCCACTGCGCCGGTATTGTGTTGAGAATAAAATTATCCTGCCGAATGTCTGTATGCATCAGGCGGGCGTGTCCTGCGGCTTGCCGTTATTTTTCAGCTCTTCCATCACACCGGGTTTGATTTTCACGATAATCCGGTCATCCTGCCGCAAATCAATTGTTTCAACAGCACGGTCGAGTAGTTTCGATTTCTTATGCGCCGATGCAAGGCGTTTTAAAGCCCCCTCTTCGTTTACTTCCGGCAATTTCACGGTCACACCGTTTTTCAGCGTCAGGTCCCACCTTCGCTCGGCCACATATGATGCCGCGCGTATATATTCTTTCAACTCTGTATTCTCGTCCAGCGCTTCGAAAATAACACCCATTTTCTCCGGCGCTTTATCACCCGTCACCATTAGTAATTCACGGAAAGCTGGCTGCATGTTACGGGTTAGAATTTTTCCGTTCTCGGCAATCACACCAATAGAAATTTTTCCGTGCGCGTCCTTGTGTTCCCACAGCGCAGCTGGCTCGTACTCGTGTAAAGTCACCTTGATTGTATCGGGGAAGCGGCGCTCCACGGTTGCACTTTCTACCCATGGGATTTGCGCCAGATTTTCAGCCGCTTTTTGCGTCGAGAAATAAAGAATAGGGTCGTTCTTTTCAACAGCCAGTAATTTTTTAACATCGTTGGCGTTCGCATATTGCCGCCCGTCCACCATGACATTTTTAATGGCAAACCCCTCGCGTGCCAGCCATGCGGCAAAGCGCTCGGTGCCGTTTTGTACAGCGCGGGACGTATACTGATACCCGACCGTCAAAAGCGTGAGCACAACAACAAGCGCCAGCGATACAATCCAGAATTTCTGGCTTTTAAACAGGTTGAATTCCTGTGACTGTTTTCTTTTCTTACGCAGACGTGTGGCGGTAACGGGCATGATAAATTGTTAAAATTGGCAGATTTCTTAAGAGAGGTCGCCGATACGGCGTATTTCCCATTTTAACGAAATACCGGAATTTTGAAAGACCTTTTTACGTACCTCTTCGCCCAAAGCCTCTAAATCAGCTGCCGTAGCGCTTCCGGTATTAATCATGAAATTGCAATGCTTCTCGGAAATTTGTGCGCCGCCCAGCGTTAAACCACGGCAACCCGCTTTATCAACCAGCTCCCACGCCCGCGCTTCGGCAGGATTTGCAAATGTCGAGCCCCCCGTGCGACTTTTGACCGGCTGGGTTTCAAGCCGCTCCTGTTTGATCTTCTCCATGGCCGCAACAATAGCCGCCTTATCACCCTTTTTACCTTTAAAGCTGGCCGAAATAATGATCGCCCCTTCCGGCAGTTCGGAATGCCGATAGGCAAAACCACATGCCTCATTGCTAATGGTTTTTAACACTCCGTCGCGCGTTACGATTTCAACATTTTCAAGAATATCTTTTATTTCAGCGCCATAAGCGCCCGCATTCATATAAACCGCGCCGCCGATGGTGCCGGGGATGCCCACCAGAAAGGCAAAACCATCAAGCGCGGCTTCTGCTGTTTCACGTGCCGCCATTACATCCATGGCGGCAGCCCCTGCTATTACAGCATCACCTTCGATTTTGATCTCGGAAAAACTTTTAGGCAGCTTTACCAGTACACCGCGCAAACCACCATCGCGGATAATCACATTCGAAAACGCACCCATCACCGAAACAGGGATATCAGAGGGTAAATTTTTTAGGAATTGTGCAAGGTCATGTTTATCTTGTGGCTTGAATACAACGTCAGCTTTGCCGCCTACGCGAAACCATGTCATCGGCGCAAGCGGTACGTCGAATTCGTATGATCCTGCTACTTTTGGTAAGCTACTCTTCATCACTCTCCATATGTCACCCCAGCGAAAGCTGGGGTCCAGCATCAGGGATGGATGCCAGCTTTCGCTGGCATGACATCTTTTTATGCAGATAATTTTTTACTTTTTCCCGCCAGTGCACCAAGCTGCGCAGGCAGTTTATTGGCCCATTGCGTAATATTGCCAGCGCCGAGGCAAATCACCATATCCCCTTCGGCGGCAATATCTTTAATCAGTGGCGCAAGCGCTTCAGCATCGGGCAGCAACATGACATTCTTGTGTCCTGCTGCACGGATTTTCTCTGCCAGCGTTTCTTTATTAATGCCCGCAACAGGCTGCTCGCCAGCCGCATAAATATCGGCTACCACAACAATATCAGCTTTTGCGAAACAGGTTGCAAATTCCTGCAGCAACCCCTGCACGCGCGAATAGCGGTGCGGTTGCACAACAGCAATAATACGCCCGTTCGTACCCTCAAGTGCTTGACGCCCCGCAGAAAGAACCGCTTCAATCTCGACAGGGTGGTGCCCGTAATCATCAACAATCGTTACGCCATTACTGACGCCAGTTATTGTGAATCGGCGCTTCACCCCTTCAAACGCAGCAAAAGATTCCTTCAAAGTGTCGTAGTTCACACCAATTTCATTCGCAACAATCATTGCCGCCAACCCGTTCAGCACATTATGCTGGCCACGGAGCGGCAGATGGATATCACGCGATACAATCTCGCCATAAGCCTCGATATCAAACAAGAAGCCGTCTGGCTGCGTGCGCAAATTAACGGCACGCATCTGCGCACCTTCCTGAAAGCCGTAAGTTACAATGCGGCGGTCTGTGATTGTCTCTACCAACTCTTTCACAACAGGGTGATCTGTGCACATAACGGCAAAACCATAGAAAGGCAGATTCTCAACAAAATCGCGGAATGATTTTTTGAGCACATCGAAAGAGCCGTAATGCTCCATATGCTCGGGGTCAATATTCGTGACAATGGCGATGGTGGCCGGTAAGCGCAGGAAGCTGCCATCGCTCTCGTCACTCTCGGCAACCATCCACTTGCTCGCGCCAAGTTTGGCGTTTGTACCGTAGGCATTAATAATGCCGCCATTAATAACAGTCGGGTCCAGCCCGCCCGCTTCCAGTAAATGGGCCACCATCGAGGTTGTGGTTGTTTTACCGTGCGTACCGGCAACCGCTACGCAGGATTTGAATTTCATCAGTTCGCCCAGCATATCGGCGCGGCGTACAACCGGAATTTTCAGTTCGCGCGCAGCGGTCAGTTCCGGGTTATCGGATTTCACAGCAGAGGAGATAATAACGGCGGAACATTCCTCACCCTTTTCGTCCTGCACATTCTTGGCATCGTGACTGATAAAAATACGCACACCCAGTTTTTTCAGGCGCGCCGTGTTGTAATTTTCGGAAAGGTCAGAGCCCTGCACCTTATAGCCAAGATTATGCAGTACCTCGGCAATACCGCTCATGCCGATACCGCCGATACCAACAAAGTGAAGCGTGCCCACAGGGAAAGGCTGTAATTCCATGCCTTGAAAACCTTGTTATTTTGCGACTGTTAAAACGAGTTGCGCGAGTGTAGCCGCAGCCCGCCCTTTTGCGCAAGTTTTAGTTGCAGCGGCCATAACGACCAGCTTCTCGAAGGCTGATATTAAAGACTTTATCGCCTCTGACAGCTTCTCGGGTGTAAGTGTTTTTTCATCAAAAACCAGCGCGCCACCAGCGTCAACAATGGCCTGCGCGTTCTTCTTCTGCTGCTGGTCCTTATGGTGCGGGTTCGGAATATAAATGGCTGGCCGCCCGACGATATTTATCTCCGCGACAGAACTAGCGCCGCCGCGCGTCACAACAAGATGGCTTTTTGCCAAAAGCGGCGCAAAATTACGGAAGAAGGGCTGCACATTCGCTTCAACATGCGCCTTGGTATAAGTCTTCATCACATGGTCCATGTCGGCTTCACGTGCCTGATGGACAACAAATAATTTCTCACGCAAATCTTTCGGCAGACTTTCTATCGCGGCAGGTACAATGTTTGAAAGCGCTTGAGACCCTTGTGATCCGCCCACAACCAGAATATTTATCTTCTCGTTTCCTTCAGGCACCTCATAATGCCCGTCAGCAAGCGCAGCGATTTCAGCGCGCACAGGGTTGCCGGTGACAACATATTTTGCATTTTCTATTTTTGCAGGCAGCGAAAGCGCCACTTTACGCGCCATGTGCGCGAGAACCATATTCGCCTTACCAAGAATAGCATTCTGTTCATGCAGGATCGTTGGAATATGCAGAAACTGGCCTGCAAGCATTGGCGGAAAAGACGGGTAGCCACCGAAACCGACAATTGCGTGCGGCTTTAATTTCATGCAAAGCGCTAACGCACGCACAGTGCCCCAGAGTAAAACAGGAATACTTTTCAAAATCTTGATAACACCGCCAGTAGGTGTTGCAGAGGGAACAACAAAAACAGGAATTGTATTTTCTTTTGGCAAAAATTTGACTGCCCGTGCATCTGTTGCCAGAAAAACCGCATGGCCCTGAAAACGCAATTCTTCAGCGAGGGCCAGCGCGGGGAATAAATGCCCGCCCGTGCCACCAGCCGAAAGAAGGATGTTCTTCATGTTAGTTCGCCATGCTTGGTGAAGGCCATTTCGGCGAGAAGCCGCTTTTTGCAATTGTACGGCGTGCTTTGCGGCGCGTCAGTGATAATACCGCGCCCATGGCAAAGCCCATCGAGAGTAATGATGAACCCCCATAGCTGATAAACGGCAACGTCATACCTTTTGTTGGCAGTAAATGCAGGTTCGACCCCATATGCACGAATGCTTGCAACGCAAACATACTTAACAGCCCGCCACAAGCTAGGATAACAAACAGATCATGGCTATCATGTAAGTTGCGGAACCCCCGTATCACAACAAAGCCGTAAATAAGAACAAGAAGCGTAATAAAAAACACGCCCAGCTCCTCACCGCCCACGGCGAAAATAAAATCGGCATGCGAGTCAGGAATACTCATTTTCACAACACCCTGCCCCGGCCCCGTGCCCCACAACCCGCCACTCTGGAAAGCTTCAATCGAACGCTCGACCTGATAATTCCCGCCCGTTGTTTCAGGGCTTAAGAAACGGTCAATACGGCTTTTCACGTGGTCAAAGCTTGAATAAACAAGCGCAAGCCCTGCAAGACCTATCAACAACAACACAAATAAATAACGGAACGGCAAACCCGCCAGAAATATCTGCGCCATAAACATACAGGTAATCACAAACGTCATACCGAAATCAGGTTGCTGTAAAAGCAGCGTAATAATAATCAGGAATAAACCCATCCCGTAAATGTAACCTTTGAAGGCAGGGTTTTCCTTCTGGCGCGAGATAAGCCATGCAGCAATAATTGCAAAAGCAGGCTTTATAAATTCACTCGGCTGGATAGAGACAAACCCGAGCGAGATCCAGCGCTGCGCACCTTTTGTCTCTGCACCAATGAACGGAACAAGCAACATCATGAAAAGACCGCCCGCCATCACCAATGTAGCAATACGCCAGATTGTACGTGGCTGGCAGAATGAAAGCGCGAGCATCAGCACAACAGATGGCACCAGAAAAATCATGTGCTTGAGGATGAAGTGACCTTCCGTGACATCAATACGGTTGGCAACAGCAGGGCTGGCAGCCGTCACCAGCATCACACCAAAAGTAATAATGGCAAAAAGCCCGGCAAGAATAGAGCGGTCAACCGTCCACCACCATTCGGCGATGCGTGATTTGTCAGTACGGCTGAATAAAAGCGGCATGGTTACGGCAACAGGGCTGGAGAAAGCAAATCACGACTGTGATTTGTTCTAATTTAGCATATTCCCGCATGTTATGGCCAGTATTTTTAGCGCAATTTCAGCGTTGAAAGCCCGATTAGCGCGAAGATGACAGCAATAATCCAGAAGCGGATCACAACAGTCGGCTCCGACCAGCCCTTTTTCTCGAAATGATGGTGTAAAGGCGCCATCAGGAATACGCGCTTGCCTGTTAACTTGAACGAGACAACCTGAATAATCACAGAAAGCGTCTCGATAACAAAAAGCCCCCCGATAATCGCAAAGGCAATTTCATGTTTGGTAGAAATGGCAATGCTTCCCAGTACACCGCCAAAGGAAAGCGCGCCAATATCGCCCATAAAAATCTTGGCGGGCGGCGCATTAAACCATAAAAACCCGAGCGCCCCGCCAACAAGCGCCCCGCATATAATTGTTAGCTCGCCAACACCGGGCACATATGAGATATGCAGATATTTGGCAAACTCGGCATGCCCCGCCAGATAGGCAATAAGGCCAAGACATGCTGCCGTTAAGGCAACGGGCACAATGGCAAGCCCGTCAAGCCCGTCCGTCAGGTTCACAGCGTTCGAAGCCCCCACCATCACAAGAATGGCCCAAAGCGGAAATATAAAACCAAGCGGAATATAAAGATTTTTGAAAAACGGAATAAAAATATCCGTGTCGATCTTGTCCGGCAGCGCGAAACTGATGCCAACTGCGGCAATAAACCCCACAGCCATCAGCGTCAGCATTTTAAAACGGCCGGAAACACCCTTTGTATTCTGTTTTTTCAGCTTCTTGTAATCATCCAGAAATCCAACAAACCCGAAGCCCACAAGCACCAGCAAATTGCACCAGATAAACGCATTCCCCAAATCGGCCCATAATAATGTACTCAGCAGCACAGCAATCAGCACCATAATGCCGCCCATAGTCGGCGTGCCTGCTTTTTTGAAATGTGTTTCCGGCCCGTCAGTACGTATCGGCTGGCCATGTACCTGTATGGATTTCAGCTTTGCAATCACATAAGGGCCGATAACAAGCGCAATAATAAAAGCTGTAATGGTTGCAGCGCCAGCGCGGAAGGTAATATAGCGAAACAGATTAAAAAGAATAAAATCTTCCGAAAGCGGCGCAAGCAAATTATACAGCATAGCGTGTTCCCTTCACTGTACGGCGCAATGTTGTAAAGCTTCTGTCGGGGCGCATCACAATTACATCATGGGGCGTTAGCACTTCAGGGACAATCTCATTCAGCCCTTCGGTTTTTATGGTCACACTTGCTTGCCCTGCATAAAGCAATTCCATACCGGCAAGGCGTGCTGGTAGAATTGCGCCTTCCGGCTTGTTCCCGCAAAGCACTGCCATACGCCGTGCCGGTTTGCGGCCTTGCTTGCTGCCAAATTCAATAAGCGCGAGCACATTAAAGCGCGCTTCTTCAGCATCGCGCTTGTGTTTTTCCAGTAACGCAACCGAGGCTGCAACTTTTTTACCGCCCTCGGCTTTGCTAATAGCCGCGACAGCGTTTTGCACATTACCGCCCAGCATTTTTACAGCCCATAACGCCGAAGCCGCATGCATAGGCTGGTAAGCAGTAGGTAATGTGCAGGTTACTTTTTCTGCACCAATACACATTGTTACGCGCGTGCCGTTACCTGCTTCAATAATCTCCTCCATATGCACAGGTGATTTTGTATTGGCATCAAGAATAAGATCAGGACGCAGTAGCGGCATATCCCCTTCCTGCCCTGGTGGAATGGCAATAATGGCAAAATCTGTCCCCGCATGCATTTGTGAAAGAGCAAGCGGCACACTGGCGCTCGGGCGGCTACGATGCAGCTGGCCCTGCACACCAAAAGCCTGCGCAAGCATATCCATGAAATTACTGACATCCTTATAGCCTGTCACCGCAATCACCTTACCGCCGCAGCGTGCGCGTGCCGCTTGTGCCAAATGGCGCAATGTCTGGTCAGAGCTGCGCTGTTCTTCGGTAATTACCGCAGCAGCACCGCGCTTCATGGCGTGTTCGATAAAATCTCCGCCACCAAAACTGTCAGACACAAGACCGCTTGAAGTCACAGGAATATAAATATCCCCCTCCTGCAATTCATTTTCATCTGTGCAAACACCTGTTGCAAACCAGCGCGCACTGCTTTCAAAGCCAAGGATCGGCATCAGCTCTGCCGCTGTCCAGAGCGTATTCGAAGGCGCTTTCTTGCCGTTATTCTTTGGGCTGTCTGCTTGGTCGTTATCCTGCTGATCGTTGCTCATGCTTGTTTCCTCGTATCGTCCCCTGAAATAAGTTGAATGGCTTTTTCTGTTTCCGTGACATCACAAAATGGCTCTGTGCGGTCGGCAAAAATTTGCCCCTGTTCGTGGCCTTTGCCTGCAACCAGCAGCACATCGCCTTTTTGCAAGCGGGCAACCGCTTGTTGAATGGCCTTGCGGCGATCACCAATTTCTTCGGCAGTTGGCGCACCAGCTAAAACCTGTTTACGGATAGACGCAGGGTCTTCACTGCGCGGGTTATCATCAGTCACAATCACATGGTCCGCATTCAAGGCCGCAATCTGTGCCATCAGCGGACGTTTGCCCGCATCACGGTCACCACCACAGCCAAACAGGCAAACAAGCTTGCCTGCAGTATGGGGGCGTAAGGCTTTTAACGCTTTTTCCAGCGCATCAGGTGTGTGCGCGTAATCAACATATATATGTGCGCCCGCTTTATGCCCCGCAACAGGCTGTAAACGACCCGGCACACCCGTAAGCGTTGGCAGAATTGCAAATATCTTTTCAACAAATGTACGGTCTTCAATCTTTTCATGCGCCACAAGACAAAGCGCACATAAAATATTATCAATCTGGAAACGACCAGCCAGTTTCAAAACCATATCGTACTCACGCCCTGCATAGTGAAGCGTAATTTTCTGGCCTTCCGCAACAATCTCATGTGCAGCAAGCTTGATAGTTTTTCCCTGACGGCCAAAGCTAATGATGGTCAGCCCACGCGCGCTGCAGATTTTCTCCAGCGCTGCAAATTCTTCGCTATCGGCATTCAATATTGCAGCAGCCCCTTGCGGCAAAAGTGCACTAAACAAACGAAACTTCGCCTGCCGGTATGCTTCCATATCGCCGTGATAGTCTAAATGGTCCCGCGTGAGGTTTGAAAACCCTGCCGCTTTTAATTTCACCCCGTCTAAACGATGCTGATGCAAGCCGTGGCTTGAAGCTTCCATCGCAAGATGTGTAATTTTCTTAGTCGCACAATTTTGCAGCATTTCATGCAGCTTGATCGGGTCAGGCGTTGTCATGGCCCCTTCTTGGCTTACGTCCGACCCTACAAGCCCGAGCGTGCCAAGGCTTGCCGCTTTGTGCCCCAGCTTCTCCCAGACCTGCCGCGTGAAATGCACAGTTGATGTTTTGCCATTTGTGCCGGTGACAGCAACAATCTCTTCAGGCTGTGCTTCATAAAAACGCGCGGCAGCATGCGCCAGTTTTTCACGCACATTGCCACTGTCAATAATGGCCGCTGCGCCTTTTGCTTTTGCCTCGGCAATATATTCGGGCTTGAAGGCAAAAAATGCATCGCCCTTTCTTACATTGCGGCTATCAGCGGAAATGCCGCTGATCTCTATATCCTGCGTGGGCGTTTCGTTCAGCAAGGCAGAAAGCATCATTCATGCCCTCCCTTGGTTGAAACATATTGCAAAAGTGGTTCGGCAGCATCATGCGCCACTTCAACGGCTGGCATACCCAGTACCGAACCCATATTCGAGATAACACGCGCCGCCGCAGGTGCCGCCACCCAGCCAGCTGTGGCATAGCCATAGCTTTTCTTGTTTGGTTTTGGTTCGTCTACCATCACAAAAACAACATATTCCGGCTCTTCAATCGGGAAGGCTGCAACAAAAGAAGCCACACGCTTGTTATGGTCATAGCGTCCACCAACAATTTTCTCAGCCGTGCCTGTTTTGCCGCCCACTTCAAATCCTTCAACATCGGCTTTTCGCCCCGTACCGTTTGTAACCACAAGTCGCATCAGGCGGCGCATATTCTCGGAAGTTTGCGCTGATACAACGCGCGGCGCTGATGATATTTTCTCTTTCGCCTGCACAATATCGGGTGCCTGCACAAGCGATGGCATCACTTTCGTACCGCCATTCACAATTGTGGCAACAGCGCCCGTAACCTGTAGCGGACTTACTGCAACACCGTGACCGTAAGTAGCAGTGAGTGTGTTCAACTCGCGCCAGTTTTTCGGGTAAAGCGGCTGGCCCACTTCATCAAGGTCAGCAACAGGCTTATCAAAGAAGCCCAGCTTCCTATAAAAACTTTTCAGGTTGGCAGTCCCCGTCATCTCGCCCATCAAAGCGGTGCCGATATTCGAGGAATACATGAAAACTTCCGGCAAAGTGAGAATACGGTTCTCGGGGTGGAAATCCTTGATCGTAAAATTGCCGCGCTTAAGCGGCTGGCGTACATCAAACGTTTGGCCAAGGCCAATATTTTTTGTTTCAAGCAAGGCTGCTGTCGAGAAAATCTTGAAAGTCGACCCCATCTCGTAAACGCCCTGAAACACACGGTTGAACATTGGCGCGCTCTCGGAGTTTTGCGGGTGCTGCGGGTCAAAATCAGGCAATGAAACCGCAGCCAGAATATTTCCTGTTTTGGCTTCCATGATCAAACCAGCGCTGCCAATACCGCTAAAGTCTTTTTGTGCGGCCTCAACCTCGCGGCGCAGAATATGCTGGAGCCTTGTATCAACCGTCAGGCGCAGCGGCTCATCGGTTGCCGCATTACTGCGCAATATACTGTTATAAGAACGTTCAATACCCGCCAGCCCCTTACCGTCAATATTGGTAAAGCCAACAAGATGCGATGTTAAACTGCCCTGCGGGTAGAAACGCTTATATTCATCACGGAATGCCAACCCCGGGTCACCGATATACATGATCGCATTTTGCTGCGCGGGTGTAATATTACGCTTCAGCCACACGAAACGCTTTTTCTTATCTTCAAACTTCTTCAGCAGATCACCGTAAGACAGATCGGGGAAAATTTTGGTTAGCAGCTGCGCTGTTTCCGGTGGGTCGACCATAATTTTAGGGTCAGCATAAAGCGATGTGATTTTCAGCGAGGTCGCCAGTAACACGCCATTACGGTCAATAATATCGGCGCGCTTCGCACTATCCTGATCTTCAACTGTTTCAGCCATGCGGCGTTCGTATAATTTTGTTTTTGCTTCTTCGTTGAACGCGCCTTGCAGCAGCATCAAATCATAAACCCGCACGGTAATCACAAAGAATGCGAGAACAAAAATCGCCATCAGGAAATACACACGGCCATGCGCCAGACCCAACGCGCCTGAACGCTGGCCCATGATCGGCGCTGTATTGTCCTTCAAGTGTTTCATTGTTTGGCCTGCCCTCCCTGCATTGATGCGAGCTCGGGGAGCAAGTCCGTTAATTGCGGCGAGTCATCTTCAATAGCACCTGATGCTGTAAGTGCAGACGCATCTTCCATCGAAGGCAATTCTTCGGGGATCGGCGTGAAGTCGGTTGAAAGATTTTTTGGCGCACTTGGCACCATACCCAGATATTGTGAAGCCAGTTTTTCCAACCGCTCGGGCGCATTCAAATAATCCCACTCGGCTTTCAGCATGCGGATATGCTCGCTCACGCTCGCAATATCGCGGCGTTCGTTTTTCACCTTGCTTTCAATCTGCTGCACTTGTTGCGAAGTCCAGAACAGAAACCCGCCAAAACACGCAGCGCATAATAATGAACTAATAACGGAAAGACGGAACAGCTTCATGCCGCCCCCCGCATTTGTAACTTTTCTGCCGCACGGAGGATTGCAGAACGCGCACGCGGGTTACGCGCTATTTCTGCTTCGGTGGCTGTTACAGGTTTACGGGTGAGGATATTCAGGGAAGGTGCAACGGAATCTTGTTGCCCAAGGGGGGAAGGTGGTGGGAGGTAACGGGAAAGATTGGCAAGCTTGCCGGCTTTCTCGTTGAGGAAGTTTTTGACGATACGGTCTTCCAGCGAATGGAAAGACACAACAACCAGACGACCGCCGGGCTTGAGAATAGTCAGCGCCGCTTCAAGCGCGTCTTTCAGCTCTTGCAGCTCTTTGTTTACGGCAATGCGTAAGGCCTGGAAGGTCCGCGTGGCGGGGTCTGACTTGTCCTTTTTCGAGAACGGCACAACAGCACGCACAATACTTGCCAGCTGGCCCGTTGTTTCGAATTTTTCGCGTTTACGCGCTTCAACAATTGCACGTGCAATACGGCGCGACATTTTCTCCTCGCCATATTCGTAAATCATATTGGCAAGGTCTTCTTCATCGGCATGGTTGACAATTGATGCTGCATCCACAGGGTCATCGCGGTTCATGCGCATATCAAGCGGCGCATCATCGAAACGGAACGAGAAACCACGCTCGGCTGTATCCAGCTGGTAAGACGACACGCCGATATCCAGCACAAAGCCATCGACCTGCTCGAGGCCAAGCTCTTTCAAAATTTCAGCAACAAGGCTGAAGCGCCCGTTCACAATTTGTAG
Source organism: Alphaproteobacteria bacterium (assembly GCA_016125135.1). Lineage (GTDB taxonomy): Bacteria > Pseudomonadota > Alphaproteobacteria > Micavibrionales > Micavibrionaceae > RI-185. The sequence goes on along the minus strand of WGMJ01000001.1, from coordinate 79,147 downwards.
CCTGCTGCCATATTGCGGTGCCCAGTTTTGTGCAAGCGCCAATATCGCTGCGTCGCGGTCAATGCCAATCACTTTACAGTTGGCTTTATCCAGCAAGCCGCGCGCATAGCCGCCAGCGCCGAATGTGCCATCCACATAGATGCCATTATCCTGCGGGGCCATATATTCCAGCACTTCCGTTAACATCACGGGGATATGCACGTCACTCACGATGCTGCCCCCCGCGGAATAGAAAGATTATCTTTCTTCACAATTGCACGTGCATCATCCTGCCGCTTATCAAGGCTCGCCGGATTCCAGATCTGGAACTTCCGCCCCAAACCAACGAACGCCGCGCTTTCTGAAATTTTTGCATGCGTCAGTAATATTTCAGGAATAATAATACGCCCTTCCGTATCAACACTTGCCTGCACCGCTTCACCGAAGATCGTTGTTGCCAGACTATCCTGCGCAGATGAAAAGAGATCGAAATTGTTCAGGCGGCGATCAATCTCTTCGAGCATCTCGATATCAAAACCTTCAAGGCATGCATAATTTGGAGAGCGGAACAGAATAACTGTCTGTGCATTTTCAACGGCAGATTTTGAAGCCAGTACGTTGCGAAATTGCGCGGGCAAAGACACGCGGCCTTTGCGGTCAATTTTGTTCACGTATGTGGAGAGGAATAGTCCCACGCTGAAGTCCCTAAATGCCTGAAAAGTGGGAAAAATCCGGAATTTCCCGCCTATATATGGGATATCATGGGATTAAGCGCCCCGTCAATCTAATCTCCTTAATAATTGGTAAATAAGGGCTTTTAGCTGTGGATCATTTTCCCACCTCCAAATTATTGACATAATTATAAATTTGGGGTATTTCTATTGGCGCGGGAGAATCTCATGAAACTAGGAAAAGCAAAACTAAAAGACGTTCTGGGGACAGTTGACTAAAAGACGTTCTGGGGACAGTTGTCGGTATTGGCCTGCTCTATGGCGGTGCGTGTTACGCGCGGATGCTTGAAGAAGGTTCAAAAAGCCAGGAGCGCGGTATAGAAATTCTGGCTACACACGGAATTGAAGGGGCGACGGGCGGCGAGCGTACCCGCGAATGTCCCACAGGTGACGGGCGTATTTATAATGTGCCAGAAATTGAAGGGGGCCAGCTTATTGTTTGCTTCGCCGACAGGCCCTTTGTAATGTTGCCACGTGTCAGCTAGAGATTAATTGATGGATTCATTCGCACCAGCCCCACTAAAATCACGCTTCGCAAGCATTGCGGAGCTGCGTGATGATATCCATACGGCTGCGGTTGCGTCTACAAACCGGCAAAAAACCCAAGGCATTACACGCATCTTCCCCGATGCGCATATATTGTCAGGCAAATTCAATACAAATGTTTCCGAATACCCGTATGGTGCTGATGCCGTTCGTGGCTGTGTTGTCAGACTGAAAGCCTGCGAAGAGGCTTTTCCGCAAGCTGATGCATGGATTTCGACAGAAACGGGCGCCTTTGACCGCAACGACACGGAGAGAAACTTCCTTGACCGGCCATTGGCGATTATAAAATTCAAGCGCGATGAGCGTATCGTCTGGGCGCTCGGCGCGGGTGCTATTTTCCCCCGCGTTTGTCTTGAAGACGCCCACCCGGGGTACCCGCAGCATTTTATTCCAGCCAATGATCACAATATCGGCATAGCAATTCGGAAATTGGCCTTTGAAACAGGTATTTATATTGCGGGCGAAGGTATGGTTGTACCGCAAGGCACACTTGTTGACCCGCGCGACCCGCATTTGGCCCTCACCGGCAAATCCCGCGCTACCATTATCGAAGAAACCTATGCCTGTGCCATGCAAGCACTTGAAAATGAATCCAGCTATGTTGCCCTTGGCGATCAAGATCTGGCAAATGTCATTATAAAACAATTGGGGTTACAACCGTGAAAATCGTTCTGGCCTCGCAAAGCCCTGTAAAAATGGAAGCGATTAAACGTGCTTTTGCGCATGTTGCCGGCGTTGAGTTCGAATTCGTCAAAGCTCCTTCCGGTATTAACGAACAACCGGAAGGTTATGAAACTCTTGCCGGCGCTTATAATAGAATTGAAAATGTACAGATTGCATTTGCTAAAGCCGCGCATCCGGGCGCGGATCTTTACATCACAATTGAAAGTGGCATCTTCCTTGAAAATAATAAGTGGGTTGACCGCGCACTTGTTATGTTTGTTACCAATCAGGGCATGACGCGTAAACTGCATAGCGCGGGCGTTGTATTTAACCCGACACCGGCCCATGATGCCTGCATTGAAGAAGCCCGCAAACGCGGTTTCGATACATGGACCGTTGGCAAAGTCATGCAGGAACGCGGCCTTGTCGATGATCATGCCGATCCGCACAAAGATTTGCCCGCAAAAGGCCAGGGGCGCAGCCGCGTCGAGTTTATTGACGACACATTAAGACAAGTTATTGCCATGCTCCCTCCCGGATTTTTGGCACCTTAACCCTTTTCCCGTGGGCTAGTTTCCATCCAGTCTTGACTCCCCTACCCCCCTTTGCTGATGTAAAGACATGGGAGAGTTAAAACAATCATATAATACAGCTTCGCTTATAGCCTCGGTGCAAAGCGCTGCGACTTCTTCCCGTAAAGCCAAAAAACTTTATGCCGCGCAGGCAGTTTTCCCGTCGGCAATTTTATTATCCGATAGCTTTAACTCGGGCGTTTCCGAACTTCCCTACAAGACACAAACAATCCGTGGCGCGTGGAATAGACTTGTTGCATGTAAAGCGGCTTTCCCCGATGCCGATGCATGGCTTTCCACAGAAGGGGGCGCATTCGACCGCAACGATTCACAAAATAACTACCTTGAACAACCCTTTAACTTTATTGAATTCAAAACCGGAGAGATTGGTTGGGCGCTTGGTGAAGGCATTCTTTACCCACACTCCTGTGTACACACAACTTACCCTGATTACCCTCATGTGCCTGCGCTTACAAATGATTACAGCATTGATGATGCTCTCTGCAAACTGGCTCTTCATCGGGGGATAGAAATACCGGGAGAGGGTACCATCCTGCCCAAAGGGACCGTCGTTGACCCACATGATGTGCATTTGACGCTCGTGGGCAAAACACGCACCCAGATTATTCACGAAACCTATATGAAAGCACTTGATAATATTGAAGAAACAACGAGATTGGCCAAACACGGTAACCCTGCCGACATCGCCATCAGGCAACTCGGCCTCTAGGCTTTTTCTTTTACAATGATCAGTACCGGAATTTTTCCGTCGCGCTTATTCAGCTTCAGCCCTGCAAAAGTAGCACCGCGCCAGTTTTCATTCTCGAGAATATCCGCGACAAGCGCTTCAAGTTTTTCGCGACGTGGTGGATATTTGCCTTCGCCGAGTTTGAAATGCATGCGTGCCCGTAAAACCACACGGCGTAAAAGTTCCGGTGGCCATTTTTCAAGCTCTGCCCACGCAATCCGCACTTCCTTGTCACTGACCTTGAAATAGCCCCATACTTTTTCAACGAGATAATCAATCACTTCGCGGGCATCGGCCAAGCGCCGCGACACAGTGGCAAAACGTTCTGGCACAAGGCCAAGATCATCCAGCACTTTACCTGCTTTACGCACGCGCACGCGTTCGAATGCGTCCTTCTCGTTACTCGGGTCATCGATATAAAGGATATCGTTTTCTTTGCAAAATTTGGTTATTTCAGCGCGATCCGTATCAAGCAGAGGCCGCATAAGCGTGAGCGCATCATTATAGGCCTGTATCGGCGCCATACCACACAGCCCGTCAAGGCCCGAGGCCCGTGCCAAGCGCATCAACATTGTTTCACGCTGGTCATCTGCCTGATGCGCTAGAAACAAAAACGGAATCTTATGCTTCTTGCAGTAATCACTAAGCAACTTGTAGCGGATATTCCGTGCCTCTTCCTGAATTTTTGTTTTTGGCTTTTTGCCTTTGTATTTGAGCGTTGTGTGCGTCACATGGGGCCAGCCTTTTACCCACTTGGCGACTTGCTGCGCTTCTTTGGCCGCCTCTTTGCGCAACCCGTGGTTCACAGTAAGCGCGTGAATTTCATCAAACTGGTTCGCGTGCGCCAGAATAAACAGCAAAGCCATACTGTCCCGCCCGCCCGAGACACCAACCGCAATTTTATTATTTTTTTTCATGGAAGTTATATCAGCAGCCGAGGCGAACCAAGTCCTGCTCGGCACGGCGCAGAAGTGCTGCATCACCTGCGGGGAATTCTTTTTTCAAATGGTTCAGCGTTGTGCAGGCATCTTTGTTATTGCCCATTTTCTCGAACGATGAAGCCAGCTTTAATAATGAGTCAGCCGACTTCGAACCTTTCGGATATTTCTGGAAGGTCTGTGCAAAAATTTTGGCCGCGCGTTTGTAATCGCTGCGGGCAAAATAGGTTTCACCCAGCCAGTAGCTGGCGTTCGATGCCAGCGCATGGTCAGGGTATTGCTTCAGAAACCCCTCAAACCCGTTTTGCGCGCCAGCATAATCGCCACTTTTCACAAGCGAGAATGCTTGCTCATAAGCAGCATCCGCACCACCGCCAACAGCATTTGCAGCAGGCGCTGGCGCAGTATTCAATGATGTTTCGGGTAACGTGCCCAGTGTTTTTACCGTCGGGTTGTTCGGGTCGGCCGGCGCGTTTGCATCATTTGTAGGAACTGGCGGTGATGTTGCGGGCGCGGGCTCCGTGTTCGTAGCGGCAGGCGCATTACTATTGCCCTGTAACCGCATTTCAACATCTGCCATGAATTTATCAAGCCGCTGCGTCAGCTGGCCCAGCTCGTGGCCTTGGCGTTCAATCTGGCCGGTTAGTTCTTGCATCTGGCGTTCAATACCGTTGATGCGTGTATCAAGCGTTGCTTCATACGCGCCTGTTTGCGCAATTTGCACAGGCGGCGCATCCATAACAGGTGCGGCAGCCACAGGTGCATTATTGGGTGAAGCACCCAGAATATCTTCGGCCTGTTGGGCCAATGCGAAACCGCCCTGCGTGCAAAGAGCAAGCAAGGCGGTAAAAGCAAGTAAAGTAGAACGTGCGTTCATCTATATTAGTTGACCACAGTTACAGAGCGGCGGTTCTGTGCCCAGCCTTCTGGTGAAGGGTCGGCCACTGCAGGGCGTTCCTTACCGTAGCTGATCACATTCAAACGTGAACCATCAACACCGGCACCAACAAGGTAGCTACGCACAGCGTTTGCGCGTTTCTCGCCAAGGGCAAGGTTGTATTCACGTGTACCGCGCTCGTCGGCATGGCCTTCAATTGTGATTGAAAGGTTCTGGTACTGGCCCAGCCATTGTGCCTGACGGTCCAGTGTTGCACGGGCTTCAGCTGTCAGGTCGTAGCGGTCGTAACCGAAGAATACGCGGTCACCAATATTGGCAACGAGGTCTTCTTGTGTACCGGGGGCAACCATACCAGCGCCTTGGCCGTATGTTTCAGTGCCGGCCAGCGGGTCGCCGCTTTGGCCTGCGCCGTATGTCATACCATCCACCACTTCGTCATCGGTTGATGAACAGGCTGTGAAAGTGAACAGCATCATAAGAACGAGTAAACTGCGTAAAATCATGAAAAAGGCTCCTTTTATTATATTTCTCGAATCAGACGGGGGTTTCCGAATGCTTCAAAATAGCATTTTTCAGATAGAGGGCAAGGGCCGCGCCTGTGGTTTATAAAATAAATTTAGGGAGCTTTTCCGCCGTTCCAGCGTAAGCGTAGGGCATTAAAAGACGCAAAGCGGCATCAGGCTGGTGGGCCGGCAGGGACTTCCCGCGTGCCGCAGTGGAGCGCCCCCTTCAGTAGCACACCATCATTCATCCCGTAATCGGCAGGGGTTACAACCTTGTAGCCCAGCGCTTCAAGCCGTTCGCGTGCAGTGGGTGATTCTTCGGAAAGAATAACCGCGCCGTTTACCTCCACACAATTCAAGGGGCCATGGATCGCCTCTTCAACGGGAATTTCGATCAGCATGCATTTTCCTGTTTTCTCGTCTGTATAAAGCTTGCGGATCGCATCAGCCGCTTCCGGCGTTGTACCCGCGGCACAAAAAAGCCTGTGGCCGGTCGAAAGTGTTTCCGAAAGCATCATATCGATATGATAAAAAGAATTTGCGCCGTAAGGCCTTTCCTGCGGGATCGGCAGAAGTGACCACCCGCCGCCATTCTCCTCTTCTATTTTCTCGAGCAGTTTCTGCGCGGCTTCTGTATATGCACTTTCTGTATCCTGTTCGCCGCTATACCTGATCCCGAAAAGAATGACCTTCTTTTCCTCGTCAACATATATATTGCCACCTTCAAACCATGCGGGCACATCCACCATAGGGATCTTTTCTTCTTCCAGCGCATTGCGAACCGATTCAACATCCGCAGTCAGGTAGATCGTTTCTGTCACATTATTTTCATGGGCGCGGCGGGCTTCGATAATGGACGGTATATAGGCCTTGCCATTAACCATCACACATTTATCACGGGTAAAAAGATCCATAATCGAATTGCGCGTCGTGGAATCTTTTAATAAAACATCGCCGCCATTATCCAGCAGCGCCTGCACCCAGAATGTCCAGCGCTGGAAATCGGCCATCACCTCGTGAAGTTTCATTGTCTGCGCAACAGCACGAAACGGCATGATCATCAGAATACGCTGATCGTTTTTTTGCGCATTCAACTGCTGGGCCGCTGTAAAATCAGGCGTCAAGCGCTGTGGAACCGCCGCATCACGAAAGGCTTTCTTGATACCATCGCCCAAACGAATGCGGGTCGGTTCATCCATCTTGTCGAACCGGTTATTCTTATCCTGCTCCAATGCAAGCTTCAGCAAATCATTTATGGCATTTTCATTCAGCTGTATTTTTCCGTCTTTGATTTCAAGCGGTAGAAATTGCCTTTGTGGACGGCTTTTATCCCCCAGCTTGAAGACCAGTTGCCGTAAATTCTCGAGGTCTGTATTCAGATCATCATCAGGCCCCTGCACCTCGTTTTGTATAAACCGCAGCAGGTTACTTTCAAGATCATTGCCAACAAAGGGCGCGATCTCTTTGGCATGGTTATAGCCAAAGAAGTTCAGGGCAACGGCGGCAATGTATGAATCGCGCGCACCCATCGCAGCAATCACCTTGCTCATTAAAAAACGCTCGCCGATTTCACGGTTCAACACAACAGCCGCCAGAAGTCTGTAATGGCTTTGCGTCATGTCCAGTTCCTGATCACCGATATAATCCGGCAGAGGCATGCCATAAGCGTCCAACAGCCGTGCGCCTTCTGCCATGTCGATCTCGCCAACAGGCTGCTCCAGCACGGCCCTTAGCCATGCTTCTAATTCTTCCCGTGCCGGATCTGTTGCGGGCATTGTGTTTGATACCTGTTTTTGGAATATTAATTGACATAATATTAATAATGGGTTAATATTTACCCATGTCCGACTACCCAGATCCGCCAGACGATGATTTTGACCCGCATGATACCGGAACTGCGCTTATGCGAAGCGTTGTCTGGGGCGGCGGTGTTGCCCTTTGCGGTGCCTTTTGGGGCGCTGTTGCAGCTGGCGTTTCAGGCAATAATATAGGTGATTGGGCCCGTTGGGGCGCCGAAGGCGGCGCCCTCCTCGGAGTGGTAGCCGAAGCAGGCTTTACCCACATGCGCTTTGGCCCACCGCGCTAAGATTTCACCACCTTCCATGCAATTAATATTGACATAAATATTAATTCGGTCTATGTTTGCCGCCATATAATCAAGAACAAGAAAGGTGTGTTACATGAACCCGACAAGAGCATTTTTAGGCGCAGCCCTCCTCGCAGGCACGCTTGGCGCAGCAGGTTGCGCCCAAGATATCCCCTCCCCCTCCTTATCCTATCAGAATAGAGAGACGGGCGTTCGCGCATCATTACTTGAAAACGGGCGCTATGCACGTGTTGTTGTAAGAAATGAATCCACAGACGAACTTATCGGCTGGGCTGATTATTACAGACGTGACGGCGATGTTGATGATTACACGACCATGATCGAACGCATCGCGCAGGAAGGTACCCTGCCAGATACTTTTTTCGTAGGGGCTGCTGAATGTGGCACGGCGGAGAGAATGGGCGTTATTGAATATGGCACTAATGTACGCCTTTACGATAAGCCAAACCGCGATGTCGAGGGTGTCAATGAAATTGCAACAGATCTAACACTTCGCGAAGATGCAAGGTTTACGCTTGCTCAATGGTGCGCTCAAGGTATTGCACCCCCTATTTTGCGCCGTGGATAATAAAAAAGCCCCCTGCACGGGGGCTTTTTTATTCTTTATCCGAAATATCGCAAGCTGATAGGCCGCGAGAAACCGGCATAGGGTTTTTGCTCCTGCACCGCCACCTCGAATAATTTCAGCTCTGTCTCGATAATCTGTTTCAGATCCACAATAAATTGTTGCCGCAGATACCATGACGGCTGCGACGCGCCGCTCTTATAACGCTTGATACTATCAGGCCCTGCCCCTGTACGGGAAATATATGCGGCACCGCTTTCGGTATTGTCGGCAATGGCGACAAGGCTTGCAAACAAAGCATCTCCCGCCGCCGATGTAATCACCTCACGGGCAGCATCGCCGCCTGCCGCAACGCTCTTCCAGTCAAACGCCGCAATTTTCTCGCGCAGGTTTTCAATCAGACTGAGCGCGTCAAACTGATGCGCCTCATTCAACCCTTCACCACTGTCCAGCGCATAGCAGACCTGCCTGAAAACACCTTGAAGTGGTAGCGCATTAAAGTTTTTTGTTTCTGTAGATATAGACATCGTTTTTCTCCGTTACTTGAACGTTTGTTAAAAACAACGGAGACGGGAAAGACTTTTGCGAGGCTTTTCACATTTCCGCTGCGACCAATCGGGCCCACAGCGGAAAACGCCATAGTGCTTTTAGCCTTGGTAACGCGGTGCAAGCTGCCCTTAACAAATTCCGCGGTTACGTTGCCGTAACAAATTCATAAAAACACAAAACAGGGAATGAATCAATAGTAAAGCCCCTTACGGGGCTTGTACTTGATCTCTGTCGTTTTTCACTATCCTTAAAGCTGCAAAGCGCGGATTGCAGCGTTCAAATTTTCAGCCGCGCTTGCAGCTTTGGCACAGCGGCCCTGCACACTATGCGGGTGCCGTGCATTCGCTGACGTATAGGCAAACAAACCCTGTAGATTTTCTATCATCGCCCCTCTTTCAAGAAAAGATACACCGCTCCGGTCAAGTATTGTGAGCGCCAGCGTGGCGGCATTATTCGCGGCTGTAAAACGGCGCTCGATAATCGCATGGTCATGCCCCGCATGCGCCACCGCTTCGCTATAAAGGCCCTTAAGCCCGTCGAGTGGCACATCACCCAGCGCGTCACGGCTGATTATTTGTTTATACATCCCTACCGCCTTTTTTTAAATATTATGGCGTATTTATAGCAGAAACAGGGGCCTAATGTATGCTTCTTTTTATTTCTTCCATTAAAACAAGGGCTTCGGCGCGGGCACGGGCATCAGGCGTGCGGCCCGCATAATCCTGCAGGGCATCGAAAGCTTTTTGCGGCATATCACATTTAAAGGCCAGCACACCGTAATCGAACAAGAGGCGGAATTCATCGGGCGCAATCAGACGCATCAATTCGGTCGTCAGCAAGGCCGATTCATAATCCGCCGCCTCTACCTGCCGCAACTTGATGTTATTTTGCAGGCGCAAAATCACCGTACGTTTATCAACTGCATCATAGTAATGGGCCGAAAGCTCGGCATTCTCGCCGATATTCTTTTTCAAGAGCGCGCGCAAATGTGCTGCCTCCATAGGGCGCGCCGTATCGAACGGGTCAAAGATCAACCGCTGCCCGTCTTTTTCAAGCCGCAGCAAAAAATGCGACGGGAAGTTGATCCCCGCAATATCCCAGCCGCATTCTTCGGCGACGTGCAAATACAAAACACCCAGCGCCACCGGCATGCCGCGCCGCCGTTCAATCACGGCCAATAAATCCGCGTTCGCTATATTATCGTAGTCTTCCGTGTCGCCCACATAGCCATGCTGGTCAACAATCACATGTTTTAGTGCCGCCAACTGTGTTTTTACATCGTCCTCGGCACCGGCATTGCGCAAATCCTCGTGCCGTGCACGCGTCAGGAAGCACAAATCACGCAAATGGTCTTCGTAAACTGTTAATTGTAAATCCGGTGTGCGGTAAAGCGCCATCAACATGGCCAGATGCGCAATATCCAGTTCCTCTGCCGCCCTCGTTCCAGCATCGCGTAGCGCTGCGGTGATTTCGTCTTTCTGCATCTACTGCAATGTTTCCGTCTGCACAGCGCCTGCATCATATGAGGAATTCGGCACGCCCCCGCCCATACCATCATCAGCAGGGAAGTTTTGAACGCCATCACCTGTTCGCGGCATTTCCGGCATTAAGGGTTGCGGCTGTGCAGTTGTGGGGCGCGTTGCAGGCTGTATTGGCTGGCCCAGCATCCGCACGTAAGAAACAACGTTTTTCACACCCGATGTTTCACGCGAAATTTTTACAACGCGTTTTAATTCAGCCTCGTTCTGTGCAGTCCCCATCAGGTACACATTGCCATCCACCACATCGATATTGTAATTGATCGATTGCACATATTTATCAACTGTAATACGCGCGCGCAGTTTTGTTGCAATCCATGTATCGCTGGCAGCGCCTGTCAGCCCTGTTGATTCCGCAACCTTGATCTCGTTAATCACCTGCGTGACCCCGTCAACTTCCCACGCCAGCTTTACGGCCTCAACGCGGTGCTCGGGCTTTTGCACAATACCGGTAATCAACACGCGCCCATGGTCTACCGTCATATCGAGCTTGCGGAACATGTCAAAATCCTTGCGGAACCATTTGTCGTTGATAAGCGCCTGAATCTCGAGGTCAGAAACCGCGCGCGAAAGCCCGCCCTCGCTTTTTGCAGCCATACCTACCGTTGCGCCAGCGCCCGTTGCCATACCCACCGGCGAACATGCGGCAACAAAAACAACAGCAAACAAAAAGGGGAGCATTTTTCTCATTTTTTTCTCCAAGGATATTCCAGCAAAAGCAGGAATCTGAGCTAATTTATCACAAGATCCTCGCTTCCGCGAGGATGACGTTAAAAAAAGATTTTCTGCAGAGGCCGCTTGGGCGTGGCAGATGGAAGGAAAAAGCGCGCGGAGAAAGGCAAGTGTACTTAAGGGTACATGCGTTTCGAGCACGCTTTTGACGCAGCAGATGCCCGCTCAAGTCAGGGCTATGCAAAAATCTTTACATCATCATGATATTGGAAACATGCTCGATTTGAAAGCGTGGAGTGATAACGAAGAGGTCAAAACGCATTTTTGAATCAAGAGGCAGGCTACGGCTTGCCAGAAAAGCTTCCGCAGCCCGCACCAAACGGGATTCCTGCCTCTTACGAAGGGCGAAAAGTCCTTCTGATATGGAAGTTCTTGCTTTAACTTCCACGAATAAAAATAGATCGCCCTTGCGGCAGATCAAGTCTATCTCGCCTACTTTTGTTTTGAATCTAAGGGCAACCGGCCAGAAGCCCCGCAGCAGGAAATAAACAAGCGCAATAAACTCGGCCCAGACGCCGCGTTCGTATGAGGTTTTACTTTTCACGCAAGCACCTTGCGCCTGTAGATCAGCAGCAGGAACGTCACAGCATTACCGAGCACAAGGATGGCAGGGAAAATAATCGTTGTCGGGTTCATGCTTTCCATCGCAAAGATGGTCAGAATGTGTCTAACAAATCCGAGCCCATACATGAGAGCAGGCTCTTCATGCGGTTTCTGCCATGATTTGCGGATCGTCGGCCAGTATGCCGCAAGGTCAATCAAAGTTACAATAGCAACCGACCAGAACGGGTCTTTTGTAATGAGCCATAATGGTATTGAAATCAGCGAAAGAATAAACATGACCCAGTCTCCCTTCGTGATATTTTTCTCACCAGATTTTAATGAAAGAAAAACAACAACCAACGACAGGGCCGCAACAATAAAGCTCACCGCCGAACCCATGCCGCCGCCTGCTGTCCATTGGCCAGCAAAGGCAATAAAGGTAATAAGCGCCCAGATAACCCATGTAAATATATGGGGCTTGGCTGTGCCTGCTAAAACACTTTTGATATAAGGAATAAAGGCATAGATCGCGAGAGCAGAAGCGATAAGTGTATATATCTCTTTATCGTAGCCCGTCATTATTTTTCATCCAGCCGTTCATCTGTTCTCAGCGCCAGTTCGTAAACACGGTTTTTCTTGGCGCCTGTTGCGGCCACCACTTCATCCACCGCATCGCGGCGTGTATTGGTTTTCAGTGATTTTTTCAAAAGCGCCACAATATCCTCATCACTGGCATCTTGCACTTGTGCCCCTTCAATCAGCAGCACACATTCGCCCTTGGGCACACCGTCTTTGGCGAAGCGGGCCAGCAGCGTTTCAATATCCCCGCTGATAATCTCTTCGAATTTCTTTGTCAGCTCGCGCGCCACCACCGCTTTGCGGTTACCCAGCACTTCTCGCGCATCACGTAATGACTCTTCCAGCCTGTTCATTGTTTCATAAACAATAATTGTTGCGCTTGTGTTTTTATAAAGCTGCCAGAAATCCTGCCGCGCTTTTGTTTTGTTGGGTGTAAAGCCTGCAAACAAAAATGCATCGGCTGGCAAGCCAGAAAGTTGTAACGCCGTGAGCACCGCATTCGCGCCTGGCGCACTGGTCACATACAGATCCTCTTGAATACAGGCCTGCACCAGCGCATAACCGGGGTCCGAGACCAGCGGCATGCCTGCATCACTAATATAGGCAATTTTTTTGCCCGATTTTATCATGTCCACAATTTTCTGGCGTTCGCTTTCAGTCGAATGGTCATGATAGCTGGAAGCTGGCGTTTTAATGCCGTAAGCCTGCAATAATGTGCGGCTGGTGCGGGTATCCTCGCAAAAAACCATGTCGACACACTTTAATATATCAAGCGCGCGCAATGTTATGTCACGCAAATTGCCGATCGGCGTTGCGACAAGGTAAAGGCCAGCCTGCAATGGCCGTCTTGCCTCTTCTCCCTCTATTTCATAAGAATAGTCCATGACAAAAAAATCTGCTTCCTTTTTCCGCTCCTACTCTAGCTTGGTTTTGGCCCTCTTGTTAATAGGCACGCTTTCCGCATGTGACACCATGGATTTTATGGGCGGCACCAGCCAGCAAACTCCCGCGCCCGATTACGCAGCCGCCCCGTCTGAAGCCACCACCGAAGCTGCACCCCTTATGAAGCCGGAAGACGCACAAGTTAAACGCATTGCCTTACTGTTGCCGCTCAGCGGGCCAGATCAAGCCCTCGGCCAAGCCATGCTGAATGCCGCGCAAATGGCACTGGCCGATGCAGGTGCAAATAATATCGAACTTGTGCCGAAGGATACCGGCGCAAAAGTTGCCGCCGAAGCTGCACAAAAAATTACGCTCGCCGCCGAGGAAGCTGTTTCTGAAAAAGCATCCCTTGTCCTTGGTCCTGTTTTCAGTAGCGCCGCCGCACAGGCCAAACCCGTTATGGCCAGCGCAAAAATACCGATGATCACTTTTTCAAATGACAGCCGCCTTGCTGGCTACGGCACTTTTGTTTTGGGTCCGCTGCAATATGATCAAGTGGCAACAGTGCTCACACACGCGAAACAGCTGGGCCGCAGCCGCGTAACAGTGATTGCCGGTAACGATGCTTTCGGCAACGCAATTGTTAATTCTGCAAATATTTACGCGCAGCAAAACGTATTCCCTGCGCCGCAAGTTGTACGCCTTGTTGAAGACAGCCCCGCTTCGTGGCGCGCAACACTCGCCAAATATTTTGTCGCCGGTAGCGAACCACAAGCCGTGCTGATTGCTTTCCGTGGCGCTGCGCTCTCCAACATCGCGCAAACACTCACCGCTATGGGTTTCCCGCCTGAAAAACTTTTGCGCCTTGGCGCATCTTCATGGTTCGAGCAACCCATCCCGAACGCTGGCGCCCTTGAAGGTGGCGTTGTGGCCGCACCTGACCCGCAATATAAAAAACGCTTTGTTGACAACTATACGAAACTTTTCAAATCAACCCCGCCCGTTCTCGCGGGCTACGCTTATGACGCTGTAGCACTCGCCGCAGTTCTGGCACGCCAGCCCGATGCCTCTTTCAGCAGCGCGCAGCTTGCCAGCCCGTCTGGCTTCATTGGCAATGACGGCTTATTCCGCTTTTTACCCAACGGCTTGAACCAGCGGGCGCTGGCTTTGTGGCAATTCCGCAATGGTAAGCTTGAAATCATCCAGCCCGCCGTCTCAAGCTTCTAGCGGCTTTGCGGGCTTTACCCACAGGGTGTGAATAAGAATCTTACGAGTCTTCTTGCGAGTCTCATAACGCTTTTATAAAAACGATACGTACCCGCCAGAAATTTTCACGGCGTGTTGAACGGGGCGAATTTTTATAAAAGGAAACGACAATGAGCGACGACAAAACAAAACAAAAACGCGGCAGACCCAGAAGCGATAAATCGAAAGATTCGATTCTCAAAGCCACAAACGCCCTTCTCCAGAACAAGGCCGTGCGTGATCTTTCAATCGAGGCGATCGCTAAAAAAGCGGGTGTGGGCAAAACCACAATCTACCGCTGGTGGCCAAACAAGGTTGCCGTTGTGCTTGATGCGCTCAATACACAAATCGAGCAACCAAACAAAAAAGCTGTAGCACAAGCAACCGATATATTCGATGCTTTTAGCTTCCACCTCGACCGTTTGTTCCATGTGTTTCAGGGCAAAACAGGGCGCATCGTGTCAGAAGCCATGGCCGAAGCACAAAGCAGCCCTGAAGCCGTCAAGATTTTCTACGATTGTTTCCTTCTGGATTTTGAGAAAGAACTTTATGAACTGATCGAACAAGGCAAGGCGCAAAAATCAATCGCCGTGAATATCGATGCCGATACAATTGTCGACATGGTATACGGTGCCATCATCTACCGCTTTATGTCGGGCGCGCAAACGCTTGATATGGCCTTCGTTGAAAAACTCAAAGCCCATAGCCTTGTCCTGCTGGGCAGCAATACGCTCTCGGCACCGGTTGAACTGAAAACCGGTAAAAAGCAGGAAAAACAAAGCGATACAGGGCCAGTTGACCCGCTTATCAAGTCACAAATGTCGCTATTCTAGAAAATAATTGACATAGGTTATATGGTGGGGCAGGGTCTTTCCTGCCCCATTTTATTTGCAGGAGAGAAGCATGGCAAAGTATGAAGCGCCGATTGTGCACGCTGACAATACAGCTTTTTACGATTACGGAGTCTGGTCACGCAATATGCGTAAAATCCAGGTTGGCTTGGGCCGCACCGCTGCCTGGGGCGCTCTTGGAACATTTGTTACAGGCCTTGCCTTTGCCGAAGCCGCAAACGAGCCAATCATTTCGCCACAAGATGCACAAATTACCGCTGGCAAAACATGCTACGAACAATCCGACGCTGCACTTCCCGAGGTACAAATCGCAGGTGATCATGTTTTCCTGCAAGCTGCACCGCGTGCCGAATGGCAAGAATGTGTGCAGGCCGAAATGGCGAACTATGTCCCCGAAGCACAGCAACTTGCCACGCGTGAAGCCGGCGCGGATTTAGCAGGTGCTTTTTTTATTGCTGCTGCTGCAATATTTGCCACCAGCTTTGTAGGCTTCTTCCCTGCTAACCGCCGCGCAAACGTGCTCGATCGTATTAAACATGGTGGCGGGCGTGATTCATCACCCGTTTACGGACACATCTATTATCAGAATGAAATTATTGCCCGCGAGGATCATTTCAACGGCAAATACGATCTTGTTGCCAAATTCGCCAATCACGAGAGCTGGTCAACAGAGTATTTTTCTGAACAGCAGATCATCAATGCGTTACTCGACCTCGACAAAAAACATTTCGGCAAAGCCTTTAAAGCGCACTGGAAGCCTGAGCATCTTGATGCCTATGTGCGGAACCGTCTCGAGACTATCAATGCCCTGCGCACTGTGAAGGCCAATATTGCGCGCTCGGGTGACGCGAAATTGATAAAACGCTACCACGGGTTTGACCTTTTCGAACACCCTGACCACAAAACGCTGCGCCCACTTGTTAACATCCCCACGCAGATCACCGCTTCCGACAATATCGCAGCGCTTTTGATACATACAAAGGGCCTGCCTCCAGCACAAACACCTGCTATTTCAGCGCCTTAAGGCAGGGTCAAAAAGCCCTTGCCCCGTTCGTTACAAATATGTAAATATGCTGCCTTATGGGCGAGCTGCTACCTATTTCTGTTGATGCTTTGAACGACTGGTTCGTGCAGCGACTCAACGTGCCGCTTGAAATTGTCGCGCAACAAAAACCCCTCTTTAAAGTGAATGGCGACCCTGAGGACAGTTTCGCCCTTGAAGTGAATTTGTATGAAGATGAACGTGAAGTGCTGTTCCGCTTCCAGCGTTATGACCTCGATGAAAAATGCTTACGCATGGGCGATATCGTCCTGCTTGATAAATCCTACGCGGGTCTTGGTACAATTCTGCAATACGAAGTCGAGAATTTCTTTATCGAGAATTTCGGCTTTACAAAAAGCTTTATCAGCGCCAGCAGCAAGGGCGGCTCTTATATCTGGATCAGCTATGGCTATCTGCCAACCGACGCCGAAATTCCCAAACTGCAAAAAGCGCTTCATGAATCATTTAAGTCATTCTCGACAACAATAGAAAATTACGGTGGACAGATACCGGATTCATTCAAGGACAAAACCAAATCCCTTATAGAAAAACTAGCTGAAGATAAATCTGCATTACGTGATATTGCAAAGCTCCAACTGGCTGTAACTGACATGTTCGTCTCCGCCTGCCCTGCAGACCCTGCCTGTAGTCTGAAAGACCTGTTCGATGAAAAATCACGCCGGGCCGCCTTTCTTAATCGTATGAAAAGCGAAGGGATAATTGATAAGAGTGGCCTTTTCAATGTTGCGCGCCGCATACTCACCACCTGTGGCCTTGGCTACGGTGCCGTCCTTGACTTTAGTGACACAGAAGCCATGGCCCTGCGTGCAGAAACCGTCGCGCGGGCGCGTATTCGCTTTGCCGAGTCAATGCGCCTGAAAACAGAGAGTCTAATGGAGGCCGCCCCATGCCCCGTCAGCCCGTAGATATTATTGCCAAAGGCGAAATGGCACTTGAAGAATGGTTCAGAGAACGGCTGAACCTGCCCGCTCATTTACAGATATGCGTCAAAAAGCTTATGCGAGAAACAACACCCATCTTGAAAGTAGAAATTCATGAAATAGTTGATGGTGTCAGCACCGAGATAGCCTATCGTCATCAGCCTTATGATCTCGAAAATGAAATGCTTTTAATTGGCGATGTCCGGCTTAATGATAAATCATATCGCGGCCTCGGCACACTTCTGCGTTATGAAACGGAAAATCTGTTTCTCGAACATTACAACATTAGGCAAGCACAAACATCCCCGCTCTGGGAGGGCCGCTATAAATGGGTCCCTTATGGTGATTTGCCGCAATATGGCTCCACCCATCCTTCGCAGAAATACGCGACCGTCCAGCAGTTTCAAACAGGCATGCGGAATATGTTTCGCCAGTTTAAAGCCCATCTTGCCGGTTTAGGCGGCGTGCTACCGGAAAAATACAATGCACAAATTCTAAGCATTATCGAAGCCATGCCGAACGACAGACGCGCCTTCAGAAAGCTGCCCGACATCACAGCAAGCTATGATGAAATCTTTCCTGACGTTGCGCCCGAAACAAAGCTCGCAATCCGTGGGAAATTTTCGGCAGCCACAAACGTGTATGAAAAACTTCTGGAAGAAGAATTTCTAAGCCCGCATGACGGGTTGATTCATATCGGGCGCGCTGTGATTCCACCATGGGACGGACTTTTCGATTTCACCGACGCTGAAAGCATGAACCTGCGTGAGGTCGCCGGAAATCAGGCCCGCGCACGCCTTGATAGGACACTTGAAATAAAAGGCTTTTCACCGCCGCCCCCGACCATAAAATAATTGACATAGTGTGTCAATGCCTGCTATACCCCTTATAACAATCAAAATAATGAGGGTGATATGACTGCAATTCCATTAGCCGCAACTGTTCCGGTAACAACGAACAATGACACGCTTGATTTCAGTGACCGCGAATATAGCTATCGCCAACCTCTCTCGGGTTATTTAGTTACGGCCTTTGCCGCCGTCACGGGCACAGCACTCTGGCACCTTGGAACAGCTTTATATGACGGCGACACAAACAAAGCGCTCTTGGCAGGCGGTATGGGAGCACTCTCGGCTTTAGCCTTACTTCCGACAATTAAAGCAAACGGCTCTTTCAACGCAGCGCAACAAGCGAAACTAGAATTTTTCTTACCACCCAGGAACAGTATCTGTAAATTTAATGGAGAAGTTAAGTTTTCTCCCAATTCAAAATTAGAATCGCGCGCCTTAAAAACCTCGGCTATTCTTATGGATACTTCAGAAGAGGATCAACCAATCGCTTATAACGAAGAAGCTCTGGTTAATGGACTCTGCCTTCTGCAGCAAAAAGAATTGGGCGGCAAACTGCTAAAAGAATTTTTACCCGAGGATCATCTCGATTTCCTTGTAAGAAACCGCATCGAAGCCATCAATGCGATACGCTTGGCAAAACAGGCTGTTGTCGCTGACCGTACAACAGAAGAAATTGCACAGATATTCGACCTTGATGATTTCTATGCCGACCCTGAAACCAGAACACTGGCTCCGCTTATCAAGCTCCCTGCTGCAGGCAGCATTACGCGTGAAACAGATATCGCAGCCCTGTTAAATGACATAGAAGAGCCCGGCGCCCTCAGGCCAGTAACCCCGACCCCCTGATCCCATGTAAAAAGCCGCTTTAGCGGTTTTTTTTGCTCCAAACGGGTTTTCTTCGCCTTTTTCCAAGCATAACTGCGGAATAGTGCCAAAAATTCAATAACTACAAGGCGTTAGATACATAAAATTTTAAGCAAAGTTAAACCTTCTTAGAGCTATTCTACGTAGAATAGTAAGTAGGGAATTAACTATTAATGGCCACATTTAGTCTAAGTTTCAGCGCGAAGTCTCTTTTCAATTCAGACGAAACAGAGTTGGACATCTACTATGGCACCCAATTGGTGGGGACTTTCTCGCTCACACGCTCCAATACAACCTATAATCTTGTCCTGAATGCAACCACGGCCGATCTTGGCCCTGTTACGTTCCGCGTTAGTGATACAAATGCAGCCGTGCAGCAGCGTGTTGTTATAAGCAACATCCGTGTAAACAACACAAACGTGCCGCCGGCACAAACAGAATTACTGGATACAGATGATAGTACGCCTGTTTATCCGGATACAGATTACATCACACTTGAAGAAGGCGAGCGTCTTGCCTTTAACCCCGAGCCATATTTCCCGCCCGTTATTACCATGAATCCGTTAGCGGTTGTAAACGGCACCGCTGGTAACGACACAAATTTACAAGGTACTGCAGCAGACGATACTGTAAATGGCCTTGCCGGCAACGACACAATACGTGGTTGGGCCGGCAACGACGCCATGTATGGTGGTGACGGCAACGACACAATGTATGGCGGCCTTGGCAATGACACAATGTATGGCGACGCCAACGATGACCGTATGTGGGGCGATGCCGGTGATGATGTGCTTTATGGTGGCACTGGCAACGACACAATGATGCGTGGCGGCGACGGCATGGATCAGCTCTATGGCGGCGACGGCAATGACGTTATGCACGGTGACGCAGGCGACGATTTGATGCGCGGTGGCAACGGCAATGACGTCATGCATGGCTGGGGCGATAATGACTCAATGTACGGTGAAGGCGGCAATGACGTCATGCACGGATATGAGGGCAACGACTATATGGATGGTGGCGCAGGCGATGACCAGATGTATGGTCAGGCGGGCAACGATACAATGTATGGCGGCACAGGTCGCGATGCCATGTCGGGCCACGAAGGCGATGACCAGATGGATGGCGGCGCCGATGATGACTGGCTCTATGGTAATGAAGGCAACGATATTCTACGTGGCGGCACAGGTGATGACTCTCTCAGCGGCAACATCGGTGATGACCAGCTTTACGGTGATGATGGCGACGATGATTTGAATGGCCACGAAGGTGATGACAGGCTCTACGGCGGCCTTGGTAACGACATTATACAAGGCGGCGAAGGCAACGATGAAGCGCTTGGCGGCGACAACATAGATTATATGGCCGGCGGCCAAGGCTCGGACCGTTTTGAGGGTGGCGACGGCAACGATGTTCTTTATGGCGAGGGTATGCCCTCTTATACAGTCAATCCGATGCTGGCAGCCGATCCTGACCTGCTCTGGAACGCACGCTCACAATCATTCTACAAAATCGTAACAGGCGCTGTTGATTATGCATCTGCTGTTGCAGGTGCATCTGCCATGACATTGAACGGTGTCGCGGGCCGTCTGGTTTCAATTGAAACCGCCATGGAAAACGCCTACCTGCAAAGTATTACGGGCGGCGCCTCCCTCTGGACTGGCGCGAATGATCTTGTCACAGATGGCCGCTGGGAATGGGTTGTGAATGGCAGCTACGTGAACATCTGGAACCAGCCCACAAACAATTCCGAAGGCCAGCTTTATATTAACTGGGCCGCAGCCCCTGTGGGCGGCGCCGGTGATGCCGTATATTTCAATGGTGCGGGCCAGTGGGTTCAGGCCTCTACCGCAACAACACACGGCTATATTGTAGAATGGACCGCATCCGATCTTTATATCGACGCCGCATCAAGCGACAATTTGCGCGGCGATGACGGTAACGACGTTATTTTTGGCGGAGACGGTGATGATAACCTGACAGGTGGCGTAGGAAACGATGTTATTTTTGGCGGCGCAGGCCGCGACTCAATTACACTAGGCGGCAACGGTACCAGCCGCGGTTATGGCGGCGCAGGTAGCGATTGGCTCTATGGCGGTAACGGCGATGATATTCTCTACGGGGAAGATGGCGATGATCGCTTCTGGGGTAATGATGGTAACGATATCCTTTATGGTGGTAACGGCGATGATGTTTTACGCGGCTTGGTTGGCAATGACACACTCTATGGCGGCGGCGGGGCCGATACGCTAAATGGCGCGGCAGGCAACGATATCCTTATAGGTGGCGGCGGAGTTGACGAACTTAACGGTGGCGGTGGCGATGATATTCTTTATTATGACGGCCAGGACGAGTTGGACTTCGGTAACGGCTTTGATACGTTCCGCCTTTTAACAGGCTCGACCATAAATCTTTCCCTTAGCTCTTCTCTCTTTGCCGACAGACCGGAAATGGCAGATTTACGCAACGGCGCTGCCAATACTTTCAGTGTTACACCGGCCGATACCGCTGCCAACTTCTACGTGCGTGGCGATATCGGGGTCGACAACGTCTTCTCGACACAATTTACAGCCGCCGACCGTATCGGCACAGGCATTTATCAGGGCGTAAACTATGTACGCTATCGCGACAGCGGTGATACACTCTGGATCGAAACCGGCGTGCTCCTGAACGGCGTTGCAACCGCCTAAAACCGCCCTTTTTCCTGAAAATATTGAATTTTTAAAGCCGTAGCGCTATAACACCCGCATGACTGGTGAAAACTGGACCATTGCCGCCCTTTACCGCTTCGTGCATATCGCTGATACGCGCGCGGAAAAAGCCATCCTGCAGCCTTTTTGTGATGCGCGCGGTATTTGCGGTACGCTGCTGCTAGCCCCCGAGGGCATTAACGGCACCATGGCTGGCCCCACCAAGGAAAGCATGGAAGAACTGGCTGCACTGTTGAACGAGCGTTTCGGTATGCCGCGTGATGAAATCAAATGGGCGGAAGCTGACCACAAGCCTTTCAACCGTATGAAAGTACGCCTGAAAAAAGAAATTATCACCATGCGCCAGCCACAGATCGACCCTGTTAATCAGGTTGGTGACTATGTGGACCCGCAAGACTGGAACGCACTCATTTCACAAGATGATGTTATTGTGCTCGATACCCGCAACGACTACGAAACGAAGCTGGGGATCTTCAAAGGCGCGATCGATCCGCAAACAAAAATATTTACCGAATTCGCCGGTTACGTTGAAGAAAATCTTGACCCTGCCAAACATAAAAAAGTCGCCATGTATTGCACGGGCGGCATCCGCTGCGAAAAAGCTTCCAGCTATATGCTTTCGAAAGGCTTCGAGAAGGTTTACCACCTGAAGGGCGGCATTTTAAAATATCTTGAAACCGTATCCCCCGAAGAAAGCCTGTGGGACGGCGCTTGCTTTGTGTTCGACCACCGCGTCGGCGTTGAACATGGCCTCGCAGAAACAGACCATTCCGTCTGTTTTGGTTGCCGCGAACCACTAACCGCCGCAGAACAAGAATCAGACCAATATATTGAAGGCATTTGTTGCCCGCATTGCGCTGACCGTCTGACACCGGAACGGCAAAAATCGCTGACTGACCGCAACAGATCTTTGAAAGAGCAAAAACTGAAACAACAGAAAAAAGCCTCGTAAAAAAAGCCCCGAACGGGGCTTCTTCTTTACGGCTTCTCTTTCTTGCCGCCCGCATCTTTTGCGGCCCGCATTTTCTCGTACTCGGCCCGCATGGCAGCACGCGTTTTTTCAATATCGCCTTTTACCAGCTTGCCATCCTTGTCGAAATCCATACGCACAAAGCGCTCGGTCGCATGCTTTTTGTATTCTTCACGGCTGATGATACCATTCTTATCCGTATCCTGCCGCTCGAAAGCTTTCATTTTCACAGCTTTTAAACGCTCCTGCTGGGCTGTATCCAGCTTCGCCCCCTCAGGGAGCTTGATGGCAGACATAAACTCTTCCTGTGTCACGTTCCCGTCACCCGAGCCATCCATCTTTTCAAAGTAAGCAAGGGATGATTTCTCGTTTTCCTCGCGTGATACCTTGCCATCGTGGTTCATATCAAGCTTTTCAAAAAGCCCTTCACGTGTCTTTTTAGACGCGTCTTCCGCAAGTACAGGCTGGCAAAAAAGCGCCAGAATAAGGGCCGAAAGAATAATTGTATATTTTTGCATACCGCTCTCCATCTCGTAAACCGAGAGAGGATCTTAGCGCGTATGAATAAAAAAAGAAAGAATTAAACGGCGATAAGCTGGCCTGCATCATAAAGCTGCTGCGCTGTATGGCCCGTCAGTGTGCCGTAAACAATGGCAAGGTTTGCCCAGTCATTGCCTGCCCCGTCAAGATTTACCTGAATATCAGCGCGGTTACCACCACGCTCGATCACGCGTACAAAACTATCTATATCATCTACGCCTGGCGTAAAGCCCTGCAAAATGGCCGACACATCAATACGGTCAAGTTGCGCATAGTTGAAGTCCATAATGCGGTCCATACCTGTAGCGGGGTTAGAACTGAAGGTAAATCTATCCGCGCCGGCCCCACCCCACATATAATCCACGCCATCACCGCCATTCAGTATATCATTGCCATCTTCACCATAGAGATAGTCAACGCCCGCACCACCATTCAGCGTATCATCGCCGGTGCCAGCAAAAAGCTTGTCGTTATCCGCATCGCCATTCAGCGTGTCGTTATGGTTGCCCCCGTATATAATGTCATTCCCGGCACCGCCATAGATCGTATCATTGCCGTCGTCACCCCATAATTTATCCCATTCATTGCCGCCATAAATCGTGTCATTCCCTGCGCCGGCAACAATTGAGTCTGTTCCGGCATCGCCGTAAATCGTATCATCGCCGTCATCGCCGTAAATCAGGTCATTATTCGCGCCGCCATAAATTGTATCAAGCCCCGCGCCACCGCGAATCGTATCAACACCCGCATCACCATAAATAATATCGTTCCCATCTTCACCTTGCAGGTTATCGTTCCCGTTACCGCCGTAAATTGTATCAGCCCCATCCCCCCCGAGAACAACGTCGTTCCCGTTATTGGCATTGATTGTATCATCGCCAAGGCCACCATAAAGCTTCTCGTTACCAACCGACCCATTGATAATATCGTTACCCGCATCACCATTAATAACGTGTGCGCCGGCATTATTGATCGTGATCGTGTCATTGCCATCACCGCCATACACGGTAATAATCAGCTTCGTATGTGTACCCGAAGCTATAATTGTATCATCGCCGGCACCACCCGATAAACGCAAAGCCTGTATTGCCGTCGCCGCGACTGTTTCTTGCAGCGAAACATTAATTGTGTCATTACCGCTACCCGTATCAACACGGCCATACATCGCGCGCGTCAATGTTACCTGCATGGCAGACGTTGCCGCCGATTGTAAAATCACGTTATTGCGGAATCCGTCAACCGTAATGCTCGGTATACCCAGATGCTGCATACTGAAGGTTTCAATAGCGGTTGAGGCCAAGTTCAGATTGGTAACCGCCAGAGAATTACTTGTGCGCGTAAATTGTGCGGCATTTCCTGTATGGCCCGGAAGGCCCAACTCTGCAGCCGTCAACGTGCGCGACTCCGTTACACCTGAAACAATATTGCGGATTGTGGTGCCCCAGCCAAATTTCAATACAACATCTGTTACATCAACACTATTCCCCAGCGCCTGCATCTGCGCGAATGTATAATCAACGCCGTTAAAGCGGAATGTTTCGAAATTGCTGATCGTATCAACGCCGTTCTGGCCAATATTATCCGTTACCCGCACGGTCGTTGCATTAATATTCTCGATTGTATAGTTACCAATGACAGTGCCATAAATAACAGTATCATTGCCGGCACCACCATCATATGTGTCACTGCCTGTACCGGCTGTCAGCGTATCATTGCCAGCCCCAAGGCTGATCATGTTATTGCCGGTGCCGTCTGTCACCGTATCGTTGAAGTCGGTTGCATAAAGATTCTCGATAACAGTACCGTTCGCAATTGTAATCGTATGACCGAGAGCGGTCGCGCCGCTATTCAGATTCACCGTAACGCCCGAGCCCAACGGCGAGAAGTTCAGCGTGTCTGTACCACTGGCATCTGTAATTGTTATATTGCCGGAAAGATTATCGTTAAACACATAAGTGTCATTCGCGCTATCACTATTACCAAGGAACTGCAGGCTCCACGAGCTCAGCGTGCCGCCATTCCCTGCAACAGCATCAACAATCTTCAGCGTCCATGTACCGGCACTCATCTCGCCCAAATGGCCCGATGTCGAGAACTGGTAGTTAATGCCATTCGCAACGCCATCATATCCGCCATGCGGGTTTATTTTATAACTGCCTTGCGTGCCATCTGCCGAAAGCCTGTTCACCAATATACTTTCAGTCCCGTCAGGGCTAATCAGCGAGATAACCAAATCACCCGCTTTTGCGTGCGGGATCACAAGGTTGATCAGGATTTTTTCAATCTCGATATTACTTGCAACATTAATTGTACTTGTAAATGTACCGGTTGCGTTCAGTGTCAGGTTCGGCGTGGCGCTGGCATTCACAGTTTGCAGCGTACCGTATGTTTGCTGTTGCGTCCATGTTTTGGCAAGGCGCACGGCCGCTGCCGCATCCACAAGCCCATAGCCGAAATCATGGCTGAACATGAAATCACGTCCACCATTCACATGCGCGTTGTGCACCTGGTCAAAATCATCCACGTTGACAACGGTATCGGCATCATTCAAATCATTACGCGCCGTGTAGGCCAGAATTTCCTGTACATCACGATAGCCGAGTTCGGAATTGGCTTCATACATCAACGCAATTACACCGCTCACAATTGGCGCGGCGAATGACGTTCCCTGCACCTGTGCAATATCACCAGCCGCATAACCGCTGGCCCCTGTGCGGTCTGTTGTCCAGATACCCGAGCCCGGTGCAGAAATAAGAATACTTGCACCCGGTGTCGAAAAATCGGAAATCGTGCCGTTACTATCTGTTGCACCCACAGTAATTACGTAAGGCGAGTTACTGTAGTTATCTGTGTTCGTGTTTGCGTATTGTGCGCGGCTATTGCCCGCAGCAAATACAATCGAAGTTCCCAAGCCCCCACGGCCCAAATTCACAAGGTTCACAAACTCGGCCAACACTTCTGTTGTGTCAGCACCAAAGTAGTTGATCAGCGCGTTCGTCCCGAACGCCATCGTCGAGCCCCAGCTGTTATTGACAACATCCGAACCGCTTGTGCGCACATACTGGAACGCTTCCACCTCGTCGGCAAAACCTGTATTGCCATCATAGGTCCGGCGAATACCAATTAATTCCGAATCAAACGCAACACCTACAACGCTCTGGCCGTTATTATCAGCGCCCAGCGTCCCCATAACAGCCGTACCGTGGAAATCGCTTGCCCCTGGTGCCGCATCGTTATCATTATTGCCTGAAACGTCAAAATCCAGATTTGTTTTATAATTCGGTGAAAGTTCAGAATGCGCATACTGGAACCCATCATCAAACACGGCAATGCGCACGCCCTTGCCTGTTACATTATCCCACGCGCCTTGCGCATCAATGCCGTTTGTACCGGTTAAATGCCATTGGTAAAAACCACTACCTACACTCAAGCCCGGATCCGTTGGAACAATCTGCGGCGAGAAATGCACTTGTGGTGGCGGCGCGCCTACTTCACCGTCATCCGGAATCAGCAAAGAATTGTTTAACGCTTCTTCACCTGTCTCGGCCTGCATGAAAACGTCATACACCATGCCGGGGTCATTTGTGATTCCGTTCGTAGCTCCATTCGTGCTGCCACTGATGCTTGTAATTGATGCTGTGCGTGTAACAGGCGCTATAGAAATTTCTTGTGGGGCAATAAAATATGTGGGCGTGGAAATAGTGACAGCTGGTGCAGAGACAACATTGTTCACCGAGTCAGACGAAAGAATATCCCGCGCATTATCATCATCGAGCAAATCCAGAGCGCTGTCGCTGGTATCGAGTCCTTCGAAGGGCGGCATATATAAGTCTTCTTTCTTCTCCTTTCAGGATATCGAATAGACCTTTAATGCATCTTAAATTCGGCAAGTATTTGCCTAAAATTGTATCTATTTTTATGTGAAAAAGCGCTTGAAAATAAGGGCTTATTGCGCCTGTAAGTCAAGGAATACGCGGTGTCCGGCGCCACCGCTGGGGGTCAGGGCTTGAGCAGCCGTTACTTTGGCATCATTTTTTAATGCAAAAATATAGCGTGTTCCGGCCCCGTCAGGCTGAGCTTCCATGGCACTCACCAAAGCACCTGCTTTTGCAAGATTCGCCCCCGACTGTAATTTGGCAGTGGCCAGCGTAACAGTGAGGATCCTCTCATCATTATCAACGTCGTATGAATATTTGCTCGGGCCGGTCAGGTCAAAAACAATGCGCGTCTTGCCTGCGCTGTCACTCATACGCACAGCTGTTACGGCGGCGTCTGATGCCGGAACTTCACTTTTCACAGCATTCTTTTTCGCAGCTGGTGCAGGCGCTGGCGGCGGTGCTGCTTTTGGCTCATCGATAACCGGCTGCATCATCCGTGGTGGCGCAACAGGCGGCGGCGCAACAGCCACGGGCATATTTTTCAAAGCCATGTTTCTTGTGGCGGCATATTCATCAAGCTTCTTGTCAAACAATTCTACCTTCAGCATGGCAGGCTTCATCGCGGTGACCGACCGGTCAATATCATCGACGCGACGCTCGAGATGCGAAAGGCGCGCCTCGACATCTTTTGATGAAAGCATTTGCGGCGGCACCGGCATACCCGCAGGCGGCGGGGCTACTTTTGTTGTTGTCACTGTTGTTTCTTGCACCATTTCATCACAGCAATCACCGCCAACGGCAGGGTCGGCGCAGCAATCGCCCATGTTTTCGGATGGCACGTCGCCGGGCAGCAATGATTGCGGCGCGCCGGCAGGGCCTAGATTAACCTGTTCGCTGTTCTTGTCTGTTGCGCAGGAAGCCAGAAGGAGAATACTGGCAGAAGCACAAAGGAATAATTTCGTGAATCGCATATGTAACAGGGTAAAGACACCCTAGGGGCGGTCAATCAACCCACAGGCTTTTCCCTAGACTTTTCCACAGGCTTGCAAAACCTGCTGATAAAGCGAAAACGTCTTCTCGGCCATAATCTGGAAGCGGAATTTCTCCTCGTAAAGCCTGCGGCCCGCGCCGCCCATCTTCAGCCGTAGCGCAGGGTCACTCAGTAAAACATCCAGCCGCTCGCTTAACTCTTTCACAGCCTTGCGCGCCACCACATAGCCGGTTTCCCCCTGCACCACCGACTCGGCCGAGCCGCCCACATTGCTGGTAATCACCGGCAGCTGTGCGCGCATCGCTTCTAAAATCGAACGCGGGAATCCTTCCCAGTGGCTGATCAGGCAAAACATATCTGCTTGCTCCAGCAGATAATCCACATCACTGCGCTCGCCGAGTATGCTCACGCGGTTATCAAGCCCCAGTTCTTCAATCAGTTTATGGATATGCAGCGAGTCACCCGAGCCAGCTAACTGCAACATCCAGTTTTTCTGCGTGCAGCCCGCCAAAGCGCGGAGCAGTGTTTCGTGATCTTTTTGCGGGCAAAAGCGCGCCACCATCAGGATTTTTACAATATCATTCGGCTCTTGCAACTTGCGCAACGGTGGCGGTATATCCGGCATCCCGTTATGGATCGCTGTCATTTTCTCGGGCGGTACAATACGTGCCTTCAAACCGATCTCGCGGTCATGCTCGCTCACCGTCACAATATGGTCCGAGAACATCCCGCCGAATTTCTCCATCCAGCGATACATGGTTTGCTCGCGCAACGGCACGCCTTCGGTAAAGGCCCAACCATGCGCGGTAAAAATAACGGGGATCTTTAAAGCCTTCGCAGCCAAACGCCCGTGCATGCCTGCTTTTGATGAATGGCACGACACAATATCCGGTTTTATTTCTGCAAGTTTTTCCTTGAGCTGTTGAAGCGCTTTAACATCCTGCGCGGGCTTTATAGGCCGCACAAGGTCGGGGATCTCGGTATAGGAAATACCTTCATGGACCAGATAGTCCGAAATAATACCGGGCCAGCCTGAAAGCACATGCACCTCATGCCCTTGCGCGCGCATCCACAGCGCCATATCGCGGATATGAATCTGCACCCCGCCAAATTCATCAAGCCTCGTTACAATGTACGTAATCTTCATTTCTTCGCCGTTACTTTTCTTAAAAGCCGCAAACAAGCTAGCAGCGGCTCAGGTCGCGCAACAAGATACGCATGGCCCAGCCATAAAACAATCCATAGAATGCTTAGAACAGGCAATGGTATGCCCGCAACCGACCCTAAAACACCAAAAGCTCCCATCAGAAAGGCGAGTAACAATATCAGCGGTGTTGCCTGTTCGGGCGCAAAACCAACCGCCAGAAAACGATGGTGAAAATGGTTGTTATCCGGTTCAAACGGGTGCTTGCCCGCGCGCAAACGTGCAACTAACAACCCGAAAGCATCAACAATCGGCAAAGCCAATATCCATGCCGCGGCAATAGGTGTAAACAGCGGCGCATCACCGCTGCCCATCCGGATCGCATAAACAGAAAGTATATAAGCAAGACCCATTGCCCCTGCATCGCCTAAAAATAATTTGGCCCGTGCATTTTTCGGGTGGCGTGCATTATGCCACAGGAAACCGCATAAACACCCCGCCAGTAATACCAGCGGATACGGTGCACCCTGCCCCCCCTGTATTGATGCATATAAAAGCCAGAAGCAGATAATCAGTGAAAGCCCGCCTGCAAGCCCGTCCATACCGTCCATCATGTTCAGCGCATTGATCAGATAAACAATACAGGCAACCGTAAACGGAATGGCAAACCAGCCGAGTGAAAATTCACCAAGGCCAAATAAATTACCAAGCGTTTGTAATTCCACATCACCGGGCACCACCGCCAGAAACGCCACCAGAAAATGCAGCCCGAATTTCACAACAGCCGGTACGCGCCAGCGGTCATCAATAAAACCGGTGAACACGAGAATAATAAGCCCCAGCAAAATCCACGGCGCTGTCACATCAAGTGATGATGGTGCAAAAAGCTGCATTAAAAAGAAAACAAGAAAAATAACCATGCCACCAACGGGTGGCACAGCACCTTCATGGATTTTGCGCGCATCCGGCATGTCCACATAATTGGCGGCCTGTGCCATGCGCACCGCATACGGAACAGCCAACGCAACTGCCAGCGCCGCAATGAAAAACGCGATAAAAATCATGGCCTTATACTACAGGCTTTTTCCCCTTGCGCCAAACCCCAGATTATCGCTAATCTCGCCCTATGCATCTTTCAAAACGGGCGCTTCTGGGTGGTGGCGTAGCATTACTGGGGACAGCTGTTGCCGGTAAAACACTAGCCGATACTTTTGGCCCTGTTGCTGTCCGGCATTATCATCTCGCCACACCGAAATGGCCTGCAAGCGCGGCCCCACTGAAAATTGTTTTTATCTCCGACACTCATATTGGCAGCCCGTCAGTTCCACTTACACGTGTAAAAGAGATTGTTGATCTTGCAAACGCGCAATTACCCGACATCACATTGCTCGGCGGTGATTATCTTATCAGTGATGTGATCGGTGGTTCTTATGTACCGCCCGAAGCGATTGCTCCCGAGATTGCACGCCTGCGCGCACCTTACGGTGTTTACTCGGTACTGGGTAATCACGAATGGTACAAAGACGGCGAAGGCATGTGGCGTGAGTTAGAGCAAAACGGCGTTACCGTTCTCGAGAATGCGGGGCGTGAAATCGCAACAAGTGATGGTGGCTCTTTCTGGCTGGCAGGTCTCGCGGATGACACCACACGCCAGCCCGATTATACGCATGCCATGGCAAATGCGCCCGCCGACAAACCCGTCATCGCCCTGATGCATGACCCCGCCGCCCTCACCTATTGCGATACAAGACCCGCACTGGCTCTTGCAGGCCATACACATGGCGGGCAAATTACCGCGCCGCTGCATGGCGCATTTTTCAATGCCAGCCGTGCACCGCTGGAATATTCCTACGGTCATGTAAAGTGGGATGAAAAAGACCTGATCGTCACCTCAGGAATCGGCACAAGCGTTATGCCGTTCCGCTTCTTCACAGAACCGGAAATCGTGGTGATCCATCTCTCTCACAGTTAAAAAATTAAAGCCCTAACGCCTCGGGCAGCCGCGTGAAAAAAGTAACATTCAGCATGTCACCGAATGTAAAAACAGCCACAACAATCGCCAGGGCAATGCCTGCTGCGATCAATGTATATTCTATTGCGGTTGCACCCTTGCGTGAGCGGAAATAATAGCGCCGTGCCATAGTGACATTCCTCCCCCACTCTCATTTTAACGCAGAGAGTCTAAAGAAAGCGCTTCTTTTATCTAAAATTGAATCTTGTCAGCAATTCCGGCTTAGCGTCACCACTCTGTGCAAGCAGGAAGCTGTTATAATCATACAGCGTCCGCAATCCCTTTAAATTACGCTCGGTTGGCGCCACAGAAACATCGCTCAACTTAAGGGGCCGCAGCATCTCGAGCGATTCCAGATCAGCGCCATGTTCACCGCAGAGATCAAATTGCAGGTCAGGCCTTACGGTACGCGCCTTTTGCAAGGCCGTGGCAAGCACTGCATAAACTTTTTCATGCAACACATAGAACGGGTCCCGCTCGCCATTTCTCATTGTCAGCTTATGCCGTTTTTCCCAATCGTCCCGCCCGCATTCCAGAACTTCCGCTGTTAAATCGTTTGAACCGATACTCATAAAATCAACATGGCGGGCAATATTCTCGATATCCTCACACGCGCCCAGCGTTTCCAGCATGGCGCCAAACCTGTAATGCTCTTTTGTCAGGCCATATTCGGCAGCAATTATTTCAACCATTTCTTTTACGAACAACACATCATGTTCGCTCTCGACCGTTGGCACCATAATTTCAAGCCGCTTATCCAGCTCCCGCTCGATCATCATATCTTGCATGGCATCACGGTTCTCTTTGTAGGCCTTCATCATGGCACGTAATTGCGTTTCATAAAGCGCTGGTACAGCTTGCGCTAGTTGAACGCCGCGCAGTTTTATACCTCCTTCCGGGAAAAATTCTGCTGGCGGCGGGTCCAGCAAACGTACGCGCATATTCACGCCCAAGTTAGTACGGAATAATTCCCTGAATTTTTCCGCTTGTTTTCTTTCGAAAACACTGAAGTCGTATTTCCCTGCATCCAGAACTGCGCACCGGAACAGCTCCATCTGCTCTTTATCAGAAAGAATAAAATGTTCCGTCCGCACAAGTCCGACATCACCGCTAATACCGTAAAGCTGCTCGGGCTGGTCGGCAATAATCTTCCAGTGTAAATCCTGCGTAGGTGCAAACTCTCTTAGCCACACCTGAACATCTTCAAGCCACTGCGCCATATAACGTGCACGCTCGGGCTTAATGGGCGCTTCCCCTAACACCAAAGCGCCACGGTCAACCGCGCAGGTAATTTTATCGCCCGTTTTAACCGTCGTCACGACACGTTGCAATTCTGCTGGCGGTTGCCGCCTGTCAAACCGTTCAATGTTATTGACGCGCCGCCACTCTTTCACAAGCCAGTCATAGGCGCGTTCGTCAGAGTAATCCTGCAAATCCAGCTTGAGATCAAGAGTCAACGAAACACCCGGCTCTATCTGGAATTTTTCCGCATCATAATATGATGCAATCCCGATCAGCGAGGGAATCTGGTGTGCGCGCAAAACCATGGCAAGGTGCGCACTACCCTCCTGCTCTAAAATGACGACCCCCGCAATATTTTTCAGATGCGGTATAAAGTCGTTATTGTACTTGTTAAGGATTAGAATAGATTTTTTGCCCTCTAATGCCAGCGCCTCTACATCTGTCACCGAAAATGCCGCATGCGCGGTTACCGGCTCACCCTCGCATCCGTAGAAAATGATTTCTTTTTTCATGAGCGATTCATGGCGCTCGGTCTTGAAGGCCCGCCCGTATCGTACGTCAACACCCTTTGTTATATGTGGCCGCAGGCCAAGAAGCGCCTCTTGCGGCGTCCATATCTCGTTTGCTACAAGTGCAAGAATATCTTCCGGTGCTTTATCCCCCTTCGAAAGAATATACTTCGTGTATTCTTCCTTATTCGTAGGGATATTCAAGCCCATGACCTCATTGAGAAACACAGAATAGCCATTCGTTGTAGGAAGCTCGAACACGGAATGGCCTTTCAGAAAATCATAATAAATATGCGTCAAATCACTCTTGTCAGCAGACAGGATTTTAGAGCGATCCTTAAGCCTGTTATCATTGATATAATCTTGTATAACCCGCGCTGATTTTTCTGCCCAATTATCATCAGCGGAATTAAAAATAAAATACGGTGGCAACTGTTCGGGTGCATTCGCTTTAAACCAATCAATAATTTCTTTTGCGTTTTCCTGGCCCCAGTTTTTATCCAGTTGATCGTAAGCATCCAGTATGATTGCTTGCGGAAAATGGCCCGTCACTTTCGCACGCCGTAACATACGCAGCGCACCTTCAAGGCTCATGCTGATTTTGGTATTTTTCCTGAAAAAGAATTTTTTCAGGTTTGCCGCCGGCAGACTTTCATCGCCATCGTCATCAATAACCAGAATTGGTAGATCGCTTTTTTTCATCACACCCGATTTTGTTAATTACGTAAATTAACAGGGTGCGGGAAGAATAACAAGGAGAATTTAATTATTATTTATCAATAGGTTATATGCTAGAAACGGTGCGGTTGTAAGCCCGTGCGAGCCATGCGCTATGCTGATATAAAGGTTATCGCGCATAGGGGTATATATGTGGCCATGTAACGGCAGGTGCGTTTTTGACGTTGTGCGCAAAGCTGCGCGCGCTTCTTTTATCTTCAATCCTGCAAGGGCGGGCACCGCTTCTTCCAGTTTCGTGATGATCTCGGCATTATCTTCGCTGCGCACTTCCTCGTCCTCCAGCCATTTCTGATAGGTGGAGCCAACAGCGTGAACCCCATTCATTGCAGGGGCCAGATAACCACCATAACATAAATTGGTTTTCAGTTTTGTGCTTGTCGCGTTTGCATCGGCGAAGCCTATCTGCCCACGCACAGTATGGATTTTATCGACAAGCTCCGGTAGCAACTTTACAGCCGCATAGGCATTTGCTATCACCACCGCATCAAAACCTTCGGGTAAAACCTCAAGTTTTTCATTGAACCGTTTTTCAATATTCTTTGTCAGTGCTTCACAAAGAAGCGGCGGTGAAACGCTTCCCCCCTCGGGCAAATATAAAGCACCCACAGGCAATGTAACCCCTGCAATGTCAGACGCTTCTTGCGCGTTTAATATCCGCGCATGCGTTTCCGGCCAGCCCCATGCGGTATTCATGGCGCGCATACGCGCTTCTTTTTCGGCATCGGTTAGTAAATGCAGCGTCCCCGTGCGGTTATATTCAATACCTTCCAGATGCTTGTAAAAACGCGCGGCATGGCAAAAACCGTTTGAATAAAGCTGTGCTTCTGCATCCCACAATTTCCTGAAACGCGGATTATAAAGCCCCGTTTTATTGCCCGAAGCACGTAGCGCTAAAGCACCCTCCGCTTCAAACAATGTAACCGCATGCCCTGCGCGGTAAGCTTCGTAAGCCGCCGCACAACCGGCAATGCCACCACCGATGATGGCAATTTTTTGAACGCTATCATTCACGCTACGTGGAAACTGGTTGCGCCCCACCACCATATCGCGCTTGCTGCCATAGCCCTGCACTTTTTCAATTTCAAACCCTGCACTTTGCAGCCCGCGTTTTACAACGCCCGCCGATGAAAATGTTGCAGCCGTTGCCCCACCTGCACTTAAACGCCCGATATGTTTGAAAACTTCATCACTCCACATAGCCGGGTTTTTGGCAGGTGCAAAACCATCCAGAAACCATGCATCAACGTTTGCCTGCACACCCGCAATCGTGTCGTTAATATCACCAATCACCAAGCGCAGCGTCACATCATCGGCGACGTGCAGAATATGTTCGCCGGGCACAATCAATTCATACCAGCTTAAAAATCTCTCCAGCCGCGCACCTATTCTCTCATGCCACGGTACCAGCGCTTCTTTAATCTGCGCAGCAGAAAGCGGGTGTTTTTCGAAGCTTAAAAAGGTGAATCGCTGCCCCGCCTTCTTCACGCGGTCAAACAGCTCCCACGCCGCAAAAAAATTAAGACCCGTGCCAAACCCTGTTTCACCCACAGTAAAATGCCGCGGCGCGCCAAGGCGCGAGGCCAGATTATTTCCCTTTAAAAACACATGGTTAGTCTCGTCCCAGCCATTTTCAGGCGAGAAATAAATATCGTCGAATTCTTCAGAGCGTATCGTCCCTTGCATGCGGCCAAGTAATATGTAATTAATCGGGGTAATCACCTATATATAGGCATAAATAACGGTAAGGGAGAAGCCTCATCATGAGCAACGCTGACGCACAAACGCCTGTTGAAATCTATAACGATATGCTGAAAGCAGCATACGAACTTATTGAAGATATTATTGCGAACCCTGAAGCGCCAACCGTCGAGAACACACTTGGCTATCTCACAACCATGGAAAATGCGGTGTCGGATGCACGCCTAGAAGCTGCCCGCCTGTCACTCAGAACGACCTTTAATTCACTCCAGCTGGCCGAGCAGGAAATTGATAATTATGACGAAGCCCTCGCCGCACTCGAAAAAGAGCAGAAGAAAATAAAGGCCGACCAGCAAACCATTGAAACGTCCTACAAAGTTTTCATGGATTCAATCCGCTATCGCGGCGCGCTTGCTGCACGTGTTGAGGCTGCCTTTGCCGCCCTGCCAACAGGTGAGCGCGAGGGCCTTGAAGCTGCCCGCGAACGTTTCTCACCCAACCCGTTGCTCGAAACCTCACCGCATAAAAACTTCGCACCGCAGTTCGATAAAATGCAGCCGGAACATTTTGTGGCTGCCGCGCTTGAGGCCAAGCAGGTGGCAAAAGCCAATATTGAAGCGATTAAAAACAATGCCGAAGCACCAACCTTCCAGAACACAATCGAACAAATCGAATTCGCCCATGAAGAGCTGAAAGTTCTTTATCTGACATTCGAAAACAACATGATTGCGCTCGGTGGCGGTTATAATGATATCGCCGGAAAAATGGGCGACACTTTCCCCGGCTACAAAAACGAAGTGCTGGCCGATGCCGACCTGTTCGCGCGCGTAAAAGAAGTTTATGAAACTGTTGACCGTGCAACACTGAGTGCTGAAGAGCTGACACTCCTTGAAGCCACTTATTCCGATTTTGCACGTAACGGCGCACTATTGGGTGATGCGCAAAAAGTACGCCTTAAGCAGCTTGATAAAGATATCCTTGAAACCGGCGCGCGTTACACGGCCAACCTTGTCAAAGCACGTGGTGCATTCGAGCATTACGTAACAGATGAAGCCGAACTTGAGGGCATCCCTGCACTTAAAATTCAGGCCATGAAACAAGATGCTGTCGAGAAAGGCCGCCCCGATGCATGGCGTATCACGCTGGATGCTCCCGTATACGGCCCTGTGATGGTGCATGCGAAGAACCGTGCTTTGCGTGAATATCTGTGGCGCGCGGCTGGCAAGCTTGCAACAGAAGGCGATACCAATAACGAACCCGTTGCTCTCAAAATCCTGAAAATGCGTCAGGAACGCGCCGAACTGGTAGGCTATAAAACGCATGCGCACTTCGTAACAGCAGGCCGCATGAGCCAGAACCCTGAAACGGTTATGGACTTCCTGGAAAACCTGAAAAATAATTACAGACCTGCCGCGCTGCAGGAATCTGCACAAATACAGGAATTTGCCCGCGAAACAGACGGGCTTGAGGATTTCCAGCCATGGGACAGCGCCTACTATGCGGAAAAACTGAAGCAAAAACTTTTCAGCTTCAGCAGCGAAGAACTCCGCCCCTATCTGCCACTCGAAAAAGTGATGCAAGGCGCGTTCCAGCATTTCTCGAAACAGCTTGATCTCCGCTTCGAGAAAAACGAAACATATCCCGTCTACCATCCCGATGTCACAGCCTATGATGTCTATGACGACGAAACAGGCGCGTACAAGGGCATTCTGCTGTCCGACCCGTTCCCTCGCCAAGGTAAAAAAGGCGGCGCATGGGCCACTGTTTACCGTGAAGGCGGCATGTATAAGGGCGAATATCACCCGCCTGTTGTTGCCATTTGTGGCAATTACACCAAGCCCGTAGGCGACAAACCTGCGTTGCTGGCATTCGGTGAAGCCAATACAAACTTCCATGAAATGGGCCACGCCACACACGCACTTTGCGGCACATCAAAATACCCGCGCCTTGCTGGCTTCAACGTGTTCTGGGATACGGTCGAGCACCCGTCACAATTCCAGGAAAATTATCTGGGCGAGCCTGAAACACTGGCGATGGTAAGTGGCCATTTTGAAAGGCCGGAAGAGCCTCTGCCACTTGAGCTTATTAAAAAAATGGATCAGGCCGGAACCTTCATGGCCGCGACTGTGGGCCTGCGTCAGGTTTCAATCGGGACACTTGATATGATGTTCTATTTGAACCCCGCACGCGTTGCAGAAATGGGGCTGGCAAACTTCGAGAAGGGTGTGATGCAAGATTTCCGCACATTAACCCATACCGATGAACTGAACCTGTTCGGTACACAATTAAACCATATTTTCAGCTGTGTATTTACCGGCGATTATGCAGCCGGCTATAACAGCTATAAATGGGCAGAAGTGATGGACGCGACCACGTTCGAACGCATGAAGGCAACAGGCAACATTTATGACCCCGCTATGTGCCGCGCTTTCAAACGCTATCTGGAAGCAGGTGGTACACGCCATCAGGCGGAATTGTTCCGCGAACTCACAGGCGGCGACCCCGACCCGCTGGCACTTCTTCGTCGTGAAGGATTGGCAGAAGAGGAAAACCCACCTTGTGGTGCACCGAACCATGTGTGCCAATGCGTCCCGTCATAAGCACACCATAACAATATGTCACCCCAGCGAAAGCTGGGGTCCAGATTTACAAAGAAAAATTGAGTTTTTAACTCTGGATGCCAGCTTTCGCTGGCATGACACAAGGTTCCGACCTATATATAAAGCATGACGAATCCACTTTTAGAAACCTCAACGCTGCCTAATCTGGCGCCGCGTTTCGACCTCATTAAAACCGAACATTTCGAACCTGCTATCACCGAGGGCATTATCCGCGCGCGCGCAAATATCGCCGCGATTAAAAACAACAAAGACACGCCAAGCTTCGAGAACACAATCGAGGCACTTGAAACCTCAAGCGATGATCTTGATACAGCGCATACCATTTACCACAACTTGCTCTCTGCCGTGGGCGGTGATGAATTACAAGCCCTTTCCGAGAAGCTTGACCCCGCTGTTGCCGCCTATAGCAGTGAAGTTGCGCTCGATGCCGACCTTTTCGCTCGTGTGAAAGCGGTTTATGACGCGGCCGATAAAAATAAAATGAGTGACGAGCAATGGACGCTCCTTGATAACACCTATAAAGGCTTCGTCCGTAACGGTGCGCTTCTGCCCGAAGATAAAAAAGAACGCTTGAAAGCCATCGATCAGGAAATGTCGGTGCTTGCACCGAAATACCGCGAGAATAATACAAAAGCGCGCGGAGCTTTTGCTTATTTTACGGCCGATAAAAACGAGCTTGCCGGCATCCCCGATATTATTCTGGCCGCCATGGAAGAAAGCGCCACGAAAAAAGGGAAAACGGGCGAATATTGCGTCACGCTTGATTACGCTGTTTATATTCCCGTTGTCACTTACGCACATAACCGTGCACTGCGCGAAAAAATATGGCGTGCAAACGCCGCGCTTTGCGCGGGCGATGCGTGGGACACCACAAAACTCGCCGAACAAATCCTTGCGCTTTCAAACGAGCGTGCGCAACTGCTTGGCTATAAAACACCGGCCCATTACGTGCTCGAGCGCCGTATGGCCGAAACACCTGAAACGGTTTTCAAATTCCTCGATGATCTGAAGAAGCGTTACAAACCTGCCGGTTTGCAGGATATCGCAATGGTCAAGAAATTCGCGCACGAGAAAGACGGGCTTGATGATATCCAGCCGTGGGACACTGCCTATTATTCCGAAAAACTGAAGGAAGAAAAATTCAGCTTTAATGATGAAGAACTGCGCCCCTATTTCCCGATTGAAAAAGTGCTTGCTGGCACGTTCGCGCATTTCTCGCGCCTGTTCAGCATTCGTTTTGTCGAAAATAAAAACTACCCGCTCTACCACCCTGATGTAAAAGCCTATGACGTATTCGATGATGAGACAAACGTCTTCCGCGGCACCTTCTATGCTGATTTATTCCCGCGCCCGGGCGAGAAAAAAGAAGGCGCATGGGCAACCTCCTTCCGCGATGGTGGTATTTACAAGGGCGAAAAACGCGCGCCTGTTGTCGCTATTGTTTGTAACTTCACCAAGCCTGTAGCCGGCAAGCCTGCGCTTGTTACGCATAACGAGGTTGAAACCCTGTTCCATGAAATGGGCCACGCGCTCCATGGCCTCTTGGGCAGCTCACCTTACCGTTCTATCTCGGGTTATCATGTGCTCTGGGATTTCGTCGAGCTGCCCTCACAAGTGCAGGAAAACTGGACGTATGAGCCACAAACGCTTGCGCTTATCAGCAGCCATTATGAAACAGGTGAAAGCCTGCCTGCGGATCTGATCGAGAAAATGCGTGCTGCCAAAAATTTTATGGCGGGGTCGTTCGGCCTGCGGCAAATCGGCCTTGCAACGCTTGATATGCATTTCTATTCGGAGGTCGATAAAGCCCTGTCTACAGGCCTTGCCAAATTCGAAGACGCGCTGATGGATGAATTCCGCTTGTTACCAAATGCAAAAGTAACGCCGCGCATTTTCACAAACTTCTCGCATATTTTTGCAGGCGGTTATTCGGCTGGGTACTATAGCTATAAATGGGCCGAGGTGCTTGATGCCGATGCCTTCGAAGCTTTCCGCGAAACGGACGATCTTTATAACAGTGCTGTTGCGAAGAAGTTCAAAACGCTTCTCAGTTCCGGTGGCGCGCGCCCGCCTGCTGTGCTTTACCGCGAGTTCAGAGGCCGCGATGCCGATGTCGCAGCGCTCGCCCGCCGCGAAGGTTTAACGGGTGATAAAGCCAATGCGGCTTGATATCTGCGTTCTTACAATTATGCGCGCACCCGATGACGTCCCTGCGGGCGGCCACGCCTACCCGAAAATGGATCAGGTTCTTGCACGTAAGTTCCGCAACAAGCTGGGCCGCGCAAAAATCGCCCTCGGCAAGGTCGGCAGGCCTGTGACCGATTACGATGGTGATATTGTGGGGTACCGCTTCGACATAGACGAGAAAGATATCTTCACCCTGTTGGATATTGTTGATGGTGCCTTCGGGGAAAATCACGGGCTGAACGTCACGGCCCTGAAGGAAACCGAAATGCAGTCCCAAAACGCCTATCATTACCGGAAAACGCAAGCCAGCCCACCACCGCCCGCGCCCTGATACAAGCATAAGAAAAAAGCCCCTTGCGGGGCTTTTTATTTTTTTACAGCACGCGCGGGGCGAATTGATTTTTAGGCGGCTGTGCTGGCGCGCCCTCTACATTATCCAGCAATCTCCCGAAACGTGTTTTATTTGTAATGCTTCCTGCGGCCGGCATTTGAACAAGTGGTCGCAATGTTTTGCTGGCTGGGTCCAGATATAAATCTTTCGGATCATACTTATCGGCATCAGGCCCTTGTGCAATATATGCCTTTGCAACGCGGATCTTGTTGATAGCTGTAATCAGGTCTTCAACGCGGTCTTGTAGCCATGCACTCTTTACACAGTCTTTCAGCAGCTTCTCGCCCTTATTCACACCATGGCTTCCCAGCGCTTCCAGCGTGATAGCCAATT
This sequence comes from Alphaproteobacteria bacterium, assembly GCA_016125135.1. Taxonomy (GTDB): domain Bacteria; phylum Pseudomonadota; class Alphaproteobacteria; order Micavibrionales; family Micavibrionaceae; genus RI-185. Next base: position 38,316 of record WGMJ01000001.1, on the reverse strand, counting down.
CTTGCTCGGTTAATGTGCTTTCATGGTAACCGTTTTCTGCAACCCCGTTACGGCCTATAGATACTTTTAAAAGACTAAGGCTCCCTGTATCAGGCAGATAGGTTGACTTGGCACAAATTTCTCCGTCCGCATATGAGTGCTTAAATGTGCCAAAGAATGGTGTTTCACCATCTGTACTACGTGTGAAGTGGGCGTGCTCCAACTCTATGCGTGTGCTAGCCAGTTTTGTTAACGCCTTTTCAGCAGCCACGGCACCGCCAGCAGCAATGAGCAGGATAACAACACCCAGCCGAGCGCCGCCTGCGCGGCCAGATTATCCTGCGCCAGAAATGCAGGCGAAGAATCCCGCAATTCTCCTTGCACGCAAGAATCAACGGTAGCAAAGTGTGCGGCCAGATCTGCTTGCAAATCATTGCCATCAACTGTAAGCGTTATATTGCTCGCATCATCACAGGCGCTTAACGCACGTGCGAGAGACTCATCAGGCGTGGCGTCGTTCAGCAGAGTAACTTTATCGGCAGCATCCCATAAAGCAGCCACCCCGACGGCCATACCGACCCCGAGAACACCTCTACCAACGAGTCTCTGGCCATCTATGCGGTCAGTCACTGCGGGGCTGATATCTTTTGCGGTTACGATTTGTCTTGTCATTTTTTATTTTCCTCTATTTTTATGTTTTGGTGATTTTATACTTGTTAACGGAACACCAGCCCGGCAGGGGTTGGCGCGGCGCTGGCCACAACATTGTCAAGCAATGCCGCGAAATTTGTTTTCGCTGTAATTGTGCTTGCTTCCGGCACTTGCAGGAGCGGGCGCACGGTTTTATCTTCAGGATCCGCATATAAATCTGCTGGAACATAAGGAGCTACATCCCCGCCAGCAATAATATCCGCCTTAACCCTGCGAATAGCGTTGATCGCATGAATATAGCCAATCGCACGTTCGCGGACGATATGTAGTGGCAACCGCTCTTTTACAGGTTTGCCTTCTGGAATAACATCCGGCGACCATGAATCCGCGCGAGCTGCTGCAACCTTTGTTGCATCCAGTGTTCTCAAAAGATTTATCAATCGCGTTTCGTCAAACTCTTCACCGCGACTAAATGCTTCCCGCATCGGCACCTTTATAAGGCGCTCGCCCTCACGCTCCGAGAAGGTTGCGCGTGGTGATCCTCCCATATAAACGGGGCCAAAATCATATTCAAACAGGTCCTCACCATTATCAAGGTATGTGCGTCCCCATGACTGGTTTGAAATCTCTGTGGAACGTTTGTCAAAAATGCGTTTTGCCACACCACAGGCTACTGCAGTAGTAATCCCTACAACCGCAAGAATTTCCGGAACAGCAGAATCTGATAGCGCCTGCCCGGCAACGAAATTCTCGCGTGCCTGCTCAACGCCTGCGGTGTAGTTATCCTGCGTACAATCTGCAATATTCTGTTCGTAACCATTGGCTTGAATTATCGTTGCATCACCGTCAACTGTAACCGAGAAGTCACGGCCAATCGTGCTTTTGCAAACAGCCAGCGCGTCATCAGCAATTTCCTGGTCGCTTGGCATTTCCGGTTGAGCCGTTGCAGTAACAAGGGCAACAAATCCTGCGCCACCAGCGGCATACATGCCCATTTCAGTTAGAACACGCGCAGGCTTTAAATGCGCGACTGTTGTTCTTGGTTCTTTTTTATCCATTTTTCATCCCTCTATTTTTTATGCTTTAGCTACACCGCCAGAACCTTACGTTAAATAAATGTCTTATGTCAATATATATTTCGTGAGGGGCCGCGCTCTTTTGCAAAAAAAAGCCCTGCGCAACGGCAGGGCGAATAAAGTGTGGGGTTAAAAAGGAAACTTGCTAAAAAGCAAATTTATACTTGTAAAAAGCATAAGTTTATGGGTAGAGTCAACGGAAATAAGGTTAACGGGCAGATTCACAAGAATCTTTCAATTTATTTGTCATATTTTCTTGCATTTTATCGCAATGCCGCATATAACAACAAATAACTTGGGAAAAACCCAAAAGATGCGGTAAGGTTCGTTAACTCGTTAAAACATAAGGATAGACCAAAATGGCCATATCAACAGCGCAAATCAGGGGCGCGCGAGGTATTCTGGGATGGAGTCAAAACGACCTCGCCGAACGCACAGGCATTTCGGCAACGTCAATTGGTTCCATTGAAACTGGTAACGTCAGCCCCCGCGAAAGCACAATCAGCCTCATCGAAAAAGCATTCGAGAATGCCGGTATTGAATTTATCGGTACCGATGGAGTCCGTTTGAAGTCCGGGGATGTCAAAATCCTGAAGGGCCGTATGGGCTTCTGGGATTTCTACGAGGATGTCTACAACACCGTCAAGAATGAAGGTAGTGAGATCCTTGTCAGCAACGTTGACGAACGCCAGTTTGAAAAATGGCTTGGCGACTCGAACGTGCAAACACACGTTAATCGTATGCAGGAACTGAAAAACGTCACTTACAAAATCCTGTTACAGGAAGGTGATGATTATTTCCTCGCGACGTCCGATTACGCCGAATATCGCTGGATCAAACGCGAATTCTTCAGCTCCGTGCCGTTCTACCAATACGGTTCGAAGCTCGCGATCATGATTCTGGACGCCGAGCCGACCGTTATACTTTTACAGTATCCGGCTGTGGCCAGCGCCTACCGTGCGCAGTTCATGGCAATGTGGGAAATGGCCGTACCGGCAATCCCCAAAGGAAAGATAAAAGCAACGGGATAAAAGAAGCGTATAATGGCGGGTAAAACAACAAAAAGACAAACAGCAAGGAAACTGGCCGACAATACAGAGTCGCGCCTTGCCGCGAGCTTTTTTGGCTGTGGTGCACTTGAAAACTGCAATGATAACCAGACAGCTGTTGCACGCGAGCGTGAAAAATTCCGCAATGACTTCCTGATGGCCGTGCGCGACGAAGGCAATGGCCTTCTCACCCGCCACCTTTTCTTTGACCCGAAAGACTACCAGATCAGCGGACAAATTGTAGACGGCGACCGCATCCTGTGGGGCAGTAATGCCTGGGATGCACACGAATTATCATCCCCCGAGGTTGATTTCGGTGACGCTTCGCTTGTGAAGGCACTCGTTTCAGACCCTGTCGATAACATACTTCTTACATCCCTGCCGGGCGGCACTTATTCGGTTTACGAATACGGCCCGGGCGAACAAAACTCGGTCCGCACAAAATCCATTCCTTTTGTCCGCTCACTGGTCAATGACCCCTCGAAGACACACCGCGTCAGCGGCTATACCTCTTTTGATATTGTGCCCTCCTACGCGGTTGACTCAGCCCGTCTTTTCAACGAAGAGCTTGGTCTCAATACATCTGCCATCGTTGGTAACGCTTACCGTCGTGAACCGATTGAACTGAGCGAACACAAGGGTAATGATCTTGTAGCAATTTTCGGCGGCATGTTGATGAACGCGCCGGAGTTTCTGAAAGAAGGCCGCGACTCACGCGAGGTTCTGTGTGACTACTTCGCAACAATCAATTTACGCCACGGCGTAGGCTCTTACATTTTCATGACGCTTGATATCGAGCGCGATGTTGGCAAACTCCTGAAACGCTACGAACAAACACCCGCCTTCGCCTGCTTCTCGCTCAGTGGCATTGCCCGTGCTGTTCATGAAGGGGTGATCACCGATAGAAATTATGACGTTCTCGGGAACTGGGAAGCCGTTTCATCATGGAACGCCACTGCCTGCCGTATCGAGATTGATTGTATTGCGACAAAAGACCACACAATGACAACGGTTGATGGTGATATCGAGATCAAGAAGGGCCATAAAATCAGCTCTATCTTGTCAGCCAAAAACCCGATCAAGGATATCGAGAAAGTTGCAAATGTTGCAGGCGTTGACCTTGTTGATATCTTCCCGCAAAAACAGCAAACAAAATGCGGCATCCTGCTGAAAGTCGCCCGCCCGCCGGCGCCTTGATTACAGATGCGCCGCGGCGAATAATTGTTCTTTTTCTGCTTCGGTTAGAATCCTGAATTGCCCCTCAGGCAAATCACCCAGCTGCAACTGGCCAATCTGGTAACGGTGCAATGTTACCACCGCATTCCCCACTTCTTCCATCATAAAGCGGATCTGGCGGTAACGTCCCTCCTGTAAAGCCAGCCGCAGCTTGCATTCATCGAGCTTCAGCGTATTCACGGGCAATAGCGGTTTGTCCTCTTTGGGTAAAATCATCCCGCCTTTTTCAAAGAGCGCTGTATCTTCCGTTAAAACAGGCTTGGCGGTCGTCACCTCGTAAAATTTTGTGCTTTTATGTTTCGGGCTCGTCAGGCGATGCACAAAATCACCATCATCCGAGAGGATCACCATGCCGGATGATTCTTTATCCAATCGTCCCGCAATCGAGAGGATCGGGTTGCGCATACGCATGCGCTCGGGCAGCAAATCATAAACCAGCATGCCGTGCTCTTTGGTCGAGCACACATACCCCACCGGCTTGTGCATAATCATCACAAGTGACGAGAGTGGCTCCAGCGGCTCGTCCATAAAACGCCCCTCACGCTGCAGGGTTTCATCCAGTTCAATTTTTTCGGAGGCATTGGTATAAACAATATCCCCCACGGCAAACGCGCCCAGCTTTACCGCGCGCGTAATTTCCTGCCGCGACCCGTAACCGAGATTTGAAAGCAGCTTGTCTATTCTAATTTTCGTCATCAATCATCACGCTGATTTCCTGCGTTGGCGCAGGCTGTGCAATGCCGGCATTTTTATGCGTATCTTTCAGCGCCACCGCCATAATAATAGTGCCCGCAACAGCAGAAATAATAGAGCCGGCAAAAACGCCAAGGCGCATTTCTGTACGCATCAGCTCGTCAGGGAAGGCCAGCAAACCGATAAAAAGTGACATGGTAAAGCCAATACCGCACATGAGTGACATGGCAAGCAACTGCTTGTTACACACGCCTTCGGGCCGCGCAAAGAAGCAGAAGAAAATACAACAAACGCCGAAAATACCAATTGCTTTGCCAAAAGGCAGCGCCAGCGCAATGCCAAACGCAACCGGCTCCAGCAGGCTTTCAAAGCCCATGCCCGCAAAACTAATGCCGGCATTGGCAAGGCCGAAAATCGGCAAAATCAGGAATGAAACCGGCTTATGCAATTTGCGCTCGACATCTTTTACACGCGGGGTCGGAATTGCCATCGCGGTAATAACACCGGCAATTGTTGCGTGAATACCGGACTCCAAAGAAAAATACCACAGCACAACACCCATCAGCAGGTACGGCCATACGGTTTTAATCCGCATATTCATCGAGAACATAATACCGGCCACCACCGCAGCAATTGCCAACATCGAAATATCAATATCGCCGCCATAAAAAAGTGCGATAATAATAATCGCACCCAGATCATCCATCACGGCGATCGCCAGCAGGAAAATTTTAAGCGGCAACGGTACACGGCTGCCAAACGCAGCCATCAGCCCCACAGCAAAGGCAATATCGGTGGCAGAAGGGATCGCCCAGCCATTCCAGTTTTGCGGATGCTGGAAATTAATCGCCAGATAAATAAGGGCAGGCACAACCATACCGCCCATCGCGGCCAGCAACGGTAAAAGCGCACTCTCTTTCGTCGAAAGCTCGCCATCTGTCAGTTCGCGCTTGATCTCCAGCCCCACCAGCAGGAAGAAAAGCACCATCAGGCCGTCATTAATCCAGTGGACAATGTCATAATTAAAGACGGCCTTATAACCGTCTGCAAAAGGGCTATTACTCCATATAAGGGCCGCCGCGGCGGCACAACCCAGCACAAGCGCGCCCGAAGCCTCGTTTTTAAAGAATTTAGGTACTGCGAATTTCATTTTCTCTTTTTATCTTTTGTCATCCCCGCGGAGGCGGGGATCCGGCTACAATATTTCATATAAGTCGCACCAGGCCGGATTCATCTCCTCTATAATCCGCATTTTCCATGTTCTATTCCATTTCTTCAATCTTTTTTCGCGCTTGATCGCATTTTCCGGGTCGTCGAATATTTCGTAATATACAAGCTTGTTAATATCGTACTTTTTCGTAAACCCGTCATAAAGCCCCTCTTTATGCTGCCAAACGCGCTTTTGAAGCTCCGATGTCACACCAACATAGAAAGTACTGTTGCGCCCGCGTGCCATAATATAAACAAAATATTGCTTGTCCATTTTTTTATTGCCGGATCCCCGCCTCCGCGGGGATGACACTATTAAAGATGACATTATTCTGACCTACTGCCATAATCCTTTCAATGCGTATTCTTTCCTACCTCCGTGCCCGCCCCGATTTCTATGCCGTGATTCTTTGTCTCGCGGGTTATGGGTTTCACAGCATTGGCGATGCCACAGGAAAGTTCCTTTCGCAAAGCTACGACATTCACTTTCTCCTCGTTGCTGCCAGTGCTATCGCGCTTGTCATTTCTTCTGTCTGGATTTACCGCAAGAAAAAATGGAAAGGGTTTTTCCCCACCAAACTTCACTTACATTTACTGCGCGGCATTCTTACGGGCGTTATTGCCATTGTAATTCTCAATGGCTTTAAAACCCTGCCCATGGCCTACTGCTATGCCATTATTTTCTCGACACCGTTTCTAGTCATGCTCATGTCGTATTTTATGCTGGGGGAAAAATTCGGGCTGCACCGTTTTCTTGCGCTTGTTATCGGCTTTGCCGGTGTGCTGGTGCTGGTTGTCGGGAAATTCGGCGAGTTTGGTTACGATATTCTTTTCGTTATCGGCGGGGTTATTCTTATTTCATTTAATGTCATCATCATCCGCAAAATCGGGCCGGTGAAACTTCTGCCGCGCTTCGCGTTTTTCCCCTATCTAGGCATTCTTGTTGCCAATTTGCCTTTTCTCTTCTTTGCAGAAATCCCCGCAACCATCCCGCCTGTCGATATCGGGCTGCTTTGCCTGTACGCACTGGCAGGGTTTAGCGGCATTCTTTTAAATTCACATGCCTTCACCAAGGCTTCGGCCACCATTATTGTAACACCGTTTCACTATACGCAAATGTTCTGGGGCGTTTTGTTCGGCATTCTTATTTTCGGCGACTACCCGAGCCTGACAACATTTATAGGCACCGCCCTTATTATCGGCGCCGGCGCCTATACATTATACCGTGAATATAAACTCGGCCGCCACAACACCCAGAAAGTGGATGTCCTCGGGCCAGAGGTTTGATGTATTTTTACGGGCCAACGGGCGCGAAGGCAGGCTTGGCGTAATGGTCTTGCCACATTTTAAAATCAGCACTTTTTTGCAGATTCGCAGGCCATGAATTGTAAGGCGCGTGCTCGACATCATACACCATACCAAAGCGGTCAACGCAGTAAGAAACAGGTGTGCCATACACATTGGCATTTTCAAGGAGGCGTTGTTCAATAGCACCCGAGATATAAAAAGACTCACTCTTCTCGCTTTCTGTATCCCAAATGTCTAGCGCCGTGCCGCTATCATCTTCATCGATTGCACACAACACACCGTATTTTTTGGTCGTCATTTCATGTCTCCCTGAGTGCCCCCATCATAGGCATTCGCTTGGCGGGAAACAAAGAAAAAGGGCCGGTTTTTTGCGTTGCGCCATGAAAATTAACCGCGCTTTTCCTCGCTTCTTTTGTATACGTAGATGCCCAGAACCGATAACCCCACCGCCCAGATCGTCCCGAGATTTTCCATCGCATCTATCACAATACCCGCCGATTCTGTATCAACAATAATGACATAGGCAATGGCCAGCATCTGCGCGGCCCATGTCACGGCAATCATATAACCAAAGGTGGGCCTCATACGTCGTACATACGGGTCGCTTGATGCCACTTCCGCGCGTAGGGACTCATTCACTTGCGTATAGGCCGTTTGCCGCTCGGCACTTTCCAGTTTTTGCAGTTCTTCATAATGGCGGTTGATCTCCTGTAATTGCTCGGGGCTTACCTGTCCGTTTTTAATGGCGTTCGAAACACCCTCAAGCGCCGTTGCTGCCGTTTGCGCTGCCACGTTCGGCACACGTTTAAAAAGCCCGCCTAACGTTTCAAGCAGTGCTGGCAGCCCTGCCGCGAGTAAAGGCGACATGCTACACCTCGATCAGCTGGTAAAATAAATGCCGGCCCAGTTTTGCACAAGGCGTTACACCACGTGCCCAATAGGGCGTTATGCTGGCGGCGTGGTAATGGGTTGCGCCTTTTGTAATATCAGGCAATACACTGGCAACAGCACGTTTGGCAATCCGCAGCGCGGTTGCAAAATAAATATCCTTCTCGGTAACACTTAGAACTTTCGTGTAATTCGCATCTTCCTTGTTCCAGCACGAAAACTGGCGCGGCTTCTGGCATACTTCTATCAGCGTATTCCCCCACCAATAGCCTTTCAGCCGTTTTGAAATTTCGGCACGGTTTAAAATCACATTCGCAACAGCCTGCATACCGGCTGTCCCCTCGCCACGTGCCTCGCCCCATAATGTGCGCGCCAGCACATCAACGGCCATTTCGGCAAAAAATTTCTGCCCCGCCTCTGTTTGCTCTTGTGGCACAGGTTTTAATGTTGGTCTTGGTTTTTCTTTTTTCATGTTCTTCTCCTTTAGTGAGTTAAATCAAGTTTTGCTTCAATACGCAGCAAATGGCGCGTCAACCGTTCTTCAAGGTCTTTCATGTCACTTGTTTGCGCGTAACTTTTCGCCACTTCCAGCTTGTAGGCAGAGAGACCCTCACGTATCTGCGCATGGTGTGCTTCCATTAAATCCCTTATACGGTTCAGGCCGCGCTCGGAATCCTGCCGCACCTTCCACAAAAACCCGATCAGGGCCGTGACAACGGGGATCTCGATCATCGACACCCACCACATAAAATCATTGGCGATACAACTCATGTTTGCTCCTTCATATAAATTGGTTTTTTCCATGAAACGACATTGGCCTTGCCGTAAATACGCGGCAGGCGCACAGGCTCTTGTAAAATTGCTCCCGCAACAGCATCCAGCCCGTCATCTTCGTTATGTTTGCGGGTTGGCGACCACTCACTCATCTCGCGCAGGAAGCGTGTTTCGAGTACATCCGCGTGTACAAATAATTTCCGTGCGCTTAAAACCGCATCAAACGCATCAAGAATGCGGTTTTCCTTGTTCCGCCGGTTGCTAATCTCCTTCACCGCACAAACAGCGTTTAATTTGGCAAGCTCGTTACGCAGAATACCGGCCAGAAACCCGCCAATGCCGTTTTGTTCAACCGTCACCGATGGCACATAGTGCCGCGCGCAAAGCGCTGCAACCGCACGGCATTGCTGCTCGGCTGCGGAATCACCGCTTTTGTTTTCTGCATATATATATTGAAGCGCGTGAAGGTAATAATTCCCCGCCTCATCCGTAAATAGCACTGCCACAACGCTGCCATCACCGCCTTCGCGGCCCAAGGCAGGGTCCCAGTAGGCACTGCCCGAAACCAGCTTGCGCCCTTCAATACTCAGCACGGCTTGGCGCTGCACCTCGCTATAAACAAGCGGCGTATTATATTTTTGCAGCGCGTTGATATCGAACCGTGCCTTTTTATCGTCCACAGGCTGTAGCATCATCTGGCTTGTAAAAAGCCGCTGGCCTGTTTTTTGTTTCAGCTTTTCAATTTCAGCAATCGGGTAACGCTCAGGCCATGCGCTTGCACCTGTTTCATCCATAATCGGCACACGTAAATCGACAAAGCCGAACAGATAATCCGCATCCTCGCTTTTTGTGGCATAGATTGTTTCAAATGTATGCGGCGTCCCCACATAAAGCTGCGTGCCACCAGGCGTTAAAATAAAATCCACCTCGCCCAGTTTCTCGCGTAGACGCTCACGCTTGTCAGGCGTATCACAGGTGCGCGGCACCTCCACATCATCACATATAATAATGTCAGCGCGGCTGCCCGTCATGTTCGAGAGAATGCCCCGTGCAATCACAGACGGATCCCGCAATTCCTGGCTACGCTTCACGGTAAAACGCTCACTGCCCCATTGGTCGGCCTGCGCCGGTTTCAAGCTTTTAGTGAGCTTATGATGCTCAATGATACGCTTGATATTCCGCACCATCTTGCGTGCCAGCGCCACATCGGCCGCCAGTATTAGCAGGCGCAAATTCGGGTTGCGGTACAGCAACCACGCACAAAAAAGGCCTACGATTGTTGATTTACCGCAGGCCCTGAATGCCATTAAAAGAAGTTTTGTATTCTTTGCTTCGTAATTTTGCTCAAGCCACGCGGCAATCCTTAAATGCACATCGGGTGTCAAGAAACCCATCCCCCTGTTCCACATCACGAGGAACACGGGGAAGGTGATCATATCAACGTTTCATTTCCGCCTCGGCTTCGGCGATCTCTTTTTTAATCTCTTCATCTGTAATTTCATCGCTTCCACTCATACGGCCCAGCTTTAACAAAAGCTCGATATGCGCAATTGCAACCTTGCAGGCGGTATGGTGCGCTGAAAACCCTTTTGCATCATCGGGAATTTCAGCGCCCATAAATTCTTTATAGGAATGCAGCGCTTTGCCGAGTGCTTCAGGCAGAAACGCCAGCACTTTTTCTTTTGTCTGGTCATCTAGTAATTTTGAAGGCATTAAAACTCGCTTTACATTATGGGTAGCGCGATACGATGTACCACTGCGCCCCGTTAGACATGACGGTTATCGCGTCATAAGGTGAATTGAGCGTGCGTGAGCCTTGGTCAGGCCCGGCGCCGCCCTGCTCGGTGATGGTGATCACGTTGCTGGAAACATCCACTTTTTTAATTGTAATGGTGCGGTTACTTGCTTGCACCGCGTTGGCGGGCGGCAGGCGGGCTGTCATCGCCCCGCCATAACTTGAAAGCAGATACATATCAACCGACATATCGATATCATATGTGCCCGTACCATCATAATAAGTGTTATTCCCTGGTGAGCGGTTCGATGAAAGCACAAACCACTCCGCTCCGTTCGAAAGCATCACAACATAATCATTTTCCGAGCCCAGATAATAAGTCCGTGCATCCGGCCCGTTGCCACCATCCTCGGTAATCGTCACAAGGTTTGATGAAATATCGATCTTCTTGATAATCATAAACACATTCACCGCATCCCCTGCGTTCGGCAACACAAGCGAAAGCGCACCGCCGTAAGATGAAACAAGGTGGACCGTATGCGAGAGATCAAGCTCAACCGTGCCCGTTGTATCAATATACTCTGTATCAAACCGTTGCAGCACCGATGTAATATCCATCGCGCGTGCGGTTGCAAAACGGTTCTTCACGGGCCAGCCGGAATTGTAGGTATTATATTTCCCGCCGCTGGCATCTACAATCGCCCCGCCATCCGTCATCGAGAGCATATTTATAATCGAAGTTTCGTCTGACCCTGCATCAATCTGCACGCCCGTCACCAGCATATTCGATTCAACATACGGGTTCACGAGTAACACTTGCGAGCACGCACTGCCTATTCTTATACAGGCTGTAGCTGTACCTTTTACGTTGGCTTCACAGTCAGTAAAGGCATTGTTAAACCGTGCCGCCTCGATATAAAACCCGCAGCCTGAAATATCAGTCCCCAACGAATAGGCACGGCAATTATAAAATTTATTGGCGTTTGGCGTATCCCCCGCATCTGTAACAGTTAAATGAAACCCGTGTTCACTCATCCGCGTCACGAGAACATTAATAAAACTGTTCCAGTAGCAGGGCTTATTCGTGTCGTTATGCCCGTCAAGCAGTACACCGACTTCACATTCATCAATCGTGATGTTTGAAACCATGTTCTGTACACAGGGTGCAGAAGCTCCGTAAAGCTTCAGGCCGGCAACACCACCCCGCAACTGTAAATTTTGCAGTGTTGTATAACCACAAGGTATTTCGATTATATTTTCATCCGCTGTCATCTCTATTACTGAATTCTGCCCTGCCCCCATCACAAACTGGTGTGACCGTAAGGCCAGCGTGGCTGAAATTCTGTAAGTACCCGCAGGGATAAACAGAAAATCCTCCGCCTCAAGTGCATTCTGTATAGCCAAGGTATCATCAGCCACACCATCCCCTACCGCGCCGTAATCTTTCACAGATGCGAAATCAGAAAACTTGTCATGGCTTGTACGTGTCACCGCGCCGTCACCCGCTGCTGTATAATCGGGCGCTGCCATGCTCCCTTCCAGCGACACTGCAACAGGGTTGCCGTTACCATCAAACCCCAGCGCTTTATTCGCACGAATGCTGCGCGCCGGCATGGCTGTATTGGCAGGCGCTTCGCTCTCGGCATAACGCAGCATGGATGATTGCGCACGCGCGACCTGCTGAATAGAGGCCGTCATATAATCCAGCTCGCTGTTAATCGCATTGGCTGCAAACTCGCCGCTTTCAATAAAATCACTCACACGCTCAATCGCAAGGTTACGCTCGATAGTCAGGACACCATTCAACGGCGGCGCACTTGAGAATGTCACCGTGCCCCCGCCTGTATTACCGGCATCCTGCACTGTGTAGCCACTCACCTGCACAGCTCCATTAATTGTCACGCGGATATCCTCGCTGGCAAACACAGGAAACGGATAGGTAAAAACAGTCTGCACCCCGTTGGTTGTATAGCGCACCAGCGGCGGCACATTCGGGATTTTAATATGGTCCGTCATATTAAAAGCTCCACTTCGTAGCCTTGCGCAGATTATTCTTCTCGAGAAGCTCTTGTCGTTTCAGTAAATTGGCAGAAATTGTCTGGCTCATATCCAGATCATACGAGCGCCGCTGGATCTCGGCCCGCTGCGCATCCTGCACCGCTTCAAGATCAGCCGCGTCTGAAAGCCCACGCAGCACAGCCTCTGCCGAACCCCCTTCCGTGCTGATCCCCTGCGCGCCGAACATAACCTGTTGGCGGGCAACGGCGCGGCGTAATTTATCAAGTCTGTTAACGCGCGCCTGTTCTTGCTCCAGCGCCAGCTTTTCCTTGGCGAGCGCAGCGCTATCCTGCGCGTTTTTTATTTTCAGTTGCGCTTCACGGGCCTCGAACTGCCGCGCAACATCATCAGCTGTCTGGCCGCCACTCATAAATGCGCCCGCAAGGTTACGATACGCACTCAATGTATTTGCAAACCCCATTGCTGACCCCAGCGTGCGGGCAATCATGTTGTCGGTTAGCAGGTTCGTTGCCGCGTTGACGGCTGTATTCACGCCACCCATTGTATTTTCCTTTCATTTGGTGTTAAAATATAATTATGAAACCTTTGGTTGCATTACTTGTCCTGTTACTTTTTTTATTGCCTGCACTAGCCCGCGCAGACGAGCTTTCCATGCCGCCTGAATTTCTGGGTAGATGGTGGGGCGGCAACGATTTATGTCTTGGCAATCTTGAAATAACGAAAAACGGCTATCTTAACTACTATCAATATAACCGTGACCATTTCAAAAAACTGCTTTTTCTCGAAAAATACCGCATTCTCCATATCGAAAACAATCCCGACTATGGCGGTAATATTGTTTATGGCATCACCACCACGTGGATCGATAATAAACGCTCAGCCTACCAATTTACACTTCAACGACTACAAAATGAGGATGGTAGAAATGTCATTTTCTTCATCGTGAATTTTACAGACTCAACAGTGGAAGATTTCAGGAATCCTGACCGCGATGCGATATGGGAACGCTTTCGTTCAAGTATGCCAGATCCACATCGAGACTTATCTGCGAATGGCATACATTGCATATACTATGAATCCATTTAAATACACTAATCTCTCCACTTTGTAGCCTCGCGGAATTTATCTTCGGTCCATTTGTTCCGCCGTATGTCACCAGAGTTTCTATGCGATTCTCTTGCCGCCTTCTCGTAATCCCTTAGCTCAAGGCCCGAATATAGCCCGCCCCATTTAGCGGCATTAAACCTTCTCCCCATATTATACTCCATATCGAAGAGTGCCTCCTGCGCCGGCAAAGGATGTGAATATAAGTTAGGCATCTTCCTCTCTAGATCGCGTGCGTGTTCTCTTGCACGCTCGAAAAGAATTTCCTCTGCGTCGTCCGCAGTTGTAAAGATAGGTGAAAAATTGTTTTTCCATCGATCTGGCTTATAATGACTTGCCGATCGCTCTTGGAAATCTGTCTGATATCTTTCCAGCGTACGGAAGGCTTGTTGTTTCTCCTCTGTACTTGCCGCCCGCACAGAATCCATTCTGATGTTTTGCTGAATTTTTAAAGGTAAATCCATAAAACTTTCCTCATTGGGAACCAATGCCCCATACCCTATAGTAATATTTCCTTTAGAGTCCTTGTAAGGGTGGCTTACAAACTTCTCGAAATCTCTTGTGCTCTTCAATAATTGACTATCGTCTATCGACTTCAAAATTGTGCGGCTCAAGCCTGGCAAACTATCCAGCTTGCTATTCAGCGCCTTCATTGTTTCGCCCTGCGGGTTCATATAACCGTCATTGCGCAGGAAATTATCGCTCTGGAAGTTACGGATCGCATCTTCCATGATCTGCGTTGTAAAGCCGCTATTACGGTTGCCTGCGTTATAGCCCAACGTATTCAAGCTACTTTTCACATTCCGCACATCATCTTCCCTGTTCTCCATACGCTGGCCCACGGAGGCCCCCAAATTCAGCGGTTTGCGCGGCGGCGCAGGTATTGTCTTCATGGTTTTTTCCTTTGTATATAAAGATTAAATCTCGCCAACAGCCACTTCGGCATTGACGCTCAGGAGCGTGAAGGGCAGCGGTGTTGATTGTTCGATCCGCCAGAGGGGCTTGCTCAGGTCATACTGCCACCCGAGCGCACGCACACGGATATCACCACTTACAATTGGCGGCGGTGCATCCAGTAATTCCTCACCGACCTGACGGAGCGTGATGTCTTTCAGGCCACTGCCTGTGTCCAGCCGCAGGGCTGATGTTTCCTCCAGCCTGAACGCCGCCTCTACCATGCGCACCGTGCGGGCTGAGCCCTCCTCGGTAATCACACTCAGGGGCAACGGCTCTATAATATGTGTGTAAGGCAGGCCAATAATCACTTCTTCAGCCGCTTCATCAATTGTTACGCTGCCAGCTGACACCATAAAGGGCCCCTGCACCTTGCCGTCAGCCAGTACCATTACGTTTTTGCCGTTTAAATGCGTCAGGCCCGACCAAGTAACAGTTGCTGTTTCGGAATCGCCACTCAACGCGCTATCAAGTGACACACCATCATCAAATTCTTCAATTGTGTAGCTGCCATTGCGTGCAACCAGCAGATAAACCGTATCACCCACCACAGCAACAGATTTTACGTTCCCGTCTGTTTCGTGCAGCGTCCAGGCCGATACCTGCTCGGCGCGGTAAATAGTAAGCGTTGCGAATTTTCCGTCTTCACGCACCACAAAAAGCAGGCGGCGCTTCTGGTCAAAATCCTGATCGACCGGCGCTTCGATAATATGTTTTGAAAGCAGCGCCAGATCAATCGCCTGATAAGCCTGCTCGACATCCGCATAGAGAAACTCGCGGATCTCTTGCTTGTTCCGCGCAACAAAAAGCGTGGCACCGTCTACATCCACCGGCGGTATAAAACGGTCAATGGGGGATCCGACGCGTGTTTGCCTATTCAGCTGTATGTTCGTTGGCGTCAACGGTTCACCGGTGACCATCCATTCCGCACCACCTGTAAATACCTGCAAGTGACGGCCCGAGAAAACCGCGCGGATCGCATTCACCTGATCAGAGAGGATAGAAAACTCGATTGCTTCGTCATCCGTGCCATCCCCCAGATCAAAATTGAACAAGTCTCCACTTTTTGAAAACCATAAGCGGTTCGGCAAATCACGACTACCGCCAATCACCAGCCTGTCTTGATGGAACGCAACCGCGGCAGGGTAACCACGCGCCGCACTAAAGGCCTGTTCTTGCCAGTCAATAGTTGCGGCCGAACTCGTTAAAGTTTGCTGCACAGTTGCCGTTACAACAGTGGCCGAGTCAAAATCTGTAATCAGCACTTCTTTACCGGCAATGCGCAGCCTTGTGCCTTCATGCTCTGCTGTAAACACAGCGCTTGAGGCTGTCAGCGTTATCGTGCCGCTCGTTGCGCTCGGGTCAATCGTCACGCCCGAAGCCGCAAATTTATAATAAGGCTGGTAAACGCCGTTACTTTCGGTGAAATAATCCCAGTCCTGCAATTCCCACTCGCTTGTCGTGCGCACAAGTTTTTTCGGCGGCACATCAGGGTGTACCAGCAATAGCGTATCAGCACTTTGCGTCCATGAAACCTGCTTTACCTGTGCGGCACTCCATGGTGCTTCTAATGTTTCCATGAGCGTGCCGTCATCATAGATTTTTATTTCTTCATCACTTAATACAAGCAGGTAGGTTTGCTCGGTGTTGAATTCAAACGGGATCAAACGTCCGTCACTCCCCACTGTATCAATAAAATAAAGCCCTGCACGGCGCGTCAGCCCGCCTGTCGGGAAGATAAACAAATTGCGCAAGGTCAGCGCACCATTTTCATAGGCGCGCAAATCACCGCGGCCTAAAATCTGGCGTGTCACCTCGCCATGCGTGAAGTTTGTTTTAACGTTACGTGTTCTTGGCATTTGGTCTTTCCTCTTTGTTTAATCCGTGTTACGCTTTATTTTATGAAACCTTTGGTTGTATTACTTGTTCTGTTACTCTCTTTATCGCCTGCCCTTGCTCCCGCCCATGCAGACGAACTTTCCATGCCGCCTGAATTTCTGGGCAGATGGCGTGCCAATGATTTATGTCTCGGTAATATTGAGATCACGAAAGATGGATATTTTAAATATTCCTTGCCCTACGTACGCTTTCACCATATAGAGTTCCTCGAGAAGTATCGCATACTTCACATTGATCCTGATCCTGTGTATCGTGGTGATGCGATTTATGGCCTTAATGTAACATGGCATGATCCGGATGTACGTTCAGCAAGAATATTTTCGCTTCAACGTGCCATTATAAACGGTCGCACTTATCTTTTTTTTCAGAATAGGCAAGGCGATTTCTCACGTGAAGATTTCAAATCTCCTCTACGAGACAACGTCTGGCAGAAACTAAAACCACAATTTCCTGCTTTATACTCAGATAAGCCTGATTATATTGATTTTGCTGGCCTCTGCGTATTGACCCCCGATAGCCCATCGCCTTTATTTAATCCCGCCACTTTGTAGCTTCACGTAATTTATCTTCGGTCCATTTATTCCGTTCTACATCGCCAGAGTTTCTATGCGATTCCCTTGCCATTTTCCCGTAGTCACGCTGATCTAAGCCAGAAAATAAGCCGCACCAGCGATCCCGATTGAACTTAGACCCCATATTATATTCCATGTCGAATAGCGCCTCCTGCGCAGGTATGGGATGTGAATATAAGTCGGGCACCTTACGTTGCAATTCACGGCCATGCATTCTTGCGCGTTGCTGCATAATGTTTTCGGCATCCCCTTCAGCGATATCAATCGGTACAAAATTGTTTTTCCATCGGTCTGGCTTATAATAAGAAGCTGAACGATCTTTAAAATTTGTCTGATATCTTTGCAGTGTACGGAAGGCTTGTTGCTTCTCCTCTGCACTTGCCGCCCGCACAGAATCCATTCTGATGTTTTGCTGAATTTTTAAAGGTAAATCCATAAAACTTTCCTCAGTGGGGATCAGCGCGCCATATCCTATAGTAATATTTCCTCTGGAGTCCTTATAGGGATGTGTTATCAGTTTCTCAAAATGCTTTGTACTTTCTAGCAATTTATTATCATCCATCGACTGCAAAATCGTGCGGGTTGAGCCGCGTAAACTATACAGCTTGTTATTCAGCATTTTTAGTGTTTCACCTTGCGGGTTCATATAGCCATCATTACGCAAAAAATTATCACTTTGGAAATTACGGATCGCGTCCTCCATGGTCTGCGTTGTAAAGCCGCTGTTCCGGTCACCCGCATCATACCCCAGCGTATTCAAGCTGTTTTTTACATTGCGTACATCGCTTTCTCTGTTTTCCATTCTCTGGCCTACAGATGCGCCTAAATTCAGCGGCTTGCGCGGAGGTACGGGTATTTTCTTCATTGTTTTTCCTTTTCACTGAATATGCTATGATCGCCTTATGCGATTTCTTCTTTTACTTGTGTTTCTTTTAACGCTGCCCGCTTATGCCGGTGATTTTAAAGGCTATGCCTGCACCAAAGATTGCTCCGGCCATAAGGCTGGTTACGCATGGGCGCAAGGCAAAGGCCTTACCGACAAATCACAATGCGGCGGGCGTTCAAATTCCTTTATCGAAGGTTGTTATGCCTATGTTGACGAGCTGGAAGCTAACAACCCAGACTCTTCCAGTTCTGACTTAGAAACATCGCAATCCCCTGCCCCGGTTTATACGGGTGAAGTGCCCTGAATTTTGCTGCCGCCGCTTCATAACTGTCATTTGGCAATAAACCAAGCCTCATCGCCATATAAAGTAGCGTCAGGCTCGGCGCCCGCGATTCCCCTTTATTACAATGGATCAACACAGGGCGCGTTTTAATTGCGCGGTCAACAAATTCAAAAAACTTTGTAAAGCTCTCGGGCTTGAATAACGGCACAGGCGGGTCAACCATGTTCAAATATAAATGCCGCCCTGCCTCAAGCCATAAATAATTTTTGTGCGTGATCTCAAGGCTTTTTGTATAGCCAACGGCGCGTTTATGGCACGGGTCCTTGCAGGCATGCACAACCGCCATATCTGCAGATGCATTGCCACACCCTGACAAATCATCAAAGCAGAGATTATCTGTTACATAAATCCGCGGCATTTTCACTTCCTTCAACACAAAAAAAGCCCCCAAGGGGCTTTGTTAAATTAATTCTGTAGCCTGTCGCTAAGCTGGACCGTTTTTCTGGTACACAGCAAAAATATAATCTGACTGCTCTATACTTTCTGCATCACGGATATCGTAGCCGATACCTTCTTCATAACCGAGCCTTGTAAAACCGGGGATCTGTATATCGTCAAGCACATCTGATTTTAACGCTGCAATTGCCAGGTAGCCTCCCGGCGCTGTTACACGCGCCATTTCATTTACAAGACGTCTTTCATTCTGAATAAATTCAAAGACACCACACGTTACAACAGCCTTGAATGCACCTGTTGCAAAGGGGAGCCCTTTTTCAGCATTTACAACTTCTATTTCATCCAGCAACTGCTTGGCACGCGCTTGCTCAAGCATCTCTGGTGAAATATCAACACCCGTCATATGAATATGCGATCTTCTTTCTTTAATTTTCTGAGTTAGAATACCTGTGCCTGTTGCTACATCAAGGCAGCGGTCTCCCGCCTTTAGTTTTGCAGCGCTCAAAAACAGTTTTGTCAGCCGTGCAGGTGCGGGGTAATGAATGGTCCGCCCTTGTAAATTCTCTCCGCTGACTTCTTGGTCATAGATGGCTGCAAAATCACGAAACTCTTCAACTACATCCTCGGCAGTCGTTGGGTCTTTAATTGTTTTCTGGACTTCCACTTTATGAACCCACCCGATCATTAATATTTTTCATAAAGTACAAAATATGGTTAGCCTTTGTCAACATATATAACTCATTGATTTACCTCACATTTATCAGGCTAAAATCCTCGATCCGCCCCGGGGAATCCTGCTGGGCGTCAATTTGGCGCGCTTTCATATATTCCTGATCGGCAATTTTTATCAACGCTTCAGCGCGGCCTGTGTTTTCAGTGAGCGGGATACAGAACTCGGCTACAAGGCGGGCAATCAGCGCTGCATCGAAATAAGGCGGGAATGTTTCTTCATCGGGTGCATATATATAAGTGAGCGTCACATCACTTGCATTAGCATGGAGCTGATCGCGATAAAGCCTATAATGCAAACCGCGCCCGCGCCCGCCCGAACCAGCCGAGAGAACCCGCAAATAATCAGCCGGCAGCTGGAAAGCGCAATCATAATCTGCCTCCGGTGCTTCGCTGAGTTTATTGAGCGCGGCTTGCGCTGTTGCAAAACTCCAGCCGTAAGACGAAAGCAACGCATCACGCGCCTGCGCATACAAAATACCTGCAATATCACTTTCGGTTGTACCGTCATCAAACGATGTAATGGGCTTTGCCCCGAGCCGTACAAGCGCACGTGCACACAGGCCTATATCTGTTAAAGCCATATAAAATTCCTTTCAAAATAAAAACAGGGGGCGGGGCACATCAAGGCAGGATGGGCTTCAAAAAGCGAGGCCACGCCCCCTGCGGGGAGACAGCAAAAGCGTGTGGAGATTACTCGCCCGCGCTGTATGCGGTTACGGCGACAACGCCGCTGGCATTACCCGTGACAACATAGAATTGTGTATCGGGTGTGCCGTCTGTATCGAGGTTGGCAATCATGAGATCACCAACACGCAGCATGGTAGAGGCATTGTTAAAAAAGCCTGCACCTGTAACGTCTGCTTCGGTTGTTGTGTAGTGCCATAGCGTAAAATTATTCGCATAAGCCAACACGGAGAGGTTTTTGGATTCAAAAGCCATTGTTTTTTCCTTTCAATATGTGATGCGGTTGGAATTAGTCTGGTGTTTCATCACATTTGATGATGGCAACGCCTGTGATATCGACCAAAGCAGCACCTTGACTCATCATGTTATTGACGAAGTGCGCTGCCCGATCCCCGTGCCATGTGATATCAGTTGCAACATCAGCACCCGCTGCATGGCCAATAGCTGTTTTGTGATACCAGAAGCAGCTGCGAATATCGCTCGCAACAGGTAGACCAGAATGCGGCATAAAGGTTGTGCCCAACCATTCTTTGGCTTGTGTGCCTTTGAACGGCAATGCATCAGCACCCACATAATCTGCGCTTGCAAATTCGGGGATCTTGAGCAGTTGCGCCCATTGTTTATAGCCAACGATACAAAAACGCTGTGCATCATCCGGCACTTCAGCCGCGCCCAGTAGCTCGAAAGCTTCCAACAGCTTGTCGATTGACATTCCTGTGTTGTTGTCTTCGATGACCATGGTATTGCCCATCACATCGGCTGATGCGAGCGCATCTATAATCAGCTCGTCTGTTTTACGGCCTAGCGCATAAGCACCAGCACTGGCAATGACAGCACGTTCGTCATGCGCGATTTTCATTTCATCGAGACGGTCAACCCAGTCACCGGCATAAAAATCCTGCAATGAACATTCCACAGCTGTGTGGTCGAGGTTCATAACAGGGACAATACCGTGTGTTGATTTGGTTGCGGCAACGCCCTTGCCGATTTTCTGGAAGGTTGTTGATGAACCTTTCACATTATTTGCATTGCGAACCGTGCCGCGCAGCTTTGAGCCCATACGTTGATACGCAAGATGGACTTCCTGCTCGAACTGTTTCACAAAAGCGGTTGAGATGTCAGTCGACATTTTCTTTTTTCCTTTTTGTTGAAGTTGTTTGAAAAATTTGTTCAGGCGGCGCGCTGAGATAGCAGAACCGTTTTCTGGGACACAAGCCGCGCAAACGAAAGCGGCCCGCCTTGTGGTAAGGCAGGTTGCCGGATTTCAGACGCAATTGTGGCTTGATAGGGCGAAGATAAAATAAATTTTCCTATCTGTCAAGGAAAAAAAGCGTTTATTTTTTCTATTCGTTAAGATTTTCATTTACTTCTGTCAAAAGAAGACTATACTTTCCCTATGTTTTTCAAAAATCTCAAAGTGAAAGACGATACCAATCAAACGACGCAGGAAGCACCCCCGCGCCGCCGTTTCGAACGTCGCCAGTCTGACCTGTGCGTGATCGAAATTAACGGCAGCAATTACCCTGTTGAAGATTGGAGCCTTGGTGGCCTGCGCATTTTTTGTGACCCGCGCGATGTAAAAGTGGGCGAGCAGATTGATGTAACCATGAAATTCCACCTACGCGATTCAGTTTTGCGCATTCCACACCGTGGGACGATCATCCGCAAGATGATGGACGGCTTTGCCATGACATTCGACATGAATGATGCCAGCGTACAAAAACAATTGCAGCAAGTAATTGATGACTCAAACGCTGCCGAGTTTGCAAACTCGCAGGTTTAAATTACCTCTTTTTTATTTCTATGATTATGCAGCCCTTAGGTGCAACTCGCATCTTGCCAGCATATTTGCCTGTGAGAAAACTGTGTATTGCTCGGGGTCAAACCTCTGCCAGCCGTCTACGCGCGTAGCCAAACGATCCGCAATACAGGTAAGCGCCTGAACGCTTGCCAGCATGCCCATGTGGCCTGGAGCCTTCCACGTGCGCGTTTCTGGCCCTTCAACAAGTGTTTCGTTTGTCCAGAAAATGTTAACGTTTTCGGCCATAGGTGCGCCATCAGGATTAAGCGAGAGGCTGTGCGGAACGAATTCATCGCCCTCTGTGAAGATGGATGTTGTCGGCACCGGTGGCGGCTCATGGGAGGACGCTATAAAATCATCAATATGTTTGGCACTAATACGCGTCCGTAAGAAATCAAATATTCTTTCGGCCGTTACGCCTCCAACTTTTCCAGACGTTGCAAGATTAAAGTCGGATCCCAGTGTTATGACTCTGCCAACACGGTCAGGAAAAAGTCTGGCCGCTTGCCGCGCAATGATTCCACCGGCGCTATGGCCGACCAGATTTATTTTTTTGCCCGACTCTTCATAAATATTAAACAGTCTTTGCGTGATCGCGCCAAAATGATAGTCAGTGAAATCAATAGCTTCTTCCATTGCCGTGTCGAAGGTAAGATGCCCTTTTTCCGCAAGGATTTTTCGTGCAAGCTTTGTTGTTTTGTTGCCAACCAAATAGCCGGGAATAAAGAGTACGGGCTCGCCTGTACCCTGTGGAATCTCTCCAACTGAGAGCTCCCATGCGGATTTGAGAAAGCGCACTTCACGCAGCGCACCCCTCTTGTCTCCTTCGAAATTGGTGTATTCCTCAAAAAGCATTACAATATGTAACATTATTATGTATATAATTACAAGCTTTTTCTAGCGCGCTATGCCACTGATATAAAACAGGTTATGCCTTATTGTCTGCGCGGGCCGTTAACAAATAATCCGGCCGTACCCATAGCAGCTAGGGCCACCGTCATACCGATAAGCCCTCGCAGCACATTGCTTCTTTCTTCTTCTGTTGGCCCGACCTCAGATGCCAAAGCATTGACATCACCATTTCTGTTTTCAAGAGGCTCCTCGAAAAATGGAGGCTGTAATTCTTCAGATACTCCTGCCTCCAGCCCTTGCTGGTGATCTGCATTCGGGGCTACAGCAACTGCAGCGCCAGGGGCTGCCGCAAAAAATGCGAAGGCGCATGCGCCTAAAATAGATTTAATTCTTCCGGTCATTTTTGCCTTGTTTTCTTAAGGAACTCTTATACTCATTGTACACTCACCAGAGCCACCACGGTTAAAAGTGCCAGTTGCTACAAGCGTTGTGAGGCCCATTAAAACTATTGTTGTACCCCCAATGATCAGCAACGCTTGGTTCAGTGAATTTTCTTCCGCCTCAACAGCGTCTTTGATTTCCTGTGAGAGTGCGTCAGGGGCGCTGGCCGCCAGCCCTTGCTGGTGGTCTGCATTCTGGGCTGCAGCAACAGCAGCGCCGGGCGCCGCGGCCAAAAACGCAAAAACGCCTGCGCCTAAAGCTGATTTTAATGTATTGGCCATAGTTAACCTCTTAACGGGCTGGGAACGCTTTCCCGGCGACGTGCATGGTTTGCAGCAAAGCCAACAAGTAACGAACCTATCAATAGGCCAAGGCTAATAGGCGTGGCAGCATTTTTGAATGCGCTTGTGCTTTCAAGATACTCCGCACGTTGCACTTCTGCAGATGGTATTTCATTAAGCGTGCGCTCGATACATTCTAATTGATCTCTCTGGGCAAAAACGGTACCAGTTGTTTGCACCTGACCACCCACGCGGACAACATCCTGATGCACTGGGTTCGTTGCACCGCAAGAGGCTGCAACTGTTTCCATTTGGTTTAGCCTTGTCTTGATAAAAAGGTCATCGGCGCTATTTGGTGCCATGAGCGCAAGAAGAAAAATGCCGCTAAGGCCAGCCCCCAATAAAGAACCCAACTCAACTCTTTCAAGCGTATCCGCCATGAAAATACCCATCCCTTCTATTCTTGATATATGTGTCTATTAAGTAGGCTCATCAATACCAAAGGCGGCCCCCTTATGTCAACGCAATATATATTGACATAAACTTATATCCTCGCTAATTTGCGCCATGTCGCAAAGCCCGCAAGCTCCTGCCCTGGCAGATTTAGGCCCTGAAGAAACCTTCAACATACTTGTTGCCTGGGTTGAAGAGCGGATGAAAACGCTACAAGCCCCCGGTACTCCCGGAATTTTAGTAGGCATTAGCGGGACCGATTCAATCATTACATTTTTAGTCTGCGCGAAAGCACTCGAGAATATAGGCCGCGCTGACAAAATGGTGGGCCTCAATTTCGAGCACACGCTGAAAAACGAAATTGATATGGCAGGTACTGCAACCTGCATCAAGGATACATTCAACTGGGTGGCGCATGATATTTTGCCGTGGCTCCAGCAAAAAGCACCACAAGCACAGATCGAGATTGATTCATCCCTTGAACAGAGCGATGAAGATATGCGCTGGGCCTTGTTGCGCAAACGTACAAAACAGGGCCTGAACCCGCGCCAAGGTCTTGCGGGCGGAGACTATTTGATCCTTGCTGGCTCACGCAACGATACAGAAGAAACATTGGGCCTTTACAGCCAGTCATCGAAATGTGCTGATATTTTGCCCATTATCAATCTTTCAAAAACCCAAGTGCTTGATTTATGCGCATGGCTGGGCGTACCGCAAATTGCTATTGATAAAAGCCGCGAGGTTGATTGCGACTGCGGGCGCTTTGAAACGCAGGCCAATTATATGCGCGAGCTTGACCTCTACATTAAATTCAAACGCGGTGAAATTACCAAAGAAGTGCTGGAGGCCAGCATGGACAAAGAGGCACTTATTGCCGTCCGTTCCTTTTTTGCCGAAGAACGCCTGACGAACGCACACCATGGTGACACACCTTATAAACCGCCCGCAGACCAATTGAAAAGGATACCCGTATGACAAACGAAACAGAGCAGCTCCGCAGAGCTTTCAATCCGTTCGGCGGCATGCCTTATGCTTACGCATATTTCAAACTGCAAAACCCCGAGACTTTGCCTGAAGCTCTTGTAGCATTAAACGCCCCAGCCATTACGCCAGCGCATCGCGATGCCTTTATACACCAGTTTTTAGGCTTCACGCCGCCCGAATGGACGAATGTCGACAAAGCCCTCGCTGAATGTAGCGCGAAAATAGGTCGTTATACTTTTTCGTTTCCGCAATGGCGTTTCCTGACACAAAGTTTTAACGGCGCATCATTGGTTGAACGCTTTGGTATGGAACGCCTGTACCGCGATAATGATGTGCGTGACGAGAGCCTGCCAAAAAGCGACCCGCAACGTGACCATTTCGGCCCCGGCTTTGCGATACAGGATAAAGATTTGTATGTGGAATATCGCCGCGCTTATATTGCCGTATCAGATGGTGATACAACGATTGTGATCCGCAATTCATCACATTATTTCGGGCGCGACCGCTTGCCAGAAGTTGCCTATGTCTCTTTCGAAGGGCTGACGCCGGAAGAGATACAGGGCCTGCGCGATGAGGATTTCACAAATGGCCGGCCATTCAAGCCATGGAACAAGGATGTTGTACACCCTGCCGTTGTAATGGCGCTTGACGAAACACGCCGTGTGCGGGACCTACTGCGCAGGCTCGACGAGTTTGATATGAAACTGCATAAATGGCTCCTGAACGAGGGGGTTAATGATGTTATAGAATTCACGGAGCATGCCCTTGCGCGCAACAAGCAGGCGGGCAAAACAGACCCGCCATTCTATTTTGTATGTATGGATGCGCAAATGCCGCCCTTTGGTTCTGTTTTCTATTGGCCCGCCTCTGAAAACACTGCTGCTGAATTGACGGACAAAAATACATTCAATGGTACGCCGCGCATTCGCCCTGTGAATGGCACATCAAAAGTGGTTTTGCTGACAAGCTGGATGGGTGACTGGCCGGCCGCGCCGAAAACGCCTTGATCTATACAAGCAATAAAGCAAAGAAAAACAGCGAAAAGCCACCCCAAACGAGCTGCTCCTGCCATGTCCGCTCCTTCCACAGCAGCGCGCTTGAAATAAGCACAAGCGGAATAACCGAGAACTGGACGGAAGTCATGACGGCTACGGGGATATAGGTGACCATGGGGTAGAATTTCACAATCTCGAAAACCGCGAAGGTAACCCCCGCCGCAATTGCTGGCCATGTCATCAGCGCGCTGCGCCATACGGCACGGCCTTTGCGCTTCAGCAAACAGAACACAAGTAGCGCTGCATTACTGTAAAAGAGATACACGAACCAGTTACTCTGTTTGATAATATAGTGGTCACAGATCAGCATGATCACCGTAAGCGCCACCAGAAGCAGATAAATTTTTCTGGTCTCGCCCGGTACTTCCTGCAAATGCCCGCGAAAATAGAAAACAAACCCGAGGCTACAAAGCCCTGCAACACTCACCCATTCTTGCATTGTTAGCGCCTCACCCAGAAAGGCATTGATAAGCGATGCAACGGCAATAGCAGGCGGCAAAATAAAGTGCGTTGATGAAAGGCTTTTCTGCATCAGCCTTTGGCCGTTATAGCAGGCATGCCAGAAAACAACGCCCTTAAACAGACAAAGCCCCAGAAGAAACGGATTTTCTACAAGCGTTTTTGTGCCTGCCTGCATAAGCGGTGCGAACCACGGCAAGGTTACCAACAGCCCTGTTAATGTAAAAAAAGAAATAAAAACAGGTGCAGTCCGGTGATCAAGCCTTAGCGAACAAAGTTTGAAAATAAGCGGCTTGGCAAGCGCGAGAAAGAAAAACGAAACGAGGAAAATTTCCATGCGCACTTAATTTACGCCGAAACACTTATCTGTGCAATGCGATAAAGCTTATGGCCCCTCCGGCTTAAGAGGCGGCGGGGCTTCTGATTCATTTTCTTGTAATGCAGCGAGGAAATTCTCTTTTGTCATGGGCTTGTAAAGCTGCATCGAACCATCTTCTTCAATAAAAATACCCGCCGCATGCGCCAATGTATCGGCATATTCATGCGGGATCGGCGGGAACATTTCGCGGTTACCCAACTTCTCGTAGTTATATCGCCAGAAAATCACAGCGTCCCAGAAAAGCGCGGGCGACAAAAGCTCGTCCGGCACAGCCTGTAAGCCAGCCCGCCCCCATTCATTGACAAGAATCTCGCAGAGTTCCAGATCAAAAAATTCCTCGGGCATGTCCTTTATTACTTCAAGCTCATGCACGACAGCCGCTTTATAGATTTTTGCCGTGCGCCGGTCTTGCGGAACATGCATTAGCTTGATGACATTTTTCTCAAGCGCATCACAATACATACCCTCATCGCGCAAGTCTTCATCTATATAATGAATATCGTGTGAAGGCGTATCATCCTGTACGTCTTGCTTCTTCGCAGCTGCCCGCAGTCGCGCCTTTGCATCATCGGCCGAACGCTGGACTGCTGCCTCAAGCATAGAAGCCGTATGGAATTTTGAGGGAATGTCATTTATTTTTAAATTTCCGCCTGGCAATGCCAGCGCCCGCACAATATGCGGCTCTAGCACAGGAAGAAGATCAGGGTCATCATTCAAAATAACGTCTAATGTAATTTTTTCATTCGCCCTGTCATTAAAATGCGCATTGCCCAGCGCCAACCCGTACATGGGGCGGTCTTGCGCATCGAGCAAATCAATAACGCCCCCATAGACAGCAAAACTGTAAAAGAAATTAGGCGCTGTTGTATAGCGTGAACACCAAAGAACGCCCTGCTCGAGCGCAAAGCCTGCATCAGCCGAGCGTAACAACACAGCCTTGTATTTTTTGCCCGTGCCAATGTTTATTGCTTCACCATTGTCGTAAACTTGCTTTTGCAGACGTGCAATACGCTCACGTTTGGTTTCATCCGAATAGGCTTCGGTATAAACGGCATCGGCCAGCATATTATAATCGCGATAGGCTTTGATATCATTATACGCCAGCCGATTCCGCTTCTTCATAAAGACAGCAATTGCTTCCTGCGCTTCCGTTAGCTTGGTTGCAAAAAGCCAGCCCGTTTTGACAAGCGATGTAAGCCATTCCACATTCGCGGCCGAGCCTTGTGCAATATCAACAACATCTTCATAGGCAGGGAATTTGGACTGAATATCGGGCGGGAAGTTCGCAGAAGCACGGGTAAAGGCTGTACGCAACGTTTCATTGGCTAGCAATTTTTTCTTTTGCTGGGCCAGCCATGCCTGATGCTGTTCCGGGTCATGCGAACGCTGCATAAAAGCGCCGGTTATTTAGACCATACGAAGGCCATAGTGCGGGCCATAATAAAAGTCACGCACATGCATTTCCTCAGCAACGTTGCGCTCTTGTTTCGGCGGACCTTTAATAGCTGCCTCTCCGGCTACAGTTTCTACAATATCATCCGCTGGCTGTACGCTATCATCTTTATTGCCTGTCATTTTTTTCCCTTTAATAAATTGCTTAAGAAATTGCAGGGTCTGGGATGCGCGGAACAAAACATTTATCCGGATAAGCTGCCCGTAGCACTTCGCCGAGCCTTTCAACGCTCATGCGTTGCTGACCTCTGAATATATTGGCCAGATACCCGAGCTTATCCTGCACACGGCCACAGGTAATGACCGTTGGCAGAGCGCCATTAATTCCATCACGTACAAAATCTATCCGTGGGCTTGAGGCAATGTCGCTTTCCTGCAGTTCTTTAACCCATTTGCGTGAAAGGTCTTCCTTCATTGTAATGGTGCCATCTTCACCATTAATCGTAATTTTTATACAATGCGGCGTTGCATCTATTGCTTCGGCTCTTTCAAGGTCAGGATATGAGCTGAGCGTTATAACGGTGTCTTGCCGGCCAAACGCAGCAAGCCGTTCGAGATACTCTACCTCGCCCTGTGACAGGGGAGCGCCATCATAGTTGAGCCGCTCCAGATATTTAAGCTCCATTATATCTTCTATATTGCCATCACATTTGTTAACGACGACTGGTACGACCTGGTAAGTCACGTTATGCGCATCAAGGCTTTGCACCAGTGCAGCAAGACCACTTTTTTTAAAAATCTTCTGTCCACGTTGGCGTTGATCCTCCCAGATATCCTGCATAGAGACCGGCGTGTTAAAAATCTGGTCAGCCCGCGCCTTCAACCGCGCAGCTCTATATGCTCTTAAAGCTTCGTCTTCTTGTGAAATTTCTATTGCCATTTTACACCCTCTGTTTAATGGGGGGTATTCTACGCCCCCACCGCCCTCAAATCAAGTATTATGTTAACAATTTCCCTTAATTATTGACATAATCAATATTAGCACTTATGATCCCTTGGTCCAAACAAGGGAAAATCATGGCGTTTAGCCCCAAAATTGCGCGGGAAAACCGGAAACGAGAGCAACTAAAATCGCTCTGGGCGGAGCGTGCTGGCACGGCAAATGACCTGACAACAGATGCAATGATTGCCGCAATGGCCACAAACTTTGCGCACGCCACCGATAAAGAAGCTGAAAGAGAATTCAAGAAAATAAAGACTGCCCTCGCAGGGTTTCACCCCGTGCTGATACGTGCCTTGTATGCCCATGGCTGGCGTATTGATTTTGCCCGCACACCGGCAGAAATTGATCCTGATAAGGCACACACGGTATTGGGCCATCTAGACGATGATCCTTATGGGCGCACAAAATTGCAGCATATCAGCGGCATGGCGGATTATACTGATCGCCATTTATACGTCACCTTGTTCAAAGAATGCCCACGCACCGGCAAATTGAAAAGAAGCAAACACTCAACCGATACCCTAAGGCATGAAGTCGGGCACGCGCTGGCGCTTATATTATACAAGGATACTGACATCACCATGATGCGCTCGAGCCTTTTCGAAGCATACTGGGCCGATGTTTCCGAATATGGCGGCTATAAAAAAATGAAAGATAACGGCTTTGAATATTACACAAACTCTGCTGGCAGGCCCACACGCGGCTATGACGAAGCTTTTGCAGAAATTGCAGCCGAGATGCTTGGCGGCGGTGTTCGCAAGGAAGGCATGTCGAAGATATTCCCCCGTTTCGCGGCACTTATTCAAACCCATATAAATGATTTCATAGCCAATGACGGAGAACTTTCAGCTTATAAAGGTGATATTTCATGCCTCTTTTTCGGGCCTATGAACAAACCCCTTAATCAGCATAATCTCTCGAGCACACTTAGTCTTGTCAGACAATATTTGCAACGCCCTTATGGCACGAAATTCGGGCAAATTGATGCATATCTGAAAAATTTCTGCAAAGATGCACCAAAGCAGCATAAATCAAATAAAATCCCGAACGAACATACGCATGACATTTCGAACCCGCGGCTACTCTTTTACGCGCTCCTCTCCCGTGATATGTCACACGGCAAACTCCATGACCCGAATTCAGAAATTCTTATCCGCGTAGCAGATTCATTTGCAACAACAACAAAATATTGCGTCGATAAGTCCCAGCTTCATACATTGGCAGAGGACGCGCTTACACTTATGGCCACCGGCGACCGGCGCGCAATTTGCGCAAAAACGGCTCCATCGCTTGAAGAAAGCGGGTTTGCGCCTTTTGTGACCCATTCAGAACAGGGGCTATATGTACTTGTTCTCACCTATTACATGGATGAAATAAAAAAATGCGCGAAACTTGTTGGCGGCGCTGATATTCCGCCCGAAGTGCGCGAGCTTAATGCCGAGAAACTTCTCGGGCTGCAAAAAGCCGCGCAGGGCATTTTACAGGCAGGTAAAGACCAACTTCGGCAATCAGGCCGCGGGTTTTCCGAAGAACAGCAAAATGCGATTGCCGATACGCTACATATACTTGAAGAAGATCATAGAGTCGCTTTAGACCTTGCACGCGGCATAGGCCAATTTAAGAAAACCTGCTATAAGGGGCAGATCTTTGAACCAGTTTTTAAGAATATATCGTATACGGTGCTTGATTTTATCGGTACACAGATAAATGCTGGAAAAGCAGACGTAAATCTTTCTCAGGTTATTTTGAATTTGTCAGCACTGCTTTATAGCGGCACAGCAAGTGCTCCAGAAAATCTATTTGGGCGCAATACAGAAAATTTTGTGCGGAATATTGAAAAAATAAAAGCCCAGCTTGCAGCACTTGAAGATGTGCAGCAAAACCCGCATTACAAAAATATTGTCTCGGCACTTACTAATCTGCCAGACACAGTACAGCGCGCTTATGCAGAGCGTGCTATGCCGCCTGCCGCCGGAACTC
Source organism: Alphaproteobacteria bacterium (assembly GCA_016125135.1). Lineage (GTDB taxonomy): Bacteria > Pseudomonadota > Alphaproteobacteria > Micavibrionales > Micavibrionaceae > RI-185. The sequence goes on along the minus strand of WGMJ01000001.1, from coordinate 7,049 downwards.
CACAGACAAAACAGCGAAAATTCGTTGTTATATAACAATTCTTGTTTTTGCAGCGCGAAATAACAAAGCTTTATGCTTGAAGTAGAAGCACCGCCCTTGCTAGCGTAAAAAAAACAGGGAGATACACATGAAATTTATCAAGAAACTGGCAGACGATTTTAACACCGCCTGGGGCGGGCTTAATCAGGCCCTGGAAGCAGTGGCAACGCTCAGCGGCACGCCAACAACCGGTGACGTTATTAGCCTGAAAGACTACCGCCCTTCATAAGTTTGAAGTTAACTTATTGATTATATAAAGAAAACCGGCCCAAGCGCCGGTTTTTTACTGCCCTCGAATATAATTGACATATTGACAAAATGCCTTTATTCTCACCCAGCACACATTTTAAGGATAGGATTTATGGACAGCACAAATGATCCGGCAACAGCCCTTTATGAAATCGCGGAAACTGCTTTAAGCAAGGGTGTTGGCAATGAGCGTTACCGCAAAATCCCTGCCGTGCTTTCAGACACAATTGGAAGGCTTGCTTTAGCGGGCGTTGAAATTCGCATGTCGTTTACAGGTGACGAGTCACTTACACGCCTTATGAGCATCATGCAAACAGATCCCTCCCGGCTTCATGGTGCTGACGGCTATCTGGCTGATCGTGATTTGGAATGCGCCGCTGCTGCGCTTGAGAATCCTGATCGTCTTGGCCTGCAAATCTGCATTAGTCTGCCGAAAACAGGGGATCTTCGCGTAGGCGCTGGCGAAAACCTTAGAACATATTTTGGCAATGCAAATAGCTTTTCTATTCTGGTTTCGCCAGAAGGAAAAGTTTCATATAGCGAAGAAGGATTGCCGAAAAGAATTTCAGAAGCCCAAAAATCTGCAACACGCTGGGCCTTTTTGGGCCGTAATGCAGCTGCTGCCAAGGGGGCTGCACAAGCACTTGAATCGACATGGGCAAGTAAACCTGCTCCAGCAATTTAAGAGCAAAAAAACATGGTCGACATTAATAAAGCCAAAGACAAAATAGAGCATGCCGAGCGCCGCATTCTTGCGCGCGCAGAAACATTGCCGGAATCACTTCGTAACATGGTAGAACTTCTCGAGCGTTACGGCGTTCCTGTTTACTACGCAGCCGATTTTGCTGGTGAAATTCTGGAGTTTGTAAAGCTTTCCAAATTTATTCCCGGTGAATCACGCGAAGATTATCACACACGCCATGGCTTGCTGGATGACTTGGTCTATAATAATAGAGAATTTGATACGGCATTACGTGTGGCACTCGATAAAATCGACGAAACAAGCCTCGCCATTGATATTATTCTAAAACCGGAGGTTGAAGAACCTGCTGACCCTGCACAACACGGCGCGGGGAGAACAGCGCATTATATTCGCCTCCGTGTAGAAGCAGATGGTACAGTCTATGCAACGGAATATCCCGGCTTTCATAACGGCTCCGGCGGGCACGATTCACGCACTCTACCTATAAAGCCACATGTTGATGTGACAGCGGGTGTAAAAATCCTGCCTGATACAAACGCATCAAAGCTTCAATCACTCTTCGCGCATGACACAATGCGTGCAGGCAAACTTGCAGAAGCACTCGGGGCATATTTCGAACAAAAACTTGGCAGCCCACCGCCAGCACCGCCTTTCATCCATATAGAATAATAAAAAGCCGGAAATGATTTCCGGCTTTTTATTTGAACTTATGCGATACGACGATGCGGGTAATCTGTCTCCACAAAGGGCGATCTGGCCGGCGTAGCCAGCCAGTGCGGCTTCATATCTCTTAAAACTTCGTCGGCACTTACTGTAACTTTGCCCGCATGCAGCCTTGTTGCAATATCTTCCTCTACACGTTGTTTGAATTTATCGGCCTCGATCTGCTGTTCGCCACGGCGTGAAGCCGCTAAAATAGCATCCTGCGTATAATGTGCGTTGCGCCCGAGCTTTGGCCCCGGCCTGATAACAAGCTCCTCTTTTACAAGAAACACGTAGTCGGGCTGGAAATCGACATTTTTGCCGTATATCTTGCCAGTTTTTTTATCCCGCAATCTTTTATGCGCATTTAAATAACTCTCGTAATCCGCATAAATATTAACACTGACCGACACATCACGACCCATATGTTCCATCAGCCACTTACTGTAACCATAGTGGTCAGCGCCATATTTGAAAAACGCCTTGTCATCCCCAATGCGGGCTTTTATCCGCGGCAGCATCTCTTGTTCATGCATAAAACGCTCTTGTAAAATATCAGGCCTGACAAGGCCTTTACGCATGTAAACCTGATCATCAAGATAATGAATCTGCATGCCATATTGCTTGGCAGCTTGTGCGTGATACAGAACCGAATCAACAACCATATTAAACGCTTCGGCGTTCCGTTTCCTGCACCCCGCATCATGCTTTTCCAGTCACGCTTCTATATCGGTACGAAGTGTCTTTTCGTTAATTTCGCCTACCATAAACTGTTTTAGCATTGGTTGGAATGCCTGCGGCATTTCCATGATACCATGTTTAAAGCCCTGCCTGTGCAAGGCCTCGGTGCATGAAGTTTCGTAGGACAAGAACTCGCGTAAATCATTATCACCGTGGTTTGTATCCCCCAGCATTACGTATTTGATATCATCGGGGAGAGACAGAATAAGCCCCTCAAGGCTATAATTCACAACATCTTCGTCAAGCTCAGGGTCAGGCGGCATTGTTTCTTGTATTTCACGCCACACCATCGCCAACGGGTCGCTTGGATCAAGCCGTCCCTCATACCGCCATGGGTCCGGCGCATCATGCAATGCGGTCGCCTCTGCTTGGGCTGGCTCTGACTTATCAATATTGTCCTCATCCACCCTCTCCCAGTATCTATTGATAATATCAAGGAGCTTCTGCCTCATCTCTTCGCTTAGAGGGGATAGATCAAATTTTATTTTTGCGGGATCTAGAGGTCTGGGAGGAGAGTGCATTATGGATGTTCTCCCAGTTTTACGAGCACCGGACAACTCTAAAAAGGATGTTGTATCATCGAAGTAGGTAAACTCATGCGGGCCTGCATCTCTATGTGGATGGGGTGCGGCATTTACCTCAGCGAAAGGCAAATCGCTGTGTCTCTTAAATGGGGTCTCGATAAATTGTGACGGTGTTGAGTCAATCAATTCGGCAGATGGCGTGGCCCAGATATATCTCGTTCCCTCATATATTTGTGTTAAATGCGGCGTTTCATGAATCATCTTGTGATCAGGTGTGTCACCTACAATTAACCAGTTATTATCGGCTAAAGTGTTTGCAGCAAAAATTTTTGTAATGCTTGCCGTTAAAGATTGGGGCCTATGCTCCGCCTCTTTTGCTTTTAACATCGCTTCATAGCGAGTCCACATTTCATCGGCAGAAATTACAGCTGGAATATCTTCATGCAAAGCAGCGCCAAAACGAGCTGAGCGATGATTGTCGATATGCACAAGCAGGCGGCCATCGCCACCTTTCCCTCGTGCCTTGAATTTTCGTGTTCTACCCGCCATCACAGCCCTATAAATGACCCTAATCTTAACACAAAATTAATAATTATGTCAAATATATATTCTGCTTTTTCTCTATATTTATCAGTATGTTAGAAAAAAGCCGGAAAATAACTTCCGGCTTTTTAGTTCTTTTATTTATTGGCCCCGTAAAGCTGCTCGAAACCTTTGGCGACTTCGGCAATAAAGGCAGGGTTGCGCTCGCGCCAGTAACGCGGGTCTTGCATCATACGGCGTAAACTTTCCTCATTCACACCACCTGCAATTGCGGCCTTGCCGGTTTTGAGCGCCGGCTCGCCGCCTGCTTGCATCATATTATAAAGCGCCATCACACCTTCGTAGGATGAAGCCAGCCCTTTGAAAACATTTTCAGGGAAGTTCTTACTACCAAAGGCCAAAAGCTGACGTGAAACCTCGCGCCATTTATCTTCGCCACCAAATTGTTCAACGAGGCGCTCGATCTCGCGGTCAGCCTGAAATTCGGCTGCCATCTCCAAAACAAGGGGTACAAATTTTTCTGCTGCCAAATCATAAACAGCTTGTACCTGATCACGTGTAAAGCCAAGCCCGTGCAGTTTTGTGTTCAGGTCAGTATCAATCGTGAACAGACCATGCGACACATCAACCTCGTACTCGTCGGCTGTGTCGGGCAGGCCAAGCGCTTTGAGCAGGCGGATTTTATCTTCGTCCGATTTCGGGCTGGGTAGCATTTCCGAGAGTTTTTTCTCGAGCGCGAGATATGATTTTAACAAGGCTTCTACGCGCAGTTCACCGGTTTCTCGGTCCATGAATTTTTCAGGGATGCGGATCTCGGCATCCTCCGTGGTTTGTTCTAACAGGTTTTGCTCTAGCAGGTTTTCTTCGCTCATGGCTTGGGTTCCTTTCCTATTGTTGTGAAGAAATATTTTCAGGGTTTATAAAAGCGGGAGACACACCCAGCGTATCGCCCATGTAACGGGCAATGGCTGGCGCGTTGAGGATTTGTGCGGCACCGCCGCCAAGCGCGAGTATGTCTTGTATAAAGCCGGTGAGGCTCTCCAGATGGCGCTGTGCTTGCGCACGGGCAAGCGGCGAACGGTAATCGATCATCACCTGCCTGCCATCAAGCGCAAGGTCTGGCACATCACCGCGTCGCCTTAATATGGCGTAGGCACGTTGAATAAGCGGTGTAAGAAATTCAACTTGCAAACGCCCATACGTCGCACCAAGTAGCATGGCTGTTTCAGCGGAGCGCTCCATAATTTCTGTTGCCGTCATACGTTTGGAGGCTGTAATTTGCGGGAATTTATCAACCAGCAACGCATGGCGTATACGCGCGCGCAGATCTTCCAGCACAAGTTGCGACACATCGAACCGCCCCGGCATTTCAAGCGGTGTTAACCCTTTCGAGCCTGCGGCCTTCGGGATAATCGCACCCGGCACAAGCTCGACCGTGGCGGGGTTTAACACACCGTCATCATCGGCCTGCCAGATACCTGTGACAGCAATGGATGCATTTTTCAGGATCAGTTCAACAACCTTGTTGGCGGTTTTAATGTCGGGGAGTGCTTTCATAACCGGCGAGCGGCCATAAATATCGCCCGGTGATTTCATCCAGCGGAAGGTAATAAACGGTGATGTTTGGAAGCGCCCGCTAAAAAGCAGTGTTGGCTCGTTAAGAAGCGCGTAGACCACAAGCGTATAAGCGCTGTTCTCGGGATAAACTGCTTCCAGCAGTTTTATTTTTTCGTCTGGCTTGCCTGTTGGCAATTCACTTTCGGGGAAACGCGCTATCACTTGCGCACGCGTCAGTTCACTTTCGCGATAGGTAATATCAAGCAGGCCGTTTTCACCTTCATCAAGCACGGTTTGCTGTAAGGGAACCGCTGTAAAGCGAAATGCGCTTTGCGCACCCAGATTTGCTTCTTCAAGCAGCAGCGTGCCTGTGCCTGCCACCACCAGATCGAGCAATGATTGATGCACCTCGACCAGAAAATTGGAGCGGTCGAAATGGCCTTGCACCACCTGCCCCGCTTTTTCAAGCACGGGCACAAGTTTTTCTGCATCTTCTGCAGCAAGTGCAGGGCCGGGCTTGAAACCAAACCATTGCGTAAAAGGTGGCACCAGATGCCCCAGCAAACTTGCTGCCAGTTGGTCAACCGCATCAAGCGCCGTGGCATCGTAAAGATTTTCACCGCGCCGCGTGCCCGTTGTGCGGCCCCGTTGCGGGAGTGCGTAATCATAACATTCCTGCCACAGGCTTTCCCATGGCTGGCGATTGGCGGCTGCGCTTGCCACCATATTTTTTATATCCTGAACCTGATTCATGATTATTCACCCAGTAATGTTTTGCGTGACGGCATAGATGCCCCGCCTTCAAGCAGGCCACGAAAACCAGTAAGAATTGTGCCAAGCTGCGAGCGGCTGCGCTTGATGATTTTCTCGGCGCGGAGCTTGTCTTTTTCAGCTGCGATCTCGGCATCACTCGGCCCCGAAGGCATGGACGGGGTTAAAGGCATAGCCGCAGGCGGCGTATAGATAATTGTTGTAGGCGGCACCACCGGAATTTTTGGTGCTTGCGGCACAACAACTTTTGTAACAGTTTTTACTGTTTTCCTGACGGCTCTTGCGGCGGATTTGGCAGCGGATTTAGCGGCACCCATTTTTCTACTCCTTGGTTTGGTTGATGAGATATTTGTAAAGCTGGTAGGGCGTTAGCACGAACGGCTTGTGAACGCCCAATAAGCGCTTGATAACAGCAACGCAGCTATAAAAGCCGAATATAAAATCCTTGCCTGCGGGAATCGCTACAGCATCCACCACCGTGGCTTTTTGTGCCCTCAGTTCCGCTTGTAGTTTCTCAAACTGTTTTGGCGTAAGCTCGAACAAGCAAAGATTATTCATGAGTGGGTCAACCACAAAAGTTTTTTTGCCGTTACGAATAAGCGCAAAGCAATGACGAAACCCGCGTTTTAGCAACTTCAAAAATTTGAAATCGGTATGGTTGATAAAAATAACCGAGACTGACGTATTCATGCGAAGACCTCGTCCAGCTCGAGCAAGAAATTATCCTGCAGCTTGCCGATTTCGGTTTGCCACCAGCTTTTGACAATGCGTGGCTTTACAATTTTTTTAGCGACAAGCACTTCATCAAGTTTTTCCAGTGCTTCGGCCCAGAGGCGTGCGGCCCGCACTTCGCGTGCGCGCGTCGGGTCTGGCGCCATAAGGCGTAACCCGTAATGTTTGAGCACCTTGATATGATCGAACTGGATTTTGCGTGCACGATGCACGGCATCAAGCGCGAGAAGGATATCGGCCGGCTCGCACGGACGCACACGTGCATTCATGCCCGCTGTAATTTTGGCCCCCTCATGCTTGGCCTGCTGACACTGGATAAACCAGAACCATGCCTCCTCTGCTGAATTGAACAGAACGACCCCTGCCGTACTTTGGGGGCGTGGTGTGTGGTGGGCTTGCTTCGACATGCTTCTTTTCCTCCCTGTAAAATAATATATTCCTATATATAAGATATATTAATTCCTATTGTCAAGATAATTTTAGGAATT
>WGMJ01000023.1 GCA_016125135.1 Alphaproteobacteria bacterium | reverse complement strand
TAGACAAACGACCGGCCCACGGCAGCGCGATCCGCCAGCTCCCGGGCATTAATCCGTTTGTTCTCCATCGCGTGCTTAAGGCGCTGTATCAGCGCATTATTGGGTGTTGGCATACGGTATATTTACGCGTTACAAGCCACAACTTTTACTGTACACTACTCATGGCGCGGTTGATAATGTGTTATAGTATTAACCTCGCAATAATGCAAGCATAGGTTTAATTAATGGATAATCGTCAGTTCATGCGCTTCTCCCAGCTGCTGGTTACTACTATCTGCCACGATCTGGCAGGACCGCTGGGCGGAATCAGCAATGGCGTTGAATTTCTTCAGGAAACGAGCGAAAATCCGGTCGGACTGTCACAATCACTTGATTTACTGGCGCTTAGCAGCCGGGAAGCCTCATTCAAGCTGCAATTCTTCCGTATCGCCTATGGCATAATTTACGATGAATCGCAAATGGTTGATATTACTGAAATACAATCATTAGTTGATAAATTCTTTATGGAAAAGCGTATTACCCTGGGCTGGCATATCCCAGGCGCCATTACCCATATCGACCACCCCTCCCGCCAGCTACTGGTTAACATGATCCTCCTCATGGGCAAGCTCCTGCAGGAGCAGGGCACTATCGATGTATTACTCTACCCATCCGAAGGCAAAAGCCGCATGGAAGTGCGCGGCCGCATGCCGGTGATGAAGGTAAATGAAAAATTACTGGCCATGCTGAAAAACGAGAATGCGATGCGCGATGTGGCGATTGACACGGTGCACCCCGTTTTCATACGGCTGCTGGCGCATACGCATAACCGTAACCTTCAGGTGGGCATACAGCCGGGAGTACTTACTTTACATGCGTAAATGCTTGCAAAACTTATATAAAAACATAATATAACTTCTGGGTCAGGTGTGTATGGATGAATTAATCAGCGAGTTTTTATCGGAGACAAATGACAGTCTTGGAGACCTTGATAACCAGCTCATCGTCCTCGAACAAAACCCTGATGATCATGCCATTATCGATAGTATTTTCCGTGTCATGCACACGATTAAGGGCACGTGTGGCTTCCTCGGCCTCGATCGGCTCGCCAAAGTAGCGCATGCCAGTGAGGATGTACTCGATAATATCCGCAATGAAGCGCTGAAGCCTACGCCGCAGGTTATTTCCCTTATTCTGGAATCGATCGACCGCATTAAAAGCCTGGTAGAAGCGCTGGAAGAGTCTGGCGCCGAGCCGCAGGGTAGCGACCAGGAGCTGATCGAAAAATTACATGATTGTGCAACAGGAAAACTTTCCAGCGTCTCAGCGGCGGTCGCGGCTGAGCCTGCGCCGGTAGAAATGCTACAGGAAAATGAGGCAGCAACAAGCGATACGGATGCGCTGCAGGCTGCTTTTGATGCGGCACCCGGCCCCGAAGAAGAGGGCGGCATTCCTACAGATAGCGACGATTTACAGGCCTTATTCGATGCAACGCCCGGTCCTGCAGACATGGCTACGCCGCCGCAAAAAGCGGATGCGGGTATTTCCAATGAAGCCAAGGCAAAAGCCGTGGCCGCTGGTCTTGCCGCCACTGAAAAAACTGCGGCCAAGGAAAAAGACGAGGGCGGCGAGAAAGACAAAAACGCCAACCAGTTTATCCGCGTGAATCTAGGTCTGCTCGAGAATTTGATGCAAATGGCCAGCGAGCTGGTGCTAACGCGCAATCAGCTGTTGCAGCTCAATCGTAATGCCGCAGCCAGTACATTTAACACGCCGCTGCAGCGCCTGAGCCATATTACGTCGGACCTGCAGGAAGGGGTAATGAAAACCCGTATGCAGGCCATTGGCAATGCCTGGTCGAAGTTCCCGCGTATCGTGCGCGACCTGTCGATTGACCTCGGCAAGAAGATCGACCTGGTGATGGTGGGTGAAGATACCGAAATTGACCGCCAGATGCTGGAAATGGTGAAAGACCCGCTGACACACATGGTGCGCAATGCCTGCGACCACGGCATGGATAACCCGGAACAGCGCCGCGCAGCCGGTAAGAATGAGACAGGAAAAGTTACTCTGCATGCCTATCATGAAGGCGGCAATGTTATCATCAAAATTTCTGATGACGGCCCGGGTATTAATGTAGATAAAGTGAAGAAAAAGGCGATTGATAGCGGGCTGACTACTGAAGCCGAAGCCGCTACCATGAGCAATAAGCAGATTTATCAGTTCATTCTTAAACCCGGTTTCTCTACGGCAGATAAAGTGACCGCAGTATCAGGCCGCGGCGTTGGTATGGATGTGGTGGTCAGTAATATCGTGAAAATTGGCGGTACGCTAGAAGTGAATTCTGTGCCCGGCAAAGGCAGCGATTTTATCGTTAAACTGCCACTTACACTGGCTATTATGTCCGTACTCGTAATCGAAACGGGCGGCCAGTCCTATGCCATCCCTCAGCTGCGCGTATCCGAAATCGTGCACGCGAAGTTCCGTGATCAGCAGGTCGATAACACGTTAAATAACGAAGAATTCTATATTGAAACGCTAAACCAGTCGAAAGTGCTGCGTCTCAGGGGCGAGCTATTACCGCTGATTTCCCTGAATGAAATCCTCAAGCTTCCGCCAAAAGAAGAGCCGAAGCCAGAAGGCAATGTGCTTAGCATTAACAGCAAGGCTAAAAAGCAATATGTGGTTATTTGCGAGATGGGATCGCACCATTTCGGCCTGATGGTAGACCGGGTGTTTGATACCGAAGAAATCGTGGTGAAACCGCTCTCGCCTATGGTGCGTGGCATTGATGTATTCTCAGGCTGTACCATTCTGGGCGATGGTAGCGTGATTATGATTCTTGACCCGAATGGTCTGATTAAAACCATGGGCAATATTAACTTCAAAAAAGAAGAAGAGCAGGAGCATAAATTACGCAATGTTGGCAGCGGCGAGGAGCGCATAAACTTCCTGCTGTTCCGTGCTGGCGGCAAGGCCCCGCGCGCCGTGCCGGTCGAGCTGGTATCGCGCCTAGAGGAAATCGATACGAGCAAAATTGAATGGGCCGGCAACCGGCAGGTTATTCAGTATCGCGGCGAGCTAATGCGGCTGGTAACCGCCGATGACAGCTATCAGATTCCCAAAGAAGGGATCGCGCAGGTCGTGGTATTTAATGACGAGGGCAAGGTCATGGGCCTCGTGGTCGAGCATATTATCGATATTATTGAACATAAAATGAATGTGCGTTCGCTCGTAGGCCAAAGCGGCATATTGGGTAGCCTGGTTATCAATGAAGCCACTTACGATTTGATCGATGTCGGCTTTTACTTCAGTAATACTTTCAGCGACTGGCTGGCGACGAAGGAAATGGAGACCAAATCCGGCAAAATCGCCACGGATGGCGCAGCGAAACGTATTTTGCTTATTGATGACAGCCCGTTCTTCCGCAAGTTTATGAAGCCCATTCTCATTGTGGCGAATTATCAGGTTGTCACGGCAGAAAATGCCCTTAAAGCACTGGATATTCTGGAGGAATCGGCTGATTTCGATGCGATTATTACTGATATCGATATGCCGCATATGACCGGGCTCGAATTCGCCGAGAAATGTAAAGAGAACCCGCGTTTAAAGCATATTCCGCTGGTAGCGCTTACCTCTTACGCCAGCAGCGACGTGCGCGAGAAAGATACAAAAAATTGCTTTAACGGCTTTGTCTCGAAGTCCGACCGCGATAAACTGGTCGATACGATTACGCAAATCCTACATCACACTATGGCAGCCTGAGGGAAGCATCTATGAGCAACCAGTTAGCAATTGCAGACTCGCATAGCCCCGCTGTCGCTGGCGGTAATCATAAAGAATTCGTGACCATGCGTCTTAATGGCCAGCTTTTTGGCATCCCGGTGAATTACGTGCAGGACGTGTTACGGCCGCAGAAAATTGCCGCGGTTCCTCTGGCGCCGCCAGAAGTTGCGGGGCTGATTAATTTGCGCGGCCGTATTGTGACGGTGATTGATATGCGCAAGAAGCTCTCTCTGCCCGAAAATAATGACAGAACGGGCACTATGATGGTGGTTATTGAGCACCGTCATGAGTTATATAGCCTGATTGTTGACAGTATTGGCGAAGTGCTTAAATTGTCGCCAAAGGACTTCGACCTTACGCCACCGAATATTTCCTCAGCCTGGCAGGCTTATGCGGCAGGTGTGTATCGTTTAGAAGAAGAATTGATGGTGGTAATTGAGGCCAGCTCGTTACTGCCTCAGGAAAGCAAATTGGAAACGGTTTAGGAGAAGTATGTATTGTCTTGTTGTTGATGATTCAAAAGTAGTACGCAAAATATGTTGTGATATCGTTGAATCGCTTGGATTTACTACCGGTCAGGCGGAAGATGGTAAGATTGCGCTGGAGCAATGTTACAAGAAAATTCCGGATCTTATCCTGCTGGACTGGAATATGCCGGTCATGACAGGCATCGAGTTTCTCGAGCAATTCCGCCAGTTGCCTGGCGCTGAAAAAACCAAGGTTATTTTCTGCACGACCGAAAACGGGCTGGCCAATATTCAGCAAGCCTTATCTACGGGCGCAGATGAATATGTGATGAAGCCTTTTGATAAAGCGATTATTGAAGGCAAGTTGCAACAGGTGGGGCTTATCTAAGTGCCGCAAACTTACCTTGAGTCTTTACGCATGCCCTTAGCTAAAGTGATGATAATCGATGAGTCCAGCGTATGCCGCGGCCTCATTATTAAGGATCTGGAAGCATTTGGTGTCAGCACGCTGTCCTCGGTCAACAGCCATATGGTGGCATGCAAGGAGCTTGAGATACAATCCGCACAGAAACTACAGCCAGACTGCATTATCTTCGATATAAACGCCATGCAGGTTGATGTGCCCGGTATGATAGGCGCGGTGAAACAACGCGCTCCCAGCAGCAAATTGCTGGTCATGTTGCCGGATAATGAAACCAGTATTGATCTGGGTATGCTTGCACTAGAGCATGGCGCGGCAGATTTTATCATTAAGCAGGTTAAAGGCAGTAATAACGCTATTACGACCGCGAGCAGAGAGGCGCTTTCCTACAAGGTCCGCGAATTACTGAATATTCCCGTAAAGGAAGCGGCGGCCGATAAGCGCATAGCGCCGGGGCAAGTGCCTTCAGCCCATTCCTCTTATGCGCCTAAAGACTCCAAAAAACTTTTCAAAAATACCATTCCTGCGCATTACCACCCACTTGTACTGGCCATTGCCTCCTCTACCGGTGGCCCGCAAGTACTGGTAGGCCTGTTTAGAGAATTGGGCCGACGCCAGGTGACGCTGCCCATCTTTATTACCCAGCACATGCCGCGCGATTTTACGCAGGTTCTGGCAAAGCAGCTGGAAAAAGTCTCAGGCCTGCCTTGTAAGGAAGCAGAGCACAACGAGCCAGTGCAAAGCGGACATGTCTATATAGCACCCGGTGATTACCATATGCTGGTGCGGCGCGATGACCCCAAGGGGAAAATACTACTGTCGCTTAATCAGAATCCGCCGGAAAATTACTGTCGCCCCGCCGCCGATCCGATGTTCCGGAGTCTGGTGGAAGTTTATGGCGGCAACAGCATCCTCGCTGTGGTGCTGACCGGCATGGGCTCAGACGGCAAGAAAGGCTGTGAAGAGATTGCGCATAAGAATGGTGTAGTTATCGCTCAGGACAAGGACAGCAGCGTCGTCTGGGGCATGCCGGGCGCCGTCACGCAGGCCGGTATCACTTATGCAAACTATAACATATCCCAGTTACCTGAGGCGATTATGCGCCTGAGCGGAGGTAAGATCCAGTGAGTAGTTTACCCTTAGAGGATTTCCGCTTTATCACCGAACTGCTCAAAAAGCGTTCCGGCATTGATATAACTGAAGATAAAATTTATCTGATCGAATCGCGCTTACTTCCGGTTATTCGCAAGCATTCCATTGCCACCATTTCTGCGCTGGTCACTGCGCTCAAAGTAAAAATGGATGAAGCCATTATCCTCGAAATTATCGAGGCTATGACCACGAATGAGACTTCATTTTTCAGGGATACTAAACCCTTTACCAATCTGGTGGATCCGGTAATTCCGCATATCCTAAAAGCCTCCAAATCAGACATTCGCATCTGGAGCGCGGCCTGTTCTTCCGGGCAGGAAGCCTATTCTATCGCTATGACGCTGCTGGAAAAGCCCGCCCTGCTGGGTACACAGAAATTCTCCATTGAAGGCACGGATATTGATCGCACCATCATTCAAAAGGCAAACTCAGGGCGTTTTACCCAGTTTGAGGTACAGCGCGGCCTGCCTATTACGCATCTGATAAAATATTTTAACCAGGTGGAAGAAGAATGGGAAGCTAAGCCCGATTTTAAAAAACATGCCAGTTTTAGCTTTCGCAATCTGATTGAGCCTTTTAGCGGCTTTGGCCCGTTTGATATTGTGTTCTGCCGCAATGTATTAATTTACTTTGACTCGCCTACAAAGACCAAAATCCTCGATAACATCGCCTCCGTGCTCAAACCACACGGCGTATTATTCCTGGGTAGCGCAGAGAATGCGACCCAGTTTTCCAAGCTCTACAAAGCGTTTGGCGATCTTAAAGGCGTTTACCTGCTGAATAAGTAGCCAGGGGCCTAAGCATCCAGGTTCTGCACATTGAGCGCATTTTCCTGAATGAACTCGCGGCGTGGCTCGACCACATCACCCATCAGTGTGGCGAACACTTCATCTGCGGCAGACGCATCATCGATGGTTACCTGCATTAAGGTGCGCGAATCCGGGTCTAGTGTAGTCTCCCATAGCTGATCCGGGTTCATTTCGCCAAGACCCTTAAAGCGGCTGATAGTAGCGCCTTTCCGGCCCACCTGATCGATGGTGTTCCATAGCTCCATCGGCGAGGCAATATGGTATTCCTGATCTTTCTTTTGCAGCGTCGCTGAAGAGGCGAATGCTTCTTTCAGCTCCTGAGCAATGTTATGCAGCTGCGCCGCATCGGCGTGCAGGAGCGTTGCTTCATTGAGGTAAATACGCTCGGTTACCCCGCGCGAGGTGTGCGCAAGCATAATAGACTGGCCTATGCCCTCACCTTTCCACGGCGCATCTTCTGTTTGTGCATTCAGACGTGATACGAGCGCTTTGCAACGATCGGCAATCGGCGTTTTACCGTCAAATGCGCCAGAAAACGCGGCGGCTTCCAATACAGCAACCGGTGCCCTGCGCGCAAACGAGCGAATCATTGTATTAAAGCGCAGCACGATTTGCACCAGCTGATGCAAATCATCACCCGCACGTATTTGGCCATCCGCACTTTTCAGCGCAGCGCCATCGAGCATCGTATCAATGAGATATTCCTGCATCGCCGCGTCATCTTTCAGATACACCTCGCTGCTGCCGCGCTTGATTTTATAGAGCGGCGGCTGCGCGATATACAGATAGCCGCGCTGAATCAGCTCCGGCATCTGGCGGTAGAAGAAGGTCAGCAATAACGTACGGATGTGCGCGCCATCGACGTCGGCATCCGTCATGATAATAATTTTATGGTAGCGGGCTTTGCTGGCATCGAAATCATCTTTGCCAATACCCGCGCCAATCGCGGTAATCAGCGTGCCAATTTCCTGCGAGGACAGAATCTTATCAAAACGTGCGCGTTCCACGTTTAGAATTTTACCACGAATGGGCAGAATCGCCTGCGTTTTACGGGTTCTGGCCTGCTTAGCAGAACCGCCCGCCGAATCGCCCTCAACGATAAATATCTCGCTTAACGCCGGATCGCGCTCCTGGCAATCGGCCAGTTTGCCGGGCAGATTTGAAATATCCAGCGCCCCTTTGCGCCGCGTCAATTCACGCGCTTTACGCGCTGCTTCGCGCGCCATAGCTGCTTCCGCCGCCTTGCCGATAATCAGCTTGGCTTCTGCCGGATGCTCTTCAAACCACTGGCCCATTTTGTCATAGACAATGCTTTCCACGACGGTACGCACTTCCGAGCTCACCAATTTGTCTTTTGTCTGTGAGGAGAATTTTGGATCCGGAACTTTCACGGAAATCACGCAGGTGAGGCCTTCGCGAGCATCTTCGCCGGTAATGGCCACCTTGTCTTTTTTATTCATGCCGTGCGATCCGGCATAATTATTAACCATCCGGGTAAGTGCGGCGCGGAAGCCCATTAAGTGGGTGCCTCCGTCGCGCTGGCGGATATTATTCGTGAAGCACAGTACATTCTCGTGATAGCTGTCATTCCATTCCAGCGCCACATCCACGCTCATTCCATCTTTTTCGCCGCGCACCATAATGGGAATGTGAATCGCGCGTTTATTGCGGTCGAGATATCCCACATATTCCTGGATTCCGCCCTCATAAAACATGCGCGTGATAAGCGGCTCTTCCTCGCGGTTATCTTTCAGCGAAATTTGTACACCGGAATTTAGGAACGCCAGCTCGCGCAAACGATGCTCCAGCGTTTCGTAATCATACACCGTCGCGGTAAAGGTTTGTTTGGAGGGGAGGAACGTAACCTTGGTACCGGTACGATCACCCGCATCGCCCGTAATCGCCAGCGGGGCTTCGGCCACGCCATCCAAAAAGCGCATTTTATGCTCTTTGCCGCCACGCCATATGGTCAGCTCGAGCCAGGTGGAAAGTGCGTTCACCACCGAAACACCCACGCCGTGCAGACCACCGGAGACTTTGTAGGAATTCTGGTCGAATTTACCACCAGCATGCAGCTGCGTCATGATTACTTCTGCGGCAGACACGCCTTCTTCCTCGTGGATATCCACCGGAATACCGCGCCCGTTATCCGACACTGACACGCTGCCATCCGCATTCAATACCACTTCCACGCGGTCACAGTGCCCGGCCAAGGCCTCGTCAATCGCGTTATCCACAACTTCATACACCATGTGGTGCAGACCGGAGCCATCGTCCGTATCGCCAATATACATGCCAGGGCGTTTGCGCACCGCATCCAGCCCTTTAAGTACCTTAATGGAACTGGCGCCGTATTCATCCTGACCAGCGGGCTGGATTTCATCCGGCATAGCAATCTCCTGCGTGTTTTCTTTCATATATAATCCGTTTGTATGTATAGTGTTTTCAATCTTGAAAACACAAGGCCACAAGGTGGCCCGGCGCCTATGCGCCGTGAGCCTTAGTGGAGCTTGAACGTTCGTCTGATTTTTTAAAAAATCAGACGAAAATACTATAGGTTTTTTAGATGAGGCGAGTCTAGCCCACTATACGGGAGTTTTCAATGGTAAAAAACTGCGATTTTCCCTGAAATCCTGCGAAAAATGAGGCATCCGTACCCGTCATCCAGCACTGCGCCCCGAGCTGCTCTACCGCCGTCATTAATAACGCCCTTTTTTCTTCATCCAGATGCGCTACCACCTCATCCAATAACAGCAGGGGAACCCGCTTGCTCCAACTCGCTTTTGCGCGGATTACCGCCAAAGTTAGCGATAAAAGCAGCGCTTTTTGCTCGCCTGTTGAGCATAATTCGGCCGGCATCTGGCGGTTACTATGGGTAATATGCCATTCGCTGCGCTGGGTGCCAATGGCGGTTTTTCCGTTACGTGCATCCTGGCTGCGATGCGCCGCAAAGGCCTCATAGAGCATTTGCTCCACCTGTACCGCCGGCATACTGCGCACGGCGTCTTCTGCCATACCGGCCAGCCGGCAAATGGCGCGCGGGAATGGCGTTTCATCGGCTTTTATGGCCTGCTGCAGCTGCTCTTCCACCTGCACGCGCGCAGTGGCAATACGGGTGGCATATTCGGCCAGGCGCTGTTCGAGCACCGCCAGCCATGCCTCATCCGGGTAGGCGCGTTGCAATAGCTGCAGGCGCTCATAACGTGTGCGGTCATAAACCGCCAGATGCCGCACATGGTCGAGATCGAACAGCCCTACTACTTTATCAAAATACTCGCGCCGCGCTGCCTGACCATCCAAAAACAGCGTGTCCATTTGCGGCGTCAGATACCATAGTGCCATGTGCTCACCGAGCGCCTGCTGGCTGCGCTGCTCCTCGCCATCAATTTTCACTACGCGTTTTTCCTGTACGCCAGATTGCGGCAGCCTGCCCGTGGCAATTTTAATCGCATCGCCGCCGCATTGTATGTTCGCGGCAATCGACCAGGGGAAACCGGAAAAGGCATCGTCGACACTTACGCCGCCGACACGATCATAGGCACTGAGCGCCGCACCACGCATACCGCGGCCAGGGATTAACAGGGAAATAGCTTCTAAAATATTGGTTTTGCCAGCGCCGTTATGCCCGGTGATTACAACCGATGGCGCGTCCGTATCCAGTACCAGCCGTTCGTAAGAGCGGAAGTTAGTAAGCACCAGCTGCGTCAGTGAAAGCGGTTTAAGCCGCGTATCGCTCTGTAGATGTGCGTCCATGGGCGGGTGGGTTTCTATCACACGCGCATGGGCATGATAACATACAGCGCGCCGACATCGGCCGGGTCACGCATCAATGCGGGCGAGGTCGAATCCGCAAGCAGGAACTGCGCCGTATCACCTTCGAGCTGGCTCAGCATGTCGAGCATATAGCGCGAGTTGAACCCGATTTCCATCGTATCCGCCGCGTAGGAGACATCGATCACCTCTTCCGCGTGGCCACTTTCCGGGCTGTTCGTAATCAGTGTAAGTTTTCCGGGAGCAAGCGACAATTTAACGCCTTTGGTTTTCTCGCTGGAGATCGTAGATACACGGTCAACCGCTGCGATAAGCGAGGCCGCATCCACCTCCAGAATTTTCTCATTTTTGCTGGGGATCACGCGCTCATAATCAGGGAACGTGCCATCAATCAGCTTGGAAAGAAGCGCAGTTTGCTTCACCGTGAACAGAATTTTATTCTCAGACAGGCTAACTTTAATGTCGCTGCCATGCTCTTCTAAAATACGTTTCAGCTCATTTACGGCCTTACGCGGAATAATAACGCCGGGCATGCCCTGCGCGCCAGAAGGCAGAGGTATTTCAATGCGCGCCAGACGGTGGCCATCGGTGGACACCGAACGCAGCACCGCGCCGTTACCATCGGCCTTTGCTTCATGTAAATAAATACCGTTCAGATAATAACGCGTCTCTTCGGTAGACATAGCAAAGCGGGCTTTATCCAGCAGCGCGCGGCATTGCTTGGCCGGCAGCGTGAAGCTGTGTGAAAGATCACCTTCCGCCAGCACGGTAAAATCTTCTGCAGGCAGATAAGACAGTGAGAAATTAACCGAGCCGGATACCACATGCACCTGTCCGCTTTTCGCATCCTGAAGCAGCGACACTTGCGCGCCTTCCGGCAGCTTGCGAATCATGTCGTAAAACATATGCGCAGGAACCGTGGTAGCGCCCGCAGCCTGAATATCCGCCGCGATGGTTTCCTTGGCAAGAATATCCATGTCAGTAGAGGTCAGTGAAAGCTGGCCATCGGCCGCTTCCAGCAATACGTTCGACAAAATGGGAATAGTATTACGCTTTTCGACGATACCCTGTACGCGCGATAAAGCGCTGAGTAAAAGGTTACGTTCAACCGATATATTGAACATGGCTGCGGTTTTAATTTCTGCGGCTGCTGCTGGCATAGGCCCTCCGTGCGTTTACACTTGAAAAACAAGCTACAACGCAGTTATAGAGCGCAGAAATTAACTTTGCAAGAGGCGTGTAAGCAAATTCACGTCGTCCAGCCACTGTTTATCCTCAACCATCAACCCTTCCATGCGTTTAACGGCATGCATAACGGTAGTATGGTCGCGCCCACCGAATTTCCGGCCAATTTCAGGCAGGCTGTGCGGTGTAAGCTTTTTGGATAGGTACATGGCCATCTGGCGTGGCCGGGCCACATTACGCGCTCTACGTCCGGAATGCATATCCGACATACGTATATTGTAATGCTGCGACACGGTTTTCTGTATGTCCTCAACCGTAATAATACGGTTATTGGCACGCAGCAGATCGCTTAGGATAGACTGGGTCGTATCAAGGTTAATGTCACGTTGCATAATACGCGCATGCGCCACCACCTTGTTTAAAGCCCCTTCCAGTTCCCGTACGTTCGACGTGATTTTACGCGAAAGGAATTCCAGCACTTCAGGCGGAACCGTTACCTGCAATGCCTCCGCCTTGGACTGGAGGATACCCAGGCGCAGCTCATACGTTGTCGTATTGATATCTGCTACCAGCCCCCAGCCCAAGCGCGAGCGGATGCGTTCTTCCATACCGTCCAGATCAGTAGGCGAGCGATCGGCGGAAATTACGAGCTGTCTTCCACCGTCAATCAGGGCGTTTAGTGTATGAAAGAATTCTTCCTGCGTGCTGTCTTTGCCGCAAATAAACTGTACGTCATCAATCATCAGCACATCGACAGAGCGGAACTGCGTTTTGAATTCCACCACGTCTTTGTTGCGAATGGCGCGGATGAACTGATACATGAATTTTTCCGCTGACATGTACACGACCTTACGCTCAGGGTGCGTTTCACGTATGTGATGCGCCACCGCATGCATAAGGTGGGTTTTGCCTAACCCTACACCGCCATGCAGAAATAGCGGGTTTGATCCTGGCGTAGCACGATTGCTTTCTGCAACGGTGCGAGCTGCCGCATGCGCGAGCGCATTCGAAGGACCGGTGATAAAATTGTCAAAAGTAAAGCGTGCATCGAGCGGAGAATTCGCCGCCTGAATATAAGAATTTGCTCCCTGCGCTTCTTCCTGCATAGGACGTGCAGCAATAGATGGCATGCGAGGGGCGTAAGTATTGCTCACCGCTCTTTCATGTTCATCGGTTACCACCTGGCGCACCTGTTGCGGTGCATTACCGGTGCGAATAGTAATAGATTTTACCGCAGTGATTTCTTCCTTCCAGCATTCTGCTAACCCGTCGATATAGTGCGATTGCACCCATTCAGAGAGAAAACGCGTTGGCGCATACAACACCATCTCCGCACCTTCCTGCACCCCACATTCTAACGGCTTTAACCAGCTATTAAATGCCGCTTCTCCATAACGAAAACGAAGCTTAGCACGTACACGCTGCCAGAGAAAATGTAGATCAGGCGCTTGAGTCATAGGTTTATTGTCTCCATGGTAGTTGCTGTGCCCGCCAGCCATTAACTGTACAAAGGTGACCGCGAGCATCTGGTTCCCCTTCAAATCCATCAAAAATATTGTAACATTGCGTATAGCCGCGCTGCGTCATGAGCGTGGCTGCTTGTGCAGATCTCCCCCCGCTACGACACATAAAATAGAGCGGCGTATCACGATCCGGCACCGCTTGCATAATCTCGTCTGCAAACGCTACGTTCTCCGTCATGTCCGGGGCGAAAAAAAGCGAAAGAAAAATCGGCTTCTTGCCCACGGATGAAAGGTCCGGCATTCCTACTGAACGCCATTCGCTTTCTGTACGCACATCTATCAGCTGTGCTTTCTTCTCTGTGCTTATTTTCTCCCATGCTACTGTAGCGCTAACGTCGGCTGCATAAGGCTGCAGTGCTGTACGCGCATGAGTCATCATGGTATCCCTTCTCTCTAAATTTTAGTACAACAACACACTTTGCCACATGCGTTCTACATGCGCCAACTAAGCCGGTTAAAGCTTATTTTCCACGTGTGTGATTGGAGTGATTAACTTAAGCAAAAAAACATTTTGGTAAACCACTTTTTTCATCTTTGTTGAAAAAAAATGCGTTGACACTTTGGAACGCTCTTCAGAAGAGTGTTAAACTTAAATTCCACACGAATAGAGCGTATTTTAGGCTGCACAGACAAAAATAGAATTCATTTTCTCATAAGCTTCCTGCAAGCAATTATACTGCATAGCTATTCATTAAATTTAAGCCCAAGTTTCTTGCAAAATGTGCAGTAAGGCGGTACATCTATTCAATGAAAAATTTTCTGCCTCAACTTCTGATTTCGCTCGTACTTATTATTTTGTGGTATGTGTTTTCAGGATATTTTGAAAGTTTCTTTTTGCTTCTTGGTGCAGCAAGCATCGTGCTGGTGCTCTGGATAGGCCGTAGAATGCAGCTTTTTTCGCATATTATCCCTATCTATGCCCGCCCCCGTACCTGGCTATATTCCCTGTGGCTGGTTAAAGAAATCTGCCTTTCTGGCTGGCAGGTGGCGCGCATTATATGCCGCGGGAACATGCGCCTTTCTCCTGCGCTGGCCTGGATTCCCTCGCAGCAAACCGAAGAGGAAAACCAGATTACCATGGCTAATTCTATTACACTCACTCCCGGCACCGTCTCAACCGATGTTATTGATGGCTGGATTCAGTTGCACGTGCTGAATGAAGCCGCCTTAAGAGATTTAGAAACAGGCCTCATGGACAAAAAGGTAAAACAATTATGATTTATTTTGCCTGTATAGTAGTGCTTGTTGCGATGGCAGCAACATTATCGCGCTGCATCTACGCCCGCACAACGTATGACCGTATATTGGCCGGCAATGTCTTTGGCACAGAGACAGTAATTCTGGTTGCGCTGCTGGCACATTTACACGCGGAGTACTACTTATTAGACGTTGCTATGGTGTATGCGCTGATTAATTTTGTTTCAACCATTGCCTATATGCGCTTCTTTAAACATAAATCGCTGGGCTAGAAAAACATTATGCTGGAAATTATAGCCTATATTTTTATCGTCATTGGCGTGGTGGCACTGGCCATTGGCACGATTGGCCTATGGCGTCTGCCCGATATTTTCTCCCGGCTACATGCGGCGGGCTTAGTCGATAGTGTAGCGCTTCCCTTCCTTTTGCTTGGACTCGCATTAGTAGCCGCAGACCTACTGGTGCTTGGCAAGACGATGGCTTTGCTAGTGTTTGCATTGATTACCAGCGCTACGGCCTGCCACGCTCTGGCGCGCGCCGCACTGGCCGATACTGCCCCCAGCTACAAAATTATAGATCGGCCTGCCGTAAAAACAGTTAAGAAGAAAAAATCAACGCGCAGCCGCAGAGGATAAATGGAAATATTAATGAGCAAGATGTTTGATGTTGGGTTGCTGACGCTGCTGATGGTCGCTGCACTGGCTGCTGTACTCACGCGCAATCTACTGACATCGACCATTATCTTAAGCGTCTATAGCCTGCTGATGGCATCGATGTACCTAGTGCTGGGCGCGCCGGATGTTGCCATGACAGAAGCCGCTGTGGGCGCGGGCATTAGCACGTTCCTCCTGCTTGCTGTATTGCTACTTACCGGCATAGAAGAAAAGCCATCACCGCACCCGATATTACCGCTATTCGTTATCGGCATCACCGCGGCGGGGCTAATCTACGCCACGCTTGGTATGCCCGCATTTGGCGATGCAAACTCGCCCGCGTCGCAGCACGTATCGCCCTATTTCATTACCGAATCCATGAATGATATTGGCATCCCCAACGTCGTCACCTCCATTCTGGCCAGCTACCGCGGCTTCGATACGCTCGGTGAGGTATTTGTGGTATTTACAGCAGGCATTAGCGTGTTAATGCTGCTCGGTGGCAAGAAGGAAAAGCAGCCAAAATAAGCTGGCGAGACTTTATGCCGCTCTTTTCTTCACGCTTACTTCGTTCAGAATAGTTTCCACCAGCCTGTCTATCCCCGCCGCTACTTCTACCAGCGGCGCCTCGGTCATATAGGCGGGCGTGGAAACGATATGATTTGCAGCATCTATCACAATGCCCCGTGTCTGGCAGGATTGATGCACACCGCCCAATGCCTTGATCAGCCCATCAGGGTCTTCCGGCCCCAGCGTTACATGCGCCTGCATCTCGCCTTTGAGCGAGGCCACCAAAGCCGCCGGCGAAATACAAATAGCGCCGATAGGTTTTTCCGCTGCACTGAATTGCAGTATCAGGTTTTTTAATTCTTTCAGCACGCTCCCCTGCGGGCCCTTCATAGCTATATCCGAAAGATTCTTAGCTACGCCATAACCGCCGGGCATAAGTAGCGCGTCGTAATCCTGCGCGCGCGCTTCTTTTAAATCGCGTACCTGGCCGCGGGCAATGCGCGCCGCCTCCACCAGTACGTTGCGTTTTTCCTGCATTGGTTCACCCGTCAAATGGTTCACCACATCGCGCTGTTCAATGTCTGGCGCGAACATATCGTACGTCGCGCCGCGCTTTTCCAGCGATACTAATGTGCATACAGATTCCCTGATTTCCGCCCCATCCAGATAGCCGCACCCGGACAGAATCACCGCTACATGTGCCATAGGCCCCTCCTGCCTTATTTTTTATTCTTAGCTTCTAATTCCTGCTTCTGCTTATTGGCAGATTCCAGCGCATGAACGCATAAATCTTCAAACGAAACATTGTGCTTATTAGCCAGATCCAGCAGTTTACCAAAGCTTTCCATCACATCGGGCGGGATATTGCCGCCGCGCTCTTTGGATAGCCAGCTGGCCTGATGCTGCAACGGATGGTGCCCAGGCTTCGGATTGCCAATATACACATCAAATGGCGCGGTTTTATCCCCAAAAGTACAGGGTATCGTAAATTTCTTCATAACAGAATACTAGCACGCGCAAAAACCTATGTCACTAGACTCTGAACTCCGAATTCTGTACTCTACCCACATGGAATGGAAAGATACGGGCATTCTGCTTTCAGCGCGGCAGCACGGGGAAAATTCGCTGATATTGCGGCTGTTTACGCCCGGGCACGGCCTACATGCGGGCCTGCTGCGCGCTTCCCGGCGTCAGCGTAACCAGTTCCAGCCGGGTACCTTGCTCGAAGCCACGTGGAAAGCCAGGCTTACCGAGCATCTGGGCACCTTCCAGTGCGAGGTTACCAAAACCATCACCGGCCATATTCTGCATGATAGCGGCAAGCTGCTGGCGCTCCAATCGGCCTGTTTGCTGATCGAAACCACGTTGGCCGAACGCGACCCCCACCCGGAACTCTACAATGATTTTGTAACGCTGCTGAACGCGCTCACCACGCAGCACGCGGCCGGCAGCAATGCTTCCTGGAAAACCGCCTATCTGCATTTTGAACTCTCGCTGTTGCAACATCTGGGCTTTGGACTCGATCTGTCCGAATGCGCCGCTACCGGCACCACAGAGAACCTCGTTTATATTTCGCCCAAAACCGGCCGCGCCGTTTCGCTAGAAGCCGGTGCCCCGTATAAAGAAAAATTATTCCCCCTGCTGGAGGTCATTAAGCAATGGCAGCAACCAGCCGCGCTCGATGTAAACCTGCCCCCCTCTAGCCCGCACCAGGCCCTCTGCATTACGACCCATTTCCTGCAGCAGCACGTATTCACCGCGCTGGGCAAGCCCCTGCCCGATATACGCGCGCACCTGTTGGATGCGCTCGCATCTGAGCCAAGCTACGCGTAAAAACCCTTGCGCAACTGCGCTTTTCACGGCATAAACAGGCATCTATGGCCAATAACATTATTCCAGTTGATTTCAGTGATGCATTAGGCGAGCGCTATTTTGCCTATGCGCTTTCCACTATTACCAGCCGCTCGCTGCCCGATGTACGCGATGGGCTAAAACCGGTACATCGGCGGCTACTATTTGCCATGCTGCAATTGCGGCTCGATCCGAAATCCGGCTTTAAGAAATGCGCCCGGGTGGTCGGTGACGTGATTGGTAAATACCACCCACATGGCGATACGGCCGTCTATGATGCAATGGTGCGGCTGGCGCAAAGCTTCTCCGTGCGTTACCCGCTGGTGGATGGGCAGGGCAACTTTGGCTCGATTGACGGCGATAACCCGGCTGCGATGCGTTACACCGAAGCGCGCCTGACGGAAATCGCGCTCGAACTGCTTGCCGATTTAGACAAAGACACGGTGGATTTTCAGCCCAATTACGACGGCAGTGAAAGCGAGCCGGCCGTATTGCCGGCTGCATTCCCCAACCTGCTGGCCAATGGTTCTGAAGGGATTGCCGTGGGTATGGCGACCTCGATTCCTCCGCATAATCTAGGCGAGCTGTGCGATGCGCTGCTGTATCTGATTAAATCGCCTAACGCTACAATCAGCAAATTATGCAGCTTCGTGCAGGGCCCGGATTTCCCCACCGGCGGCATCATTGTTGATACGCCGGCTGCTATCCATCAGGCCTATGAAACCGGTAAAGGCTCGTTCCGTGTACGCGCGAAATGGGAAAAAGAAGAGCTCGGCATGGGGATGTATAATATCGTCATTACCGAAATTCCGTATCAGGTGCAAAAATCCAAACTTATCGAGAAAATTGCCGATGCATTCAAGGCCAAGAAACTGGCGCTTCTGGGTAATATTCGCGATGAATCCGCCGAAGATATCCGCATTGTTCTGGAGCCTAAAAGCCGTACGGTCGATCCGGAAATGCTGATGGAATCGCTCTATAAACTCACGGATCTTGAAGTACGCATTCAGCTCAATATGAACGTGCTCGATAAAGGCATTACCCCCAAAGTGATGAATCTACGCGAGGTGCTGCGCGCGTTCTTAGAGCATAAACACGATGTGCTTATCCGCCGTAGCAATCACCGGCTCGAGCAAATCAAGCGCCGCCTGGAGATTCTCGAAGGGCTGCTGATAGCCTATCTGAACCTCGATGAGATTATCCGCATCATCCGCGAAGAAGACGAACCAAAAGCAAAGATGATGAAGAAATGGAAGCTGACGGATGTACAGGCCGAAGCCATTTTGAACATGCGCCTGCGCCAGTTGCGTAAGCTTGAAGAGATCGAGATTAAAACCGAACATGATGCGCTCTCCAAAGAGAAGAAGGCGATAAATGCCTTACTTAAAGATGAGGATCTACGCTGGGAAGCCATTGGCGGCGAAATTAAAGCGGTAAAAGAAAAGTTCGGGCAAAAAACGGTGCTCGGCAAACGCCGGACGCAATTCTCTGAAGCCCCCATCTCCGATGTCGTCTCCATTGAGGCGTTTGTGGAGAAGGAGCCCATCACCATTTTCTGCTCTGCTATGGGCTGGATACGCGCACTGCGCGGCCATAATATCGAGGCCGGAGAAGTAAAATACAAAGAAGGCGACGACGCGCGCTTTGTCGTTAAAGGCTACACGACCGATAAATTACTGGTGTTTGCAACCGATGGCCGCTTCTTCACCATTGGCTGCGATAAGCTACCCGGCGGCAAAGGCCACGGCGAACCGGTGCGACTGATGGTTGATCTCGATCAGAACCACGATATTTGCCGTATGCATATCCATAAGCCGGGTGAAAAGCTCATCGTTGCTTCCAGCGATGGCTATGGGTTTATGGTGCCGGAAGAAGAGGTACTAGCGCAAACCAAAGGTGGTAAACAGGTATTAAATGTGGGCAAGGATGACAAGGCCGTCGCCTGCTGCAAAGTGGATGGCGATCATGTGGCAACCATCGGCACCAACCGCAAATTGCTGGTGTTCCCATTAAGTGAATTGCCAGAGATGAAACGCGGCAAAGGCGTGCGCTTACAAAAATTTAAAGAAGCTTCACTGTCAGACATCAAAACATTTACGATGGTGCAGGGACTTTCCTGGCAATTGGGCGACAGGGTACGCACCGAAGCTGATATGCGCCTGTGGCTTGGCACTCGCGCGGCCGCTGGCAAACTCCCCCCGACCGGCTTCCCCAGAGAGAATAAGTTTTAACTCGCTGTTCTGCCGTTACCTGAGCGGTATCTGGGGTCAAATTCCGGCCTGCGTTCCTGCGCAAATCTTCCTTTTCTCATATTCAGGTTGCGCTGCGCTGTTTCTATATCCCAACATAATGCTTTGCCTGACAAACGCTCTTCGAGTGTAAGTCCCCTGTAACCATCAATAAAACTGCCGCGGCCATCGACAGCATTTTGCATTTTTACAACATTATTCTTCTCATAATCCGCTCCATATAAAGCTTTAGCATTGGTGCCTTTATTAATAAAATACTGCAGTTTTAAATATGTTTTACCTATATCTCCACCCACTAGTTTAGCACCGCCTTCTACCCAGTATCCCGACATCAGCATTGCACGTAACATGCCTGAAAGATTAGCCACACCTATAGCCCGGCCACCTGGTGTATGCCTACCTTCAAATAACTTAGGTGACTCTCCGTCCTTTGACAGGAAATACACAGGGCCAGGAATTAATTTTTCAACCGTAGCGAAAAGTAGGCTTGTCCGCTCACCCCTATCGTCAGAAGGCTTTCCAAAAAAAACCAATAAAGGTGTGATGTTTTGATCCTGCTGAAAACGCTTGTATAATGCATGTAGTTCCACAAGATGCTCTTCACAGGAAGATGTCTGCCATATTTCTGCCTTTGCATGTAATGGCATTTTCCTGTCGTGATAAGGTAACTCTGTGCCGTTCACATCGAAATGTTTCATACGGCGAAAGACCTTATGAAGTTTCTCATATTCTGGACGTTGTACAGATCCAGGAAGTTTAATCACCGTATCAGTTTCATCTATATGGCCTTTAATACGCAAATTTCTGATGCGATGCGTACACTCTTGCACGGTAGTATGGGTTGTAATCATCCTCCCTACCGCAGGATAATCTGCCAGGAAGAACAATAAATCAGTATACCTTCCGGTGCGGATTTTATCTTCAGGTAACAACGCTCGTATTTCACCGTCTAATTCCATAGCCAGAGCCCGCCAGTTATCCGCATCTACCAAGATAATCATCTGGCTATTAGGCGGCATTACACCGGCACTAGCTACTTTTCCATGCATCCATTTTCTACCCCACGCTTCTGCGGGCTGTAATAGGCGCCTCTCCGGCGGCGAGCCTTCATTTCTCATAAACGTAACCTTCCACCCATCAATCTAAAGGTGAAATGTTAAATTTTGGATTTTTTGGTTATTTTCCGCCATCCATGACGTCTTTTACCTTAGCGGCCAGCTGCTTAAGGCTATAGGGCTTGGGCAGAAAATGGAATTCGCGCGCTTCGCCGTAGTTCTTAATGAACACATCTTCGCCATAACCAGATATAAACACCACCTTCATATCCGGGTGGGTTTTACGCACCTCGTTCACCATGGTCGGGCCGTCCATATGCGGCATCATCACATCGGTCACAATTACATCAATTTTGCCGTCATGCGCCTCGATAACTTCCAGTCCTTTCTTGCCGTGCTCTGCTTCCAGCACGTTATAGCCCTTATTCTTAAGTGCGCGCACACTGAACATACGTACCGGCGTTTCGTCTTCCACAATCAGAATGGTACCCACACCTGACAGATCCTGCCCCTGGCGCTCATCATCCTGCACCTTCTGCTGGATAATCGTCGCCACTTCTTCCTCGGCAATTTCCGGCAGGAAAATACTGAACGTAGTACCCTTGCCGATCTCACTCTTAAGGTAAATATAACCGCCGGTCTGCTTCACGATGCCATACACGGTGGCAAGCCCCAGGCCCGTACCCTCGCCCATGCCTTTGGTAGTAAAGAACGGGTCGAATATCTTATCCATCACATCGCGCGACATACCCTGCCCGCTATCCTGCACTTCAATACAGATATAATCACCCGGCGTGATATCATCCTCCGGCGAGGCCGATTGCAAACTGCTGTCAATCGGATGCTTTTCATTTACCGTGACATGTCGCGTAGAAATATTCAAATTACCGCCATCCACCATCGCATCGCGCGCATTCACCGCGAGGTTAATGATCACCTGTTCGAGCTGCACCGCATCTGCCTTAATCCTGCCCAGCTTCTGCCCGTGCACAATATCCAGATGAATATGCTCGCCAATAAGCCGGTGAATTAAATGCGATAGATCCGCCAGAATATCGGTTACATTCACCACTTCCGGCTGCAGGGTTTGTTTGCGCGAGAAGGCAAGCAACTGCCTTACAAGGTTAGCCGCGCGGTTGGCATTTTGCTTAATCTGCATTAAATCCGGGAAGGAGGGGTCGCCCGCCACATGCCGCATCAGCAGCAGGTCGCAGAAGCCAATCATGGCCGTCAGCAGGTTGTTAAAGTCGTGCGCGATACCGCCTGCCAGTTGGCCCACCGCCTGCATTTTCTGCGACTGCACCATGCGCTGCTCAATCTTGCGCTGCTGCGTAATATCCACCATATGCGCCACAAACCCCTCATGGCCCACACCCATAGAAGAGAGATACAATAATGCCGTCGTGTCATCGCCACGAATCGCCACATCCACCGGAATGGGATGCTTCGGATGATGCTTGGCAATGTGCGTCATTTCCTTGCGCAGTGCATCGTGGTAATTGCCCGCGATACAGTCAAAAATATTCCAGCCATGCCGTTCCTGCTTATGCGAAAGCGCGCAGAAGGATTTATTACTCTGCGTAACTGCTCCCTGTTTATCGAGGAACGCGATGGCAATCGGCGCATATTCCAGTGCATTGAGCCACACTTCCACCATGGCGCGGTCAATATCGGCCGGGTCTGAACTTTCTGCCAGGTCATTCTGACGGGGCGGCAGTGCCACGGTCATTACAACCGGCATACGCAAATCCACGCTCATAATGCAGGAAAGTGTAGGACGCTCGGTGTTAAACCCGCCGCGGTGACGCCAGCGTATGGAAATAAAACGGCGTGGCTCATCCGGTGTTGCCAGCTGCTGCCCCTTATCCATAAACACATCGGTGGTTTCCTCGTAAAACTCCTGGTACTCATCCGCACCGATCATGTCGACAAAAGCACGGTTAGCATGCAGGAACTTTTTCTCAGGCGTAGACAGCATCGCCGGCAGCGGCAACGCATCAATAAAGTGGTAAAGTATCTTCTTTACTGACTGCAGTTGTAGCGAAGCTTCCTGTTCATTGAACAATAATGCGCGCGTTACGAACACACCTTTCGGCGCGGCAAGTGGAAATACTTCGAGCGATACATCATGTGAATGGCCAAACCGGTTATAAATCTGCGTCTGCTCACGCCTGGATTTACCTGCCGCCAGCGCCCCCTGTAGCTCCATAATCGCCCAGTCATCGGAACCCAGCGCATGCATGATATCTTCCCAGCGCCCGCGCGCGAGCAATTGCGGATCGCCGATATAGCGCTTTAGTCCCTCGCTTGCATAAATGAGTTTGAACTGCGCATCCGAAATAATTACAAACTCTGCTTCCGCCCGCAGCGCCTCGGCTAGCAGCGTCGTGGTCCGCACCGCGCTTTCCTGCGCTTCCTGCACCAGCGCCCTCCAGCCCAGCAGTACCATTAGTGTGACTAGCCCAAGGCAAATCATCAGCACTATCATGCTGGCGTCCACATCTGCGCCCAGATACACGGTAAATGTAAGCGCTGCCGACCACAATAAAAGCACGCAGCCCGTAATTGCCCAGCGGTCCATCCACCAGGGGAAGTGTATCGCGTTATTAAGCTTGTCAGCCGCTGCTGTATTCACGAGTTTCATGCCGCTGCCTTTTGCTTTAAGCGGTATACATAGCTAATTACCTCAGCGACGGCCTGATAATACTCCAGCGGAATAGCTTCATCTATTTCCACAGCATCAAACAAACCGCGCGCCAACGGAGGGTTTTCCACCAGCGGAATATTATGCTCCTTGGCCACTTCACGGATACGCATAGCCACCGCATCCACGCCTTTGGCCACCAGCACCGGCGCTGCCATCATTTTCTGGTCATATTGCAGCGCAATCGAATAGTGCGTCGGGTTCGTTATAATCACATCGGCTTTTGGCACCGAAGCCATCATACGCCGCTGCGCCCGCTCCATGCGAATACGCCGCAGCTTGGCTTTCACATGTGGGTCACCTTCCGACTGCTTATGCTCTTCTTTCAGCTCCGTTTTCGACATACGCATCTTTTTCATATACTCAAATTTCTGATACGAAAAATCCAGCAGCGTAATGATTACCATCAGAATAAGCACTCCCATCACAATATCCAGTGATACCAGCTGCACTTCTTCTAATATACCAATCAGAGTGTAATCGCCCGTGCCTTCCAACTGTTTCATGAGCGGTTCTATCACAATATATCCCACGGCAAACACCACGGTCAGCTTCAGCAGACTCTTGACAAATTCGCTGATAGAGCGCATGGAAAAAAGCCGCTGCAACCCCTTAATCGGGTTAATCTTTTCCGGCTTGGGCATAATGGTTTCAAACGTAAATATCGGCGCATGCTGTACCAGATTGGATACTATGGCCGCTGCCACCGCCATAAGTAATAATGGCAGCAAGATTATAACCATATCCACCGTCGCGTCGCGAAATAACAGCGGCAGGCTTTCTACCGTCACCTCAATATCGTGCGTCATGGTGATGTAATGGCTCGCGGCAACCAGCGTTTTTTGTGCCAGTACAGGCCCCAGCCATACCAGCACCAGCGCGAATATGAATATAGAAAAGAGATTGTTCACTTCCTGCGATTTAAACACATCGCCCTTGCGCGCCGCTTCTTCAAGCTTGCGCTGGGAAGGCTCTTCTGATTTTAATGATTGATCTTCATCTGACACGCGCTACTTCCCAACCGAAATGAAATATCTCCCGGTTGGATAGTAGCACGCGGATTAAAAAAAAACAGAGTATATATACGCTGCGGTTGTTAATAGCGTAGCGGAACACTCGGCAAGTTGGCGGGGCTCAGCGTATGCTGCGCTGTAACCTTATAGGCAAAGGTGCCCGGTCTTATTTCTCTCCAGCGCTGCCTTGCAACCTCTATCCCCCTATCACTGTTAGCTGGCAGGCTACTAAAATGACTGGCCGCTTCCCTAAATGTAACCGGGCGAGTCTTCTCACCCTTTTCAGCCGAAGTACTCGCGGCAACAGCACGTTGATTGTTGGCCGCCATCGTAGCTTCCCAGAATAGTTTGAAGCGGTTCAATACAGCATCTAGTTGTCTCTCTAAAATGCCACCTTGGTGAAATTTATGGCTTTGAACATATTCTGTTGCCGCTTCGCCATGAGTCACTTTACCGAATTCACGTACTAGCTTTCTGCCTCTGATTTCATGTAATGCACACTCGCCGCGTTCATAACGCGCTCTATCCTCTTCAAATTCTTCTTGCGTAACACCATCTTTTTTTTCATACATCAGATCCTTAAATATAATGGTCTTTTTACCATCCTGCCGCTGGCCCATATCCACTCGAAATACTCGCGGCGCTTTGCCTTCTTCTACTTTCAAATCCAGCGCAAAATATTGCTCTTTCTCATGGTTATAGAACACCTTAAACCGGTCATTGCCATACACCGCCGTTAACGTCTGCGAACCCTGATATAACCGCCCTCCTGTATAATTAAATTTCCAGGGGCTATCGTCCGCCAGGTCAATTCTTGCTGAGGCTTTGGTTGTTACTGCTACTTCAGCAGGTTTCTGAAGGGCTGCCCCAGACTGGGGAGTAACCTGAGGTACTGAAGCTGTTTCTGCTGCTGGGGGCTTTACAGGAAGAATGTCGACTGATTTTCTTCTCCTTAAACTTATGCCCTCAATACCCTCAATCACTGCAATTGGCTCAATGCCAAATACCGTACTAGTTTTATTATCATAATTTGGAAGTACATTTCCTCTATAAACTAGTCCTGAAGTAGCAACTATAGAATAAGCTACAACGCCATCTTTGCCATATAAAAATATATTACTTGGACCAGTAAAATACGTAATTTTAGTTTTATCATCATTGGGACGCGTAGCATCTACTATTTGCTGCAGACCCGTATAATATCTGGCCTTACCATTAACAATAACTTTTAGAATGCCTCCACCTCGCGTCAAAGAGAATTGCTCCTTAATAGGCTCTGCTTCAATTAGCGGTTTTTCTATTCCACCGCCATCTTGCATACTATTACTCCCTATCCCATCCGATAGAATGGCACTCCCTCCCTGCTCATGCTCATATTCCTGGCCGTAGCCAGGTAAAAAGTCTTCATTTTCTGCCATATTTTCTCTCTCTCGTACTTCTACGTACTACCAGAATAACAGGGAAATGTTAAAATTTGGTTAAAGTTTTACAGAAATGTAAAAAATAGTGAAAAAATCGGCCAGAAATAGAGATTATTACTCTAATTCAATATGATAATCTTCCACGACCGTATTGGCCAACAGCTTCTCGCACATCGATTCTAACTGCTTGCGCGCTTTCTCTTTGGAGGACTCTTTCAGCTCAATTTCAATGAACTTGCCCTGACGCACTTCACTAACCCCCTGAAAACCAAGGTTTCCCAGCGCTCCTTGAATGGCTTTTCCCTGCGGATCGAGTACACCTTGCTTTAACGTGACAAAAACTTGCGCTTTCATAGTCCCATAATAGTTATTGGTTATTGGTAATTAGAATCTTGGGTGGCTAAACCAACAACCAAGAACTAACAACCAACATCTTAAATATCGTTATTATTCGACGCGTCTCCCACGGGAGATTTAATCGTCTTGCCCGTTTTAACCGGCGCTTTCTTACCCACCTTCTTGGGCTTACCGTCACCAGATACAGGTTTATTCGGGTCGACGAGCACGCCCAAACGTTTCGCGACTTCCTGATAGGCCTCTTCCACCCCACCCATATCATGGCGGAAACGGTCTTTATCCATCTTGTTGCCAGTTTGTATATCCCACAGGCGGCAATTATCCGGGCTGATCTCGTCGGCCAAGATAATATACACGTTACCGTCTTCATCGAAAATACGGCCAAATTCCAGTTTGAAATCCACCAGTTTGATGCCTACTCCTAAAAACAGGCCGGACAGAAAATCATTTACGCGAATCGCCTGCACTTTCATTTCTTCCAGTTCCAGCGGGTCGGCCCAGCCGAACATCATGATATGCTCTTCGCTGACCATTGGGTCGCCCAGCTCATCGCTTTTCAGATAAAATTCAATCAGC
The DNA here is from genome assembly GCA_016125135.1 of Alphaproteobacteria bacterium. Taxonomy (GTDB): domain Bacteria; phylum Pseudomonadota; class Alphaproteobacteria; order Micavibrionales; family Micavibrionaceae; genus RI-185. Next base: position 25,456 of record WGMJ01000023.1, on the reverse strand, counting down.
GGTCGCGGCAGCGCCATGCCCTCTTCCACACCAAAACGCTTCGCCAGGCTTCCCGCCGTTACATTACGCACGACTACTTCGACTGGGATAATATCAACCGCTTTTACCAGCTGTTCGCGCATATTTAGCGCTTTGATGAAGTGGGTCTCAATGCCCATTTCCTCCAGGCGCAGCATCAAATATTCGGAAATCCGGTTATTCAGAATGCCTTTACCAATTACCGTGCCGCGCTTCTGGTTATTGAACGCCGTGGCATCGTCTTTAAAATGCTGAATCAGCGTGCCGGGCTCCGGGCCTTCATATAGCACCTTGGCTTTTCCTTCATACAGAGGAGTGCGCTTTGACATAAACTTTAAATCCTGGGCTTTTTTGCTTTATAAATCAGCATGGTCATGTTATCACCATGACGCATTCATAAAGTAATTTATATGCGCTGTATAGTATTTTTCACAAGCGATAAGGAGTTTTGCCATGATTGACAACCTTACTAAACGGGAACGGGCCCATGAGAATAAGTTTGCCCAGGATCAGGAAAAAATCTTTAAAATTCGTGCGCGTCGCCGTAAATTTATCGGCCTGTGGGCAGCTCAGCAGATGCATCTGAATGAAGAAGAATCGCTTACCTATGCGCTGGATATTGTAAAATACGGCGTGGGCAAACGTACGGTAGATGAAATTGCTGAGCGAATTTTGAACGACATGCGCGCTAAGGGCGTGAATGTAACGCTTGAGCAGATTCAGGATAAAATGATGGCCTGCTATGAAAAGGCCATCGAAACCCTGCAAACCGAAGGCGAACTTTAAGACCGCACTAATTAGCGCGGAGCTTCGCTCCCGGCACATCAAGCGAAAAGGCGGGGATGGTTACATCGAATTCATTGCCATCAATATCCAGCATCGTATAGGTGCCAAACATCATGCCTGATGTCGTATTCAGCCAGGTGCCGCTGGTGTAATCAAACCGCTCGCCCGCCTCTATAACAGGCTGCTGGCCCACTACCCCCGGCCCCTTTACCTCTTTGGTAATCCCATTCATATCGGTAATGGTCCAATGCCTGCGCAGTAACTGTACGGCATAATCCTGCAAATTCTCAATCTCCACCTGATACGACCAGGCATGCAGCCCTTCTTGCGGGCGCGATTCGTTCGGGAGGTAATCCACGAGCACGGTAACGCGAATATTATGTGAGGTTTGACTATACATAGCAGGAACTTTTACTATAAAATAACGCATATGGCAAAATTTCGATGGATACTGGCAGTTATTTTACTTTGTGCCGGCGCCCTCACTCTGGGCTTACCTCGGCTTTCGCTGGCGGGCTGTAACGATGTAGCTGCGCCCGGCGTCAACTGGCGGCGCTGCTATTTTGACGGCGAAACCCTGGCCGACCAGGATCTTTCCGGCTCAACCCTGCGCGAGGCCACTTTCGCACGTGCCGATGCAAGCAATAGTAACTTCTCGGACGCCGACATCCGCCGTGCCAAGTTTTTCGGTGCAAAACTGGTGGCGGTTAATTTTACCGGCGCCCAGTTGATAGAAACCGATTTCACCAAAGCGGTGCTTACAAAGGCTAACTTTAGCGGCGCTAATCTTACCCGCACACGTTTTTTCGGCGCCATACTTCACGGTGCCAATTTTACTGGCGCAACGATTACTGATGCAGATTTCATGAAGGCCGACCTTTCAGGCGCCACCTGGATAGACGGCGAAACCATCTGCGCAGCAGGCTCTTACGGTAGCTGCAATTAGAATTTTCCAGGGTTAATTCACCTTTCCATTTAGCCAGATTATGCTATGAAAAGTTGATATGTTTGATCTCAGCTTTGTCCATGCCTCGCCTTTTTATGAGCTAACCGCGTTGCTGGCACTAGCGGCACTGGTGGGATTCATTGGCCTGTTATTACGCCAACCGATGGTTGTAAGTTTTATCGCTGTGGGCGTCATGGCCGGGCCTTCTGCACTAGGCATTGTACAATCCCATGAAAATATCGAGCTACTGGCAGAACTGGGCATCGCGGTGCTGCTGTTCCTGGTCGGGCTAAAGCTGGATTTAAAACTGGTGCGCACCTTGGGCGCAGTCTCCGTTGCAACAGGCCTTGGGCAAGTGCTTTTCACCGCCGTGATTGGCTTCTTCATAGGGCTGGCGTTAGGACTGGATACCATCACTTCACTCTATGTTGCGGTAGCGCTTACCTTCTCCAGCACCATTATCATCGTTAAATTGCTCTCGGATAAAAAAGAAGTGGATGCACTGCATGGCCGCATCGCTATCGGCTTTTTGATTGTGCAGGATCTGTTCGTCGTGCTGGCCATGATGGGGCTCTCTGCCTTTGGTGTAGGCAGCGAAGAACACACCGGCGCATGGCTACAAATCGGCACGGTACTGTTTTATGGCACTATCCTGCTAGCCTGCGTTGGGCTGTTTATTCGCTATCTTGCCACGCCACTCATGAACCGTATTGCCCACTCGCCGGAATTACTGGTTACTTTCGCGATAGGTTGGGCCGCCCTGCTGGCATCCCTGGGTAGTCACTTTGATTTCAGCAAAGAACTGGGCGGATTGCTCGCGGGCGTATCGCTTGCCTCCACGCCCTTCCGCGAAGCCATCGTAGCACGCCTCTCCAGCCTACGCGATTTTCTGCTGCTGTTCTTCTTCATTGCTCTTGGCGCACAGCTGGATTTAAGCCTTCTCGGCGCGCAGGTACTGCCCGCCCTCGCCTTCTCCATATTTGTACTCATCGGTAACCCTTTGATCGTTATGGCCATCATGGGCTATATGGGCTACCGTAAACGCACCGGGTTTTTAGCTGGGCTTACCGTGGCGCAGATTAGCGAATTCTCGCTCATTTTCATGGCCATGGGCATGACACTGGGGCATGTGAATGCCGATGCGCTGGGGCTGGTAACGCTGGTCGGGCTTATTACCATTGCCCTGTCCGTATATATGATCACCTACTCCCACACGCTTTATCGCTGGCTGGAACCTGCCCTGGCGATCTTCGAACGCAAGACCCCTTTACGCGAAAAAGCCGAGGATAAGCGCATGACAGAATACACAAAATACGACGTCATTCTATTCGGCCTAGGCCGATACGGCTCAGCTATCGCCGCACAATTGCGTAAAGATAAGGTTAAAATTCTGGCTGTGGATTTTAATCCTGATGAAGTGCGGAACTGGCGCGCGGCAGGTTACGATGCCGTGTATGGTGATGCGTGTAATCATGAATTTATCAGCTCATTACCACTTAAATCCGTAAAATGGGTTATTTCCGCCATGCCGCAACATGATGTGGGCCTAACGCATGAGGACCCGCGGCTGGTTTTAATAGACGGACTGAAACGGGAAAAATACACGGGAAAAATTGCTGTATCTTCTCACTATGCCAATGAAGCAAAACAGTTGAAAAAGAAAGGCGCTGATATAGTATTCCTCCCATTCGATGATGCCGCCGATAACGCCGTAAAGCAAATGCGCAAATTAACCCGATGAAACCCACTTATAGAACTTGGTTAGCGTATATTATACCCTCCCTCACCTTCGTTTTTCTACTGGGGGCGCAGCATGGCTTTATACAGCTTTTTCCAGGCCTTACTACCAGCGAGCTGGGGTTGGTGGAAAGCCTGCAGGTTGGCGTGCTTTTCCTATGTGCAAGCTACATTCTACTGCTGCTCTGCCGTCAGCACAAAAAGCTTCCTCGCTATATAATCTGCTGGCTTGGGTTGTGCGGGGTAGCCACTATCTTCATACTACTGGAAGAAATCAGCTACGGGCAACATTATGTGGGTTGGCAAACACCGGAGCCGCTTGAAAAGCTGAACAACCAGCATGAAACTAACCTGCATAATATGTCCAGCTGGTTTGACCAAAAACCCCGTGCGATGCTGGAACTCAGCGTTATCGTTGGCGGGCTGTTGATGCCGCTCCTTCGGACCTTAAGCCCTTTAGCCCTATCGAAAATTCCGTCAAAAATAACGCCTTTATTGCCAGATAGCGCGCTGTTCGTTACTGCACTACTGGCCATTCTGCCACGTGTGTACGAGCGCATCGTCGACCAGTTAGGCCATTACCATCTCCACCTCTTTACCCGCACCAGCGAAGTCCAGGAGCTTTATTTCTACTATTTCATGCTGCTTTATGTGCTGCTTTTCAGGAACATATACCGCACTGCTCTTTGATGGAACATTGGTGCTTTCAACTGCTCATCACATAGAAAACTGAAGAATAGCAGCGAAAAATCGTGGGACTGTCCCTGCCACGGCTCACGCTTTAATACCGATGGTGAAATATTATACGGCCCTGCTATTAAGCAGCTTGATAAAAGCGGCACAGTCACCTACGAGGAGAAAGAAACCGCCGCTTCCATATAGTTGCAGTATGTTTTCAAGCAGCAATGCCCCGTCCCGTCGCATTAGCTTACTCTACTTACTTCAGACTTCTTTCGGGCAGCGCCGCTTGCGTATTTTTTCCAAAAATTAACTTAGGCATTAAAAGAGCTTGTGGAACCCGTTGGTTACCAAAATCTCCTCCGATCCCCATATCCTCCATACCAAAAGGTACCGGCTCACCTGCATAACTTTTTGCGGCTGAAATTGGAGTAAGTCCATTGTCATCAGCAGGTTCATATATATTAGCTCCTGCCGCTTTTAATACCTGAATTACTCCTATTTTCCCAAAACAAGCTGCAAAATGTATAGGCTTGCTACTCTGGGTATTCTGAGCGTTGATATCCCCACCGAACGCGATTAAAATAATAGCAGTTTTTGTTCTGTCTGGATTACCCGGCAATACTTGGCTGACCGGGCCGCCAATAAACCAATCTTGCTGGCCACTAATAATATGTAGAGGAAAAGATCCTAACGTAGGTTCTTGTGCATTCATATATTCATTGTAATGTGCTGGGCGATGCTCAAAAATATGCTCAACTAATAGCATCATAATGCGTGGGCAGCCCATTGCTGCCGCCCAGTGAACCCCCATAAATCCTTTACTAAACTGGTAACCAAAAACCCATTCGCCATCGTGGTCGACAAAATCAATAAGGTCAGGATGTAATTCCAGTAATCGCTTCGTAGTATCAACATCCTTTCGGGCAATGGCTCCAATGAATGCTTTTCCTAATTCTTGTGTAACATTATTTCCTCGCGAGAAAGCAGGCTCAGAGGCTTCTTCAGATGCAACATTTAATATTAACTCGCGCGCTCTTGAGAAAACGTCTCGCGCAAAATCTCCTGTAATAGCTTCTACCTCCTCCTGACGATGCTTTTTATGCAAATATTCACCATATTCCTCAGCAGATATCTCCATTGTGGGTATATCCTGCTGCACGTTACTTCCAGGCTGATATGGTTCAGCTTCCTGTCTGGTCCCAGAGTGTTCCTTCCAAAAGTCTTTTACACGGTGCCATTCTCCTTGCATAGTAAACGCACCGGCATCATCATATTCACGACGTTTCGTGGGATCATGTAACACTTGATGGGCTGCTATAATTTGCTTAAAAAGTAATTCATTGTCGGTGTCTTGCACCTTTATATTATGATCAGGGTGAAACTTTAGAGCACATTTCCTAAACGCACGTTTAATTTCCTCAAAACTTGCTGTACTAGATACTCCCAAAACATCATAAAGCGTCTGTTTAGCCATTCACACTACCCTATAAACCATACTTCCTAATACAGGCTATCATAGTTGAGTTAACAAAAGGTTAACATACCATGACTTATTAAAAAACTTTATAAGTCAAAAAGATAGTGGGTAGCTGAATATTAGTTTGGCGTGTATATAATGGGCACAGAATTTAATTCCCCGAGAAATTTAAATCCAGATTCTATGCACTTAGATTTGCCACGATAAGCCCCATTTGCCCTTGGATTGCTGAGCGATTAAAGGCATTTTAAGTACCCCCACTTCGCTGCAAATGTCAATAGACAGTCCTGGATGTTATAGAACAATTAATCGCGGGAGGTCGGCTTCAGCATTAGAGTTTTTCGTACTTCGCTGGACTTTATTGAACAGTTTGAACAGTAGGATGGTGCTCACGGCCGGAATCGAACCGGCACGGGATTTAACTCCCGAGGGATTTTAAGTTATTCGTTCCCCCATTGTCTATGCATTTCTCCTAATACCCACAAGGATATAAATTGTTATATTTCAATGAGTTGTTTGACTCATGGGGCAATATAGGGATATGCTTATTTCTAACCGTTGGTACCTATACGGTTCCTATTTAGAAGTGGGATACGATGAAAAACGATCTTACAAAAACGCTTATCGAAGCGTTACAGCCAGCCGAAAAAGAGTACGCGGTATGGGATAAAAAGCAAACGGGTTTTGGTATAAAAATTACGCCAAAAGGCAAGCGCGTCTACATCTGTAAATACCGCCTACCGTCAAGAAAACAGGGGAAATATACCATAGGCACACACGGCCAGATTACTTTGCAACAGGCTCGTAAACTGGCCGGTGATATTTTCGCACAGGTACGCTTCGGGAAAAACCCTATGGCGGAAAAGAACCTTTATAAAACGGCACTCACCGTTTCACAGCTATGCGATAAATACATCAAAGAACATGCGGAAATTCATAAAAAGCCAAGCAGTGTTTATGACGACAACAAATACATCAAGGCACACATCAGGCCAAAACTAGGCCATATCTACGTTAGAGACATAACGAAGCACGATATAGAAAAACTACATCTAAGCCTCAAGAAAACACCTGTACTGGCAAACCATGTACGCGCCGTGCTTTCTAAAATGTTTGCGCTGGCCGAAAAATGGGGCATCCGCGAGGAAGGCACAAACCCTGTACGACATATCAAGAAATATGCTGAAAAGCCGAGAGAACGCTATTTATCACGTGAAGAAGGAAAGCGGCTGCTTAATACGCTGAATGAAATGGAAACGGATAATACGGAATGTCCTTACGCACTTGCGCTTATTCGCTTACTATGGATGACGGGAGCGCGGGGGAGCGAGATACGCACAGCAAAATGGGAGTGGGTCGATTTTGAGCGTAAAACTATAGAACTTCCTGATTCAAAAACGGGGCGGCGCACCATTCACCTAAACAACCCCGTCATCGCAATTTTGAAAAAACTACCGCGCATTGAAAATACTCCGTACCTGTTGCCTAGCCCTATTTTTAAGAACAAGCCGCTGGCCTATCCCCGTAAAACATGGGATGCTGTGAGAGAAAACGCGGGGTTGCAGGATTTTCGTATGCATGATTTACGCCATAGCTACGCCTCAACAGGCATCGAGGCCGGTTTGAGCCTTTCAGAGATTGGTAAACTGCTAGGCCATACGCAGATGCACACAACACAGCGATACGCGCATATGGCCGATATACAGGCAAAACGGGCTTCCGACACCATCGGCAAAAGGTTTAGCGCGGGGCTAGAACAAAAAGCGAGTGCAACAAATGACCATTAAAAAAATTACGCTCGATGAGGCAGTGAAAGAAACTATCAGGAGCGCACCGGAACCTACCATTTTAGGCAAAATGGCCGCCGAAAAGGGACTTTTTGATACATTTCCCGAATCAAAAACCATTAGCGAAGAAGAACAATCAATAAATAGACTCAAGGCATTACGAAAAGAATTAAAAAATGATTTTACTGGAATAAAATCGGAAAACCCCCTCGACCGTAGCATTAAAGAAATAGCGGAAGCCGCCATTTCAGAGCTTTGCTTACATTATAGGCGCGATACCGGACATAACGTAAATTGGCTCAATGAGGTTGTGAGGAATAACTGGAAGTCCGGTAGAACAATAAAACATGACTATGAGCAACGTGTCAGATGTTGCCAATTAATTTATTTTCTTACCAAGGAAGATATGTCACAGCGGCAAGCCTATACCCATGCCGATAAAATATACGGATTTAATGATAGGGACGGGAAAAACACCTACCCATATTTTTTACAGAATTTACAAAAGTATTACTCCCCCGAAATTGAGTATAAAAAATACGTCTCTATTTTAATTTTCATGGATATTATTCAGTACGGTAAATTATTTATTTTACCCGCAAAGAATAGAAACATGAAAAAGCGTACAAAAAAGGCGCAGGATTTATTTGAAAATATATTCCAAAATTCGATGGAATTACTGAAAAAAGAAATTAATTACGCGCAGGAAAATAAATTAGAACAAAAGGGGGTAAGAATCGACCCTATAATCCATGAAATATTAAGCCAGAATTATTTTGACACTCGGAATTTTATTGGTTCAATCCAGCGCGATGAAAAAAGAAAATGGAAATTTGTCATTGGTGCGCGCAATTTTATTGACGACATGGATTTTTATTACTCAGTCCAACCCAAGTAAATCCCAGCGATTTAAGTATTTACCTTCTAAATCAGAAAATTTCCTCATACTGCTATCTTTACGTTGCTGCCCATTACGCCCTTTAGTTTGAAGATATTTTCTATGCCTATCGGCAGCAAAACGAGAAACATCTTCGCGTGGAACAACGTAATATTCGACGGCTTCCAATTCGTTTAACCGTACAAATACAAAAAATAAATTAGACGCAGTGTCGGTTTCAACTTTTTGGCTCAGTATCCAGTCTTTGCCACGTCCTTGATGGGTTTTTACCTGTATGCCGACACTTTTAGTGGCATTGGAATCAGAGGCTAAAATATCAATGCCTTTGGAATTTTTGAGAGTAAGGGACGCAACATAGCCGCGCCGTGACAACTCAGCGGCAACAAAATATTCCCCAGCTATACCGGACAAGGTGGTGGATAAACGAGAGCGTTGCGGCATGATGATATTTCCGTGGTAACAGCGGTACCAGTGGTAACACGGAAACTAAAATATTGGAATATATAATATATTATCGCCGGTGGTCTGGTACCGTTTCTGTTTTAAGAATGGTAACAATGGTACCAGATGTTACCACTGGTACCATTTTAAAATCGCAGGTGGTAACAGCGGCAAGTTTTCTAACATATCGAAAATAAACGGGATTTTCTTTTTGTTACCACTGTTACCACTGGTACCACAAAAAATAGGCTACATCGTCATCGTATCGCTTACGTCATCCATAATGGCTGGCGTGAAGTGCATCAGACGCATTTGTTCTGACATACAAGAAACGCGTACAACCTTACTGAGGCGGTTGCCATCAGGTATCAATAATTTTCTGCGTATTAGCTCCTGTGCAATAATTTTATAATCATAGCCTTTGCATATTTCTTTTTTAAAAAATTCGAGCGTAGTAAAATAATCCCATTTTACATCGTCATTTTTCCTTTTGTAACCAACTGATACAAAAGAGCTTTTATTTTCATCTAAAATATCGGTGGATTTATGACCGCGTATTATTTCAGTAAATCGGGGAATATTTTGCTGAAAAAACCGAACCACCTGTTGCATACCCTTGTATAGCTCCAAGTCTCCCCCTGTCTCTCTGTTAGCCAGCCAGTCTTTTAGGCACTTAGACAGCCCCGCAAATATTTCATCCTGTGTTAGCGCGATAATTTCAAACCGTGCGGCAAATAATCCTGCCGCCGCAAGCAACGCCAACCTATCAACAACGCGCTTTACCTGACTATCAACGCCTACGGGCGCGTATGTGCTGGTAAACTCTTCGCGGTATATCCGGCAGTCATGGCGTATTTCGTCCCATTCCGTTTGAGATAGGTTTTCGATGAAGGCGCGGCTTGCAGTACCGTAGTAATGCCTACAAACGTCATACAGATGTTTTGCAAATGCGGCGGAGTTCTCAAAGTCAAAAATATTCTCGAACAACCCATATCCGGCACCGGCATCGGCTGGAATGTCAACAAAGCGATTTTCCATACCGGCAAACGTCTTTTTACCGGCCTCTGCTAACTTGGCCTCAAGGGAGGTTTCACCGCTGGAAAGAAATAAGAGCTTCCATTTTAGCTTGTTGCGTAACCCGCCTTTGCTACGCATACGGTTTTTACCGCTGCCGTTGGCAAGCATGTAGGATACGTCACCGGCCTCTTTTCCGTCTATCTGGCCAAATTCATCGAGACATAGCAAAGTATCGTTATGCGCCTCTGCCGTCGCCTCCAGTGCATTAGCTGTTGAGCGCCACTGTTGTATGTAGGGCGTTTGTCCACCGCCCCATACTGCGCTGCCATAAAGTAAGGCGGTGCTTTTCCCTATCGAACTGGAGCCGCGAAAATGAAACCCGCCCCCCTCGCTGTTCGTGATGTGCAGCAACGGTGCAGCGAAAGCAGCGCACAACGCCAGAATTAGCCGAGAATTTCCCTGCGCGTACCGCGCCACATGCTCTTGCCATTCCTGTAACGTACCGGCGCAATGAAAAGCGTAGTCTAAATTGAAATCACTTTGCAGATAAATTTCATCGGAATCAGGAATAACGTTGTCAGGAAAAACAAAATGATTGCCATGCCAGCCGGTTTTATCAACGCTTACCGCCTTCCATGCAGGGTCACAGGCGGATAAATAACCAAGAAAAGGCTGTTTTCCATACTTGCTAGGGAAAATTCTAACTCCTTTATCCAGTAAATTTCCAATTAAATCATTGCCGTCGCCTTTGAGTAATTCCATCGGCATAGCCCATGTATGAGGTACGCCATCCGCATCATGCCATTTCAGCAATCGCCCCCAATTTTCACCTTTTGAATTGCGGGTATAGGCCGCAACCTCAACGAAGGTGGATATTTTAACAGGTGGTTTCTCATCACTAGGGTCAATATAGTACAGGTATCCGTCTTTATTCCTATAATAAGTCGGTATATCGCAGTGAGGGCGCAAGGGCTTTGCTTGTTGGATATGGTGTAGTGCCTTCTCTTCACTCCACCCTTCCTGTAACGCATCCGCCGCGTCCCATCCGTGCTTTACGTTGTCAGGCATGGCAACAATATGAACAGATGCCGCACCAGCCGCGTATAGAGCCTTGCAAACAGTATCAGCATAGCGTTTTCCGGCATCGTCATTATCCAGCCATATGGTTACTTTCCTATCTTTTAGAACGCTCCAGTCCGATTTATCAGCGGCATTGCTACCGCCGCTGGAAGTCACTGCGATATAATCAGGTAGCAGCGTCCTAGCCGCCTCACATGCCTTTTCACCTTCGGTAACGATAACGGGCATGTCAGGCATCGGACATAGCAACTCTAGGCCGTAAAGTGACTTAGGCGCTGCAATATCCTTTTTCTTCCATTCAAACTCACCTGTTTCCTTGTGTTGCCACAGTGTAAATGGACAAAATTGTTTGGAGCCGTCAGGTAAATCGTATCGGCAAATATAGCGAGAAATACCCTCGCTGCTTTTATAGATATAAATTGCCGAGGGCTTGCCATGCCGTGAATGGATAAAGTTAGGTTTTGGCGCGTCCGGCGGCACGGGTGCGACATTTTCCCATAGGTTTTCGGGTTCAGTGGCGGCAGGAGGTGCCGCCACTGGCCTATCTAAAACCACAGCTTCCAATTTAGTCATGCTGCACACCCCCTACACCTAGTTGTTTGGCGAGGTGTTCAGCGGCTTCGTAATAAGACACATCACAGGCGTAGGATACGAGGGAAATAATATTGCCGCCGCTGTCGCCAGAAGCGAAATCAGCCCACTTTCCCGTTCGTAGATTTACTTTGAAGCTGCCTATATGTTTATCAGCGCGTCTAGGATTCAACGCGAGATATTCATGGCCGGACATTTTACCGCGTGGCAATGCTTGCCTTACGATGGTTTCAATATTAGCCATTGCCGCCCGTTCAATGGCAGCGAAATCAAGAGATTTTCTAACCATACTAACACCCCCTGTATCTGGGAGTGCTGTACACCTTGATTTTGGCCGAAAGAAAGCGTAGGGTGACGCTATGATTCTTTTTGCAAGAAGGAATCAAAGCCCCGAACCGCCGCCAAGCATCGGGGCTTTTTATTAGCTGTAGCATGGCATCACCTCCGACTTCGCGGTGGAATTTTTGATGTTTGCCGCCGCATACGCCAGCACATCCGATTCACGATAAACAACCCGTGCGCCAAGTTTTACGAATTTCGGGCCTTTACCCTCCCAGCGCCATTTTCTTAGCGTGTTTGTGGAGATATTCCACAACGCGGCCACATCATCCTGTGTCAGGAATTTTTCTGTATTGGTAGTCATACTCACACCTCTATTTCTGTAGATTGCCAGAGTGCGAAATTGCCATCTGGATACCAACAGAGCATAGGGTGAGTAAGGATTTCCGCAATTGGGGGAAATATTTTCCCCCTACTTTTTTTGTATTTTTACAACGCAGCTTTTCCGGTCTGGCTAAAAATTCCAAAAAATATTTTTAAATCTAATATTGAACAATCATACTGCCGCCAGCGCCTTTAATTATTTGTTTTGGTGTCGGATAATGAGGCTCTTGTACAATAGTATCCACCTCGCGTTCTGTACTGATAACGCTGCTAATCGGTATGATTCCTGCGTTGCGAATTTGCGTTATATCCAGCAAATAGTACCCTTTCTGTTTAGTATTGAGTGCTGGCACCATTTGATTGAATTGCCGCGTGGCGTGGTTTGATGCATCGGTAAGGGATGCATAGGAAACACTGGAAAGATAGCCGTCATCTGTTTTGAATTTCCATTTCTTTTGTAGAGCGTTTAGGCGCACTGCTCCCACCGCTGTAGTCTCGATGAAAGTGATGTTTTGTAATGTTCGGCGCTCACAAGACTCCCTATCATTATACACGCCCAAAAACATATGCCCTGGCCTCATTACCAACACCGGACACATGCCTATTTTATAGAGCGCGGAAGCAATCAGCACCGAGCCGTCAACACAGTTTGCTTGCGAATTGTCGTAGCTTTCATCGGGCAAGCGCACGTGCTGGCTGTAGATATTTTTAGACAAGCCGGAGGGCGTGACTATGTTGGAATATTGTACGCCATGACGTTGCAGTGAGTTCCATATGGCGAATACCTGCCGTAGCACTTGTTGCCTGTCTCCACTGTAGCCATTGAAACTTTGCACCGCGTTGTGTTCTAAAGCGTCCTGTAAAATGTTCTCAATGACAGGGGAGTTCTCGTTTACAAAGGCGGCAAATAGCAAACTGGTATCGTAATGCTTTCCGTTTTGCATAAAGCCGAAAGGCACATCATTTACACTTCTAACGCTGAGTTTTTTTGTTAGTTTTTGCGGCGGCGCATCATTCAGCGTCACGCTATAAATAATCGTCGTAGGGTAAGGCTGCTTTATCTTCCAAAGTGCGTCGGCTTTATAACGCATGGAAGGTACAACCGTATATTCCTGCCCTGCAACTGGCAACACGCCCTCGTAGCTGCTGGCTTCGCTTAACCCGTCAATCGTAATCGTAACAAAAATCTTTGTATCATTCGCAGGGTTTTTTATTTTGATGCCATACAGCCCTGCCGAGTCGCCTAAATAATCTTCTCTTTGCGGCCTATCAAGTATCTTATCAAAATCAAGGTTGTTCGTGGAAAGTATGAGGGAGGGGAATAAAACATCTTCCGTGACAAGGTATGGCTGCCAATTTAAATTACTAGCAAACACAGGTGTGGCGCTTGCCATACTGAAGAACGCTATCGCGCACACTATCGCGTAAAAAACCTTGTCCTTCATGCGGCCTCCCTTTTGAACGCAGTCACCAGCAACATGCTGGTGACTGGGAGTTCAAAACCGCACAATGACGGCGCGACAATCTTTGGCCGCGAGGCTTGGACATGCATTGCCGCCTCCCAGCCATAAGGCAGGAAAGGCAGCATCACGTTTCGGCGGATGCGAAAGACCGCATTGTGAGAGGTTTTGAAGCCCCATGAACCCCTATATAGAAGTTCACACCATCAGATTACTGGCGGCGGGGAGGTATGACAAGCGGAATGAGATAAAACGCCACATGCAGTAAATTTAGGAATTTACTGTAAAAGCCTCGGTTTGATTCAATAAACTGGGCGGTGTTTCTTATGATTTAGTGCGAATAGAGGCAGCAGCTTCTTGATATTGCTGAGCAGTTTCCGGGCTGAACTTTACCTCCGCTACTAACGGAGTACGCGCCAAAATTTGAGCCGCATGAGTTTCAGCGAACGGTTGGGACGCTCCGGGTGCGCCATAGGTATTCTCTAATGCGCCTTTATCAATACCGTAAACATCCGTGGGACCGTTATGAACTATTACACCACCAGCTTTTACAAACTGGTCTTCTCCCCAAGGGGCTTTAATCACAAAATCAAAAGGTACAGTTACAGACTTTCTAGGCTCGCTGGATGCTTTTGCCAAAAAGCCCTCTCCTACCGGAGAAACAATAGTATTAGAGGCTTCAAATGACCCTTTAGGTGGCACATACGCTTCTGCCCGTTCGGCGCGAGCTAAAATCTGCTCGGTGGGAGACATATCAGCATATCCAGGAATATCTTTTGGCTTGACGTTGCCGATGTTGAACACAATCCAATCACCTTCTTTAGCGGTGTTTACAGTCTCAACATGCTCGCCTAGGCGAGTTACCACTTCACGAGTGCCCTCTTTAACTTGAATTGCATAAACATCAGCCAGTTTCTGAGCCTTCTCAGCAGAAGAAAAATCAACGTTGTTAGGGTCAATTCTAACGTATTTACCACCATCGTGTTCGACCAGTTCAACCATAAAGTTTCTCCTGTTGAGATTTTAAGTAGTTATTGACAAAAATACTGACGGATGACGATGATATTAACATGCTATTAACAAATATTTCAAGTTACGGTTTTGTGACAACTACACAATAAAACAGCCTTTAAAGGCTAAAAAGCCGTTAAAAGCCATTTTCGTACATACAAGCCAACAAAACCCTGACTATATATATCCAGTCGTTAAAATCTCCGCTGCCTACGGCGCGGCATCAGCGACTGATAGTATCTTCTCTGGGCGTTCGCTGCTTCTACTGCCCGTTGATGACGGATATGTTGCGCGAAGTTGTTGACGGCCACATGAGTTTCCTGAAATAGTTTTGGTTCGCCGGAGGACACCTGAACGAAGTCTTTACGCGACAGCGCACAGACCACGGCGTTCCCTTCCGCACGGCCAGGTAATAAATACCAAAGAAGTTCACGTGTCATGTCTGGTGGATTAGACGGAGAAACACCTCGAAAATCGAAAAAGACCGGCACTGAACTTTGAAGCCAATTCGCGGGAAAGCACTCTTCAGGATAAGCTACAAAAAAGAATCCTTTTATATTTGTAGTTCTAAAGGCACTCTTCCCTTTAAAGAATCTTTGATAATCTCTTTTTAGGCGTGTGCCATCAACAACCCAAACCATATTTCGGTAGAAACGCTCGCGCGTAGTGCGTTCTTGCGGGTCGAGATGTGAGTGTTGAAACTCAACCACAAGGCCATGATTGGTGCGTACATCAGCGATGTGCTTCTCACCTAATTGGTCATGTTGGACGAACTCCTGCCATTCTACGGGGAAATTATTTTTCCAGTCACGGTGCCACTGCGTCTCTGGCTCCCACCATTTGTCACTACAAGGTTTTTTAGAGCTATGCGCCCAATGCCAAACCCTTTGTGTTCCACACTTGGCGGTAACGGGCTGCGAACATCCGGGACATAGCCCTTTTAGTTTAGGTGCTGCCGAAACTCGTTCATTATTAAGCAGGGCAAATTGCATATAGATTTACTTTTATTCTAAATGGTGCCCACGGCCGGAATCGAACCGGCACGTCGATTGCTCAACTCAGGATTTTAAGTCCTGTGCGTCTACCAATTCCGCCACGTGGGCATTAAAGCGATGGTACCTATACGGTGCCTAAGCCTTTTAACAAAAAATCCTTCCCAAGCCACTATATTCCTTCAAACCTTTACCACGCCCACGTTTCCACGGTGCCTATAAAATCATTTTCTGCTTGCCAGACCAGTGATTTTAAGTCCCTTGCGTCTACCAGTTCCGCCACGTGAGCCTCTACTTGCTAAACTGGGTGAGATGGGTGATACAATCTTAAGCCCGGAAAATCAATATAGAATGCGACATGCGCCCTGCCCGCCGCGCACAGGCCAAGCGCGGGCCTAGCTTTCCGTGCGGTAATTGGGGGCTTCCTGGGTGATGGTCACATCATGCACATGGCTTTCACGCAGGCCGGCATTGGTGATTTTCACAAAATCGCACCTGGTTTGCATAGCCTTAATAGTGCCATTGCCTGTATAACCCATAGAGGCGCGCAGGCCGCCCATCAGCTGATGGATAACGTTCGACACATCGCCTTTATAGGGCACGCGGCCTTCGACGCCTTCGGGCACCAGCTTCATTTTCTCGTTCACTTCCTGCTGGAAATAGCGGTCGGCTGAGCCGCGCGCCATGGCGCCGATAGAGCCCATGCCGCGATAGGTTTTGTAGGAGCGCCCCTGGAACAGAATCACTTCGCCCGGGCTTTCGCGGGTGCCAGCCAGCAGCGAGCCGATCATGACGCAATCGGCGCCTGCAGCAATGGCTTTGGCAAGGTCCCCGGAATATTTAATGCCGCCATCGGCAATCACTTTTACGCCTTTTTTCTTAGCTGTCTCTACCACATCCATAATCGCGGTAAGCTGCGGCACGCCTACGCCTGCTACAATCCGCGTCGTGCAAATCGAGCCCGGGCCGATGCCCACTTTTACCGCATCCACGCCTGCATCGATCAGCGCCTTAGCAGCCGCTGCCGTGGCGATATTGCCGGCAATCACCTGCGCGCTTTTATGCTGTTTCTTAATCGCCCGCACGGTTTCGATCACGCCGGCGGAATGGCCATGCGCCGTATCGACAATCAGCGTGTCCACTTCTTCATCCAGCAGCGCTTTGGCGCGCTCCAGCCCTTTTTTACCCGTGCCCACGGCCGCGGCCACACGCAGACGGCCCTGCGCATCCTTCGCAGCATTCGGATGTGCCTGCGCCTTCTCCATATCTTTTACTGTAATCAGGCCAATGCATTTGCCCTTATTATTCACCACCACCAGCTTTTCAATCCGATGCTTATGTAGCAGGCGGCGCGCCTCTTCATGGCTCACGCCTTCTTTTACCGTCACGACCTGCGTGGTCATCAGCTCGAAAATCGGCTGTTTCAGCGTCTCGGCAAAGCGCACGTCGCGGTGCGTTACAATACCCACCAGCTTGCCGCTCTTTTCCGTTACTGGAATACCGGAAATCCGGTGCTCCTGCATCAGCGCCAGCGCCTCTGCGAGCGTGGCATCCGGCGCAATAGTAATCGGGTCGATCACCATGCCGGATTCAAATTTCTTCACCCGCCGTACTTCGCTGGCTTGCTGGGTAATGGTTAAATTCTTATGAATACAGCCGATACCGCCCTGCTGCGCCATAGCAATGGCCAGCGCGCTTTCGGTTACCGTGTCCATGGCAGCGGAAATCAGCGGGATGCCCAGTTTTGTGGATTTTGTAAGGAACGTAGCAGTGTTGACATCGTTCGGCAGCACATTAGAGGCGGCCGGAACCAGCAATACATCGTCAAAGGTGAGGGCTTCAGTAAAAGACATGGGCAAACCGTTATAAAGCAAAAAGTTAGGTTTGCAGGCAGTGTATAGAGCAAACCGCCGCCAGACACAAGCAAAAACATGAACCTGTCATAAAACTGTAACATTTTGGGGGTAAAATACGTTTATAACAGATTAGGAGATTTATGATTAGCCGTGTACCACCTCCAGGTGATAGTAACAAAAGGTCAAATGACGGGCCTGAATTTACATTGCATATTAGTGTTGATCAGTTACTTCAGAGTGCTTTTCAGTGCACTTTATACAACGCTAAGGGAAATAAAATTACTTGGGGCAAGTTAGAGGATGCCCATATATTTGAACTATGGCATATAGCCACCGGGCAAAGAATTCTTTCGCCGACGCTTGATGGTGACTCACGGAGCCTGTTACAGGCTACTTTTGAACGTTTATCGACGAGAAAGATAGATGTTAATACGTTAAACATCTTACACAAAATGTTTTCTGTAATAGAAGCACTTCCTAAATACCACAGTATAGTTGGCACGGTAATTGGCGAAGTAAAATCTTTCCTACGGGATATGATCACTGTGGTTAAATCTGGCGCAGATAATAGCTACGTTATGGGTGAATTCCTCCGCCGCTTTGGCAAATATGCTACCCCGCCAGGCCCGAACGCCGGCGGCATCGACGATGTAAAAGGCGGCCCAAGCAGCAATCACGAACCTAAATAGAACTGTTAAAAACATATATTTATATTTAATTATCAAATTATTGGAGTAATTTTATGAATCAAGCTTTCCATGTCTTGTCCGATCTTGGGCAGAGCGCAAAACCAACTCCTACCCGCGCTATGGCACCTTTTATTGCTAAGCTGGAAAAGGAGGGGGCATGGCTAGTCGGCGGTGCAATTGGCCAGCCGGATGAAGCCCCCAGAGCTGATGCTGCACTTGCCATTGTCAGGCATGTGCTTAGTATAACGGGTTATAATGCTGTTAGAGGAAGCCTGGGAGAAAACACTGCCGATACAATGTTTGATTTGCTTAGTATGGAACCTCCCACCGGACGTGCAGACGGTTACCCGGCGTTTGAAGGAACACTTGAACAACGTCAGATAATCGCTGAAGCGGAACAACGAAGATTCGGTACTACGCTTAGTATCACACCACAACATATCTGCATGACGGCAGGTGGAAGCAACGGCCTTTTTATGGCATTCGCGGGATTATGTAACAAGCGTGGACATGAACGCGGTGATGTATTGGTGTTTTTAGATCCTTATTTCCCAGTCTATGATAACATGGCAGCTCTGTTGGATATTGAAACAGACACAGTCAGCTGTATTGGTACCAAATTCAGGCCCAACATGGCCGGGCTGGAACAAAAAATTACTGACCTGAAAGCAGCGGGTAAAAATCCCATCCTCGTTTTACAAAGTCCCAGTAATCCCACTGGTTATGCCTTTACACGCCAAGAATGGGAACAATTGGCGACGTTAGTGAACACCCATAGCATCATGGTAATTGGCGACGATATTTACCGCCGTATATGTCAGGATCCTATTAGTCTGCTTGATATTGATCCCACATTACTTACACGTGGGCAGTATGTAGCGTTGGATTGTGTATCTAAAGCTGGCGGAGCGCCGGGTTGGCGGTCAGGACATATTCTGGCTCATCCGGATATTATTCGCCAATTGGCACCCTTAAATCTTTCAAGTGGTGTTATTTTTGGAAATAGCCTGGGAACACTAGGACATGCAGCAGATATGTCTGTGGATCACCATTTGCAAACTGCCGCGCATTACCGTGGCCAGGCGCAAGATACGGTTAATCTTCTTACAGAAAATAACATTATCCGATTCCCACACAGCGGTGATAGCTTCTATGCTATTGCTCAATTTACAGAGGCAAAAGGTAAGCCGGTTAATGCCAACACTGAAAAGACATTGCGGGCCATTGCAACAGATTTAGAAAAGTTCGGTATTGTTATCCCGAAAGAAGGGGATATCACTATCGAAAATGATTTCCTGCTCATGGCGGATTTACTTTTCGGTTATGGAGTGCGTTCTATTCCCCTTGCCAGCTCTTCGCGCGATCCTGCCGCAAAAGAGATGATGGGTGTGCGATTAGTACTTACGGGTGGCAAGCAGAGTATTGAAGAACTGGGAAGACGCTGTCTTTTATATAAGGAAGTGCAATTAGGTAAAGCGGAATCTCCTAAATCCATTCCAGCCTTAGACTCCGCGCCTTCTCCTCACATTAGAGCAGCAATGGCCCATAAGGAGAGTCCAGATATTCTAGTCGGTTTTGCCCAAATGGGCTAATGCGCTTCCAGCCACTTTTCTGCTTCAAGCGCGGCCATGCAGCCGGTTCCGGCCGCCGTGACGGCTTGGCGGAAGATTTTATCCTGCACGTCGCCTGCGGCAAACACGCCGTCAATACTCGTTTTTGTGCTGCCCGGCGTGGTCACGATATAGCCTTCTTTGTCCAGTTTCAGCCCGGAATCTTTGAATAAATCCGTGTTTGGCTTATGGCCAATCGCCACGAAAATACCGTCTACTTCAATCTCCTGCGTTTCGCCGCTATTTACATCTTTGAGCCGCGCGCCGGTCACCGATAACGGCTTGTCAGACCCCAGCACCTCATCCAGCGCATGGTTCCAGATCACCTCAATATTTTTCGTGGCAAATAATCTGTCCTGCCCGATTTTCTCCGCACGCAAACTATCGCGCCGGTGCACCAGCGTTACATGGCTGGCGAGCTTACTTAAAAACAGCGCCTCTTCCACGGCCGAATTCCCGCCGCCAATCACCGCCACTTTTTTACCTTTAAAAAAGAACCCATCGCAGGTTGCGCAGCCGGAAACGCCGTAGCCTTGAAATTTCTTTTCACTTTCCAGCCCCAGCCATTTTGCCTGTGCGCCGGTGGCAATCACCACCGCTTCAGCCTCATAGCTATCGCCCGATTCGCCCGTCAGCGTGAACGGTTTCTTGGAGAAATCCACTTTCGCAATATGGTCTTCGATAATTTCCGTGCCGACATGCTTGGCCTGCGCCTCAAACTGTTCCATCAGCCAGGGGCCCTGAATCGTTTCGGCAAAGCCGGGGTAATTTTCCACATCGGTGGTAATCGTCATCTGGCCGCCGGGCTGCATGCCGCGCACCAACACAGGCTTACGGTTAGCGCGCGCGGCATAAATCGCCGCCGTCGCCCCCGCCGGGCCAGAACCTAGGATAAGAATTTGTGTAGTATGTTTTGCCATGTGTCTTGTCTTGTGCCTGGTATTTTGCAAAACACAAAACACCAGGCACTAAGCACTTCTCTAGAGGTTGCTTGCTTTATTCTTCAGGTAAGAAGCCACGCCTTCTGCGTTCGCTTTCATGCCTTCATCGCCTTTGTTCCAGCCGGCAGGGCATACTTCGCCGTGCTCCTGGTGGAATTTCAGCGCGTCAACCATACGCAGCGCCTCGTCAATATTGCGGCCCAGCGGTAGATCGTTAATCACCTGATGGCGTACTTTGAAATCCTGGTCGATCAGGAACGTGCCACGGAAAGCAATCTCACCGCCCAGCAATACGTCATAATCGCGCGCGATGCTCTTATTCAGGTCAGCAACCATAGGGTACTGCACCTGGCCAATACCGCCTTTATCAACGGGCGTGTTTTTCCATGCGATATGCGTAAAGTGTGAATCCACACT
This sequence comes from Alphaproteobacteria bacterium, assembly GCA_016125135.1. Lineage (GTDB taxonomy): Bacteria > Pseudomonadota > Alphaproteobacteria > Micavibrionales > Micavibrionaceae > RI-185. Next base: position 4,358 of record WGMJ01000023.1, on the reverse strand, counting down.
GACGCCAATCACTTCGGTGCCGCGGTCTTTGAATTCCTTTAAGCGGTTGTTAAACGCAATAATTTCTGACGGGCAGACAAAAGTAAAGTCCAGCGGCCAAAAGAACAGCACGCCGATTTTTCCGTTAAGATACTGTTTTAAATTGAATTTTTCATTAATGGAATTGTCCCCCATCACTGCGCGGGCGGTAAAATCCGGGGCTGGTTTGCCAACGAGTACGCTCATAAAATGCTCCTTTTGCTAAGTATATACGAAAACGTAATCCATATTTAGTGTGCCTGGTTTAAAAAAACAAGGCCTTGATGTTCAGGGCAATATCATGTGCCGCCTGGAGCGGCTGCGGTGGCGGGGAGAATCGTTCCAACTGGCGCAATTGTTCCATGGTCAACGGACGGGCATAGCCTTCTTTATAGAGCTGGGCATGGAACAGCCGGTGTTTGGGCGGAATTATGCCCTCCGGCGCGTAAATATATACGGGCTTGCCCGAAGAGCAGCTTTCCGAACACATCGAAATCGAGTCCCCCGTCACAATAATCGCCTCACTGAGCGCCAAAAATGCATGGTAGGGGTTGGCATGGTCCTTTTCCGGGTCGTAATAGAAATAGGGGGCATTAAGCGCATTGAAAAAGGCGCGCTTAAAGCCCTCCTCCGTGCGGCGGCTACTGGTTACCAGCAGCGCACCGCCCAGCGCATTGGCCGCGGTGGAGGCCATACGACCCACTTCATAGGCATGTTGCTGCGTATATTCGCCGTCTTTCGTATTGCCGCCCAGTAGCACGGAAATATAAGGCCCCGGCGGCGCGCTTTGCTCCAGCGTTTTCTGCCATAGTGTAGCGGCCTGCGCCAGCACCCCCGGCGTTACCCGCCCCGGCGCACCCAGTGTACGGAATATCCTGCTATGCAAATGCCGTTTATCATGCTGCGGCAGCGCAATCAGATCGAACCCACCAGCTGGGCGGCCCGGCCACATAATATGTACCAGCTTGGCTTTTCCGCCGCTTTTCTTCTTAATATGCCGCGCAACCGGCGCCAGCTTGCGGCCCGCCGCTATCACCAGATCCGGCCAGGGCGGGCTGAAGCGATCAGTCCTTTTCCGGTCGACGCCCAGCAGGCTATTGCCCCGTATGCTATTGGGCCAATCTGCCCGCGGTGTGTAGCAAATATTCTTTAGGCTATATAGCTCGCCCAGCGCTTCGGCCACGCCTATCGCCTGGTTGGTATTGCCTGCCCGGTCATCGACCAGCACCCAGATATTTTTCCGCGTGTCTTTAGCCATAATCAGCGCCCCTGCACCATGCTTTTTCTAAGCCAGTATATCAGTAGTAGCCCGGGCACGGCTGCAAGTGTAGACGCCGCAAAGAATAATGGCCAGTCGAGCGTTTCGGCCAGCCAGCCGCCGGAGGTCGACAGCCATACCCGCCCCACCGACGCCAGCGCACTCAAAAGTGCATATTGCGTGGCGGTATATTGCACATTACATAGGCGCGAAATATACGCGACAAACGCGGCCGTGCCCATACCGCCGCTGAAATTCTCAATCGTTATCGTTGCCATCAGCAGCCAGATATCAGCCCCTACAACTGCCTGCAGTGCAAACATCAGATTCGAGCCCATTTGCAATATCCCGCAGATAAGCAGCGCAGACATGATCGGCATGCGCGCCACCAATATGCCACCCATGAATGCACCCAGCAGCGTTGCCGCCAGCCCATAGGTTTTCACTACCGTGGCGATATCCGATTTAGAAAAACCGATATCAATCAGGAACGGGCCGGTCATCACCCCGGCCAGCGCATCACCAAATTTATAGAAGAGAATGAATGCCAGAATAAGGAAGGCGCCGCCGCGCTGCAGGAATTCCTGGAACGGCTCCACCACCGCATGGTGCAACCACGCGCCAAAGCGCATTTTCGCCGCCTTATGCGGCCGCTTGGCCGCTGGCTCGCCCGCCCATAGTACCGCCAGCGCGCCGAGCGGCAGCAACGCTGCCATACACACATAAGCAACCTGCCATGAGTAATACTCCGCCAAATACAACGCACCCGCGCCGGAGAGCAATAGGCCGATCCGATAGCCGAATACCACCATCGCCGCCCCCGCACCTTGATCTTCGGGCTTGAGATATTCGACGCGGTACGCATCAATCACGATGTCCTGCGTGGCCGAGGCCGTAGCCAGCAGCAATGCCCACAAAGCTGTGGCGCCTGCAGCTGCTTCCGGATGGCTGAAGCCGAGCCCGATAATGCACACGACCAGCACCGCCTGCACCACCATCAGCCAGCTACGGCGCCGGCCAAACCGATGCAAAAACGGAATGCGCAGCTGATCCACCAGCGGTGCCCATAGAAATTTCAGCACATAAGGCGTCGCCACCGAGGCAAACAGGCCGATGGTGGTTTTGTCTACGCCTGCTTCCATCAGCCAAATTCCAAGCGTGCCCGCCGTCAATGCCAGCGGCAAGCCACTCACCACACCAAGCAGCCCAATCACCAGCAACCGTGGCTGGAGGTAAAGTTTCAGTGCAGAAAGTATAGAATAAGTACGTTTCATATCATGTTAGCAGTCAGCGAATCAGCGGTCAGCAATCAGCAAAAAGCACTGACCGCTGATAGCTGATGGCCGACCGCTGATCATATCTCCTGCGCGATTACACTTAAATCGGTTAGTGGGCGGCCGCCTAGATATTTAATCACTTCGGCCGCACAGCGTGCTGCCAGTGCACCTGATTTCTCATGCGCCCAGCCATTCACATACCCATATAAAAAGCCCGATGCGTATAAATCGCCCGCGCCCGTCACATCATATACTTCCTCAACCGGATGCGCCGGTATATCATGCACGCTGCCATCACTAGTGATAATATACGAGCCTTTCGCGCTGCGTGTTACAGCAGCAACCTCGCACACACCCTGCAGGCGTATGATAATTTTGCGCAAATCTTCCTCTTCAAATAGCGAGCGGATTTCATGCTCATTGGCGAACAATATATCCACGTGCTTTTCCACCAGATTCAAAAAATCCTTGCGGTGACGGTCTACACAAAACGGGTCCGATAGCGTAAACGCCACCTTATTGCCCGCGTCATGCGCGGCATGTATCGCCTTCATACAGGCTTCTTTTGCGGCAGGCTGATCCCATAAATACCCCTCAATATACGTCACTTTTGCTACGCGGATGCTGGCCTCATCAACATCCGCCGCCGTAATATCGGTACTGGCCCCGAGATACGTCGCCATGGTGCGCTCGGCATTTTTAGCCTTAATTCTGCTGTCGCCCTCATGCGTTACGATAACCAGGCATTGCGCGGTAGGCTTGCCCTTTTTCGCCTTGGGCGTATGGTATTCCACCCCCACATGCGTAATGTCATGCGTGAAAATATCGCCGAACTGGTCATCTTTTACTTTGCCGATAAACAACACGCGCGCGCCAAGCCCGGCCACACCAGCCGCGGTATTCGCCGCCGATCCACCGGAACATTCGGTCGCCGTGCCCATAGCCGCATAAATCAGCTCGGCCTGCTTATCGGTAATCAGCGTCATGCCGCCCTTGGGCAGGTTAAACCGCTCCAAGAAAGCATCATCGGCATAGGAGAGAATATCCACAATCGCATTGCCCAGCGCTACCACATCATATTCATGTTCACTCATAATTACTCCTTTATCTACTTACGTTATTATCCCTTAGCTCAGCTGTTTTCTCGCCCGCGCCAAATCCTCCGGCGTATCTACGCCAAACGGCACCTCATCCACGCAGAGTGCGGCAATACGCATGCCCTTATCCAGCGCGCGCAATTGCTCCAGTTTCACCTCTTGTTCCCGTTTACTGGGAGGCAGCGCCGTAAAACGCTGCAAAGCACTGCGCCGGTAGGCGTACATGCCAATATGATGGTAATGCGGCCCCTTGCCTGCCGGGCGTGTGCGGATGAAATCCGTCGCAGTGGCAACTTCGCCCGCCGTAAAATCCACCAGCGCTTTGACCACACTTGGCGTGTTTAGTTCCGCTTCTGTGTGAATTTCTGCCACCAACGTACCGATATCGGCCTTGCTCTCCTGCAGCGTACGTAGCGCCGCCCGCACCAGCTCCGGCGCCAGCGTCGGCAAATCACCTTGCACGTTAATAATTACGTCAAACTTCCCGGCTTTATCCACCTGTTGCAGCGCCGCCCAGATACGGTCTGTGCCGGATGGCAAATCCGGATCCGTCAGCACTGCGGTGCCCCCTGCTTTTTCTACTGCCTTGGCCACTTCTGGTTCCGAGCAGGCCACAAATACCGGCCCCACCCCTGCTTCTATCGCCCGCTCCAGCACATGCACTATCATGGGCTTGCCCACAATATCAGCCAGCGGCTTGCCGGGCAG
>WGMJ01000010.1 GCA_016125135.1 Alphaproteobacteria bacterium | reverse complement strand
GCTCTTCCGATCTATGGCTGAATGACGCGGAAAAAACCGAACCAAATGACCCGACCGCGGCCAGCTTGGCGACAGTGGCCGCCAACGGCCAGCCCAGCGTCCGCATAATTCTGGTCCGCGGCTGGGATGAAAAAGGCTTTGTTTTTTATACAAACTTTGAAAGCCAAAAAGGATGTGAGCTACTTTCCCATCCGCAAGCAGCGCTTTGCTTCCACTGGAAAACTATTCGCCGACAAATCCGCATTGAAGGCACCGCCGCACCTGTTACAGATGAAGAAGCAAATAACTATTTTAACCAGCGGCCAAAAAGCCACCGCATTAGCGCGATCGCCTCATCACAATCGCGCCCGCTTGAAAGCGATGATGTATTCATAGAAAAAATAAAATCGCTGGAAGAACAATATAAAGATAGTGAAGATGTGCCGCGCCCTGCCCATTGGTCAGGCTTTCGTATTGTCCCACAAAAAATCGAGTTCTGGCTTGACCAGCCAAGTCGCCGTCATAACAGGCTGGTTTATTGCAGGGAAGAAAATGGCTGGCGCACGGAAAAACTATATCCTTAAAGAACGCCCTGATGGTGCCGTGCAGTCATCTCGTCGATAATATCATCGGGATATTCGAAGTTACGGGCGATTTCTTCAATCATCACCTGCCGGACCAGTTCGCCTAAATCGTCGCTCGTTTCGCACCAATAATCGAGGATAGAGCGGCGGAACAACACAAGCGCATCATCATCATTCGCAACTTTTTTTGTAACGCCGGGTGTTAATTGCTTTGCCGACTTGTAGTAGGCCAGCAACTCGTAAGTGTTATCAATACCCAGATCCTGCATCAGCGTGTCATTACCAAACTCTTCAATCTCAAGCGCGAGATCTTCTTCAATATGCGCTGTTAGCTCATCAGGCAGACTTGCCAGTACGTCACGTGCAATGGCCAGCAAATCATCATTGCTGGGCGGCACTCCGAAATTCATGACAATTTCTTGACGTTGCATAATATTTTGAACTCGTGTTTGATTACACCGTTAGTCTAGCAAGAACAGGACAGATTGCAAATGCCGGAAAACCATACAGCACAAATACCTGAAAAATGGGAATTATCTGAATCGGGGAAGGCTATTTCCCGCAGTTTCAAATTCCGTGATTTTAACGAGGCGTGGGGCTTTATGAGTCGCGTTGCCTTGCTCGCAGAAAAAGCCGACCACCACCCCGAGTGGAAAAATGTTTATAATAAAGTCGATATCACTTTAACAACACATGATGCTGGCGGCCTCACCGAAAAAGATATTTCACTGGCCCAGGCAATTAATAAATTCTAGGCAGGCGCAGGGTCTTCTGGCTTGCGGCGGCGTTTTCTGCCCTTCTGACGCTCTTGAACCATGATGCGCTCATCATCGGTGAGATCGTCTTCTGCAATCCTGCGGCGCAAATCTTCCTCAGCCACACGTTTGATCATCTCATCAAGCCTGCAATTCCCGATCGGCGCCACCCCATCTTTCTTGACGCTGTAGGCGCAGGCCTGCTTGCTCTCGATCATTTCCAGTATCTGGTCAGCCAACGCGGTGAGAGCCTTGCTGTTTTTTGCTTTGGCGAATGAGGCATCCTGAATATGGATGATCACATTCGTACCAGCAAAGCGAATATCTTCCGGTGTTGCGCTACAACGTATGCGATTCAGCCACTGTGCCCGCGCAATATCAACCATATCGCGGTCGCGCGTGAAAATAACATAGCGCGTTTTGATATCCTTTATCCGCTCGCGCTGTGTTTTCTTTTTGAGCTGATAAAAAGGCCGGTAGTAAATAAACTCATCGGCAAAGCCTTCCATGCCTTCAAAATAAATATGCGTCAGCCCGCCGAATTTTTTCAGCAGCGGCGTAATAAGCTGGTACGGCATATTCTCGTCCAGCAAAATTTTCATGCGCCGTTCACGGGCATTCTTTTTATACTCACGCCGTTCAGGCATTGTGACAGCCGCAAAGGCACGACACACACGAATATCATCCCTTGTGAATTTGCAATTATTGAATTTCTTTTTCAGTTGCTTCAGATTTGTGCCATTATCGACTTCCTGCAAAATATCTTTCACCGGAATATAGAGCTGGTTTCTTGTGCCCGCCGCATCTGTGAAGACTTTGCGGAGGCATGGAATATCATTTTTATCTTTTACAATACGACCAATTCTTACGCGTTCTTCGGTCATTTTTTCCCTGTTATTTTCCTTAGTATAGATTCTACAGAGGTCAAAACAAGCATTTAATGGATTTTTTCCTTATTTCAGGCATGATAAAGCCATGGCTTATAATTTTGACCAGACAAGCATTCTTGTGGTGGATGACCATGCCCCGCTACGCACGCTTGTTCAGAACATTCTGCGTACTTTTGGCTTCCGGATTATCCTGATGGCAGGGTCCGCTGACGAAGCCTTCGAGCTTTACTGCCGCCACGCGCCTGACATTGTGCTAACCGACTGGATTATCGATAACGATGACGGGCTGGAACTGACAAAACGCATCCGCCATTCCGAAAGGTCACCCAACCCCTACGTGCCGGTTATTCTTATGACGGGGTTTAGTTACAAGGAGCGCGTTTGCTATGCGCGTGACCTTGGCGTTACAGAATTTCTGGTGAAACCTTTTAGCTCGCGTGATCTTTATAGCCGCCTTGTGCAAATTATCGAGCGGCCACGCCAGTTTGTAAAAGCTAAAGCCTATTTCGGGCCAGACAGACGCAGAAGTAAAAAAGGCGAAGGGCGCGGTAAACGCAAAGCAGATAAAAGCGCTAAAGAAAATAAAGAAAGCAAAGCTACTCAATCTTGACTTTTTCGGGCAGCTTTATCGTTTCAGCTTCTTTAACAACATCATCGATATACGGGTAAGACGTTTGGGCTCCTGCGGTTTTGCAGCTCAGGGCCGAGGCAACAGTTGCAAGCCGCATAGCTTCACCCAGCGTCTTACGCTCATGTAATGCCGCCGCCAAAGTGCCGCAATAGCAGTCACCCGCACCTGTTGTGTCTACAATCTGCTCTTTTGTAAGCGGATAAGCGGAAATACCGTACGCTTCACCCTTTGTATCCACCGCTATAGAGCCACGCTCGCCGAGCGTAACTATGCATGTTAGTTGCCCCTCTGCCGCAAGTGCCTTGGCAATAAGGGCCGCGTTATTCTGGACATTCAAATTCAAACGATCAGCAATTTGTTTCGCTTCGTGCTTGTTCACAATCAGGTAGTCCAGTTTCGAATATAAACTACGCGGAAGATCAATCGCCGGCGCAAGATTTAAAATAACTTTCACGCCATGGGCTTTTGCACGCGTAACCAGCTTTTCAATTTCGACAATAGGTACTTCCATTTGAATGAGAAGATAATTGCCCTCTTTTAAAATTTCATCCGGCACCTGATCGGCAGAAACTTCGCTATTTGCGCCAGCCATAACAACGATCTGGTTTTCGCCATTTGTATCACGCGCAATGAAAGCGCAGCCCGTTGGCGTTTCACACCTTGCAATCCCCGAGCAAGTAACGCCTTCGCGCTTCAGCGTTTCAAAAAGAATTGTACCGAAAGCATCATCACCGACTTTGCCCACCATCACCGTTCTTGAACCGAATCGTCCTGCCGCAAACGCCTGATTTGCACCCTTACCTCCGGGGAAAAAATGATATGTATCGGTTATTACCGTTTCACCACCTTTGGGCAGTGCTGGCACCTGTGCCGATATATCCATGTTTAATGAGCCAAAAACAATAAGCATGCGCGGTATCCTACTTTAGTTTTTACAACATACAACTGAGAATTGTTCTCAGCTAGATTTTTTCTTGCTGTGCCGCCAAAAGAGGCGTAATTTCCGGAAAAGATACAGGTTGTTGATTATGAACTACGAGAATTTTTTCAAAGATAAAGTCGAAAGCGTTAAACAGGAAGGCCGCTACCGCGTCTTCGCGCATCTCGAGCGTCAGGTCGGCAAATTCCCGAAAGCCCTTCTTCATCATGATAACGGTACAACGCAAGAAGTGACCATCTGGTGCAGTAATGATTATCTGGGCATGGGCCAGAACCCGAAAGTCATTGAAGCCGTGCGCGAAACTGCCGCAAAAATGGGCGCAGGCGCAGGTGGTACACGTAATATTTCCGGCACGAATATTCTTCATAAACGCGTTGAAGAGTCCCTCGCTGATCTCCACAACAAAGAAGCCGCCCTTGTTTTTTCATCCGGCTATGTTGCAAACGAAGGTGCGCTTAGTACGCTGGCGGCCCTTATGCCTGGTTGTATCATTTTCTCGGACGAGTTGAACCACGCCTCGATGATTCACGGCATGCGCTCCTCGAAGCAAGCGAAGCGTATCTTCCGCCACAATGATGTTGCGCATCTTGAAACGCTTTTAAAAGAAGCACCGGCAGATGTGCCTAAAATCGTAGCCTTTGAATCAGTCTATTCCATGGAAGGCGACATTTCGCCGCTGGAGGAAATTATCGCGCTGGCTAAAGAATATAATGCCTTCACGTATCTCGATGAAGTACATGCTGTGGGCCTCTATGGCCCGCGTGGCGCAGGCGTTGCGGCCCAGCGCGGCATTGCCGACCAGATTGATTTGATTGAAGGCACGTTTGGCAAGGCCTACGGCCTGATGGGCGGTTATATCGCTAGCTCTAAAGCCGTTGTTGACGCCGTGCGCTGCTATGCCTCCGGTTTTATTTTCACAACATCGCTGCCGCCTTCAACACTGGCAGGAATTCTGGCGAGCGTTGAACATTTAAAAATGTCCGACATCGAACGCCAACGCGCATTCCAGAATGCCAAATATATGAAAGCCCAGCTTGAAAAAGCCGGCCTGCCCTACATGAAAGGTGAAAGCCATATCGTGCCGCTACTCATTGGTGATGCGCGTTGCTGCAAAGCTGTGACCGACCAATTACTCGAGCGTTTCAATATCTATGTGCAACCGATCAACTACCCCACTGTGCCACGCGGCACCGAGCGCATGCGCCTGACTGCAACTGCTGCGCACCGTAAGGAAGATATCGACACGTTGATAGACGCATTACTCGTCCTCTGGCAGGAAAACCACATTAGCCAGTACGCGGTCGCTTGATACCCCCTGTTGTCATGCCAGCGAAAGCTGGCATCCAGAGTCAAATCAAAAAATTTTCTTTGTAAATCTGGACCCCAGCTTCCGCTGGGGTGACATACCGAGAGTATATTCAGTTTTATTCTGTTTTTATTGCGCAGGCGGCGGTATTGGCGGCAACGCATCCATATCGCCAAGCGGGGCCATTGGCACAGGCGGCGCAGGCGTATCGACATTCACCATCCCCGGCACTGTACCCGCTAAAGGTGCGCCCGCTGGCTGGCCATTCACAAGCAACTGGCCCATATCATCCACTTTTACATTCACGGATTTCAGTCCTGCGGCCTCTACAGCTTTTACAATATTCGAAGCCATATCCGTGGCTTGCTTGCGGAAACTCGCAACCGGATCGGAGGCAAGCGCTTCAATAGAGCTTTCAATCCCGCGCGGGTTAATGATGCTGGCTGTCATATCAAGAGTATTTTTGTCGCCCAGCATAACCGTGCCGGTAAAATCAACCTGTTGCAAAGGCTCGCGCCAGAAACCATTATCGATTTTGATTGTATAGTTTCCTTTTGTTGCAATTTCAGGCGCAACGGCAAGCAGGAATGACAGGCCCGAGAACCCTAATCCCACAATCTCACGTGGCTTACTTGTAAAGGATGTTTTACCGCCTGATGTTTTCTCGATATCCAGCTTAGCAATACTGATAACCGATTGTATTTGCGGGTAAGACACCTGCACCCCTTCATAAACAGCTTTTATAGCTGTGAATAAATTGTCCTTCTGGCTCCAAATGCCCGAAAACTCCTGCTTACCAATATCAAGCCGTGCTTTTGCCTGTGTGCCCTCGCCCACTTGTTCGATCGCTGCTGGAAGCGCCATCGTTACATTCCACAGCCCGTCCCGCCCTGCAGGCGCCATGTTCAGGTTGATAATGCCAACATTCAGTACATCGCCATTCGAGTAATTGATTTTGATTGAAGGTGTTGCAACCTGCAAATATGTGCCCTTGTCTTCAATAATAAAATCACCTTGTAATTCAGGTGAAACGCTCTGGCTTGCCAGCTCGAAACGAAGCACATCAAGTGCGGCCAGCAAAACCGTGCGTAAATTTTCAGCCCTGTTTTCAACTGGTGCAGTAACTTCGGGGGCTGCGGCCACAGGCGTTGTAATGTCGGCTGGCAACGAGGCATCAGGCATTACAGCCGGCATTTCCGCTGCAGGGGGTTCAATGGCTGGTGGTATAACATCAGGCTCCTGCGCAAAAGCAGGAGAAAGAACAAATGCGCAAACGGTTGCGAGTAAAATGGATTTTTTCATAGCGGACCCTATTTATTTATAGCAAAATTAAAACATGACTTCCCCTACAAATAAAGCCGTATCTTACGAGGGCACCATATCTGCCCTTCTTGGCCCGACAAATACGGGGAAAACCCATGCTGCGCTTGAAAGAATGATGACCCACCACACGGGAATCATCGGCTTTCCGTTACGTCTATTGGCGCGTGAAGCCTATGACAAGATCGCAAACCTGAAAGGTGTCAACAGCGTGGCCCTTGTTACGGGCGAGGAAAAAATCATTCCGCCGCATGCGCGCTACTTTCTTTGCACGGTTGAAGCCATGCCTTATGAGCGCGGTTTTGATTTTCTGGCGATTGATGAAATCCAGCTTTGTGCCGACCCTGACCGCGGCCATATTTTTACTGACCGCCTGCTGCATGCCCGCGGCAAAGTTGAAACGATGTTTATGGGCGCGGAAACAGCAAGGCCGCTTATTACGACACTTGTTAAAAACGTTGCCGTTGAAAGCAAGCCGCGTTTCTCACATCTGAAATATAACGGCTTCACAAAACTGACACGCCTGCCCAAACGCTCGGCCATTGTTGCCTTCTCGGTTGATGACGTTTACCGCCTTGCCGAAATTATGCGCGCACAAAAAGGTGGCACCGCTATTGTGCTGGGTGCGCTCAGCCCCCGCACACGCAATGCACAGGTGGCCATGTATCAATCGGGCGAGGTTGATTATCTGGTCGCAACAGATGCGATCGACATGGGGCTGAATATGGATATCAACCATATTGCCTTTGCCGCCACGCGTAAATTCGACGGCGTTCGCCCGCGCCAGCTTGAACCCGCCGAGCTTGCACAGATTGCAGGCCGTGCAGGCCGCCATACAAAAGACGGTACATTCGGCGTGACGGGGAATATTCCGGATTTTGACCAGGAAGATGTCGAAGCAATTGAAACACATACCTTCCCGCCGCTTGAAAGTTTTTGCTGGCGTAATACAAATCTGGAATTCAATACGCCGCACCAGTTATTGCGCTCGCTTGAAGTTGCCTCGGGCCATCCCGCCCTGGTTAAAGGCTACCCTGCTGATGATTATAAAACACTGACCGAGCTCATGGCGAAAGACTCTGTGATGGCCCTTGCCGATAATCCGTTTGCAGTACGCACACTATGGGATGTTTGCCAGATCCCCGACTTCCGCAAAGCACTTCTTGAAACACATAGCGAGCTGGCGGCACAGATTTACGAACGTCTTATCAAACCCCGGGCGAGTGAAGTCACACCGCTTGATAATGGTTGGATCAAGGAACAGGTGAGCCGTATCGATTCAACCGAGGGCGATATTGATACGCTGATGGCCCGCATCAGCCATATTCGTACATGGACGTATATTACGCACCGCAGCGGCTGGGTGCGTGATAACCAGAACTGGCAAGAGCGCACACGCGCCATTGAAGACCGCCTCTCTGATGCGCTGCACGAGGCCCTGACCAAGCGGTTCGTTGATAGGCGCTCTGCAATATTATTGCGCTCACTCAAGGAGGGAAATGCACTTTTAGCGGGCATTCAGAAATCAGGAAAAGTGATCGTGGAAGGCCATGAAGTGGGTGTTTTACAAGGTTTCGAGTTTATCCCCGATGAAACAGCGCTCGGGCAAGATCGACGTGCCATCTTGACAGCGGCGCGTACTGCGTTAAAAAAGGAGATACAGCACAGAGTTATGACCTTATTAAACGCACAGCCAACGCAATTCAAACTGTCCGATGACGGGCAGATCCTTTATCAGGTGGAATTGAACAATCCACTGCCGGGCTTGCCTGTTGCCAAAATCATGAAGGGCACCGCCGCGCTGAAACCTGATATTGTTCTTTTCACGGGCGAGCTTCTTGAAAATCAGGATGCAAAACAAATTCTCGAGCATCTTAAAAACTGGCTTGATGCCCATATCAAAACAACACTGAAAAACTTAACTGATCTTGAAAACACGGAAGCACTTCCTGCACAAGCGCGCGGCATTGCATTCCAGATGTACGAAAACTGGGGCGTAGTCCCACGCGCATCGGTTGATACTTTGTTAAAGGATCTTCCAGCCGAAGCACGCCCTGCGCTGCGCAACCTTGGTGTGCGCTTAGGCCCGCTTTATTTATTCCTGCCGCTCATGGGTAAACCTGCCGCCGTGAAACTAAAGGCGCAGCTTTATAATATATGGCATGGCAAGCCGCTCCCCGCCGTGACACCAAAGGACGGTAGCGTTTCCATTGTCGCCGATGCACAAACGAATGAAGAGGCCTTCTATCAGGCCATCGGCTACCCTGTATTTTCTGGCCGCGCCACGCGCATTGATATGCTTGACCGCGTTGTGAGCGCCGTTTACGACACCGCAAAAGACAACCGCTTCCAAGCGCAACATGCATGGGCCGAATGGCTGGGTTGCGGCGTTGAAGACCTTTACAACATCCTTGCCGCCTTAGGTCATAAACGCGAAGAACCGAAAGCAGAAGAAGCAAAAACGGAAGAACAAGCCGCGCAACCAATTGCAGTTGAAGAAGCTGCCCCTGCTGTTGAAGCGCCAGCCGCCGAAACACCCGTAACAACAGAAGCAGCAACTGCCGAAGCAACGCCACAGCAACCAGCCAAACCAGCCCTTGCATGGTTCCAGCTACGCCGTGGCCTGGCGCATAAAGAGAAAAAGCAATTCACACCGCGCCACTTCACCGCCAAACGCGACGATAAAAACAAAGATGGCAATAAAGAAAAACCAAAATTCAAAAAGAAAAAGTTCGATAAGAAACCAGAGCGCAACAGGGATGAAGAACGCACCTACAAGGCCGAAGCCAAACAGGCCGACTCTCCTTTTGCAGTGCTGAAACAGCTGCAGAAATAGGCTTTTCCAGCCACCCTTGCCTTTAATATGAAAAAAGGCTATTAAACTCTCTACACAGGGAGAAATACCATGCAATTATCCAGATTAGCCGCAAGCCTCTTTGGCCCAAAGGTTATATGCCGCGTTTCAGGATTTGAAGCCTCGATTGAACATGTGCAGGGCAAAGCAATTATTCATGGCGTAAATAAAAAGCCACTATCACAAGACAATTATCTTGAAGTATCGCTAAGGGCAACTGGTAGCAATTATGATTACCCTGCCGAAAGTGCCCCCGAAAAATTCCGCTTTACCGTTATGCTGCCTCCCTATAAGGGCATGGGCACAATGGGCAATACATCCCATATCCCGGCAACCGCCAAATGGACACGCTTTGAAATTGTTGAAGAGTATCATGACGGAAAACCTAAGATGGGACATATGGGCATCGTTATGCCTGCACACCATGCTATAAAAGTACGCGGCTATTACAAAGAAAACGGCAGAGAAACCTTCATGTCTCTAGGTGGCCGCATCCGCAAATCAGAAACAGATAACCCACGTTGGCGCTACGCACTTGAGTGCGCTCCGATCTATAGCTGAAGCACAAGCTTCAAGCCTCGCGGTTAACAGCGTAGTGCGCAATCTCGCAAAGTGTTTGCTTAATGGGGCTATTTGGCGTTTGCGCCAGCGCCTGCACGGCCTGGTCGGCATATTTGGCAGCACGGGCTTCTGATTCCTCTAGCAAACCGTTTGAACCCAGAATATCAAGCGCACGGGCGAAATCTTTCTTGCCTTGTTGCTTATCAATCATCACACGCTGCCAGAAATCGGCTTCAATCCCTTTTTCAAGCGCCAGAATAACAGGGCCGGTGATTTTCCCTTCGCGGAAATCATCCCCCGGCACTTTACCGCGCTTTTCCTCGTTACCTGTATAATCCAGCACGTCATCACGCAGCTGGAAGCCCATGCCAAGCGCATAGCCGTAATCATAAAAAGCTTTCACCGTTTCCTCATCCGCGCCTGCCAGCGCAGGGCCTGACGCACAGGCCGCGCCAAAAAGCGCCGAAGTTTTTGCGGCAATAATCTGCAGGTAAGTTTCGTATGAAAGGTCGATACGGCCTTTTGCAACCAGCTGCAGCACTTCACCCTCGGTAATCGTGCGTGCAGCCTCTGAAAGCAACGCCAGCACGCGCAATTTTCCGGTTTCAACCATCAGCTCGAAGGCGCGCGCAAACAGGAAATCCCCCACCAGCACAGAGGCATGGTTACCGAACACAAGGTTTGCAGCAGGTTGCCCACGCCGCTCGTCACTTTCATCAACCACATCATCATGCAGCAGTGACGCAGAGTGAATAAATTCAACAGACGCTGCAAGCCCGTACATTTTGTGTTTGTCGGCTTTAAAAACATTCCCGCAGGCGAGCGTTAAAAGCGGGCGAATACGTTTGCCGCCAGCGGCGATTAAATAACTGGCCACCTTTGGAATAAGCGGAACATCAGACTGCAAACGGTCAAGGATAAGTTTGTTGGTTGCCGCCATATCGTCATGCAGAATATCGCTGAGTGTTTCCAGCGGGTTCGTAGGCTTCAGCGTTTCTTTCATCACGCTACACATCGTAACTCCGTGTCGGCTTTGGCTGCACAGGTTTTACTTGTTGCGACTTTTCGATGCTCATTTGCTGCTTCAGGAATGGTGCATACTTTAAAAGCGCAGGGTTCAGGCCCGCAGAAACAGGCTTCAGGCCGCTTTCATCGCCTATATTCTCGCGGTTAATTGGCTGGCCTGAGCGTACATTTTTTAAAAAATTGGTAATATGCAGAATAGAGCGGCTTGTGCGTTGCGCTGCCATCGTCATCAAACTGTCACGGAAGCTATAGCGTGGTGACAAAACGGCGAGTGGCAATTGCATGGCATCCAGCATTTCATCATCGCGCATAAAGCCGAAATGCAAATAGGGGCGCTGTTCCAGCACTTCTACAAAATCATCATGGACGGGTATATTGAAATGGATACTGTCATCATCTTTTATTTCAAGCGTCATCATGCGGGTTTCCAGATCAAACAACAGGCCGACCATGGGCTTTTGTGGTAGCTTGTCGGAAACAAGCCCCGCTTCATTATCAGACATGACGAGATCTACATTCACGCGACCTGCTTTGCGCCTGCCCATTTGGGCTTTTTATCTTTATCTACCACCGCGGCCCTTATCCCCTCGTAAAAATCAGGGTGCTGCAAAAATGCAGCAGCAAGTTTTGCATCCTGTGCAATTACCTCGTCAAAGCTCTTGTCCTTCGCCCATTGCAGATGAAGGAAAGTGCGGATCAAACTATGCGGCGAGCGCTTCATAATCATCTGCGCTGTGTCAGGGCCCTTTTCATGCAGGCCGCCTGTCATTAGTTTTTTAATCAGGCTTTCAAAATCATTCTGCGTCCATGCGGCTTCGGTCTTGTTCATGAATTTAATAAAGCCCGGCGCTGTGCGTGCCTCTGCCTTGAAATCATCAAGCAGCGAAACGCCTTGATAGAGAATTCTCTTCTTGGTTTCGCGCCACTCGCTTAAAGGTGTTACGTGGGTAATAATACCAAGCGCTGCCAGCAAATCATTGTCAGGGCCAATTGTATTGCCCGTTAAACCTAAATTCATGCCCGCATTATAAGGCATCTGCGCAAGATAGTAGGCCGCGCCAACATCGGGGAAGAAACCAATACCTGTTTCAGGCATCGCCCATTTTAAATTCTCGGCACCAATTCTGTATTTGCATGGCGCTGACAACCCGACACCACCGCCCATTGTGATCCCGTGCATATAAACGGCAATTGGTTTCGGGTAGTGGAACATATATTTGTTCAGCGCATATTCTTCTTCAAAGAAGCGTAACGCCGCGGTTGCGTCCTCGCCTTTGGCAAGTGCATCGCGTCCTTCAAGGTAAACAATCTTGATATCACCACCGGCGCAGAAGCCTTTATCGCCTGCGCCTTCAAGCAAAACAAATTCAACCTGCGGGTTTGTTTCCCACTCTTTCAGTACGCGCGTAATCTCGCGGATCATCGCCAAATTCAGGGCGTTGATCGAAAAAGGGCGGTTCAGCATCAGGCAGCCACCCCGATCCTTGATTTCTGATAATACAAACTCGGTCATGTCCCTCTTTCATAACCGCTGGGGGCATATTTTTAAAGCTTTTTCCTTGGCCTGTTTCCGTATTTAGGCTATTAAATCCCTATGCTGAAACCTAAAGAAACCCCTTCTAATTTTGCTGATTTGCCCTTCACCCGTATGCGCCGCCGCCGTAGCTCGGACGCCATGCGCGCTATATTGCGTGAAAACCACCTCCGCCCCGAGGATATGATCTACCCTCTCTTTATCGAGGAGGAAATTACGGAGCGCGCCGCTATTTCATCCATGCCTGGTGTTTACCGCGAAACCGAACGCTCTTTCGTGCCGATTATCCAGCAAGCACAAAAAGACGGTATTAAATCTGTTATTCTTTTCGGCGTATCACGCCACAAAGACCATGAGGGTTCCGACAGTTTTAAACGCGGCGGCCTGCTTGACCGTATCGTAAAGCGCGCAAAAGATTCATGCCCTGAAATGGTGATTATAGCCGATGCCTGTTTTTGTGAATACACAGACCACGGCCATTGCGGCCCGCTTACACAACACGGTGAAGTTGATAATGACCGCACAATTGAAAATATTGCCAAGCAAGCTGTTGTCGCTGCCGCCGCAGGGGCAGATGTAATTGCGCCTTCTGGCATGATGGACGGGCAAGTCCGTAGCATCAGAAACGCGCTTGATGAAAACGGTTTTACCAATACTGCCATTATGGCCTATGCCGCAAAATATGCATCCGGCTTTTACGGCCCCTTCCGTGAAGCGGCTGGTTGCGGCTTGGGTAAAGGCAACCGCAAAACCTACCAGATGGACCCCGCAAACGGGAACGAAGCACTGCAGGAAACCGCGCTTGATATCGAAGAAGGCGCGGACATGGTGATGGTAAAACCGGGCCTGCCCTACCTTGATATTTTGTGGCGCGTGAAAGAAGCCTTCCAGATGCCGACCTTTGTTTATAATGTAAGCGGTGAATATGCGATGCTAAAAGCCGCCGCCGAAAAAGGCTGGCTTGATTATGATACAGCCATGATGGAAATGCTGATTTCCTTCAAACGTGCTGGAGCCGACGGGATATTGACCTATTGCGCACTTGATGCCGCGAAGATTTTAAATGAATAAAAAAAGCCCCGCAATGCGGGGCTTTTTGTTAATAACCTTCTTTAAGCCGCTTTCGCAACACTTGATGTTGAAACAAGCGGGAAGTCTACTTCCGTGCCAGCAACATGGTTGAAGAAGTTCGTGTAAACATTCAGCGAAACAACAGCTACGGCTTCAACAATCTGCTGGTTGCCCCAACCGGCGTCACGCATGGCTTTTACATCGGCATCGCTTACATTGCCGCGTTTATCATTGACTGTGCGGGCAAAAGTTACAAGTGCTTGTGTTTTTGCATCTGTTGCTTTTGCATTCAGTGCCGCTTGTGTATCGGCATCGCTCAGGCCGGCCCCTTTACCGATTTGCGTGTGGGCTGAGGCGCAATAATCACAGTGGTTAGCCCCTGCAACGGCAAGTGCTATCAGCTCGCGCTGCGCCGGTGTGAGGGATGATTTTGCCATCGCGCCGGAAAAGTTCAAATACGCTTCAAGCGCGCTTGGGGCATGGCCCATGGTTTTAAAAATATTGATGATCTTGCCCATTTTGGCTTGCAGACCTTCAAACAATTTTGCTGTTTCAGGGCTTGTCTCGGCTTCAGTGATTTGTGGAATACGTTGCGTCATGATTTATCTCCTCTAAAGATTATGTAGAGAGATTAGCGTGATCTGCTAAATAGTCAAAAAACGCCTACTGATTATGAATAATAGGGGGTGAAAATGCGTGTGCGAAATTAATAAATTGAAGTACCATGTTAATACGTTCTTAAATCCTTTCGTTCAACCTTATCTAAACACTTAAGAAAAAAGAATTTTTTCAAAACGCCCATGAAGTTTGTCGGTATTATTCTTGTTGTTGTCTGTACGGTGGGTGGCTTCTTTGCTGGCCATGGTAAAATGTCGGTTATCACACACATCGTTCTACCGGCGATGCTGGGTGAAATGATCATTATTTTCGGTATCGCCGTTAGTGCCTTTATCATCGCGAACTCGATGGAAGTCATCAAAAAAACGATGAGTTATTTCAAGGCTCTTTCAAAGCCCCATGCCTACAAAAAAGATGACTATATCGAGCTCTTGAGCGTTCTTTTCATGGTGTTCAAACTCGCTCGCACTAAAGGCTGGCTGGCGCTGGAAGCCCACATTGAAAAACCAGAGGAAAGCTCTCTCTTTACACAGTTTCCCGGCTTTGCACATAACCACCACGCGCTTATTTTCCTCTGTGACTATTTACGCATTATTTCGCTTGGTAACGACAAACCCCATGAAATCGAGAACCTGATGGATCAGGAAATCGAAAACTTCAAGCATCATGAAGAACACCCGGGCCATGCTATTCAAACGATGGCCGATGGTATCCCCGCCCTCGGTATTGTTGCCGCGGTGTTGGGCGTTATTAAAACAATGGCTTCTATTTCGGAACCACCTGAAGTTCTTGGTAAACTCATTGGTGGTGCGCTTGTGGGTACATTCCTTGGTGTATGGCTTTCCTACTCATTCATTGCACCTATTGCAGGAGCGATGAAGGAACGCGCTTCAACGGAGGTTCTTTATTTCCTTTGTATCAAGGTTGGTATTATCGCCTTCCTGAGTGGCGCCGCACCGCAGGTCGCTGTGGAATTTGCCCGTAAGTTTCTGCCGCATGATGTCCAGCCTGAATTCCTTGAACTGGAAGAAAAACTCAACGCGCTTCCTGCGCCGGGCTAGGTGAGCCATGGCAAAAGACGAAAAAGGCAAAGAAGAGTTACAACCAATCATCAAGAAAATCAAAAAAGGTGACCATGGCCACCATGGTGGTGCATGGAAAGTTGCCTATGCCGACTTCGTAACAGCGATGATGGCGTTCTTTCTTCTGCTCTGGCTTTTGAACGTTACAACAGAAGAGCAAAAGACAGGCATTGCCAACTACTTTGACCCACAGCCACAAGTTTCAAGCGAGATCAGTGGCGCAGGGGGCTTGCTCGCAGGGCAAAGCTTCTCTGTTGATGGTGCGCGCGTGAGCGAGATGGACCCTGTTGTAAACAGCCCTGACCCGACCATGGACCCCAACCCTGCTGCCGACCCGAAAGAGCAATCACTTGAAGACGCCTCCGACAAGCAGCTACAAGAGGAAATGACAAAGCGGGAAGAACAAAAGTTTGACGAGCTGAAGCAAAAAATAGAAGAAACCATCTCCTCATCATCCGAATTGAAGGACCTCGCCAAAAACGTTGTTATTGATGTGACCGATGAAGGCTTGCGTATCCAGATTGTCGATCAGGAAGGCGAGCCGATGTTCCCTTCTGGCTCGGCACAGATGTACGAGAAAACCAGAAAGCTGATGGAAGCCGTTGCCGACATTATCAAGACGGTCCCGAATGCTATCTCGATGCGCGGCCATACTGATGGTAACGCCTATCGTGGTGGCGCAAACTATACAAACTGGGAGCTTTCCGCTGACCGTGCCAATGCCAGCCGCCGTGTGCTGGCCGACAAAGGCGTTAGCGAGAAACGCCTTGCAAACGTTGTTGGTAAAGCCGATACCGACCATTTCATGAAAGACGCGCCAAGCGACCCGCGCAACCGCCGTATCAGCATTATTCTGCTACGTCAGGCTGGCTCATCCTCTGAACAAGGTGGAAGCGGGCTAAATACAACAGATACAATCCAGAAAGAAACCCGTAGCTACAAGAAATCCGGCGGCGCTGTGCAATTCCCTTAAAGCTGGCTTGACCCCCCGCCTCATGGCTCTTATAAAAGACCATGGCGCAAGCAACTTCTCCAACACGCATTACCATTACTGGTGACCCAGGCTCGGGCAAGAGCACGTTTGCGCGCAATGTTGCAGAGAAACTCGGATGCCAACTCATTACAACTGGCAATATGTTCCGCGAACTTGCAGCAAAAAAGGGCATTACCGTTACCGAACTGAACCAACTTGCTGAAAGCAAGAAAGAGATCGATGACTATGTCGATAATTTCCTGCGTGATCTAAACAATAATAAAGAGGACCTCATTCTCGATTCACGCATGGCATGGCATTTCGTGCAGGATGCTTTCAAAGTGCGGCTCTCGGTCGACCCTGAAATTGCCATTGATCGTATTTCCAGCGATGACCAAACGCCGCTACGTGAGAAATTCCCCGATCTTGCAACGGCAACCCAACAGGTTGTCGATCGCAAAGCAAGCGAGGTTACACGCTACGCACGTGTTTATGGCGTTGATATTAGCTGCGCAGAAAATTTTGATCTTGTTATTGATACGTCCCTTATCTCGCCGCATGACGTTATGGATGTTTTCCGTTTTTCGTTCGAGCGTTACCAGAAGAAGTTACAAACACCGTCATTGTGGGTCTCCCCGCGCCTGATCCTTCCACAGAAAATGGCAGATCCTTCTGCCAATCAGTTCAATTTTGAAGATATGGTAAAAGCGCCGATACGAGCCATCCGGAATGGTTCCAAATTAATTTGTCTGGGCGATGATGCCCTGCTGGCAGGCGCTATAACCCACGGCACGCCACTGGTTGCCGTGCAAATAGCCCATGAAAACCCCACGCCACTTAATTTTGACCTGATCGATGACTGGGAAAACCGTTACCATTTCATTTTCCCCGTTCACATGAAAAAACAAGTCGAGTGAACTTATTCTTTCTGGCGGCGTTAGCTAGGGAGAAGAGGAGAAATCTCATGAAAGCTTGTAAAATTCTGGCACTTTTAGCTGCCACAGGTACTTTGGTTTCAGCGATGCCGTCCTTCGCTGCAAATAGTAATATTACAAATCCGCCAAAAAGAATGGAGCGGCTCACAAAGGCTGAGGCTATCAATATGTCTGAAGCCCGTCTTGACCGTATCCGCATTACAAACCGCCCACTCTATGAAGAAGCACTACGTGTACGCTCTGAACATAAAGCCAAAATGGCGCTTCAGGCAGACCGTCGTGACATCGAGCGCCTTTCTGTTCGTGATACAGAAGAGGGTGTAGAAAGAACCGTTATTCGTCGTCTTGATGAATAGTTAGAATGTATTTTCAGAAAAAGGGCCATATGGCCCTTTTTTTATTGCAACAAAACTTTTCTTCGTGCGTTAGCGATGCACAGTAAAAAAGGAATACCGCCATGAAATCACTTAGCACAATAGCTTTATTAGGCACCGCTGCCATATTTTTTGCGGTCAGTCCTGCTACCGCACAAACAGGCTCCGCCAATGATGACCCTTCGCATACAACACGTTCTACAACCGAGCTTGAAAGAAGCCCTGGGGCAAGTTTAACGGTCAATGAAATGTTGAGCCTGTCAGAAGTAGACTTGAACCGCCTGCGTACAAGTAATCGTGCCGCTTATGATGAAGCTGTGCGCGTTCGTTCCCGCAATGAAACAGGCGCAAGTATAGGCAGCGACACACGTGGCTCGGCCGGTGTTGGTACCAATACCAATATGAACACACGCGCACGACTGAATGCCGATATTGACACTGGCGTGGGTGTAAGCGGAAATATTTCAGGCGGCACAACCTCCGGTCGCTAGAAAAATAAAAACCGCCCTTCGGGGCGGTTTTTATTTAGCGGCCCAGCCGTGTGTAACGGACTGTCACGGCCCCTGAAGCGCGCACATCGTCTGCAAACTCTTCAGGTACATACATTTCAAGTCTGACCATACCGGAAAGCAAGTTTGGAATGCCGGCTTCAAAAGGACCGCTGCGTAAGCCATTCGGCATCCAAAGAGTTGGGGCTGGTGCGTAGGACACTGAAGACAGACCGCCTTCCTCCCTTGTACCGGTAAAATTGATTTGAAATGTATTCACCCCTATACGTTGCATCGCAGCATCCTGTAGTCCGTCTGCCGATGTCCTGAAAATCACACGCACGACACCTTCCCCACACTCGGGCGCATCCACAATCTGTAAATCCTGGCCATGTACCACTCCGTTATTGCCCGCGGGCGCTGGCCTTTCAATGGCGGCGCTAAACAATGTGGTAAGCTGCGTTTCTGTAGGACAATCCATAATTTTTACACCTTATCTTCCTGTTTTTATTGACTTATCTTTACATATGGTGCTACGTAAGAGGGGAATAATATGGGAGAAAAAAGACGTAGGCAATAGCTAAGCGTCACAAGGTGCGCAGATGCAGCATCACCTGTGTTTTTCAAATGTGTGGTTACAGGGGTGTCGGGCATAAGGTTTAAACATGGCTGGCATTTTAAAAGAGAAATTTACTTCACCAGGGTTTCAATTCGGCGACACACTGTCCTCCCGCGGGTCCGACATTGCCGAAGCCTTTGCCGAGGCTGCAGAAGTCCATATAGATGATATCCGCAATCCCATTTTCTTCCATGAAATTGAACGTGCCAGATTGTCAGTAACGGTCAATAAAGAACAACCCAATCTCACTTATCCATTCGCGTTTTACCGCCAGCACGGCCTACACATGGAAGAAGGCGAATTCTACCAAACGATACAGGAACACATCACAGAATATGTTTACCTGCATAATCTCTCATGGTCTGGTACAGCCACTTTGCTTATTTCCTTAAGGGTTGATGACAAAAAGCCGAAAATGTCGGCCCCCACCAAAACTTTTGAATTTATTATGGAGGCCAAGTAAGTGGCCCGTAAAAGCGTCACCTATAGAACCTCGAAGGCACGGAAGAATACCCCGCTCAGCAACCGCGCAGGCGAAATAAGCACGGCCTTTGCGCATGCCGCACGGCAGTTTCTAAAGGATGAAAAAATTTCATACGATGACATCCAACGCGTGCGCTTCTCTATAAAAGTTGATACCGAAACGCCCGATATCAGCTACCCGCTCGCAAAACTCTCTACACGGCCTAGTCAGGACCGTTTTTTTGAAGAAATGGAAGCCTCTGTGCTTTATTTCCTTTTATTCCACGATATGAAATGGTCGCGCTCGTCCCGTGTTTATGCAGAACTACAGATGGACGATAAAACCCCGAAAATGGCAAAACCGCAGAAAACGCTGGCCCTGACCCTTGAGGGTGCCTAGATGCACCTCAGAACCTCCCAACAATATACAACGGCTGGTGCGCATTATTCGGCCGATTTGCGTCAGCGCGCCCCTGAAATCAGCATTGCTTTCGGGCAGGCTGTCAGTAAATTTTTATCCGATAATAATATATTATTCAAAGAGTTGGAGCGGGCGAAGCTTTCAATTGCTGTGAACACCGAGACACCCAAAGTGACACACCCGCTTTCAGCAACCCTTATACAGCAGCACGGTAGGCCCAGTGAGATCCGCTTTATTAGCAGTCTTGAGGGCTATATTTTATATTCCCTTCTTTATCATAATATGGCAAGCTCCCGCGCAACGGTCTTTCATGCGGAGCTAAAACTAGACGATAAAAAGCCCTCCATGGCGGCCCCGACCAAAAGGTTGGAAATTAAATTCGAGGCCCATTAAAACTAAATAAAGAGGGATAAATTATGGCAGCAACACAAACATGGCAACCAGAAGCCCCCATTCCGGTAAACGCAGAAGGCGCACGCGCCGTTCGTATTGAATCGCTCGGTGATGAGTTTGCGCGCTTTGCTTCAGACAAAATGGTTGAAGTTAGTTTTCTACCGAGCCGCCTGCGCGAATTATTCATTCTTCTTACAGTTGGTGATGAACATACAAAAGCGCACTACGCTAACCCAGATGCGTTTCCCAAGCGTGCAGATTATGGTGATGACCAGGCATTGGGCCGCGTATATATCGCGAACCTGGCAGCACAATTACTTAAAGAAAAACTGGGGGCACACCCGAACTATCAGGCTGGTGACCGCGTTGCCGTGCAGTTCAACGTCAATGATGGCAGCGTTGCTAAAACCTTCACAATTAATGGATAAGGTCGCCTAAGAATCCACCTGATTGCAAATTCCAAAGGCGGGCGTAAAGTCCGCCTTTTTGCAAGAGGGCCTCATGTGTACCGTCTTCTACAATACGCCCCTCCTCCATCACCAACAAACGGTCAAGGTGTGCAATCGTTGAAAGCCTGTGTGCAATCGCAATCACCGTTTTATCTTTCATCAGATCAACCAGCGCCTTTTGAATAGCCTGTTCGCTCTCGCTATCCAGTGACGAGGTCGCTTCATCCAGTATCAGCACAGGCGCATCTTTCAAAATAGCGCGCGCCAAAGCCACGCGCTGGCGCTGCCCACCTGAAAGCTTCACGCCGCGCTCGCCCACCATTGTGTCATAAGCCGTGCGGCCACCTTTATCGCGCAACTCCATAATAAATTCATGTGCACCAGCGCGCTTGGCCGCTTCAATCATCTCTTCTTCGGTTGCGTCCAAACGGCCATATTTAATATTGTCGCGTATGGTGCGGTGGAACAGCTCGGGCACTTGTGGAATAACAGCAATATGCTCACGCAAACTATCCTGCGTCACATCGCGTATGTCCTGCGTCCCGATCAAAACACGACCTTCCTGAACGTCATGCAGGCGCATAAGAAGCTTGGTGAGCGTTGATTTCCCCGCACCGCTTGGCCCCACAAGGCCAATCTTCTGCCCCTGTTTCACCTCAAGCGTAAAATCCTTGAACATCGGGCGCCCCGGATATTCGAATGTGACATCATCAAGCGTGACTGAAAAATTGTCGCCTTGAACTGCCTGTGCACTCTTCTTATCTTGCAGTGTCAGTTTTTTAGAGAGCTCGTCAACACCTTCCTGCACCTGTCCAACTTGCTCAAATAACCCCACAAATGTTTCAGACATCCACCATGAAGTTGTCATCAAGCGGATAACCAGCGCCATGGCCATACTTATCTCTGCAACCTTGAATTCACCTATCTGCCACAGATAAATACTCAAGAAAAACCCTGCGCCAACATAGAGAACGGATAAAATCTCCAGCCACACGCCCTGCCAATTAATCGTATGGTACATCACTTGACCGGTATGTGTAATGCTACGCAAGCTCTCTGTATAATGCTTATCTTCGTAGTGGCTGCGACTAAAAAGTTTAATGGAAAGAATATTCGTCAAGCTATCGACCAAACGTCCGCGCGCCTTGCTGACTTCGTCATAGGTTTTACCGGATGTCGTAAGAATTTTAGGTATGTAATGCCACATAATAACAACATAAAGGCCGAACCAAACAAGCGTTACAGCCACAAATAACCAGTGCGTTGTAAAGAACAGTCCGAGCGATACAAAAAAGGCCATACTTGCAAACATAATCGGCCCGATAAGTGTAGAAATAATCTCCATTACCGCACGCGGTGTTTCAAATACCTTGCTCGAAAGTCGGCCTGCATAATCATTTAGAAAGTAATCATAGCTGTTCTTGCGGATATGTTCGGCCATTTGTCGCCGCGCCATACTTACAAAGCTGGGCCTCACGCAAGCCATAATGAATACTGAAATACGGGCAGCAAGCGGCTGCAAAATCAAAACAAGAATGGTAAACGTGACAACTAGCGGCCATAGCTCCTGCCAAATTGTTTCTCTTGCAGCGCCATTTTCAATTGGCTCGATAAACCATTTGATATACCCGTATTGCAGTGCTTCAAGACCGTGTGACACCAGGTTAAACGCAAAAATAGTGAGGAAGGGCCATTTTGCCTGCTTCAAGAAAAGCCAGACAAACGCCATCGGCTTGTCGGGGATCGGTTCATCCGGCAAAGGCTTTTCAATATCGACCCAGTTTTCAACTGCGTGCTTGAGTTTGGTATAAAGGCTTAACATCCCGCTTTATATACGGGAGGGGCTTAAATCTGTCACGGATTTTCTAGAATTTTCCGCTTCTGGGGAAGCCATTTGGCGGCAAACGGCCCGCTTGAGCACGCTCGACAAGCCATGGCATCAGCTCTTTTTTCGAAATTGTCGTCTGGCGTTTTACACTGCCATAGCTCAAGCCTTCGCCAAGCGTAAATGTTTTGACATCAGCCAAGCCACCATCTTTATATTTTTGCAACGTAATGCCCTTGCCCTTATTCATTTCGGGGATCTGGTCAAGCGGGAACACAACGAGTTTGCGGTTTTCACCAATCACAGCAACATGGTCATGCTCGGGCTCTACAACATAGCTGATAACAGCCTTAACACCCTCATCAACATTCAGTATCTGCTTGCCGTTTTTGGTTTGCGCTAAACATTCAGCCGCAGGCACAATAAATCCGCGCCCGTCATCCGAGGCGACAAGTAATTTTTCTTCCGGCATGTAAACAGAAATAGAAACAAACTCGACTTCCTGCGGCAATTCCATCATCACCTTCAGTGGCTCACCAAAACCACGGCCTGAGGGCAACTTGTCACATGAGAGCGCATAGAAGCGGCCGTTTGTGGCAAATACCAACAATTTGTCCGTTGTCATTGCTTCAAGTACGAAGCGCTCTTCATCGCCTTCTTTATATTTGAAGTCTTCTATATTCAGGTCCCAGCCCTTCATGGCGCGGATCCAGCCTTTATCGGAGCACACAACGGTAATCGGTTCTTTTTCTGTCAGCACTTCGTCCAAAGCTTCGGCAATACTAACATCAGGGGCTTTCGAGAAGGTCGAACGCCGCTTGCCCAGCTCTGTATCAAGCCCGTAGGCTTTCTGCATAATCTGCACTTGCTTTTTAATGGATGTCCATTGGCGCGCTTCGGAGGAGATCAATTTCTCGAGATCATCTTTTTCAGCAGTCAGCGCTTTGTTTTCCTGCTTGATCTCCATCTCTTCAAGCTTACGCAGAGACCGCAAACGCATATTCAAAATAGCTTCTGTTTGTACTTCCGTCAGCTTGAAAGCTTTCATCAAAGCTGGCTTCGGCTCATCACTATCGCGGATGATCTTGATCACTTTATCAAGGTTCAAGAACACGATCAGGTAACCGGCAAGCACTTCCAGGCGGTGGTTCACCTGCTCGAGCCTGTGTTTCGACTGCCGCACAAGCACAACCTGTCTGTGATTCAGGAATTCTTGCAAAACATCTTTTAGTGAAAGCACGCGCGGCACTTTGCCCTGTTCTGTCAGCACGTTCATATTGAGCGAGAAGCGCGTTTCAAAATCCGTATTGCGGAACAGCGATTCCATCAGAAGTTCGGGCGCAACGTTACGGCTTTTCGGCGTGAGTACAACACGCACATCTTCAGCGCTTTCATCAATAATATCATCAAGTAGCGGTAGCTTTTTCTCTTCCATTAAAGCGGCTACTTTTTCAATCAGTTTCGATTTTTGCACCTGATAGGGGATTTCAGTAACAACGATCTGGTAGCCACCGCCTTTTAGCTCTTCTTTTTTCCACTTGGCACGGACACGGAAGGAACCACGGCCTGTTTCATAAGCCTGCAATATGCTTTCCTTCGGCTCTACCAATATACCGCCGGTCGGGAAATCAGGGCCTTTAATGCAGCCGACAAGCTCTTTCACTGTTACTTTTTTATTTTCGAGCAACATCAAAAGCCCGTCACAAATTTCAGCAACATTATGCGGCGGGATAGAACACGCCATACCCACGGCGATACCTGATGCCCCATTCGCGAGTAAGTTCGGGAAGTTGGCGGCGAGAACAATCGGCTCTTCACTGTCACCATCATATGTCGGGCGGAAATCAACTGCGTTTTCGTCCAAACCCTCCAGCAAACGCTGGGCTGTTTCCGTGAGGCGCGCTTCTGTGTAACGCATCGCGGCTGCGTTATCACCGTCAATATTACCGAAGTTCCCCTGCCCGTCGACAAGCGGGTAACGCACGGCAAAATCCTGCGCTAGCCTTACAAGCGCATCATAAACCGACTGGTCACCATGCGGATGGAACTTACCGATAACATCACCCACCACACGGGCCGATTTTTTAGGCGGGTGTTTGGGGTCCAGCTTTAGCTGCGCCATTGCATATAAAAGGCGGCGGTGAACGGGCTTTAACCCATCCCGTACATCCGGCAACGAGCGTGACATAATAGTAGAAAGCGCATAGGCAAGGTAACGCTCCGAAATCAGGTCGGTGATCGGCTGCTCTATAATCGATTGGGCAGAGGCGGCGTTTGTTGTTTTCTTACTCATCAGGCGGCTTTGTTTTGAGCGACCAGTTTCTCTATTTTTTCTTCAAAAGCAAGCCTTGGCGTGGGGGTTTCCTGCCTTGTCTGGGCAAAAACCCACTTATCAAGGAAGTGACGTGTCAACCGTAGCCCCGTTAAAACATCTTCCATGTCCCCTGCGCCATCACCTTTCGGGTTTTGCAGAAATAATGGCAACGGCAATAATTTATCCTTATAAGGCTCGGCCGCTATTTTCGATACGGCGCGGCCAGATTTCGGGCTCATATATTCCAGCTCATTCGTCTGGTTTGTTACTGCGCATCGTTTCCAATCAAGCGCGAAGCCAAGCTCTTTCAAAAATGACAGCTCCCAGAATACATATGAGATGCCCCACATTTGTTTGTCATCCTCGCGGAAGCGAGGATCTCGTGCCTCATTTTCCGAGATTCCCGCTTTCGCGGGAATGACATCAGATAAAAAGTAAAGAAGCTGCGCCAACCCATTGAAAATATTCGGATGGTTTTCGCGCTCTGGCAGCGATTGTTCGCAGAGCGCGCAGGCGGAAAGAAGAGCAGAAATACGATACGCATCGTTGAATATTATTGGGCTGAGCGGCTGCATCATCTCTAACTTATAGGTGCCAAGCTGGTCAGACACACGGGCCTGCCATTGCGCCTGCACGAATGTTCCAGGCTGTAGCACTGCCTGTTGGCGGGAAACCCCGTGTACATAACCCAAATGCCGTCCATGCTCTTCGGTCATTAAACTCACAACCGCCGCCCCCTCGCCATGCGGGCGGGTATGCAACACCAAAGCGGGCGATTCCCATGATTCCATAAATATGAGTATAGGCGGCGTAACGGCATAAAAAAAGGCCGCCCAAAGGCGGCCTTTTAATGCAAAACCAAGGACTTTTATTTCTGATTCATGTCCATAATATAATGCTTGATTTCCGGATTGTTAAACTTACGCATATTCTCCGGCAGCAGGTTCATGTTGCTTGTTCGAACGCCTTCGACAACATAGGTGTGGTTACCTTCAACCTCGAAGTTGTAAACCCGTTGTGGTTCGGCCAGTGCCTCAATGGTCTCGATCACCATCAGGCTACCGTCTTCGTTCACAAGCGTATCACCTATCTTCAGATCACCGATTTTCACACCAACCGGCTCGCCATCCTTCATGATCGGGAATTTATGGTCTTCCGTTGTTGTGAACCTGTTATTAATACGGATCACCTTCTTGTTCTCGAAAGAAACAGTTGCAACAACCTTGTTTGGCACAAGCTTGTCTGTTTCAACCTTCGTAGGGTTGAAGCTCAGTACCATGTCGCCTTCCTTGATCTCTTCGATCGCTTTTTGCGAACCATCGGCAAGCTTGATCATCGTACCGGCTGCGAAACATCCGCCACCGCCACCGCCACCGCAGTAGTTCTGACATACCGTTCCTGCTTTTGTACCATAAACCCATACAGTCGTCCCACAGTTGGTTGTTGCCTCATAATAATCACAGTAACAATATGTATTCTGTGCTGGCGTATAAGTTGTCACCGTACAGCTTGCCGTACAGCTACCGCTATTATATGTCAGCGCGCCGTTACTGCACGAGAACACAGCGGAGCCTGTATAGTTGGCGGCAGTATTATTAATCGCCGCCGTCAGGTTACCACTTGTTGTGTTGGCCGCAGTGCCCGCACAGCCTGCGCCCCATGTTACCGCACCAGAACAGTTGGCCGCACATGTTGCTCCGCCATTTACTGTTAGAGAGCCGTTGTTACATGCAAAGGTCGCTGCACCTGTATAACCACCAGCCGTATTGCTGATAGAGGCTGTATTGCTACCGCTCGCTGTACTCGCTGCCGTACCCGCACAACCTGCGCCCCATGTCACACCACCCGAACAGTTTGCTTTGTTCGCTACACATGTAGGTGAATTCGAGCCGCCGCTTATACCGTTACAACGCCATTGCCATTGGGAACCATCGGCAAGATCAACATATGTACCAGCTGTACAGCCGTTTGCTGTGCTGTTCGCAGGCTGCGACCCGTAATTGCCGCCAAAGGATGCACAAGCACCATTATATGATTTTGTGGCCGAACAGCTGGCGTTGGTTCCACCATCACCACTATTACAATTCCAGGTAAAGTTAGTCCCTGTATCGGTTACCGCGGTTGCGGAACCTGCACTGCAAAGGTTTGTTGCCGGCGCAGAACTAAAAGACCCGCCATGAGATGTACCACAAGCACCGTTTGTTATAACCGTACATGTCCATGTATAGGTGGTGGCATTGGTTGTAACTCCCGAAGCTGTACCTGCTGCACAAAGGTTTGTTGCGGGCGCAGATGCAAATGTGCCACCGTTCGAGGTGCCGCAAGTCGCAAATGCGGGTTGTACAAGCAGGGCCGCCGCAAAGAACAGCAGCAGTGCGCCACAATAACGGATAATGTTTTTTCTAGTCATCATTTGCATTTCCTGTTTTCTTTGCATTTAGCCTTTTTATCTACTTCTTTAACCGGTCTTACTACTAGTTCGCGTTGACATCACCGAAATCACAGTTGACACACATTTTTACTTTCTCGAGCAGCCCCGGAACCTTCCTGAGCGAGTCAATAGTCTCGGGTCTTAGCACCATATTGTTGGTTCTAATACCTTCTACGACATACGAGTGGTTGTTCTCGACCTCGAAGTTATAGACGCGCTGTGTATCGGCCAGAACATCTATTTTCTCGATCGTCACCACATTGCCATCTTCTGCGACAAGTGTATCACCAACCTTAAGATCACCGGCCTCAATCACGCTATTATCAGCAAGCGGGAATTTATGGCTTGGTGTCACCGTAAAGCGGTCATTGATACGGATTACCTTCTGATCTTCGAAGGAAACTGTTGCTGCAACCTTGTTCGGAACAAGCTTACCTGTTACATCCTTCAAGTCAAAACTCAATACCACATCGCCTTTCTTGATCTGGTCAATCGGCTTAGTGCCACCATCGGCCAGCTTGATCATCGTACCGGCTGCGAAACATCCGCCACCGCCACCGCCACCGCCCTGAACACCACAGAATCCGTTGCCATCGGTATCTGCGTTACAGCAAGCAAATGCGCCTGGAGCAGAACCGTCCGGTGTACATTTCGCAGCAGAACATGTTTCATCTGCAGCGCCGTTAATTGCAGTACAGCGCCAGCGCCACTCGGAAGCTGTGTCGGCCAGATTGGTATATGTACCTGCCAAACAGGCTACCCCATCGGTTGGTTCTGCCCCTCTCGGACCATTCATTGCACGGCAGAGGCCCTCATTATTCGGCATCGGACAGGCGGTTACCGACGTGCCAATCAAAGCAGGCGTATTATCGTGTGTCTGGAAATATACCTTGTTATCAAGCATCAGGAATGGCCCGGCTTGGTCATCGTCATCACCAGGTCCACGACAAGTGCTGCCTTGCTGGTTCGGGATTGTCATTGCCTCTACCGCAGGTGTATTCACAAACTGCACATGGCCCGCTCCCTTATAGAAGCTCGCACTTCTAACCGCAGACGGCATGTATTGACTACTGTCATAGTTTGCGACAACGGTTACAAGCTCGTTCACAACCGAACGTGAAAGGTTGAACAGGTGCGTACCGTCATGTGAACAAGAGAACCCGTAAGTTGCTTGTGTACAGTATATGCCGTAAGTCTGACACTGAGCGCCCGTCAGATACACATCCGCAGGGTTACCGGCAAATGTGTTCGTGTATGTTCTATAATGCGCACCACGTTTGGCCAAACCTGTCCAACTCCAGTTTGTACAATTAGAGTTATTCGCCGTACATTCTCTGGAGAGACCGCCATTAATACCATCACAGCGCCAGACCCAGTATAGCCCGTTCGCACTTACAGCAGAAGGCGTACCCTCAGTACAGAGATTAGTTGATGGTTCGGTAGCGAATGTACCATTCTTCGACGAGCCACAAGAACCGTTAACCGGCTCAGATGTACAGGTTGGTGTGCCCGTAACCCCTAATGTGCCATTTGTACAGGCAAAAGTTGCACTACCCAGCGTGGGAGCGCCCGAATCTGTAACGGACGCATTGCTACCGCTATCTGTATTAGGTGCTGTTGCATTACATGTACTGCCTGAAACAGTCCATGTTACTGCACCCGAACATCTTTGTTTATTTGCGTTACAAGTTACGTTTGCGCCGCCATTCAGGCCATTACACTTCCAGCCCCATTGTGACGTACCATCACCGCTGTCGGCATAAGTACCGGCCGTACAACCGCTTGCATTGTCTGAAGCTGGCTGGCTGGCATAGTAACCGGTATGTGATTTACAGGCGCCGGCAACAGGTGCGTTTGTACAGGTTGCGCCGCCGATTACAGTTAAAACACCGTTTGCGCAGGCAAATTGTGCACTACCTGACCCCGGGCCAGTTGACGTCACTGAAGATGAATTGCTACCGCTTGCCGTAGATGTCGCTGTCCCGTTACAGGTCGCGCCAGATACAGTCCAGGTTACAGCACCCGAACAGGTCGCTTTCGCAGAAGTACAAGGTGTCGTTGCACCGCCTGCAGGGCCTACACATTGCCATCCCCAATTAGCGGTCGTGTCAGCCGTATCGCCATAAGTACCCGTTGTACAGCCATTGCTTGCGTTCGCGGGCTGGCTGCCGCTGGCGCCAAACGCCGCACAAACACCTGCTGTCTGCGTTTCACACACAGGGCTTACGGGCTCGAATGTACCATCAAGCATACAACGGAATTTGGATGTTCCCAATGTAGGTACTGTAGAGTCAGTAATCGTTGCCGTAATATCCCCCGGCGCAGTAGTTACCACCGTGCCATTACAGGTGCTACCGCTGACGTTCCAGCTTATAGGCCCGCCAATACAGTCCTGCGCCGTACAGACGCTAGAGGTAAAACGCGTCGCCGAACAGTTGTTAACAACTGCATTTGCAGTCGAAGGGGCTAAAATGGCCCATAACTGGAACAGGAAGAATGCCGCAGCGAGCATCAACGATATGCTTTTCTTGCTTTCTCTCATTTTATACCCCTTTGGCATTTAATAGCTCCTCTATCGACTGCTCACATAGATCCGAATTTGGCAACTTTCCTAAGCAACGGATTTTTCTGTGCTTCGGCTTTACCTTCCGGTGTCAGGATCATGTTGTTGGTCCTTACGCCGTTGGCAATATAGTTGTGGTTATTCTCGACCTCGAAGTTATAGACACGCTGCGTATCCGGCAATGTTTCTATTGTTTTCACTTCCAGCAAACTACCATCTTCGGCAATCAGCGTGTCGCCCACTTTCAGATCACCCGCCTCGATAGCGTTCATCTTGCCTGGTAGCGGGAATTTGTGATCGGCCGTTACCGTAAAGATGTCGTTGATACGGATAACATGCTTGTCTTCAAAGGACACTGTTGCCGCAACCTTATTGGCTACCAGTGCACCCTGTGGATCATTCATGTCGAAGCTCAGAACCGCATCACCTTCTTTGATCTGCTCGATTGGCTTGTCGGAACCATCCGCCAGTTTGATCATCGTGCCAGCTGCGAAACAGCCACCGCCACCGCCACCGCCATCACAGTAGTTTACACATACCGCACCTGCTTTTGTACCATATACCCATACAGTCGTGCCACAGTTCGTTGTAGCCTCGTATTCATCACAATAACAGTATGTGTTTTGCGCAGGCGTATAGCTTGACACCGTACAGCTTGCGGCACAGGTTGCGCCAGCATTTACGGTTAGTGAACCGTTGTCACAGGCAAATGTTGCAGCACCTGTCTTACCAGCAGCCGTATTATTAATCGAGGCCGTGTTGCCACCACTTGCTGTGCTTGCAGCCGTGCCGCTACATGTCTGGCCACTTACAGTCCAAGAGACCGCACCAGAACAGGCCGATTTGCTCGCCGTACAGGTGCCGGAGTTGGTACCGCCGTTTACACCGTCACAGCGCCATCTCCAGTTAGTAGAGTCATCTGCGAGGTCTGTATAAGTACCAGCAGAACATGCGTTGGCCGTACTTGTGCCAGGCTGCGAGCCATAAGTTGCGCCGTAAGCAGTACATGCACCGTTAACAGCCGTTACACAGCTTGCACCACCGTTTACGCTTAACGTACCGTTGTTACAGTAGTAGCTTGCAGAACCGGTTGTCGGCAATGTCGAGTCAGTCAGTGTCGCCGTATTTGCACCGTTAGCCGTTGCAGGCGCACTTTGGTTACATGTCGAGCCTGAAACACTCCAGGAAACAGCTTGCGCTGTACAGCTTTCAACACAGGTTGCGCCGGCATTTACCGTTAGCGTACCATTCGCACAGGCAAATGTTGCGGAACCGGTTGTTGTGGCGGTTGAGTCTGTAATTGTTGCTGTATTGCTACCGCTATTGGTTGCAGCAGCTGTACCGGTACATGTCTTGCCGCCAACAGTCCAGGAAACCGCGCCAGAACATTGTGCTTTGTTTGCTGTACATGTTGCGTTTGTACCGCCGCCCGAGCCATTACAGCTCCAGCGCCACTGGCTGGCTGTATCCGCCGGCGTGGAATTATCATATGTACCCGCGCTACAGCCTGTACCTGTATTTGTTGCTGGCTGTGAACCATAGTTCGAAGCATAGCTTGCGCAACCGCCGTTAACAGCCGCGTCACAGGTACCGGAAATCAGTTTGAAACACTCATTCACACACTGGAAGGTTGCAGAACCCGTTGTCGGCGCGATTGAATCTGTTACGTTTGCGTTCTGGTTGGCTGCGGTGTTGGCAATTGTGCCATCACATGTATTGCCACCGATCACCCATGCAACCGGACCACCTGTACAACCTGATGAACAAATCGCATCTGGGTTTACACTTAAAGTGCCGTTGTTACATGTAAAGCTGGCAGAACCAACATCAACACCTGTTGAGTCAACAACCGTTGCCGTTGCCACGCCGTTATTTACGGCTGCGGCTGCTGTTGTACCGTTACATGTTTTGCCCGAGATCGTCCATGAAACAGCCTGGCTACCTGTACACTGGCGCGTACAGCTACCCGTGGCCGACCATGTGCCGTTTGCGGCACAAACGGCCGTTCCGGTTCCTACATCAGGGCCAGTCGCGTCTGTTATCGGCAAGGATGTACCAGCGTTTTGTGCAGTTGCAACTGTTGTACCGTTACAGGTCCTGTTCGGTGTTATACTTGTATCGACCCATGAAACCGCTGTACTTGCCGGACACTGGCTTATACATGTTCCGCCGGATGCCACATTCCATGATCCATTCGTACAAGTTGCGCTTGAACTACCTGTTGTAGGCACCGTAGAGTCTGTCAGCGTTGTAGACACGCCGTCATTTGTTAGACCGACCGCGACAGAACAAGTAATACCGGCCACAGTCCAGTTCAAAGTTGTTGCAGCACATGGGATATGCTGTTCACAAGTATAGCCTGCATTCGCCGTTAAAACGCCGTTATTACATGAATAAGTCGCACTACCGATTTCATTCAGCGTTGAGTCTGTTGCCGTCGCCGAATTCCCGTGATTGATTGTCGCGGGGACAGCGCCTGTACATGTAAATCCGCCGTCTGACCAGCTACGTGAGCCACCTGTGCTACAGTTGCCGGGGTTACATGTTGACCCGGCATTCTGGCTCCATGTACCATCGCTCTGACATGTATATGTTGAAGAACCTGTTTCCGGTGCCGCAGCATCCGTTGCTGTACTTGAATCCCCTATATCTGTTTCACTAATATTGCCGTTACAGGTAAAGCCACCAACCGTCCAGGATCTCGCTTCCGCCGGACACTTTGTAATAACAATATCACAGTCACTGCTATTAACTGTAAGGCTTCCATTATTACATGTTACGCTTGCAGAACCGGCATAATCTCCATTTGATGAATCGCCATCAGTAACACTACCAGAATTTCCATGCGTTAAATTACTGCCCAAAGAACCGCTACAAGTATAGCCTGTACCATTATCTGTCCAGGTTATAGATATTCCCGCGCTACAATCAGACGGCAATGGTGCTTCAGGCTGGCTATTTTCACCCGCAGAGCTTTGCGGACGTGTAGCCGATACTGTCGGGCCACCGATTTTCGAATAAAGCTGGTCGGAACGAAGCGCAACGACAATATCATCAAGCGCTTTGCCGGTCGCGCCGGATCCCGCACTCATGACATTACCACCGCGTTTCACGGCAGATTTAGGGGATGCAATATTCCCCATATAACCAGTATCACTAAAATTCTTACGCTCTTCGGAATAACCTGATGCGGCCTCGTTCTGGCTGCTGCCATCACGCAGGAACGAGAACATGTTATTGGCACCATGGCTGATAATCGTAACAGCATTACCTGTTGCACGCGCTAAAGGTGCATCGGCCTGACGGCCGGTTAACTGCTGGTTAAAAGCACCAGCAAACATAAGATCACCGCCCAGAGTTTTGTCGGTGTATTTATCAACCCAGCTATTGGCAGCAAGAACATCGTTTGTTCCTCCTGCATCCGTGCCAGCGGCACCTAAAGCAACTTCGCGCCAGGCCTCAACGCCAGCAATACTTGCAAACGCTGCGTTAGATCCTGTATCTGTCAGGTAGGCTGTTGTTGGTTGTGCGTTACACACAAAAAGGGCTTTCGCCCTGTCCAAGTGTTTTCCTTCCTTGTTATACCAGATTGGGCTTCTACACGCGTTGTGGATTTGCGCATCGGCAACACCCTTGTCTTCCTGCATGGAAGCCGCGAAATTATTGACTGTCAGGTTTGGCGCGGGGCGGTACGTCAGGTATTTACCCCAGGCATCGATTGCATCACGCTCGGAAATTCCAAGTTCACGCCATGGAACCAAGCCTTCAACATTCCGCATCATCGCGGCTGTATCAGCGCCATCAAAACAAACACCACCGTTTCTCTCGGTACCACGAACTTCTCCTGGGTTTGCCGGTGTTTCGGCTTCAGGATCTGCGGGACAGGGCAAACGGTTGTGACGTTGCACATAGCTTGAAAGCGCATTCATAACAGTGTCGATACGCTCGGTTGTTTCTTGTTGTTTCTGATTATTGATAAACATGGGGACGCCAACCATAGCGCCAGCAAACAGCAAACCGATAATTGTGATCACGATCGAAAGTTCGATAAGCGTAAAGCCTTTTGACTTTGCAGGCGTGAGTCTACAGTTTGTGGTCTTTGAAATTTGCCCTGAGATCATGTGCTTATGCCCCATAAAATAACCGATTGCCGGAAAGTACCGGTCCCCAATATAAATTTTATTAGAATTGTACTTAAAATTTAGTAAATTGCTGTGCGGTACATATAAATATGTATGCACACAACCACCCTTGCCGCTTATTATTTTTACTTTTTATTAACGAAGTGACGCTTTACCAGGTCCGGACATCGCCTGAATCAAGATGGACGAAATCAGATTTACGGTAATACCCTACCCCGCCCGCATGAAGCTTGATACCCAGATCACGGATGCGGCGCGTTGAATAGCCGGGCAAACGCAGGTCAATGGCCTGCCCTGTCATATGAAGCGAGTGCTTGGCAACGCCGCTTTTACGGCCGCCCTCGGTGCGGAGCATGGAATTGGTTTTGGGCGTTCTATAGCCTGAAATAACATCGAAAGCCTCATGTTCGCCGGTCATTTTCTGGACGGCTGTAATAATGTCGATAACGCGCGGGTCAATCGGGTAAATGATACCGGCGCGGAAGTCCCGTAAAACAACATTGATACGTTCGAATGCTTCCGGCAGATACTTATTACCAACGCGGTAAACGCCGTTGAAGCTTTCGCCCGTGTGGGCATTGCGGAAAGCAACGCGGTATGATTTCACCTGCTTCATCGCAAACGCGGGCTTGATGTCGATCAATGGCAATGATGCTGCCAATGCGCCCACACCCAAACCTTTAAGGCAATCGCGGCGCGAAACCGGCATATGAAGGATTCCCGTTTCGTCAAAATGAGACATTTATTTGATTCTCCCTATTTACTTGGATGAAGAAGTTAACAGAGCGTTAGAAGGCAAAAAACCACTGGTAAGAAAAAGAGGATAAATTATCCCCCTCTTTTGATTCTTATGTAATCGAAGAAAAAAGGCAAGTTTTTTGCTTGATAGGATCATCGTAAAAATAAATATCCTAATTGTCAAGGAAAATATTGCTATTTTGGTTTTGGGGCCGCTTTTTTGGCTTTTCGGCCGCCCCGTCTCAGGCTCACGCCCATCAGTGTCCCACCAGCAATAAGCGAAACAATACCAAGTGGTGTTGTAGAACGTTCAAAAGCCGATACGGCCTGTTCGGTAATGGTTGCTGTTGGTGGCGCTGGCGTATCGGGGGCATCTTGTAAAAGAAGATAAGCAGATGCAGCGAAGAAAGGAATTGAGAGCGCACGTATAGCCGTAGATGGCCGAAGCTTAAGAAGAGACATGAAACACCTGTGAAGTTTGTTTGATTTATAATTGCAGATATTGTGCGCCTGCTTTTATTTGAGGTCAAGAGAAGCAAGGCCGTTAATGACGTAATGCATTATATAATGTAGCGTCCCATCCATAGGGATCAGGCCCGAAGATAATGCGATTACCATTTTCAAGCCACACGGTTTGATACAGCAAATAAATAGGGAAAGGCCGCTCTGTTTTTATGTCACGTGTTTTCGGACTATCAAGCAATTCTTTCAATCGTGCTTTATTCCAGCCTTCATTATCCTGCAAAACAAAATCGGCCACGCGTGCAGGGTCTGACAAACGGATACAACCAGAGCTTAGAAAACGATCATTCTTTTTGAAAAGCGATGGCGTATTCGTATCATGCAGGTAGATATTATATTCATTTGGCATCAACACACGGATGCGGCCTAGTGCGTTCAAATCACCGGCTGATTGCACCATGCGCAATTTCTTGAAATCATCCTCGCTGATATTGTTCCAATCTGTCTCCCCGGACACAACTTTGCGCGGCTCTCCTGTTTCATTGTCAAAGCTATAAACGCTGATTTCCTTGTCATCAAAATAGGCAGAATTCTCTCTCAGCTTCGGCCAGTAATCTTCTACCTTGATTGTATCGGGCACGCTCCAGCTCGGGTTGAAACGAACACCTGTAACCTGCGTTTTGAAAGTTTGTGTGCCACGCTCTTTCCGCCCTGCGATAACCGGCATATCAAACACCACAGAGCCATCATCCATCGCCCACAGCCATGCTTGCGGAATATTGACTGTAATATAACGCTCTGGCGGTACAGGGCTCAGCCACCGCAACCGCTCGAGTGTAGTGACAACCTGCTGGTAACGTGCTTTGTTAGTTTTATTCAATGCTGCCAGTGTTTGCGGGCCAATAATACCATCAGGGATAATGCCATGCTTCTTCTGGTAGCCGGCAAGCGCCATAGCCAGATTATCATCAAAATATTCCGCCCCCGTGCTCTCATTTGCACTCATACCAAGGCGGTAGCGTATAAGCCGTATTGACGGGTGCGTATCACCCACACGTAATGTACGCCCTGTGCGGATAGGCAAGACCTTTTCACGCGCATCACCCAGCCTGATTTTTTCTGAAAGCGTTTGCAGCTCGTCTTGCAAAGCACTGTAAAGCCGCCCCTGTGGCAAAATATCGTGTTCGATATCATCAATATCATGGCCTTCTTGCAAAGCGGCTTTAATCGATGATGCGGCAAGCGGCTTGCGCCAATCAGATGCGCGGCCACCACCGGCAGACGGTGAAACACGTGGTCCGCTCAGATGCCGGATATATAAAACAGAAACGTCATCAAGCCCCTTTTCAAAAGCTGCGGCAGAGATCGTCGGTTTTTTTATCTGCGCTTCCCAATAGGCCGCCCTGTAATCATTCGGGTCAAGGCCGTGCTGCCATGATGTTGCAAGCCTGCCAACAAGCTCTTGCGCAAGGCGCGTTGGTTGCCCTGCTTCACTGATCCAGAGATTTTTATTTTCGGCCGCATGCAACTGGCCAACAGGTAAAATGAAAAGAAGAAAGAGCAGCGCGGAGAAATGTTTAATAGAAATTCCCACTGCCATACCTTAATTCTGCTTTGAATGTTCGATTGCGCGTCTGAAAACTATAGGCTTGGCGATTGTCGGCGTTACAATAGCGCCTACACCCATCCCGTGCACAACAAGGCTGCCATAATCAAAAATCCGCCCCAGAATTGACTGCATTACATTGATACTCTCGATCCGCTCGGTATTCATTTCGCCCACGTAACGGGAAACAAGACCACGTTTGAGGATAATGCGATGTGTTGTAACGGCGATTTCAGTCGTCGCCATAATCACCATCATATGTGCGAACTTCAGAAGGCCGAAAATAAAAATAAGGAACGCCAGAATTTTAATACCCGGATGCAACGCCGAAATTTTTACAAACCATGACGCATCATAAGGCACTTCGTAGATCATGGGTGATAGACCGATAAAGCTCCCCATATTTGTGCAAAGATTAAGGAGAATAATCGCAAGAAGCGCCCCCCAGAAAATACTGAGCCATGCCTGTAATTTATAAATCCAGTGAAAGCGGCCAATATGCACCAGCTTTTCATTCGGGCTTAAAGACTGCTCGATATATGAGTCACCCATGTTTTAATCTCCGAAAGAAATACCAAGTGCGCGCGCGGTTTTTACCAGTGTGCTGTCTGTATCAACCGCTTGGTAAGCCTTGATCGCATCTTCAATGGCAACATCAACAACCTGCCGGTTTTTCCAAGCCACCATACGGCCAAACTTGCCTGCAGCAATTAAATCAACCGCGTGAACGCCCAGCGCAGAAGCCAAGAGCCTGTCATTATATGTAGGCGGGCAGCCACGCTGCACGTGTCCCAGCACGGTTACGCGTGTTTCAAAGCCTGTTGCACGCGAAATTTCCTCGCCGATCAACTGCCCAATGCCGCCATAACGCTTTTGTCCGTCAACAAACTCCTGTTGTTTCTTCTCGCCCTCAGGCGTTTTCACAGCTTCCGAGACAACAACAAGCGCAAAGTTGCGGTCATTCGATTTAACAGCACGGATTTTTTTTACAATGCCCTCTATCGTGTATGGAATTTCAGGAATGAGAATAACATCAGCACCGCCTGCAATCCCTGCTGTGAGTGCAATGTGACCGGCATCACGGCCCATCACTTCAAGCACCATCACACGGTCATGACTTGCTGCGGTTGGTTGCAAACGGTCAAGCGCTTCGGTGGCAACGCTCACCGCTGTATCAAAGCCGATTGAGTTTTCGGTTTCGCCCAAATCGTTATCAACTGTTTTGGGAATCCCCACGAGCGGAAACCCGCCACGCTTTGTAAGCGTGTTGAGAATATCAAGGCTACCATCACCGCCGATGCCAATAATGGCATCAAGTCCGAGGATTTTAATACCTTCAATAATGTCATCAGACAGATCCTTGACGCTGCCATCAGGCTGCGGGAAGGCAAACGGGTTGCCTTTGCTGATCGACCCGAGGATCGTGCCGCCCATGCGCATGACGTTTGCATCGACATCGGCCAGTGTTAATTTGCGCACAGCAGGCGGGCGGGCAATAAGCCCCTGCGTGCCATCGGTAATGCCTGTCACTTCCCAGCCCAGCAGGCTGGCGCGGTGAACAACAGCGCGAATAACGGCATTTAGCCCCGCACAGTCACCACCACTTGTTAAAATCCCTATTTTTTTCGTCATTTTGATAATGCAAAAGGTTAAAAACTCTGATAGGTTATTTACGCATTATTTTAGGCAAGACGCAATGATGGAAGATGACGACGACAAGCGTGACAAGCTTGAAGAATTGAAAGCCGAACACCGCAAGATCGATGAAGAGATTGACCGCCTCACCAGTGGCGGCGCGGTTGATTTAATGCTTGTCACAAGGCTTAAGAAGCATAAGCTGGCCTTGAAAGATTCCATCCAGAAGCTCGAAAGCAGTTTGCTTCCCGATATTATCGCTTAATTTTATCTTTTTCATAAATGGGAGATCATCATGGCACAAAGCGCGACAAAGCAATCACAGCAGTCAGCGAGAATCGAGACTGATTCTTTTGGCGAGATCGAAGTTCCGGCCGAACATTACTGGGGCGCGCAAACACAGCGCTCGATCCAGAATTTCCGTATTGGCACTGAAAAAATGCCCGCCCCCCTCGTCCGCGCTTTTGGTATCCAGAAAAAAGCGGCCGCACTCGCCAATATGGTGCTGGGCGTACTTGATAAAAAACTAGGCGATGCGATTGCCGAAGCTGCCGAAGAAGTGATGAGTGGCAAAATGGCGAACGAGTTTCCGCTTGTTGTATGGCAAACAGGCTCTGGTACGCAAACAAACATGAACGCGAACGAAGTGATCAGCAACCGCGCAATTGAAATTCTGGGGGGTGAGATGGGCAGCAAAAAACCCGTACACCCGAATGACCATGTGAATATGGGTCAGTCATCGAATGACTCCTTCCCCACTGTTATGCATATCGCAGCCGCCGAGCAGGTTTTGCACGAGCTTTTACCCGCGCTTGAAAGCCTGCATGGCGCGCTGGCAAAAAAATCGGCCGCGTTTGAAAAGATTGTCAAAATTGGCCGCACACATTTGCAAGATGCCACACCGATTACACTGGGGCAGGAATTTTCAGGCTACGCGCACCAGATAAATGCTTGCATGAAGCGTATAAAAGCAACCTTGCCGCATTTATATGAACTGGCACAAGGCGGCACAGCCGTAGGTACAGGCATTAACAGCAAAATAGGCTTTGCCGAAGAATTTGCCGCACAAACCGCTAAAATTACCGGCCTGCCTTTTGTGACAGCCCCAAATAAATTCGAAGCACTTGCAACACACGATACACTTGTTGAAGTTTCAGGCGCCTTGAACACGCTTGCGGTTGCACTAATGAAAATCGCCAATGATATCCGCCTGCTTGGCTCGGGCCCGCGTTGTGGTATCGGCGAGATCAGCCTTCCTGAAAACGAGCCCGGTTCATCTATTATGCCCGGCAAGGTAAACCCGACACAATCAGAAGCCATGACCATGGTTTGCGCACAAGTGATGGGCAACCATGTATCGGTGACAATTGGCGGCAGTAATGGCCACTTTGAACTGAACGTGTTCAAGCCTGTGATTATTTTCAACGTATTGCAATCAATCCGCCTGCTGGCCGATGCATCACGCAGCTTCACCGAGAATTGCGTTGTCGGTATTGAAGCCAATACACAGCGCATTGATAAACTGCTTTATGAAAGCCTGATGCTGGTGACAGCACTGAACCCACATATTGGCTATGATAACGCCGCGAAGATTGCCAAGAAAGCACACGCCGAAGGCACATCGCTGAAAGAGGCTGGCATTGCGCTGAACTTACTGACATCCGAACAGTTTGATGAATGGATCAAACCGGAAGATATGATCAAGCCGAAGAAGTAATGCTGAAAAAGCGCTCGATCAAACTGAAGGGCCACGCAACTTCTATTACAATGGAAGATGAATTCTGGGAAGCGCTCGGGCGCATTGCCACGCAGCAGAACACAAGCATCCAGAAACTTATAGAAGGCATTGATGCGAAACGCCTGGAAAGCGGGGCGAACCTTGCAAGTGCAATTCGCGTTTATATCCTTAAAGCGCTTTGTTCTTCTGCTTCACATACTGAAGCATGAAGATTGCGCCCGCGATTGCAAGAATAAAGCTGACAAACCCCATGAATAACATTGGCAAGACAGGCTTGAGCGAATAATCGGCAATCACTGAAATTGACGGGTATCGAGCGGCATAATAAACAGGCACAACAGCATCTACTGCATGGCGCGGCTCATGTTCCGGCGGCCCTGCTTTGAATTTCATTTTACGTCCGTCAACAGTTTCAAAAGAAATGCGCATCACAGATACATCGCGGCGGTTACCGGTTTTTATCCATGATGTAACACGCCCTTCAGTAAGAACACCATGACGGTAAAGCCACGCAGTTTTGCCAATTTC
The DNA here is from genome assembly GCA_016125135.1 of Alphaproteobacteria bacterium. Lineage (GTDB taxonomy): Bacteria > Pseudomonadota > Alphaproteobacteria > Micavibrionales > Micavibrionaceae > RI-185. The sequence goes on along the minus strand of WGMJ01000010.1, from coordinate 120,328 downwards.
AAAACCTGCATATGAAAAAATGCCAACACCAAGGAGAATAAGTATAAGCGGCACAAGCCACTTGGCAGCTTCGGGCAAATTATCGGTACTCGCCACCATGAAGCTCCTTAGTTACCAAGCGCTTTGAATAGACCTTTGATCGCTTCCTGCTTCAGTTGCTCTTTGGGTGATGCAGGCTGCGCTTCCGGTTGTTCTGCTGGCGCTACAGTTCCATCAGCTGCGGGCGCAGCTTCTGTTGGCGCGGGTGCTGCTGGCTGCTTGATACCCAGCTTGTCACCGAGGAAGCTTTCCAGTTTGCTGCCAAGCTTCTTGTTCAGGTAGCTTTGCAGTGCCTGCTGGCCAACCGATTTGGCTGGCTGGTCGATAGGGCCTTTCAGTACAATATTAAACGAAGGCGCGTCTTCTGCCTCGTCTTTCAGGCTGACGCGGTTATCAAGATCCATCAGCCAGGCAGGCAAGTTGACCGTCCCCGTTGTTTTCATCACGGCCTCGTCACCGTCAAACGTCAGGTCGTTTACGGTGACAACACCATTCTGGATCGGGAAATCGCCCGACAGTGTTTTGAAATTTGACTGGCCTTCACTCACTGTACGGCCCAGAAAGTTACCAAGCGCTTCTACCGGCTTACCATCACCTGTTACCAATTTGGTGAGCGCGCGCACATTCACACCGTAGATAATAATATTTTCACCTTTAATGTCACTTGTGCCGTTTAACGATTGCACAACAGCGGCTTGCGATACACCTTGTCCTTTCACATCAAGGTTGAAATCCTTGATCGTGCCAGAGATAAAACGCTGCGGTTTAGCGGTAAGCGCCGAGAACAGATCCCGCGCTTCGACATTTTCAATTTTGATTTTATTATCAAGCGTCACATTTGCGCCCTTTGAGGCTTGCGCAACCGTACCGCTGATTGCCATTTTACCACCAAACAACCCGCCCTGCAGATCCTTGATCGTCAGCGTGCCGTTATTCACTGTTGTTGCCAGCACAACATTATTCATGCGCCAGAGCTGGTAATGCAGCTCCTGAATATTCATTTGCAGATCAAGGTTGAAAGCGTTGAGCCAATCAAGGTTCAATGCCTCGCGTGACCATTTGCCTGCACCTGTTGCAACATAGGTCAGGTTGTTTTGTTTTGCCGGTGCGATAAAGCCTTTACCGAATGTTTTCCATTCATTGTCATTAGCGGCCACAACGAAACGGCCCAGCTGCAATTGCGCCTTAACATCAGGTTTCGCGCCGCCAAGATCTGCTACAACATTCCCTGCAACAGAAGCACTGCCCAGCGTCCCTGAAAGATCGGAGACTGTATATTTCTTGCCTTCAAGATCAACACGGCCTTTCAAATTCAGCGGGCCTGCTAAACCTTCCGGTAAAGTCGTTTGTGGTTGGAAGGTCTGGATAGCCTGTTGCATATTCGGGTGCTTTACAGAGAAGGAAAGGTTTTCCGCTTCGAATTTTGTTGTCGGATTTTTAACTGTCCCTTGCGCACCAAGCGTGAATTGCAACGCGTTGATAACAGCGCTTGTCGCAAGACTATCAATATCGCCCTGCACTTTTACATCGGCATTCACTGCACCCAAGGGGCGCTTGATTGCCTCTGGCTTCGCAATGTTCAAAGTCTTTAATGTCGCCTCTGCATCAGGCGTTGTGGCTTTTACTGCCATATCGATGCCTTTGAGCGCAGCCATATTATCAAGCCGACCTGACGCTGACACAGTTGCCCCATTTAACGCTGTCACCTGTGCATGGCTCAGCGATAATGCCTGCCCCTGCAACGAACCAGCCGCTTTAATATTGCTATAGCTTGCGCCGCCATAAATCATCTCGCCGATATCTGCCTGAAACACGAGTTTCGTTTTTCCAGTTGTCGCTGCTTTGCCTTTTTTGCCTGCGCCCTCAACTTTGATCTCCTCGCCCTTTGTACCTTCTTCAGGTAGCAAACCATATTGCTTGAGTTCATCGAGATTGATTTTCGGCGTGCTGACATTCACTGTTAAAACACTAACAGGACGCTGCGAAACGCTATCATACCCACCGGAAAGCTTCAGGTCATACCCTGCCAAGCGTACATCACCCTTTTGCAGAGCCATTTTGCCTTCAGTGCCTTCTGCCTGAATATCAACACTCAGATCGCGAATAAGCGTTTGCAGGTTTTTCTGCTCGCCTGATTGTGCTGTATCGTTACCAACAGGATCAAGATTCAAAACAAGTTTCTTCTGATCGCCAAAAGCAAAGCTGCCATCACCCGCGTAACGGTTTTTACCAATGCCGAGTTCGGCGGACTTGAAACTTGCCGCATTCTCGCCGTATGCAATATCGCCCTTCAGCGTAATTTTCTCGTTCATTAATGTCTGGATGCCGCTGCCAGCGTTTTCGATTTTTACAACGTTGCCCAATTTGTCTGTTTGCGCATCGATTTTACCTGTGAATTTCAAAGCAGGCTCCAGCATCGCCGTGCCTTCAAACTTACCATTTACAAGTGCGCCATATTTTAACTGGCCCCTCACAGGCATTGTTTTGTCTTTGTCATCCAGTTTGCCCGCGCCTGCGTCAAGCTCCAGCTTCTCGCCGTTATAAACCAGCGAGCCTTTAATATCGGCAGGGCCCGTGAAGCCCCCTGCGGAAACATCAATATTGACCGCATCAATTTTCTGCTCGGTTTGCTGCTGGCGGTTAATATAGGTCAACGAACCGTCGGATACTTTCAGACTTTTGAGCAAAAAATTGTTTTGCGGTTTAACGTTGTTATTTTCTGTAGTTTTGAATTCAGGTGCATCTTCTGGTTTTGGCGCCTGCTTGTCTGGCATATATAATGCTTCACCATCTTCGCCAACAACAAGACGGATTTGCGGGGAGACAAGTGATGCACTCTCAACATTCACTTTCTTTGCGAGCAGGTCACCTAACGAAACACTTGCGGCCACTTCCTTGGCGACAAGAATTCCCTCTTGTCCCTTTGCCAGTTTTACATCTTTTAATTTTGCACCGAGTGAGGGAAGAATTGTCAGCTGGATATCGCCATCAATAATCAGCGTATAACCCGTTGCCTTTTTGACCTGCTCTGTAATGAGTGGCTTATAGTTATTCAGCTTTATGAAATTCGGCACAATTATTGCGATAAGCACAAGTGATAATATAATGGCGGCAACAATTATTCCTGATTTACGCATAGAAAAACCCTCTCAAATAGCTGATGTTGTTACTATATATAGAAAAATATACGCGCGGTGCAACGCCTAATCAGGAATTACTGGCTTTATTCCTGAAAAAATCATCCAGCTTGCTGGCAAATTGCTCGAACGCGCTTTCTGTCAGGTCCTGACATTCATATTTATCGGCTGTATTCATGGTTACCAGCATGTCACGATAGATATTCTTGAAAACAGTTGGCCAGTTTTGTTCTACTTTGCTTTCGATCCCCAAAACGCGCCGGTTATTTTCCTCGAGTCGCTTCATCAGCATTTTAACGATTGCACGCACTGTCGGGTCGCTATCTTCGATCTTTTTCAATAACGCCTGCCGCGAAAGCATAATCAGGTTGGTATCCTCGATCGCTTCGGCACTCGCAACGCGCGGCCCGTCCGATATAAGAGACATTTCACCGAAAATTTCACCTGGGCCTAATTCCCCCAGAACTTTTTTTTCACCTTCGATGGTAGAAAAGATACGGATCGCACCGGATTGAATTAAATAGGCATAGTTGCCGAAATCACCCTGCTCGATGATTTTGGTCCCCTGAGCCACAAAGCGACGGTCGAGAACGACTGTATTGCGCATAACGTATGGTATGCCTCAGGTTAAGTATTGTCCACCGTTGATTGTCATGGTGGCACCGGTAATGAAAGCGGCCTTCTCGGAAGCCAGAAAAGCAACCAGATCTGCAATCTCTTCAGGTTTACCCATACGCGCAACCGGTATTTGCTTGATGATGCTATCAAGCACTTCAGGTCGCATGGCTGCCGTCATATCAGTTGCAATATAGCCGGGGCAAATGGCGTTCACCGTAATACCCTTGGCAGCGCTCTCTAAAGCCAGCGCTTTGGTAAAGCCAATCAACCCCGCTTTGGCTGCAGAATAATTTGTCTGGCCGAACTGGCCCTTCTGCCCGTTGATGGAACTGATATTGATGATGCGGCCAAAATTCTGCTCACGCATACCGTTAATCACCGCATGGCTCATGTTGAAAGACGATGTCAGGTTTGTCTCGACAACATTGTGCCAGTTTTCAACCGGCATTTTATGTAGCACGCCGTCTTTGGTAATGCCGGCATTGTTTACAAGAATTGAAACTGGCCCGAGCGCTGCGGCGATTTCTTTGCAGGCCTTTTCACACGCCGCGTAATCGCCCACATCTGCCTTCACAACCATTGCGCCTGTTTCGGCAGCGCATTTTTGCGCAGCTTCGTCGTTGCCATGGTAAAGCGCGGCCACTTTATAGCCTTCTGCTGCAAGGGTTTTTGTAATCGAAAACCCGATGCCGCGTGTTCCGCCAGTTACAACAGCAACTCTTTGCATTTCTTAAGCCACCTTCTTCAAGTTTTGTGTTTCAGGGCGTTCAACGCACATGGCTATCCCCATGCCGCCACCAATACAAAGTGTCGCGAGGCCTTTCTTCGCGTCGCGGCGCGCCATTTCATGAAGTAATGTTGTGAGCACGCGTGTGCCCGAAGCGCCAATCGGGTGGCCAAGTGCAATAGCGCCGCCATTCACGTTTGTTTTTTCAGGGTCAAGTTGCAAATCCTTCATCACGCTGAGTGATTGCGCAGCGAAGGCTTCATTTGATTCAACAAGGTCAAGGTCCTTCACGCTCCAGCCAGCTTTTTCAAGCGCCTTGCGTGATGCGGGGATTGGCCCCGTACCCATAATTGCAGGATCAACACCTGCTGTTGCCCATGACTTGATAACGGCAAGCACAGGCAGGTTACGTTTTTGTGCTTCGCTCGCACGCATCAGCAATACAGCTGCTGCGCCGTCATTAATGCCGGATGCATTGCCTGCTGTTACAGTGCCATCAGGCTTGAATGCAGGGCGCAAACCACCAAGCGATTCTGCCGTTACGCCAGCGCGGGCAAATTCATCCTTCTCGAAAGAAATTTCTTCTTTTTTCTGCTTCACAATAAAAGGCACAATCTCGGCCGCGAATTTTCCTTCCTTGATGGCTGCTTCAGCACGGTTTTGCGACGTCGCAGCGAAATTATCCTGTGCGGCACGGGTAATCTGGTATTGCTCGGCAATGTTTTCAGCCGTTATGCCCATATGGTAGCCATTGAAAATATCCCACAATCCATCACGGATCATCGTATCAATGACTTCGCTATTGCCCATCTTCACACCAGCACGCAAATAATGCGCATGAGGTGAAAGGCTCATATTTTCCTGCCCGCCTGCAACAACAATGTTTGCATCACCGGCTAAAATAGATTGCATCCCCATCGCAATTGTACGTAAACCCGAGCCACAAACCTGATTGATCGTCATGGCTGTCTTATCTTTTGGCACACCGGCCTTCATGGCGGCTTGGCGTGCTGTGTTTTGCCCTTGTGCCGCCGTTAACACCTGCCCCATCAGTACATCGTCAACATCGTTTGCAGCGACACCTGAATCCTGCAGCACCGCCTTGATGACATGCGCGCCCAAATCCACCGCGTTGACATTGGCAAGCGTTCCACTGAAGGAACCAATCGCGGTACGTTTAGCTGAAACAATGACAATAGGATCGTCTTGGGACACGGGGATACTCCTTGTTTGGAATTTTATAAAAGGAATATGCCTTGAAGACCGCAGAAAGCAAGCCTAAATATCGGTTTGCGTTGCAAAAAACCGTGTTAGGCGCGGCCAGATTGTTCTTTCCGCACGGCGGCCTGCCACCAACCCCGTATGCCCGCAGAAAGGCTTGTAGATTGTAGCTTGCGGCATCATATGCCCCAACGCTGCGGCCGAGCGCGGGATAACAATCTTATCCTGCATCGGCGCGATAATAAGTGACGGAATATGTAACGCAGCGGCATTTACAGATTTATCACCAACCTGCCATGTGCCGTACATTGTTTTATTGTTTTCGTAAAATTCAGTTACAACCTCGAGCGCCAATGGCCCCGGCATATCGACCCTGTCATTCACCCAGTTTTCAAGTGCTACAAAAATTTCAGCCTGAATACCTTTGGGTGATTTATCGAGCAACGAGAATTTCTTCAGGTATATATTTTCACCACCGCCCATAAAAAACATTTGCAAGAAGCTAAACGGAACTTTGCCCTGCTCATTTACAAGCTGGGCAATTGTGCCTTTCTGCGTCCGCGCACGCTCTGCTATTTCATCATGCGGAATGCTGAAATCCCATGGCGTTGCGAGAAACGCCATGCGCGCTATTAAATCCTGCCGCTCTGCCGCGAGCGGCAAAGCCAGCAAGCCACCCAGACAGTAATTGACGAGCGAAAGCTTTCTTTTCTCCTGCGCGTAAACTGCATCAAAAGCAGGGATAAGCCTTGTATGAACAAGTGCCGCCATGTCGGATAAGCCGCTATCATTCACAGGCGTACCCCAGTCAAGCTGGTAAACCTTAAAACCCTTGGCAAGAAACCAGCGCAAAAGGGATTTTTGCGGGTGCAGGTCAAACAGCGTGCTGCGGTTGATAATAGAGGGTATAAAAATGACAGGCGGATATTTGTTCTGTTTTTCAGGCTCATACACGCGGAGCGAAACTTCCCCCTCTTGCCAGAAGAGTTTCCCGTCAACCCGTGCGGGCACCTGCGCCTTTAAATAGGCCTGTAACCCTTTCACGGCGGGCAAGACATCTTCCTGATTTTTGATTGAAGAAAGCATCTGGCCCATATGCAGCCATAATAAGGGCGAGGTTTTCGTCTTGTTTTCAGGCTCTTTAGGAGAAGACATAAGCTTTTATAAACGTTTTAATTGATTTTATGCTACTTTTATTTATGTTGTAGCGAGATTAAGCGCCGCTGCAATATATAAAATGCAGAAGGCATTATTGCAGGAGATACAGTATGTCGTACCAGCGCCATCAGGACAAACCGATTGTTGTTAAAAAATATGCGAACCGCCGTCTGTATGATACAGGCCGCAGCAGTTACGTCACGCTTGATGATCTATGCGAGATGGTAAAAGAAAATCTTGATTTTGTTGTTGTTGATGCAAAAACCAACGAAGATCTGACACAACAAGTGCTGACACAGATTATTGTTGAGCAGGAACAGAAAGAAGGCCAGAACCTTCTGCCAGCGAACTTCCTGAAGCAGCTTATCAGCTTCTACGGCGATAATATGCAAGCCGTTGTACCGAACTACCTTGAACAAGCGATTAGCACCTTTACATCGAACCAGGAGCAATTCCGCGAGCAGATTAACAAATCGCTGGGTGGTATGTTCCCGATGAATGCCTTTGAAGAAATGAACCGCCAGAACATGGCCATGTTCGAAAATGCCATGAAGGCCTTTAACCCTTTCCGCGTGGGCGAACCACCCCTCACCCCTGCTATCCGCAAAAAACGCATCGAAGAGCTGAAAAAGAGCATTACCGAGATGCAAAAGGAACTAGAACGCCTTATCCGCATTGGTTCTTAGAAGACTTCCCCCTATATAAGTTCATAGAAGTTAACGGGGTGTCGTTAACTCTTTTTAAATTGACATAATGTTTATCAAGTTGGTATATTGCTTGCAATATTCTGGAAATACGGGGTATACGCCAGAAACTAAAAAGTAGGGTCGCGATGGAAAACACAAACGGAAACAGCCAATCTGGCAATAATAATGATCTTGTACCTACAGGTGCATTGGAAACTTCTGCCGATGAAGAGAACACCAACAGGACAAATTCTGCCGGTTATGTAGCTTCTGCCTATAATGCTGCCCCTCCCCCTGAAGTTGCCGCTTTTACTGTTTTCAAGGGCACAAATGGCGATGACCATATTGTAGCCACTTACGGAGATGACCAGATTACAACCGGCAACGGTAACGACACTGTTGAAGGCCTTGGCGGCAATGACACTATTGATGGTGGCAACGGCGATGATATTTTATATGGCCATGGTGGCAATGATGTAATCACTGGCGGAAACGGAAACGACATTCTTCACGGCGGTACAGGTGATGATGAGGTCCGTGGAGGAAATGGCGATGATACCATTAACGCCGGCGCCGATAATGACAGGGTTTATGGTGACAAGGGCGCCGACTTTATCCGTGGCGCCGAAGGAGATGATTATATTGACGCTGGTCAGGACAATGACACTGTCTATGGTGACAATGGTGATGATTATATACTTGGTGGTAGTGGCGCCGATACAATAGATGGCGGCGACGGAAATGACGAGATTTACGGCGGTGATAATGAAGATTTTATCCGCGGTGGCGCCGGCAACGACTTTATTAACGCCGGTACAGCCAATGATACTGTGTATGGTGATGATGGTGATGATGAAATATACGGCGACCAAGGTAACGATACAATATTTGGCGGTGCAGGCGTAGATACAATAGATGGCGGCATAGGCAACGACACAATCCGTGGTGAAGCCGGCAATGATATTATCCGCGGCGGAGAAAACATTGACACGATTTATGGCGGTAATGATGATGACCTTCTTTACGGTGATAACGGCAATGACACGCTGATTGGTGATGCAGGTAATGATGTTATTTACGGTGGCGGCGGTAACGATACTCTACGCGGTAGCGCAGGTGTTGACACCCTCGATGGCGGTGACGGCGATGATATGCTTTACTTTGACGGCTACGATACATTAATTGGCGGCGCTGGCACTGACACAGTTATGGTCACAAACGGTCTTTATACACGTATGGACCTCGGGTCTGACTTGTTTGGCGGTGGCATCGAGCGTTTCGATATGCGCAACAATGGCGGCGGAAACACCCTTACAGTTGATGCTCAGGATATTCTTGACCAAGGCAATAGCGCCCTATGGTTCCGTGGCGAAGCTGGCCTTGACGGCATTGTCTCTTCTACATTTACAGGGGCGGATCGTATCGGCACTGTGAATAGTGGCGGCGTAACATACGTCCAGTTCCGTGATAGCAGCGTTAATCTCTATATCGAGATCGGCAACCTGCTGAACGGCAACGCTGTTTCTTAAAGATTACTGCTGGCTTTACTGTGAAAGCACTTCGGCAAGCGCGTCGCGCGTGTCCATGGCAACCGTCATTTCTTCAGGTTTTGCTTCCTGCACGAAAGCGGTAAACACTTCATTATCGAACTGGAAAGCAATCGAGGCTGTTTTGCCGCTATCCCCTTTCACACAGGCGACGTCCCATGTCGAGATTGTTTTGCCACCTATCGTTTGCTCGTTGTTGGGCGTCGCTGCAAAATCACCTGTGCACTCGCGCTCTAAACGGCTTACATACTGCTTGATAAGCGCATCCATATCCTGACCTTTACCGACAGCACGCTGCTCGATCGCACCATCAATCTTGTCTGTCTGCCATTTATAGGCAAGCACGCCAGAGCTAGATGCCGCTGAGGCCTGCTGCAACTGCGCTTTCGGCTGCACCTTTGCCTGCGCAAGAAGTTTGGTTAACGCCGACGCTTCACGGAAACCCGGGTATACTTCATTTGTTTGTGCGCGTGGCGGCGCCTGATTATGCACTTGCACCAATGGGCGCTTGCTTTCCAGCGCTACAGGCGGAATAACCTCACGCTCGGGACGCGGTTGCGATGCCTTGGCAACAAGTTTTGTGTTTCCCGCTGCAGGCTCTAATGATGTGTCGTCTATCTGCTCGGTCTCGACCAGTCTCTCGGCTTCTGCTTGCGCAGCACCTTGTGCAGCAAGCGCAGCAAGCGATGGATGCACACCACGTTGCGGCAGCGGTGCTTTACGTGCAGCCGCTTTCGCTGTGCGTTGGTCCTTCAATGCCTGGCGTGTCATGGAAACTTTTGGCGCAGGCACGGCTGGCATAGGCTCGGCATTCAATTCACTGATCTGGTATTGCCCTGCTTCACCAGCATCTTCACCGATCATTGGCAATAATGGCTCATTCAAATCAGTCGAACGACCGCGCGATACAGATGACGGATCATATGAGGCCAACTTCATTTCAAGCTCTTCTACACGGTCATTGCTTTGCGCAAGCTTACGCTCAAGCTTGTTCAACGCCGACATTTGCGCATTGTTTGAAATTGCAGGGTCGAACAGCAAGTTCTCGATATCGCGCTTTTGTGATTTACATTTCAGGCGCTCTTCCTCAACCAACAGTCCGAGGCGTTTAACCTCGCGCTCTGCCTGCTGGTAACGACCTGTTGCCTTTTCCAAATTCCAGTTTGTATCGGCCAACGGCATATTGCCCATAGCGCCACCTGGGGCAGGCTCTGCCGATGCATTGATAACACTACCCATTTCGCGCAACCTTGCATTCTCGTCCTGCAGACTACGCAATTGGCCACGCAGCTCGAGCAACTCTTTACGCATTGGTGCATTATCAGCGGCCACCGCAGAAACCTTGGCGCTGTTTTCACTCATCGCTTTAGCTAAACGTGCATCCGTATCAAGCAAGCGTTTTGTCAGGTCATCATTCTCGGCTTCAAGCGCTTTAATACGCGCTTGCATCTGTGGGTCAACTTTTGCGGTTTGCGCTTGTGGCGGGCATGACGGCGCAGGCGCTGAAACAAGTTTAGCATTATTTGTTTCAAGTGATTTCAATTTTGAATTCAACTGCGCGATCTGGCCCTTCAACGTTGCGTTTTCTGCAGAAATTTTCTTCAGTTGCGTTTCACGCTCTGCAGCATTACCTGCGTTTGATTTCAAACTTGCAGATTGCGCTTCAAGCGATGCCACCTTTTGCAGCAACCCCTGCTTTTCATCTTCTATTGCACCGCGCTGTAGTGAAGCTGCTTTCAACTGGTCTTCAAGCAGTTTTACTTTTTCCTGTGCTTCGCGGTCGGGCACAGCCACTTCCTTGATAACAGTTTTCTCTATAATTTTAGCAGGCAGCGGCTCGGCTTTTTCAGCCAGCTTTACAGGCTCCTTTTCAACAGGCGCAGCCACAGCCTTCTTTGCTACTTCAGGCATCTTTTCAGCAGAAGCATCTTCTCCGGCCAACACCTTTTCAACCATCGCCATTTTTTCTTCTGGCACATTGCCCGCTTTTTCAGAAGCTTCAGCAACCTGTTCTGCTTTTGGTGGCGTTGCACGTTCAATATTCTCTGCAACTTCCATCACGCAGTTTTGCAGGCGCGGGGCTGATACTTCAAACTCGGCCGCGTTAAAGCGGTATGTATTGCCTTCAATAATCGCTTCCAGCGTGCGATTGATAGAAAGATCACGCTCGAGCGCGTTATCCTTACCAATAGCGACCACCAGCGTGCTGGCTGAAACAGGCGTTACATTGAATGTTTTGTTATACGCGCCCGCAGTTTTGATCTGGACCTGATATTGCTTGCCGGCTGTAAATCTGTCTGACTGGAAATCAAGCGCCAGCGAGCGCTCGTCGCTCATGTTACGCGCATAAGACAGAACAACATTGCCCATATATTTCTGCGTGATCGTGCAATAAGACTGCGCGGGCGTTTTGTTGTTCGGCGTTTTTACAAGCGCCCATGATGTCATCGGGTCAAATGTTTTTGTGGCTTGCGCATAAGCAGGCGCGCTGAAGGCAAGCGCTGTTGCCATCAAATAAAGGGAAAAGACTGATGATTTTGATTTTCTCATTTCGACCCCGCCTATTATTAGTGATTTGCGAATTTATGACAAGGATAAGAATAAATCAAATTTTTATTCTGTAAAAACCGTCTCGTGACCTAGTTTTCGCTATTTAAAACAAGCACATCGGCAGCGCCCTGCCCGCCCTGCGTGCCGGGGCGTGCACTCCGGTACAGCGCACCAACAGGCCGCGGGCTATTCTTTCCGTACTGATCCAGCAAAAGCTGGATGGCTTCGGCATAGGTACCGCTAAACGAAATATCTTTCTTCACGGCATAGATATCACGCGCGCGGGAATAGAATTGTACATTCCCCTGCTGTGACCAGCGGCGCAACACAGCAAGTAGCGGTTCACCAGATGATGCGTTCCAGCTTTCAATCGCGGGGATTGGCTCTTCCGGACCGATGAGCGCCGAAAGCGGCATTGGCGCAATATCGCGCTCGGGCAATTCAGGCAGAAGCGGCATGTTATCAATTTGCGGCATAACAGGCTGCGGCTGCCACATGATTGACTCGGCTTGGACAGACATTTGTGGCGCAACAGCGCTTGTTATTTCACTCGCATCTTTATAGGTGCGCTTGATATTCCCCAGCCCCTCACGGGCCAAAAGCTTTGTGACCGCATCATTAAAGCCACCAAATGCAGAAAAATCGCTTCCCAGGTTTTTACTCTGGCTCGCATTCCATACAAGGTTTGTATTCTCGCGTTCTGCCCAGCGCTTGATAACATCTTCAACTTTCTCGCCCTTGCGCGCGCGCCATGTATCAACCGATGGTCCTGATTCCACAATTGACGCTGGCGCAGTTTCTTCCCCCACAACAAATGTTTTTTGTTCTGTTAGCGCTTCAGGAATATTATAAGGCGTATTGTTATAGGTTGATGCAGGCGCACCATAACTCTCCGGCATAGTGAAGCGCTCGTAGTTCACAACAAAGCCCGGCTTACCAGCTGCCAAAGCCGGCGCTGAGAATAATAAAATCAGAAGAATAACAATCCGCATATCACACCTTATTTTTAAACACCTTGCGCCAGCGCTGCATGAAGAAACGCATCTATATCACCATCCAGCACAGCTGCCGAGTCTGTATTTTCAACCTCTGTGCGCAGGTCTTTGATCATCTGGTAGGGCTGCAAAACATACGAGCGTATCTGGTGGCCCCAGCCTGCATCTGTTTTCTGGTCGTAGGAGGCTTCCTTACCGGCGCGGCGCGCTTGCATTTCCCGTTCATAGAGTCTTGCGCGTAGCATATTCATGGCGTGTGCACGGTTTTGAATTTGCGAACGCTCGCTTTGGCATGCCACAACAATCCCAGTCGGGTTGTGGGTGATGCGCACGGCAGAATCCGTTCTGTTCACGTGCTGTCCACCCGCGCCGCTTGCGCGGTATGTATCAACACGTAAGTCCTTATCAAGGATTTCAATATTGATGGTTTCATCAATCACCGGCGTTACAGTAATAGCAGAAAAACTTGTGTGGCGGCGCGCGTTTGAATCAAACGGTGATATACGCACCAAACGATGCACACCGTTTTCGCTTTTTAACCAGCCATAGGCATTCGGCCCTTCAATCTGCACTGTTGCCGATTTGATGCCTGCGCCCTCGCCATCTGTCCGGTCAATGAGAGAAACTTTATAATTATGCGCCTCGGCCCAGCGCATATACATACGGAGTAACATTTGCGCCCAGTCACAGGCTTCTGTGCCGCCCGCGCCGGAGTTCACTTCGAGATAACAATCATTGCCATCGACCTCGCCTGAAAGCAGGCTTTCAATTTCAAGCGCATGCGAAACTTTTTGTAAGGCTTTCAGATGACCTTCGGCCTCACTGATGACACCCGCATCACCTTCGGCTTCGGCTAGTTCAAGAAGATCAATATTGTCTTTTAATTGCGTTTCAGCATCGCGCACGCGGTTGATTGCTGCTTCGAGCTTGTTTTTCTCTTTTAAAAGCGCTTGCGCTTTTTCGGGCTTGTCCCAGAGTTTCGGGTCTTCGATCAGTGCCTGCAATTCAGACAGACGGGAAAGGGCAACATCCCAGTCAAAGACGCCTCCGGAGCATCTCCAGTGACTGGTTGATTTCAGCGACTATATTCTCTATTTCCGTGCGCATTTTCTTGAACCCTTTTTACTTTCAGGCCCTGAAATAAAGCCATTTTACGCTTGCTGTCAATCTTTATTGAATTACGTAAACCCACTAAGGCTTTACATTAGCTAGGTTTTTGAATTAAATAGGGAAAATTTGAATTTTGAGGATCCACCCCTATGAGAAAATTTCTAATCCTTCTGACAGCCATTTCCGCACTTGGTCTTTCTGCCTGTGCCGAATTCCATAGCCGCACCGAAGTAGGCGCGCTCAACGAAGCACGCGCTGTTGGTAGCCCGTTCACACAAACGTTGGCAAACGAATACCGCGTCATGGGTAATGACCTTGAAAATGATTGGGACCACCCTGACTCACTACACTTCGCCCGCAAAGGCTTGGCCGCAGCAGAAGGCCGTACAGTATTGCCCGAGCCAGTTTCCGACTGGAACCTGACACCACCGCTTATCGAAGAGCTGAGCAATGCCCGTGCAGATCTTTTGAACGCACTCGATAACGGCGCACGTGAAATGGCCGCACAAGAAGCTGCGATTGCCCAAGCCCGTTTTGATTGCTGGATCGAGCAAGAAGAGAAAAGCTGGCCTGGTAACGGCCCAGCGCTAAACCGCAATTGTAAAGCCGAGTTCATGCAAGCCATGAGCGCACTTGACCGCTTCAAACAGCCTGTACCAATGCCTGAGTCAATGGCGCCGGTTGAAGCCTTGCCAGGTGCAACAGGCAGCATGACAAACGAAGAAGCAAAATATCTTGTGTTCTTCGACTTCGACAAATCAGTTGTAAAACCAGAAGGTCAGGAAGTTATTGACTCTGTTGTCAGACAAACACAAGGCCGCCAGTTAAACGGCATCCGCGTTGTTGGTCACGCCGATACGTCAGGCCCTGAAGGCTACAACGAAGCGCTTTCAATGCGCCGCGCGAAAGCCGTTCAGAAGGCTTTGGCTTCACGTGGTTTAACAGTCGACATGATCCGCATTGAAGGTCGCGGTGAAACAGAACTGATGGTTGCGACCCCAGACGGCGTTCGCGAACCAGCCAACCGCCGCGCTGAAATTACTTTCGAGTAATCAGAGCCGCGATAAAACAAAAGGCCCCTCACGGGGCCTTTTTTATTACTTCCAGCTATTTGTCATCCCCGCGGCACGCCGCAGGCGTTCGCACAGCGGGGATCCATAATGTGCGGCGCATAGCGCCGCTACTAATATTACTGGATCCCGTATCCGCCGCTCGCGTTCCGCTCGCTGGTACGGGATGACGATCAGGTGAAAATATCATCCCGCGTGTAATCGAAATCCTTGTTGCAGAATTCGCATGTCAGCGTCACTTTACCGTCCTCCAGCATATGCTCTTTATCTTCCTCGGGCATTGTACGGAGGATCGATAACAATTTCTCCATATTGCAACGGCAACCTTTGGTGACCTGCTTGGGCGTATAAATGCGCACGCCCTCCTCGTGGAATAGCCGCATAAGAAGCGTATTTTTATCAAGCCGCTCATCAAGCAGTTCTTCTTCGGTGCAGGTTTCAAGCAAAATGGTGGCGCGGTTCCAGTTCTCGTTTACCGGCTTCACATCTTGCGGGATGTTTTCATGGTCCGGCAAATGCTGCAGCAGAATACCGCCTGCCCGCCATTTACCGTCCTCTTTTTTAACAGCAAGCTCGAGTGCTGTTTTTATTTGCTCGGACTGGTCAAAGTAATGATCAACACATTCACGCAAATTATTCCCGCTCAGCTCTACAATCCCTTGGTAACGCTCCCCGAAATCACCCTGGTCAACCGTAAAGGCCAGATAGCCCTTCCCGAAAAGGTCTTTGAATGTAGGGTTGGATAATTTTTCAAGCTTTTCCTTGTTAAAGGCCGCGCAAGCGCGCAAGGCTCCGGCACTCGTTACATCAGCCACAATCATTGACACAGCACCATCACCCTGTGCTTGTAGCGTAAATATACCGCCCTCGAATTTCAGCATAGAGGCTAGAAGCAGCGCCAAAGAAGCCATTTCGGCAACATAGTTCTCAACAATTTCCGGATACGCATGCGGGCCGAGAATGTCGTCCAACACTGACCCCAGCCGCATAATACGGCCACGCAGATTTGATATCTCAAGCTGGAAAGTTTGAACGAGATTATCTTCGGGCGCGGGAAAACTTATTACGTCACTCATTATGCTTTAATTCTATAGCCTGTTTTCACCATGAGCCAGCATAAAACGGCCAAAAACAATGTTATGCCACTAAGAACAGCAATTCCCAGCATTGGCGGTGCGTCGGAAACACCCAAAAATCCGTAACGGAAACCGTCAATTATAAAGAAAAACGGGTTGATATGGGCCAGATCCTGCCATACAGGCGTGAGCCTTTCGATACTGTAAAAAGTGCCTGAAAGAAATGTGAGCGGTGTCACAATAAAATTTGTGACGCTTGCCACATGGTCGAATTTCTCGGCCCAAAGACCTGCCAGAATACCAAGTGATGCCAGCATCAACGCGCCCATAAGACCAAAAGCAACAACCCAGCCAATATGCTGCACAGAAACGCCTGCAAAAACATAAAGGCAGATTGAACCTAAAATACCAATGATAAAAGCACGGATTACAGAGCCGGCTAGCATCCCTGCGACAAGTTCGAACGGGCTGAGCGGCGGCATAAGCAGATCAACAATATTGCCTTGTACTTTTGCAATCACCAGCGAAGACGATGTATTGGCAAAAGCGTTTTGTGTCATGGTCATCATTAGCAGGCCCGGCCCGAGAAATGAAAGATACTTCATTTTATCCCAGATGCCCGTCATAGGGGCCGATTCGCCAAAGGCCACTGCAAAAACCAGAAAATAAAGCAGCAGGGTTACAAGCGGGGCAATGATTGTTTGCATGTAAACGTTTAAAAAACGGCCTACTTCTTTTTTTACAAGCGTAAAAAGGCCAATAGTATTTACAGCACCGATAGATTTTATAGACTGGTCACTCACGGAAGGGTTCCTTTGCCATGGAAGATAAGGCGCGCCAGAACAAACTTCAAGAGAAGTACGAAAAAAAGCTCTTCAATGCAGGGGTTTTTTACCTGCAGCGCTATGCCGCCAGCATTGACCACTTCAAAACCATATTGGCCCGCAAGCTGAAGAAGAAATGGGCCGAAGAAGAAACGCTGGAGCCGGATTTTGCCAAAGGGATGATAGAGCGGACAGCCGAAAAGCTAAAAGGCTATGGCGCACTGAATGATGGCATTTATGCCGGCCAGCTTTTCAGAAAATTTCACCAGCAGGGGCTGGGCCGCGCCGTTATTATCCAGAAAATGAAACTCAAGAGGCTATCGGATGACCAGATCAAACAAGCCGAAGAAGATTTCCTGCAAGAACATAATCATAATAATGAAGACGCGGAGTATGAACGTGCACAATTATACTTCAAACGCAAGATCGCAAAGTTGAGATTGCCGGAACAAGAAGAAAAAGCAATTAGCCGTATGGCACGCGCTGGCTTCTCTTACAATATTATAAAGAGCCTGCTTAAGACTGAACGCGATTTGCCGGAAACACCAGACTAACCGTTGTGCCGTAGCTTTTTTGTGAAATAAGTTCTAAACGGCCACCATGTAAACTCATCAGCGCGTTTACAAGTGTCAAACCAAGCCCCGCGCCTGAGCCTTTCTTCGCAAGGCCTGTATCAATTTGCCCGAACGGCGAGAGCGCCAGCTCTATTTCATGCGCATCAAGCCCGACCCCTGTATCTGTTATCGAGATAACAAGGTCGCCCATACCGTCTTGCTCGCAATTCAGTGTGATGCGACCATTCTCGGGCGTAAACTTGACCGCGTTGCTGATAATATTCATCAGCATTTGTTTAAGTGCCAGTTCCTCAACATAAAGCGTTGGCAAGGTACCACTGATATTATTGACAATCTGCAGGCCTTTTTCCGATATTTTAGCCTCCATCAACCCGAGACAGGCCTGCACAACACCGGCTGGCTCTACCAGCTTCTCTTGCAGTTGGCGTTCACCTGCGTCAATTTTCGCGATATCAAGGATCTGGTTAATGATATTCAGCAGGTTTTGCCCACTTTGATAGATATCTTCTACATACTCTTTGTAAGTCGGCTGGCCAATTGCACCGAAAACCTCGCTCTTCATAATTTCAGAGAAGCCGATAATAGAGTTTAACGGTGTCCGCAATTCATGGCTCATATTCGCGATAAATTCCGACTTCGCGCGGTTGGCAAGGTCGGAATGCATTTTGGCTTCCTTCAATTTTTGATCGGTGGTCCTGCGCGAAGTTACATCCTCAAGACTCCCTTCAAAGTAAAGAAGCTTGCCCTCCTCATCACGCACGGCGCGTGTATATTCAGCAACCCATATCAGTGTACCGTCTTTGCGTTTAATCTGCGTTTCAATAAATTCGGCAATATGGCTTTTTTGCACGCTCATTAAAAACTGCGCACGGGCATAATGGTCGGGGTATAAATCCTGGTGGGCATTCTTGACAGCGGCAATCAGCTCGTCCGGCCTGTCATAACCCAACAGCCGTGCAAGCGCCGGGTTTGCGCTTAAAAACTGCCCGTCAGGTGAAAGCTGGAAAATACCGCTCACCGCATGTTCCCAGATATTACGGAATTTCTTCTCGGCCTCGCCAAGTGCGCGTTCGGCACGGCGGCGCTCTTCAACATCTGTCATGGTACCGACAATACGCACCATTTTATTTTCATCTTGCCGCAACATTGAAATAACCATTTCCATGGCGCGGTAGGCCCCTTCTGCGGTTTTTATCCGCACAAAACTGCGGAAGCCGGTTTTCTGCCCCGAAACCAGCGCGACCAGATTGCTACGCTGCTCGTCCTGATCTTGCGGGTGCAGCATATCAATCAGCCGTTGGCCCAAAGTTGCTTCAACTGTATGGCCTGTTATTTTTTCCCATGATTTATTGATGAAGTGGATTTCACTATTGGCCGAAACCTCAAAAATAATATCACTCACAGCGTTCATAATGGCGCGGGTCTCGCGTTCTACTTTTTTCAGAACATGCTCCAGCTTGTCGCGCTCGCTGTTTTCGGCTTTTAGCTCGGTGTTTTTCAGACTAAGCTGATGGTTCATTGTCTCGATGCGGATAAGCTGCGCGCGCTGCTGCCATAAAAGCAGGCAACCCATGGCTGTGGCCAGAAGACCGAACACACCAAGCCCGTATGGCATGCCATAGAAAAGGAAAAGATGCTTCTTTGGCTGCATAACAGCTGTGACTTCCATTTGCGTATCAGCGACAACAATATTTTCTGAAATTGTTTGTACTTTTTTATCAACAATCATTCCCTCTTGAGAAAATAAATTGAATGACTCTGCCCCTTTGTCGTTTACATTCTTCAGCCCGACAGACACGAATGATGATTTCAGCGATTCAAAATAGGCCTTGTTAATTTTCTCGAGCGGCGCAACACCCACAAGCACAAAGGAGCGTGACCCGCCACGCTTCAAATTCATAAAAAACACAAGAGCTGGATGTTGCACTTCCTCTGCTCCTGCCTCTTTTGAAAGCATAAGATAAGGCGAAACACGCTGCTCCCAGCTTGGCATACGCATATAGTCCTGCAAATAATGCTGCGGCAGTTTTTCCTGTCCCCATAGCGGGTACGGATCAATACCAGCACCGGCAATATAAACATTTTTAAAATTGGCAAAGCGTCCGGCGATATCGTAGTAGCCCTGCGGTTGCGGGTTGTCTTCAATATATTTGGCAAGCGCTGCAAAATCTTTTTCCAGTTTCAGGAAGGCTTGTGTCAGTTCTATATCAAGCATTTTGCTCGCAGACACGTTGCGCTCATCAACATATTCATGCGCAAACCAGAACGATAAACAAACAGCAACTACAGTCAGCAAAATACCGTTCAACATTGTCGCCCAGAGACCAAATGGCATCTGGCTTAGTTTTGGTGACATCGACATGGAAGCAGTTTGCGACATGATGAATAGACTTTTTTGCAATTTCATCTTAGTCGCCAAGGGCTTAACAGCGGTTTAAGGGCAATTGACGTAAATGCGCGTTAAGAAAGATTAATTGACAGTAAGCCCCGAAAGCGCCTAATAAAAGACACAACAGCCTTTGGGAGAAGACGATGAAACCTGAATATTTTTCAGCTATTTTTGATAATAACCCTGCCAAGTTTCTGGGTACGTTTACCCAGCAAATGACGCAAGTTCCGTTCAGCGCGCAAGCCTTCATGGAAACCTGCCGCAAAAACATGCAAGCCCTTGCTGACGCACAGCAAGCCAGCCTTGAAAGCCTGCAAGAGTCACTTCAGCGCAATAGCGAAATTTTCTCGCAGATGCTGGAAGATCATGCCAGCCTGACACGCGAAATGATGCAAGAGGGCAAGCCGGAAGAAAAAATCGCGCGCCAGACTGAACTCTTCCAGAAATCATACGAGAAATCAGTCAGCCATATGCGCGAACTGGGCGATATGATGGCGAAATCGAACCGCGAAGCGACAGATATTATCAATCGTCGTGTCAGCGCAAGCCTCACCGAAATGAAAAGCGCGATGAGCAAAGCCAAGAAGGCAGCTTAATTAAATATCACTGAACAGGCGGAAAATCTTCCCCTGCTCCTGAATTTCAGAACGCCTCTGGTTTGAAAAGACCAGAGGCTTTTCATTGGCGCGCAACACTACAAAATCGCCTGCTACATCTTCAGGTGATACAAAATTACCGTCCAGCAAGTCATTCGCTGCAACACCAAAAACTGAATCTGTGCGCCCGCCACGCGCAATATCAACCATATCCGCAACAACCGCAGACGCTGTAGGCCCCGGGCCAGCCCCCATGCCTTCACAAAGGCTGGAGCCAACGGAGTCACCCTGCACCATCAATATATTCTTGCCCTTTTCAACACGGGCCATAATAGAGTCACGCGGTACCAAACCAGCCTCAACAGCAAGCGTAACCACGCCCTTTTCATGGCGCTCGGCCCAGCAAACAAGTTTAAAGCGGTAGCCATTACTTTCGGCGTTCTGGATATCTTCCAGTTTAATTTTTCCAATACCTGTACGTGGCAATTTATCCAGCGCGGGTTTGATCCCAAAAGCAATACTGCCCAAAATACAAAGCTTGTGGCCAGCATCATGCCCGTCAATATCAAGCGATGGGTCAGCCTCGAGAAAACCCTTTTCTTTTGCTTCGGCAATGACTGCATCATAGCTTCTGCCGCTATCGCGTATTTCACTCAGAATAAAATTTGTACTGCCGTTTAAAATACCACGGAATTTCAAAATCGCGTTGGCTGTCAGTGCCTCGCGCATCATCTTGATCATCGGTGTACCACCACCAACTGCCGCTTCATAGCACAGCGGTAATTCGTTTTTCTCGGCCAGTTGCGCCAACGCCAAACCATGTTTGGCAAGCAACGCCTTATTCGCCGTAATCACGGGCTTGCCGTTCTTGAGTGCGGTTTCTACGAGCGTGCGGGCAACGCCTTCATCGCCGCCGATCAGTTCGACAACAATATCAACATCATCACGGCTGGCGAGTTTGATGGCATCATCCTCCCACGCATACGCGGATATGCTTACACCGCGATCTTTTGAGCGGTCACGCCCTGAAACAGCACTGATCACAAGTGGGCACCCGCCGCGACGTTCAAGATGCACGGGATGATTCTGTAGAATACGCAAAACCCCGCCACCGACTGCGCCGAGGCCAGCAATGCCGAAACGGAGGGGCTTGGCGTTCATTGGCCCGGGGTTAGCGCGTAGATATCAACGCGTTCATCAGTGGTTGGAAACTCGGCGCTTTTCGGGAATTTTTCCAGCGGGTCCACATTATGCACCATGGCTTCTGCCGGTAGTTCACCGCTAATGTCATAAAGACGCACTTGCCCGTCAGAGAGCACCTTGCCCATTTCAGACACACTCATGGCTTGTGAATGCATGGGCCTGTTATTAGCCCCTTGCATTTCAGCACAGCTACAAAGTACAAATAGAGATAGCAAAACGGCGATCTTTTTCATGGTTCAAACTGTGCCCCAGAATCCCCCCGCTGGCAAGGGCCGGCCCTCAAAGCTTGATCCCATGGCTTTCAGCCATAACTGGGCCAGCGTTATGCAGCGCGCGCAACCGCTGATCCAAGAGATTCTCGAACAGGTGCGCTCGCAAGAAGCTTTCCACGATAAATCTTTTGACCCGCTGAATATCAAACCCGCTTATATGAGCTTGTGGAAAACATGGGCTGATAATCCGCTCCAGCTTGTTGATTGGGGCGTGGAATACTGGCAGCAATTTATGACGCTGTGCCATAACAGCGCGCTGAAATTTATGGGCAAGGACGCCGCCGATATTATCGAGCCCGAAAAAGGCGACAAGCGCTTTAAAGACCCCGCATGGCAACAAAGCGCTGTGTTTGATTTTCTCAAACAATCATACCTGCTCACAGCCAGCGCCGTACAACGCGCCGTGCATGAAACCAGCTTCACTGACCCGCACGAAAAAGCAAAGGTCGAATTTTACACCAAGCAATTCGTTGATGCATTTTCGCCCAGCAATTTCTTTATGACGAACCCCGAAGTATTGCGCACAACACTGGAAACAGGCGGCGAGAATATTATCAACGGACTTAAGAATTTGCTGGAAGATTTGCAGCGCGGCAAAGGCAAACTCAAGATTAGCAAAACAGATTATGCAGCCTTCAAGATCGGTGAAAACCTTGCCCTGACAAAAGGCAACGTTATTTACCGCAACGACATGATGGAGCTGATTGAATACGCACCGCAAACCGAGAGCGTTTACAGCGTCCCGCTTCTCATCTGCCCGCCATGGATCAACAAATATTATATTCTTGATCTGCGCCCGCAAAATTCCTTTATCAACTGGGCTGTGCAGCAAGGCTATCGCGTATTTGTTATATCGTGGGTGAACCCGGGGCCAAAACACGCCAACAAGAATTTTAGCGACTATATGGATGATGGCCTATTAAAGGCAGCCGAAACAATTACCAAACATACAGGCACCGAGAAAATGAATGTTGTTGGTTACTGTATTGGCGGCACGTTGCTAACACTGACCCTTGCTTATTTAGCGGCCGCGAAGAAAGAAAGCCCTTTCATTAGCGCCACCTTCCTGACAACGTTGATTGATTTTAAAAATGCCGGAGACCTCGCGCTCTTTACCGACGAAGCACAGATCCAATGGCTTGAACAGCAAATGCAGGAAACAGGCATACTTGATTCCAACGTATTGCAAACCACCTTCAGCATGCTACGTGCGAATGACCTTGTATGGTCATACATCGTCAATAATTACATGCTGGGGCGTGAGCCATTCCCGTTCGATATTCTTTACTGGAACGATGATTCAACGAACATGCCCGCCGCTATGCATAGTTATTATCTGCGCAATATGTACTTGCGGAACTTCTTGGCCCAGCATAAAAAACTGTGTGTGAAGGGCGAGTTGCTGGATGTAACTGACATCAATATCCCCGCTTATTTCCTTTCAACGAAGGAAGACCATATCGCGCCGTGGCGTGCAACCTTTAACGGGGCGCATTTACTGGGTGGTGATGATGTACAGTTTACGCTCGCCGCTTCCGGCCATGTGGCAGGCGTTGTAAACCCGCCAACATCAGGTAAATATGGCTATTGGAAAAACCCTGCCAAAGAACAAAAACCCGACAAATGGCTTGAAGAGGCAAAATACCATGAAGGCTCATGGTGGACTGACTGGACAGACTGGCTGAAAGGCTTTAGCGGTAAAAAAGAAACGCCGCAAGAAGGTTCGCTTAAACCACTTTGCAAAGCACCCGGCACTTACGTGCGGTAATCGCTACGCACCGCCCCATTGAAAATCATTTTTTGTTCCCAACGGTGAAAACGGATTATAGGCAACTTCCCAAAGATACCCGTCAGGATCAGAAAAATACCCTGAATAACCGCCCCAAAAAACATCCTGTGCAGGTTTAACCATTTTCCCGCCAGCACGAACAGCTTCCTCCAACACCGCAGAAACATCTTCTTTGCTATTAACATTATACGCCATTGAGAACGGCGGGTGTGATGTAGCAGCCATTTCAACTGTTGCATCCTCTTGCAAAGCCTCAAGCGGATAAAGCGCAAAAGCCATTGAGTTGAGATTATAGGCAATAACGCCTTCTTCGCTATGCGGCTTCCACCCCAACGCATTGTAAAAGTGCTTTGATTTTTCAATATCACGAACGCCGAGTGTAATAATGCTTAATCTTTGCTCCACGCAAATCTCCTATTGGTAATGTTCGCGTAGCTTCACGTAGCGTGATGTGGAAATATCAAGGAACTTATAATCGTCTTCACGTAAATCACGCATGTATTTTGCAGGGCTGCCCGCCCAAAGTTGGCCCTTGCCTACACGCTTGTTACTGGTGACGAGTGCACCTGCGCCGATAATCACTTCGTCTTCCACTTGTGTATCATCCATAATGCACGCCTTCATGCCCACCAGCACTTTGTTGCCAATTGTGCAGGCATGCACAAGCGCCATATGGCCAACTGTTACATCATCACCAATATAAGTGCCTTGAGTCGTTGAAGAGACATGAATAACCGTGCCGTCCTGAATATTTGTCCGTTCGCCGATAATGATATTATTTACATCACCCCGTATGACGCAGCCAAACCACACGCTGCTTTCAGCGCCAATAACAACATCACCGATAATAACGGCATTCTCGGCAATAAAAGCCGAGGGGTGAATTTGCGGGAGCTTGTCTTTAAAGGGCAGAATAATGGGCATAGACTATTGAGTATTTATAGGGTGAATTATTTAGGCTGTGTAAAAGCATAGCCACGTATACCGTAATTCCCTCCATAATATTCACAAGCCATTTTAATTGTTGGGCGGCGCACGACAACTTTAAACAAGGATAGCTCACTTTCTAGATTGTTCCAAATCCAGCGGGCAATGTTTTCTGTCGTTGGTACAGGTATAACGTCATTCAAAACTCTATGATCAAGCTGTGAAACTACTGCCGACGCTTTTTGGTCGAATTTTGCCTCGCCTATCACGTAGTCGCTATTTTCATCACCCTTGACCCATACTTCTACCTCATATGAGTGACCATGCGGGTTAGGACGCTCTGGCAAATAATGCGCCGCTTCAATGGTGAATGTTTTACTTAACGTAATCATGGCCCTATTCTTACAACAAAAAAAGAGCGTTCCGCAACAGGAAACGCTCTTTTTGGAAAATAAAAGAGTAAAAGCTTAACGCTTGACCCACTGTTTCGCACGGCGCGCACCGTGGAGACCAGCCTTTTTACGCTCAACCGCACGTGAGTCACGTGTCAGCAGGCCTGCTTTTTTCAGGGCCGGACGTAGCGAAGGCTCGTATTGCTCGAGTGCGCGTGAGATACCGTGACGTACCGCACCGGCTTGGCCTGACAGACCGCCGCCTTTAACTGTGCACATAACGTCGAACTGGTTAACGCGGCCAGAGACCAAAAATGGCTGGTTGATAACAAGCAGGTGTGTTTTACGGCCAAAGTATTTCTCTTGCTCTTTGCCGTTCACAACAACTTTGCCCGAGCCTGGTTTAACCCAAACGCGTGCTGTTGATTCCTTACGACGACCTGTACCGTAGCTGCGGCCGAATTGGTCACGCTTTGGTTCGCGCTTTGGCGCTTCTGGTGCCGCAGCTGTTGTTTCGCTAAGTGTTTTGAGTTGTTCATTCAACATGGGTCAGTTCCTTAAGCTCTTTTGTTTTTCTTGTTCAAAGAAGCAACATCAATTGCTTCAGGCTGTTGTGCCTCGTGCGGGTGCTCTGTACCGGCATAGACTTTCAGGTTCTTCAGAACCTTTCTGCCCAGCGGACCTTTTGGCAACATACGCTCGACCGCTTTTTCAAGAACACGGCCAGGGAAACGGCCAGCAAGAATTTCACCTTTTGAACGGCCTTTGATACCGCCCGGGTAACCTGTGTGCCAGTAAAAGATATCGCCTTTTGCTTTATCGCCTGTCAGCGCCACTTTGTCGGCATTGATAACAACAATGTTATCGCCTGTGTCCATATGCGGTGTGAAAGTTGCGAGATGCTTGCCACGCAGACGCATTGCAATCAGGCTTGCAAGGCGGCCAAGCACGAGGCCTTTGGCATCGATGATGTACCATTTTTTGTTTATATCGGCTGGTTTGGCCGTAAACGTTGTTGCTGTCAGTTGTCTTTTCATTTGTTTCTACTTCTTTTTGAAAAAGTTATGCGCCTATAAAGCGCATCAGGCCCCGTGAAGTCAAGAAAAATCAGCGTTTTTTGTATGTGGTATTATAATACCGTCTTCAAGAAGGTCAGGCCGGTTTGGAGGCCATTCGGGTCAATCCCGTGGGCAAGCCGCGGAATTACTTGTGTTTCCAGCTTATAGCCGCCTTTTTCCAGCACGGTTTTGGCCTCATGCAGGGCCGCGACGGGCACTACGTCATCGGCATCCCCATGGACAAGGCAGAGGGGTATATCGGCCGTCATTTCCAGCTTTTCGTTTAAAAGCGCGCCCGAATAGCCGAGCACCCCTGCAATATGCGGGCTAGCTTGCAGGCCATAAAAAAGCGCCATCATCGTCCCTTGCGAGAAACCGACAAGCGCAATCTTTTCCATCGGCACGTTATGCGTTTCCGATTGTTCCTTTAAAAATTGCTGAAGCCATGGCAGCACCTTTCGCGCACCCGCACGCATTGCATCAATGCTCCAGTCACGCAACGAGAACCATTGGTAATAACCTTCAAAGCCGTCAGGCATACCTTCACAATTTTCGGGCGCGTCTGTTGCAACGAAGGCTGTATTGCGTAATTGGTCGGCCCATGCCTCACCCAGTGAAAGAAGGTCCTGCCCGTTTGCACCATACCCATGGAGCAAAATAACGAGCGATTGCGGCGGTGCGCCGCTACGCGGATTCAAAATGTAGAATGCCATTAATAGATAACCTTGTACTGCTGACCTGTTACCACGGATTCGCCATTATTCAAACCGTTGATAACGCGGAACAGTGCCGGCTTGTTATGTTTGGCAGAGACGCTCATGGAAGCGCCAAGGCTATTCACCGTATCGCCAGCCTTAGCCGTAACAATCGCAATGCGCATTGGTTTGATCTGCGCTTTATCAGCAGCGGTTAAAGGTTGCAGGCTATAGGTCATGCGTTTCAGCTGGTCCAGCTCGCCAGCACTGATGCTACTGGGCACTGCCACTTGGAAGCGGAATATATCCTGTGGTGAATAAGCAATTGCCATCACGCGGACGCTTGTGGGCGCACCGTTAACTGTGCCGCGCACAGTCGAAGTTGCCGCCGCCATACCGTTGACTGTAACTGCTTCAACAGGGTCTGCATTTTTGCCCTTCAGCCAGAAGTCACGCACATACGTCACAGGGTCGATCCCGCCCGGCTGTCTTGTACCATCAAAAATAGCCATCGGGCCGCTCTTGCGTGCAATGACAACTTGCTGCGGTTTGTTCACAACGTCATAGCCACTTGGCACCATAAAGGAGAAGCCAAGCGAGGGGTGAATAAACTTGCCATCACGCACAAAGCCTTGCGCACTGCTATCGCCATACTCAAGCCCGCTAATTGTCCGCAAATAACTATCGTGGTTATTCACGCTGTCATTTTTTGCATACTTAGCCGCTTCCTGACGTGTATTCCCGATACGCTCTTGCGAAAGTGGGTGAGAGCGGAAGAAATAAGCCGATGAATTGGCTTTATCAGGGTTTGTTGCGCTTTCATATTGCTCGAGCGCATAAAGCTGGCCAAACATACGCGCCGCGGCATAGGGGTCATACCCCGCGCGGTGGAGGTAGCGGATACCAAGTGTATCGGCCTCGCGCTCCTGATCGCGGGAATAGGAACTCATATAAAGGTTTGACCCTAAATTCAGCGCATCACCCAGCCCCGGGGCATTCACAACATTTTGCAAAATTGCGGCACCAATCCCTGTCAATACGCCTGTTGTCTGGCGTGAAGCGCCATGACGTGCTGTGATGTGGCCAATCTCGTGCGCGAGGATAGACGCAACTTCGGCTTCACTGGTTGCCACAGTGAGCGCGCCGCGCGTCATATAAATATAGCCACCCGGTACAGCAAACGCATTGAACTCGGGGCTGTCCACAACAAAGAAGCGGAATTGCTCGTTTGGCGTTTCCGAAACTTTTACGAGCCGCTGCCCGATATCCGAAACATAGCTCTGTATCTTGCTGTCATTATAAAGCCCGCCATATTCATCGAGAATGGCCTGATGGTTAGACGCACCGATACTCTTTTCCTGACTCTGCGAAATAACAGAGAATTGCTGTTCCCCTGTTGCCGGGTTTGTAGTACATCCTTCTGTCAGGAAGGCCACGCCGAGCATGAGAGTGAGAACGCCGAGTTTTATGAGACCTATCATTGGTATTTTTATCCTTCTTGTCTGTTGCCTTTTTATACAAAAGCCGCATGCAGAAGAAAAGCCTTCAGAAATCAATTTTTCTGCGGAACTTTCTTCAAACCCGCTTACTATAACGGCTGAAAAGGTTATAGACCCCCTCACCTTTCTCGGGAACGACAATCATATATACAGGCTGGCAGGGCTTGATGTTCCCGGCGTTACGTCATTTACCGAAAGTAATATCGCGACACAGGCAAAAGAATGGCTTGAAAAAGCCGTCGCAGGCCAAACGCTTTATATATATCAATCACGTGATCTTACGGCGCGCCAAAACCGTATGGGGCATTTCCCCGTTCATGCGGTGCGTAAATTCGACAACACATGGCTTCAGGGCGCAATGATTGAAGAAGGCCTTGCACGCGTACTAACAAGCGAGAGCATGACAGAGATGGCAATCCCCATGCTCGTTGCTGAACGCAAAGCACGCGAAGCAAATAAAAACCTATGGGCCGATGCACAGTTCAAAATACTTTCGCCCGAAGAGTCCTTAACCGTGCGGAATGATATTTACATTGTTGAAGGCACAGTAAAATCAGCCGCAATCAACAATAATATTGTCTATCTGAATTTCGGTGATGATTGGCGTAAGGATTTCACAATCGTTGTACCGGCTGCATTACGGCAGAAATTATCCCGCGCCAATATTGATTTACTTTCATTCAAGGATAAAAAAATCCGCATACGCGGATTTATCGAGAGTAAAAACGGCCCTTCTATTACGCTTACGCACTTCCAGCAGATGGAACTTTTAGAAGATTCTCCACATTAAACGAGAGCATTTCCTCGATATCCTCAAGCGACATAGCGGTTGCCGAGTTCTGCCTGAGAACAAAATAGCGGTCATTCCTGACAATAACCTCTTGCTCCATATGTTTGGCAACTTCCACAAGCGTATCGAACCCTTCATTATCAAGCCCGATCAGATGAGCGCCATCATCCCTGTTCACGACATGGATCACCGTTCCGCCTTCGCGTGTAATATTGGCTGCTGTAATAATTGCATCAAGCGCAAGCCTGTTAATCGCGTTGGATGTCAATGTGTAATGAACACGATCCGTTCCCGTTCTCTTGCGAATGGCTTTACGCGCTATAGATGATGTAATAATTCCATTCTGCTTTTCGTTTACCGCAACAAGGTTTGGGAAAACCGCTGGCAGGCTTGGAATAAGAAGCGCCATATTCAAAGCAAACTCTGGCGCGACATTTATCAGCGCCACAGTTTCACTACGGAAGCAGAGCGCCGGATATGCTGTAACAAAATTGAGCAATTGGTTATATTTTTTTGATTTGGTTGCACGGCTGTCACTTGCATCGGCAAGGATTTTTTTGATTTCCCCTTGCGCAAACGCGAAAGACTCAGGGTCTTTTTCCCGCAAGGTTTCACCCTTTATATTTATTAACAGGCCAAGGTAAGCCGCATCGGTAAGAATGCTGCTGATAGAATTTAAAAGAAAATCTTCGTTGATAAGCGGGTTTTCCAGCCCCATACTTCTATGATCCCAGAAAAATGCTATAAATAGTCTGAATTTTGGTTAGAATTTTATGCAAATGAAGCTTTTTCCTCCTATTACGCCCTATTCCACGGGGTTTTTGTCGGTTGACGGCACCCATACGCTTTACTGGGAGCAATCGGGCAACCCAGACGGCGTACCGGTTGTATTCCTGCATGGCGGCCCCGGCGCTGGCGCCAGCCCGCTGCA
This sequence comes from Alphaproteobacteria bacterium, assembly GCA_016125135.1. GTDB lineage: Bacteria > Pseudomonadota > Alphaproteobacteria > Micavibrionales > Micavibrionaceae > RI-185. The sequence continues at coordinate 90,454 of WGMJ01000010.1, read as the reverse complement.
TCGGTGTTTTTTCGACCCCGAACATTACAGGATTATCATATATGACCAACGCGGAGCGGGCCGGTCTGTTCCGTTAGGAGAGTTGAAAAACAACACCCGTGCGCATCTTGTAAGTGACATTGAAAAATTACGGGAACATTTGCGCATCGACCAATGGCATGTGTTTGGCGGCTCATGGGGCAGCACGCTTGCGCTTTCATATGCAATCGCTCAGCCAGCGCGCTGCATCAGTTTGATTTTACGCGGCATCTTTTTACTCGAGCAAAACGAAGTCGATTGGTTTATCAGCGGCATGAAAAAAACATACCCCGAAGCCTATGACGAATTTATTGCACCCCTCACCGAGAAAGAACGCAAAAACATTTTACCCTCCTATTATAAGCGCCTTTGCTCGAACGATCCACAAACCCAGCGCGAAGCAGGCATGGCCTGGGCTATGTTTGAAGGCCGCTGCTCCCGCCTTATTCCCGCAATCGAAAAAACGATCACGGAAGAGGAGATACAGTATAACCTCGCTGTGTCGCGGCTGGAGTGCCATTACTTTATTCATGAAGTCATCGCACCAAAGAAGAGCCTGCTGAATGATATTGACCGCATACGTCATATTCCTGCTGTTATCGTTCACGGACGCTATGATGTTATATGCCCGCTCGAAACTGCGCACAGGCTCCATAAAGTATGGCCTGAGGCCGATTATGTGATCGTACCCGATGGCGGCCATAGCGCTATGGACCCCGCAATTGCTAGACGCTTGCTTCAGGCCACCGAGCGTGCGAAAACTATCAGATAAGGAAACGCCATGACTTATAATTCAATCAAAGACTGTGACCTTGCCCATAAGCGCGTAGTGCTGCGTGCTGATTTGAATGTACCCGTTGATGACCAGAAGACAGTGACGGACTTCACGCGTATTGACCGTTTAAAGCCAACGATCGATTACCTGCTCAAGCATCATGTAAAGCAAATTATTATCCTTTCACATTTCGGCAGGCCCAAGGGCGCGCCCGACCCTGCTTTTTCACTCGATTTCCTATTGCCCCCGCTTGCAAAACATTGGGGCCATGAGGTGATTATTGCCACAGACTATAACGTACTTGCTGAAGATAAAATCATATTGCTGGAAAACACACGCTTTCACACAGGCGAAGAGAAGAACGACCCCGCCTTTGCCAAACAACTTGCAGGGCTTGGTGATATTTTTGTGAATGATGCTTTTTCTGCCGCACACCGCGCGCACGCATCAACAGAAGGTATTGGCCATTATCTGCCTTCTTATGCAGGCCTGCTGATGATGGAAGAATTGGACGCTTTGCAAAAAGCGCTGGAAACACCAAAACGCCCTGTGATGGCAATTGTCGGCGGCTCGAAAATTTCCACGAAGCTTGACCTCCTCAATAACCTTGTTCAAAAAGTCGACATGCTGTTTCTGGCTGGCGGCATGGCGAACACCTTCCTGCTTGCGCAGGGGCATGAGGTTGGCGGCTCATTAGTTGAGAAAGATATGTGCGATACAGCGCTCAGTATTCTTGAAACAGCGGAGGGCGCGGGCTGCCGTTTGCTTTTGCCACTAGATGCAGTTACAGATCAGCGTAATAAAGTAGACGCAACAAAAGTGCCCGCAACTGAAAAAATATTCGACGTTGGGCCTGAAACAGTCCGCCTTATTTCCGAGCTTCTGAATGAAGTGAAAACAGTTGTGTGGAACGGGCCTTTAGGCGTGTTCGAACAAACACCGTTTGACGTGGGCACCACCGCGCTTACAAAAGCTGTTGCGCACGCAACGAAGCATAACAATATTATTTCTGTTGCAGGTGGCGGCGACACAGTTTCAGCCTTAGAACATGCGGGCGTGAAAAACGATTTCACTTATATATCAACCGCAGGCGGAGCCTTCCTTGAATGGCTTGAAGGCAAAACCTTGCCAGGCGTTAAAATTCTTGAAAAGGGCGAGTGCCGTGATAACAAAACCTGCTGCGCTTAAACAAGGCGACACAATTGGTATTGTTGCAACCTCGTGGGTTATAAAACGCGAGACGATCGAGGCAGGAAAAACCTTTCTTGAAAGCAAAGGCTTCAAGGTCAAAGTCCACCCGAATAATGATATGTGCCATGACGAGCTTTGGGGAGGCGATTATAAAACGCGCGCCGCGGCACTGCATGAATACTGGGCCGACCCCGAGATTAAAGCCATTATCGCCACAACAGGTGGTTTACGCTGTTTGAACCTGCTGGATTATCTTGATTTTGACCTGCTTGCAAAAACGCCGAAAATATTTTCAGGCTTTAGCGACAATACGGCGATTATCAATGCGTTGTGGCACAAGCGCGGCGTACCTTCACTCCATGGTCCGCATGTGCGCAGCTTTGTGAACGACAACAAGGAAAAAAACTTTGCTGATTTCCTTTCGGTTGCCTCCGGCGAGAAAGCAACTCTTCAGTTTGAAAGCCCGCAAGCTTTCAAAAACGGCACAGGTGAAGGCCATTTGATTGGTGGCAATCTCTGCCTGATGAATTACTTGCTCGGCACCGAATATGCCCCCTCTTTCAAGAACGCGATTGTTTTGATTGAAGATGAAATGGAAGAGATCCGGAATATCGACCGCATGCTGATGCAGCTCCGCCGCCTCGGCAAACTCGAGGAAGCCGCGGGGCTTATTATCGGCAACTTCACAATGATCTCGAATACGGGCACCTCGGGCTTCCCTTATTCACTGGATGAGTTGATCCACGAATATACGCATGATCTTGATATTCCGGTGGTCATGACCCATTCCTTCGGCCATGGCGGGCGGATGATGAGCCTGCCCGTTGGCATCCGTGCAAAACTGGAAGTCTCTGATTCTAAAGCCTCTTTATCGCTTCTCGAGACTTATACAGGGGATAAGTAGCTACTCTACCCCTCACCAATACTTGAAAAGTGAGGCAAATTGTTATCTAACTTCAATTTATGACAACCACGCTCCTCGAAAAAGAGCCTGAAACCGCTGGCATTGTTGTACGCATGGCCAGAACGGAAGAAGAAATCGTCGCGGCCCAGAAGCTGCGCTACAAGGTATTCTATGAAGAACTTGGCGCAACGCCATCGGCCGAGATGGCCTCATTGCAACGTGACATCAATAAATATGATGATGTTGCCGACCATTTGATCCTTGAAGATACACGCCACAAAAATACTGAAGACCGCATCATCGGCACCTACCGCCTGATCCGCAAACATGCTGCCGAAAAAATTGGCAATTTCTACACAGAAGACGAATTTGATATTTCGCCACTTAAAAAGAATGGTGGTGAACTACTCGAGCTAGGCCGCTCCTGCATTATCGAAGGTTACCGCTCGATGTCAGTCTTGCAGCTTCTCTGGCAGGGGATTGTCTCCTACGTTGAAGCGCACAACATAAACCTGATGTTCGGTTGCGGATCTTTCCCCAGCGAAACAAACCCCGACAATGTCTCGCAAGGCCTGTCTTATTTGTACCATTACCATCTGGCCCCTGAAGAAATACGCCCCCGCGCGCTTGAACATGTCTATGTGGAAATGAACCGCCATAAAAAAGAAGACATCAACGTGAAGCAGGCACTGATGAGCTTACCGCCGCTTATCAAGGGTTATATCCGCGCAGGTGCCTATATGGGTGACGGTGCGTTTATTGACCATCAATGGAATAGTGTTGATATTTGCGTTGTGATGCCGGTTTCCTCTATCGAGCGCCGCTACAAAAAACATTACGACCGCACCAAAGACACGAATATCGTTAAATAACCCATGATTTTCCGCCGCATCAGAAGCGCTATACGCCTGACAATTTTTGTCCTGTGGTCACTCCTGCTTATTGTTATACAAACTCCTCTTCTCATGGTGACGCGGGGCCCTGCCGCTTATGTGCTACCGCAAATCTGGCATATTTTTGTTTGCTGGCTGATGGGCTTGAAGATAATCGTTGAGGGGCAGCCTGCCTATGGTGACAAGCCGGTTCTCTTTGTCGGCAACCATGTTTCCTATCTGGATATTCCAGTTCTTGGCAAAGTTCTTCGCGCTTCTTTTATTGCTAAAAAGGAAGTTGGGAGCTGGCTCCTCTTCGGCATCCTGTCGAAACTCCAGCAAACATATTATATCGACCGCACGAGATCCGCCGCGGCTAACGAAGTAAAAGGCGTTGATGAATTCATACGGCAGAACAAAAATCTCATCCTGTTTGCCGAAGGTACAAACACAGATGGCCTGTATGTAAAGAATTTCAAATCGAGCCTTTTTACACTGGCAGAAAATAACCCGCATCGCTTTGTCATCCAGCCATTCACAATTGTTGTGCTTGAAATCGACAACAAGCCCGTCACAGATTATACGCAACAATGTCTTTATGCCTGGGTGGGAGAGGATAATAATATCATGAACCACCTCCCCCGCTTTACGATGCTCTCTGGCGCGAGTGTCAAAATCATATTCCACGCGCCTGTATCCTTTCCCGAGGGGGCAGACCGCAAGAAAATGGCCGAGATATGCCATAATATTGTCTCCGGCCCTATAAATGCATTGCCAAAAATAACGCCAGAGGCTAATAACTCTCTATGACATGGAATAATGACGAAGTTCAAAAGTTACAGGGTTATTTTCAACGCACATTCGGCCTGAAAACCCTGCAAGTCCGTACCCGCCCGAAAGCAGCCGATTCGCTGGAATTGCTGAAAGACGGCGAATTCCTCGGTACGATTTATAAGGACGACGAGGACGGCGACATTTCCTATAACCTGACCATGTCAATCCTTGATATTGATCTTGAAGAAGCCGCCTAGTCTTTTCAAAGACTTAGACCCCCCTATTAAAAAAATTGCCGAATCCCGCAAATTTGAATAAAATTTTAAGGAATTGTGGGAGATACTGTAATTATGTACAAAATCATATGCGCATTTTTGATGTTTCTGGTCATGTTCGGGCAGTTTGAAGTCACGCGCGGACAATTAGGTTACAACATTGTCAGCAAGTCCTATGCCCGCGGCGGTACTTTTGCACAGGTGCAGGAACGCCTCAGAGAAAGAGGTATCGAGATGGCAGAGCGCAGAATTGAAAGAGCGCGCTGCGTTGAAAATCAATGGCACTCCGAATTCCCTGAATTAAACCAGTCTCTTGGCCAACTTTCCTGCGGACAGGAAATTATCGGCCGTGGTATGGATATGGTGCAAGGACTTTTGAATGATGCCATGGGTCTTATCTCTTCGCTCCCCGGCGGTGCAATTGTGCAGATGGTTCTCCAGATTGTCGGGCGTATTGTACGGGAAAGCATTATCAACCTTATTCAAGGCTTTGTTTGTGCGCCGTTAAATGCACTGAAGGCCGGCATCAGGACCTTCGTCCCTGACTTTGGCGAATGTGCGGCGGCTGAAACGCCTGCCGATGGTACGCCTTAACCAATTAACATTTCAGAATTTATAGCTATAGTAGGGCCATGTTTACATGGCCCTACTCGCTTTTATGGCACATCATTTACGCGCTCCGCGTAAATGCCGGCAAAGAAATTGCCGCGCGCAAGCCCGAGCGCTTTGGTAAAGCAACACAAGTATGCCCTGAAGGTAATTTGCTTTACTGCCACGGTGCAAGCGTTGGCGAGGCTGTGTCCCTCTTTCCGCTTCTTGACCATTACCTTGCCGAAGGGCATTTCAGAATTCTTGTAACGACCTACACGAAAACGTCTGCGCAAATGGTTGCGCAGCGTTATGGCGACAGGCTGATCCACCAATTCATCCCCTATGACCACCCTGCTTATGTTTCAAAGTTTCTGGATTACTGGAAGCCTGAACGCGTGATATGGACCGAGTCAGAATTATGGCCCGCCATGTTGTCCGCTATTAAAAAGCGTCATATTCCTGCCGCGCTTATCAATGCCCGCCTATCACCTCGCTCGCTTGCACGTTGGCAACGCATCAAAAAATACGCGCAGAAAATGCTCTCTACTTTCTCGATTATCCTGACGCAAACCAAAGCAGATGCCGATAATTTCAAATCCCTTGGCCTCAAAAATATTCACGCGCTAGGCAATATTAAATACGCGGCTGCCCCGCTACCCTATGATGATGCCAAGCTGGCGGCCCTACAGGTAATTATCAACACAAGGCCGGCTTGGGTTTATGCGAGCACGCATAAAGGCGAGGAAGAAATCGCCGTAGAAACCCATAAAACGCTAAAAGCCACCTTCCCCAACCTCCTTACGATTGTGGTTCCGCGCCACCCCGAGCGACGTGAGGCTATTGCCGATGCCTTCAGAAGTGAAACCCTGAATATCCTTTTCCGTGGCCAAGAAAAAACATTACCAAACGCCGATACAGATATTTATGTAGCGGATACACTTGGCGACCTAGGGCTATTTTACAAGCTTGCCCCGATTGCCATGATTGGCCGCACACTAAGTGATGATGGGGGTGGTGGGCATAATCCGCTTGAAGCAGCACAGCTTGATTGTGCCATTCTTCACGGGCCGCACGTGCAAAACTTACAAGCAATCTTTGATGAGCTTCATGCCGCGCATGCCTGTATTGCAGTAGAGAATAAAGATGCTCTCATAGCGACGATTTCCGACCTGCTCACACATGCAGAAAAACGCCTGAAGCTTCAGGAAAAAGCCAAGGCATTTATCGATGCGAAAAAGAAGATCCTTGTTGATCTCATCTGGGCGCTTGACCATACGTTCAATCTAGGCCGCGAGTAATTTCTCCAGCTCACCGCTTTTATCAAGGGCCGAGAGGTCATCAAACCCGCCAATCGGCTTATCGTTTATAAAAATTTGCGGCAAGCTACGGCGGCCTTGCGCACGCTCTACCATTTTGGCGCGGGCATCATCATCACCGTCAATATTGTGTTCGGTATATTCAATACCTTTGCGCTGCATCAGGTCCTTGGCACGCACGCAATAAGGGCACACAGTCCATGTATATATTTCTACTTTTGCCATTTTGTTTCCTTTTGCCTTCTTTGTTTGACCGTTATAATGTAAGCCGCAGATCATGAAAAGCAAGTTCGATATAATTATAAGTGGTGGCGGCATTCCAGCTCTTTTGCTGGCGCTGCACGCCGCTGTACGTAATTATACCATTGCTCTTATCGAACCTTTTCCGCCTGAAGACGTGCTGCCCCCAGCTGATGGACGTACAGCCGCCATTATGCAAGAAGGTATGGCGCTGATAAACGAGCTACCCATCTGGAAAGAAATACAGAAGCATTGCGGCACATTAAAAACACTTTGTATTATTGACCGCGGTGAAGCCAAATCATTCAACGCTTCCGAGCTTGGGTTTGAAGCCTACGGCTATAACGTGCCGCTCCCGCTGTTTCGCAAAACACTTTGGGGCCTTGCAGATAAAGATAAAAACATCACGCTTCTGCAAGATAAAATTAATAGCCACCAGAGCGGCCCCGCCCATACAGAAGCCGCGCTTTCATCCGGCCATAAGCTTGAGGCAGCGCTCCTTGTCGCTGCTGACGGACGCAAATCTACACTCCGTGAAAATGCAGGCATTAAAACGCTGAACCGTGATTATCATCAATCCGCCCTAACCTGCCTTTTAAAACACAGCAAGCCGCACAACGACACCTCAACCGAGTTTCACCGCACAGGCGGCCCCTTCACACTTGTGCCACTACCAAATAATCATTCAAGCCTCGTCTGGATGATGCCTCATGATGAACCCGAAAAAATAAAGCAGGCCCGCAAACCAGACATTGAAAAAACAATCCAGATACTCTCTGAAAATATTCTTGGGGCTATTGAACTTGTCTCAGGTACAAGCCTGTGGCCGATTGTTACCATGCATACAAATACATTAATTGCACCACGGATGGTTCTATTGGCGGAAACCGCACATGTTGTACCACCAACGGGCGCGCAAGGTTTGAATATCAGCCTTGCAGACGTGATTGCACTTCTTACATGTCTTGATGAAGCAAAAGAAACCGGAAGCGATATCGGCGCAAAAGCTGTTTTGTTAAAATACGAAAGAAGGCGCCTGCCTGATATTAAAACGCGCGTACTTGGCACGCAGGGGCTAAACGAACTTGTAAAAACAAAAAACAGCCTGCTGCAAAATATCCGCCGCGCGGGGCTTTCTTTTACACATGGCATGGAACCAATTCGCCGCCTTGCCATGAAAACAGGATTACGCACAAAAAACACTGCGATCAATTCTCAATAGCGCAAAAATAAGTAGAATCAGGGGTTGCCGCCGCTTTAGCCATGTCTTATTTTATTGGCAAAGGAGAATTCACATGAAGGGCGACAAAACAGTTATCGAGCATCTTAATATTGGTCTCAAAAAGGAACTGACTGCGATCAACCAGTATTTCCTGCACTCACGTATGCTGGAAGATTGGGGCCTGACAAAGCTCGCCAAGCATGAATACAAAGAAAGCATTGAGGAAATGCAGCATGCCGATTTATTCATCAAGCGTATTCTTCTGCTTGAAGGCCTGCCGAATTTACAAACACTTGATAAACTCCTGATTGGTGAAAACGTACAGGAAATCATCGAGAATGATTTGAAGCTTGAATATGGCGGCCGCGATGCTTACCGCGAAGCTATTGCCGTATGTGAAAAAGCGCAGGATTATGTGAGCCGTGACCTGTTCCTGAAAATTCTCGCTGATGAAGAAGGCCATATTGACCATCTGGAAACAACGCTTGAGTCTATCAAACTGCAAGGAATCCAGAATTTCGTTCAGTTGAATTCAGAGCCAGTTGGCGAAGGCGAATAAATTTAAGCTTAAGCCGCTTCAATACCCAGAAAATCGAGCTGCCATGCCAACTCTTTTTTATCGAGCGGGTAATCGGTTCCGCCTTTCGGGAAAATCAATTCTTTCTGCGGTATACGTGCAATTTCCTGTTGCAGCTTTAGCGCCGTGCGCATGGAAAGACCTGCTTTCCATGTAATCGCCACAACAGGCTTGGGCGCCTGCATATCAAATATCTTTTCAATTGTTCCCAACGGGCATTTAGCAAGCCCTGCCAACGCAATCATCACAAATTCACGGTCACGAACAGCCAAAGCATCCATCACCACCTCATCGTTCAGCTTGCCTTCCTTCAACAAGGCTTTCACGCGGCTTGCCGCATCGCTCTGGTCACCGCTTTCCTCTTGCTCGAGGAAGTTCAGGCGACGGCGCGTAATCACTGTAATTTCTTCAATTGTATCAGCATCAAAGTCGGAACGCTCAAGCAGAAGGTTCTTCACCGCATCATCAACAAATTTGGCCAAATCACGTGCAATCTCGGGGGGAAGCTGTTTACGCACAGCAATCGGCTTTTGCCACTGCGGGAATTCTTTTGATTTTTCAACAATAAACCCGAGCGTCTCAACTGTAATTTCAGCGCCCTCGTTTTTCAGGAGTATCTCCCCTGCCGGCACATCATTCGTATCTATAACGGCTGCCGATACAAGTCCGCTAATCTGTTCACGGCCGGCAACAGCCTGTACTGCCCAGCTTGCGGGGTGGTTGCGCAAAATGTCGATCAAATCCGCATCAGCCAACGCGGCACAGAAACGCAAAATCGGCTCCGATACTTCGCGCTCGATGTCACGTGCAAGATCCCCTGCAATCTTAGGCGGCGTATGCGTATGGTCTTTCAAGGCGCTTGAAAGCGCCATACGGATTTTCAAAACCTCATCAAGTGCAAGCGTACCCAATGCCTGCACTGCAAATGCATAGAGCTGGCTATGTTTATCATGCGAAAGGTCGGGCAACAGATCAACCAAGCGCTTTGCCAGTGCCATACGCACATCAACGTTGTTGTCGCGCGCCAAAACAGGCGTCGCCTGTACGGGGGTTGATTCATTTTCTGCCACCGCCTGCCGTACACCCGGGTCAGGGTCGTTCTGGGCCAGATAATAAAGAATTTCCTGATGCGTATATTTGTTTTTGGCAAGCGCCATGCGCTCGTCCCTGTCTTCTGAACGCGCAACCCGCTTCTCGCGCTCGTAACGGTCAGGGTCACGGTCGAGTTTCTGGGCGCCTTTGTTCGATGAAAACAGGTTCTTGATAAAATTCATGTCAGCTAAAACCTTAGCGGAGTCAGGTTAATAAAATATTTTTATAACCATACATGATTTTTAACGGCTTCTTATTTTTTTCCCGCTAAAACTTCTGTAGAATAACGATAAAAGTTTCTTTTATTTTCAATAACATACCGGAGCCACTTATGACATTTACAGGTCACGACCAACTTAAAGCCCGCAAAACGCTGACAGTTGATGGGAAAAACTATGATTATTTCTCGTTGAAAACAGCCGCTGAAAAACTCGGTGATATTTCCAAGCTTCCTTTCTCGCTTAAAGTGCTCCTCGAAAACATGCTCCGCTTCGAAGATGACCGCACAGTGAAGGCAGAAGATGCCCAAGCCGTTGTTGACTGGCAAAAGAATAAACGCTCGAGCCACGAAATTGCCTACCGCCCTGCCCGCGTGCTGATGCAGGATTTTACAGGTGTTCCTGCCGTAGTTGATTTGGCCGCGATGCGCGAAGGCGTAAAAGCGCTTGGTGGTAACCCGCAAAAAATTAACCCGCTCACAGCTGTTGACCTTGTCATTGACCACTCTGTGATGGTCGATGCTTTTGGTAATGGCGGTGCGTTCCAACAGAACGTTGAACTTGAGTTTCAACGCAACGGCGAGCGCTATGCGTTCTTGCGCTGGGGCCAGAATGCTTTCAAAAACTTCCGCGTTGTGCCACCAGGCACAGGCATTTGCCACCAAGTTAATTTAGAGTATCTCGCGCAAACTGTTTGGGTTGAACAAGACGAGCGCACAGGCGCCCAAGTTGCCTACCCCGATACGCTTGTGGGCACGGACAGCCACACAACAATGGTGAATGGCCTCGGCGTTCTTGGCTGGGGTGTTGGCGGTATTGAAGCTGAAGCCGCGATGCTCGGCCAACCTGTTTCGATGCTGATCCCCGAAGTCATTGGCTTTAAACTCACCGGCAAATTAAAAGAGGGCACAACGGCAACTGACCTTGTTCTTACCGTTACTGAAATGCTTCGTAAAAAAGGTGTGGTCAATAAATTTGTCGAATTCTTCGGCCCGGGCCTTGATAATATGTCGCTCGCTGACCGTGCAACAATTGCAAACATGGCGCCTGAATACGGCGCAACATGTGGTTTCTTCCCGATCGATGCCGAGACAATCCGCTATTTGAACTTCACAGGCCGTGACCCGCACCGCGCAAAACTGGTTGAAGCCTACGCAAAAGAACAAGGTATGTGGCGTGATGCGTCATCGCCTGATCCTGTCTTCACCGATACGCTTGAACTTGATATTGGTACAGTTGAACCATCACTCGCAGGGCCAAAACGCCCGCAAGACCGTGTCCTGCTTTCAAAAGCAGCACCGGCCTTTAAAGAGTCGTTCCCTGAAACGAAAACACACGCCGTTGCAGGCACTGATTACAGCCTTTCAAACGGTGATGTTGTGATTGCCGCCATTACAAGCTGTACAAACACTTCAAACCCGTCTGTTATGGTGGCGGCAGGTCTTGTGGCCCGCAAAGCCCATGCACTGGGCATGAAAGTGAAGCCATGGGTGAAAACATCCCTCGCACCAGGCTCGCAAGTTGTTACAGACTACCTTGAAAAAGCCGATCTGCAAAAAGACCTTGATGCAATGGGCTTTAACCTTGTTGGTTATGGTTGCACAACATGTATTGGTAACTCGGGCCCCTTGCCTGACCATATTGCAAAAGCCGTTGAAGCAGGCGACCTCACCGTTGCCAGTGTTCTCTCAGGCAACAGAAACTTCGAAGGGCGTGTAAACCCGCACGTGAAAGCAAACTACCTTGCTTCGCCTCCATTATGTGTGGCGTATGCCCTCGCAGGTTCGCTGAATATTGACCTGACAAAAGACCCGATTGGTAAGAGCGCGGACGGAAAAGATGTTTACCTGAAAGACATCTGGCCTTCAAACGAAGAGGTGCGCAAAACAGTCGAGCAGTGTTTAACACCTGAAATGTTCAAGAGCCGCTATGCAAACGTGTTCTTGGGGCCAAAAGAGTGGCAAGCCATTGGCGGTGCCGCAGGGAGCGAAACCTATTCATGGGATAATAGCTCCACATACGTGCAAAACCCGCCCTACTTCGCGGGCATCAGCAAAGAGCCAAAACCGGTTAAAGATATCGCAAGCGCGCGTGTTCTCGCCCTTTTTGGTGATTCAATTACAACCGACCATATTTCGCCAGCAGGTTCTATCAAGAAGGATTCACCTGCCGGCAAATACCTGACGAACCATAGCGTCACCTACGCGGATTTCAACTCGTATGGTGCACGCCGTGGTAATCATGAAGTCATGATGCGCGGTACGTTCGCCAACATCCGTATTAAAAACGAAATGTTAAACGGCGTTGAAGGCGGCATGACGAAATATGTACCATCAGGTGAAGAAATGCCAATTTACGACGCTGCGATGAAATATCAGGCAGACGGCACACCGCTTGTTGTTTTTGCAGGTAAAGAATACGGCACAGGTTCAAGCCGTGACTGGGCTGCAAAAGGTACGGTACTGCTGGGCGTTCGCGCCGTTATTGCCGAAAGCTTCGAGCGTATCCACCGTTCTAATCTGGTGGGTATGGGCGTTCTTCCGCTCCAGTTCAAAGACGGCATGACACGCCAAACATTGAAGCTGACAGGCGAAGAGACAATTGATATTGCCGGTATCGCGTCAGGCCTTAAGCCCCGTCAGGATGTGACAATTAAAATCACACGCCCTGATGGCAAGACCGAAGAAATAACAGTTCTTTGCCGCATCGATACGCTGGACGAGATTGAATACTTCAAAAACGGTGGCATTCTGCACTACGTTCTGCGTTCACTCGCCGCGGCGTAATTTATGCCGCGCTATAACTTCGCGTTGCCCTTGCCCCCGCGTGAGAACAACGCCATTGTAAATTACTGTAAGCTGTATTTTAAAGACATTGCCGAGGGCCATCTAGCCCTTGGTGTTCCCCCTCATTCGATCCCGCATATCACCGTTGCACAGTTTGAATGTACGGAGGATTTTTTACATGGAAAAGCCAGCAACCCGCTTGCCCACGCACCTATCCATATAAACTCAAAGGCACTTTATATTCATGGAGGCGGTGACAGACACGCAGGATATGAATGGCATGGGCTTGAGATTGAAAAAACGCCGGAGATTTTACAACTACACAATTTCTTTATCGAAACCACCGGCTTAACGCCGCTCACAGGGCATGGTGATAACTATTTCCCGCATATAACCCTTGCACGCACACGTGAGAATACCTGCCTTGACCTGCCCGCAATAACCCTTGAGCCTTTCTCGGCACAAGCAGCTCTATTTCACTGCGATACAAATGGGCAGTGTTTGGCGCGCATTACTTGATTTTCTTACCTCTCGCCCAGTTCAGTTCGAACTGTGCACGAAACATATCGGAAAGCCCCGCACTTTGTATCAGGATGAAACGAAACGGCTCCTGATTGAACATCATAAAGCAAACGCGGTCAGCGTAGATGTAGTACTGGATATCCCCAAACGCGTCCTTACTGACCGTGCGGTAGAATTCTGGCTTATTCAGCGTATGGCTGTCACCTTCGCATAAAAGCCCGCGAAATGTTATTCCCCTTTTATCGCGCTTCTTGTTTTCCGCTATCAGCTCGGCGCGGTAATGTTTGTCCCACAGCCTGTCATCAAGGTTTGCAAGCATAATCTCACCACCACGCGGGAAACATTTATCAATATCGGCCCAGACCTTGAACATACCATCGCGCCCCGTGAAGCTCGTCATGTTGAAGCGTTCCTGTTTTTTCTCCAAGCCATGCGTGCCGATAAAATTGATGCCGTTATTTTCAAAAGCCCCGCGTAGCGCCACAAGTGTATCTTCGCGCGGATTACCCTTACCCAGTTCGATTTTGGCAATGGCCCGCTGCGATATCCCGCTGGTTTCAGCGAGGTCAGCCTGCGTCCAGTCCAGTAACGCACGTGCTGCTTTTATTTGTGAAATGTCTATCAAATGAACCTTCCTCGTAAATAATACACTTAAAATGTATTATAGTACATAAAAATTGACACTATGTAAACGCTGCTATAGCCTCCCCTTCATACAAAACAAAAAGCAAGAGAGGGACAAATGGCTATCAAACAAGAACATCAGGCAGCAGCAGGCACCAACCAGATTGTGGGCGGTATAGACATTGAAGCAATTAACATGCTGTCAGATAAGAAAAGTATTTTTGAAGCAGAAAAAGCAATTGACCGCCTGCTTCGTGATAATACTTTCACCGCCGCTGAAAAATCCTACACACTGAAGATGCTAGCTGAAGTGATGACTGAAAAGCGCTTTGTTAATTCCAGCCTTAATGAACTTAAAGCTAGGAGCAGCAATATATGGGAGCACTATGTAGATTATCACGGAGAGAAATATGCCGAAGAATTCTTTTATGCCTCCAAGCGTGGCAAATTTGGCTCCCTGCTTTACGAATCTGAACTACTAGGCTACTGGACGCATCAAGTATGTCACCTGTTCGAGAAATACGGGCAGGAGTTAAGTACAGCCGCGCTTCCGCATTCATTTGATAGTCTACTTTCAGCGCCCGATTTCTATCCTGCGGCAGAAATCCTCATCAATGAAATGATAAAGCGACTGGAAGCATTGGGCGGGAATGGCCCTGTTCCTAACTCAAATAGAATTTTCACCCCTATAGGACTCCTGAACATTGATGCCTTAGCAGAAAACCCGCATTTGAATACATGGCGCTTTATGCCTGCCGCACTTAATAACGAGGCCGTTCTATGCCGCGTTCGCGACATCAGCAGCGCAATGTTTTCATCACCAACGCCTGAAGAATTCTACAACAAGCTTGTATCAGGTGATGTTGTATATAAGGGAGGACGCTATTCAGATGAAACGGTAGAGAAATTGCGGCAGTTCATAATTGCACGCGGCGGAGAATCTGCCGTTCCCGCCAACTTCCTACAAACAGGTGCGCCGGAAGAAGAAATTGCAGATATTGTGGCTTATGATGTTGATGGCACATTGCTTGATGCACAAGGAAATCTGCAGGTTCATGTTTATATACAGCTACTTGAAGATAGCGATGAGGCGGAAATATATACAGGTGGAAATATTGAAGACAACATCAAGCGTTTGAAAGAAGCCATTGAGCGCGCCGGCCTGCATGGCAGATGGGACGAGATGAAGCCTAAAACATCACTGGAAGGGTTGAATATCAAACGTCTGGTTGATGATACACCACCGCAATTACAAGGCTTCAAAGCACAGGAGTGGGTGCACCCTGACAAGTTGAGATTACCTGCCAAATCGCCCGCGCCTGAATTGAAACAGCCTTAAAATGAGCGCCCGATCTGGGCGCTTTTTTTATTTGTTCTCCAAGTAAACGCGGAAGGATTGATCCATACAGCGCGATGCAAGGACACGTGCAGAGTGGGTAGCCTCCTCTTTTATCTCTGCAATCCTTGCGATTGCATCATCAGCTCCGCTCAAAGGAGCAGGTGTTTCAAGCATCTCCGCCATGCAGCCATTCATATAATCTTCTAGCGGGTCATTTTGCCGCTTCAATGCCGCATCAAACCTTATTGCGGCACCTCCCATGACATACAGTTTGGAGCTTGCAGAGAGCCAGTAAAAATCCGGATGCACGTATCCACAAACAACAATCTCCTGTACGGCTAAGGCTGCCTCTTTGGACGCCCCTTTAAAGGCTTCTTTGAGTTGATCTGTCATTTACGCCCTCACTTGTATACGGGAACGGGGTTAATAATTGCATCCGTTGCTTTAGCAAGCGCATCCTTTGCCGCCTCTTTTTGAATTTCTGCAAGGGGCTCTAAGCAATACCTTTGATACGCGTGGGGAAAATACTCGCTAATGCCATATTGCTCTATGGGCACGCCAAAATCATCCTTCGCAACCATGTTGAATCTTGCAATCAATTCCTCATCACGCTTGGTAATGGCCGCCTGCATACGTCCATCTTGCCGCAGGAGTTTCGCCGCATCACGAACTGCACGTTTTGTTTCGCGCGCCTTTAATGAATAAAACGCCCTTGGTGCCTGATTATTAATCATGGCCTCCAGTATCAATACTGTTTCTTCGTCTAATTTCTCCATTTTACTTTCCCTCTTATTTCGCTACAAATTCATCATACGCTTTGCGCAGGCACTGCATGGCCAACACATAGCGCTGCGTGTCTTCACGGTCACGCAAATCCTCAATCATCTCCTTGGTACCGCGTAGGCCATGTGGAAACTCCCCGTTCATAAAAGTTTCAAATACGTTTTCTGTGTATAGCTCGAAATGCGTATTAGGATCGCGCGCCGCTTCGAATGCGCCAGCTGCAGACCTTACAATGTTTATCTTGAATATAGGCGGAAGCTTGTAAAACTCCGGCAGCGCTTCGCCTCGCAAAACAATTTCCCGCATCGTCGTAGCCGTTTTTTCAGACAGGCCATTAAACACATCCTTTGCCGACATCACTGATAACGACACACCCGTTGATACTACTTTCTTCATTTCCCGCTCCTTGGTTAAATTTGTTATGGAAATATTTATGCCTGAGGGGCGCCCAAAACCCAAGAAAAATATAGTTTTAATACAATATTTTAGATTTTTTCTATATTATAAGTGAAGAAACTAGGAATTTTCTATGATTACACTCGCCCAAATGAAAGCCGCCCGCGCCCTGCTCGACTGGACACAGAAGGATTTAGCAAAGCTTAGTGGCATTTCACCCGCCGCCATCGGGCAGATTGAATCAGGCGCTGGTAACCCGCGCGCCGAGACGATGAAAATTATCCAGCTCACTTTCGAGAAATACGATATCGAGTTTACCGATGACCCCGGCGTTAAAATAAAACGCGAGCCATTTAACGTGAATTTGTGGCAGGGGCGTGAGGCGATGCTGAAATGCTGGCGCGACATTGAAGAAACACTCAAAGGAGGCGGTGATGTGCGTATCAGCCCTGTTGATGATGAACTCTGGAAATCACTCTACCCCAAAGAGATGCTGGAAATGTTCAAGCGCCGTACCGAGCGGAATATCCGCACGCTTGGGCTCCTCACGGATCCGTCAAAAAACGAAAGCAAATGGGCATCAAAGAATTACCGGCTTGTGCCTGAAAGCGCTGTCACGCCGCATGCGCCCTATTATATTTACGGCGACAAGGTGGCGCTAATAAAAATGCGCGACCCTATAAGAATTATATTAATTAAAAGCCCCACACTTGCCGAGAGCTATTACACGCAGTTCCAGTATCATTGGGATAACGGGAAAGAGTTTTAATCATCTTTCACTTTTTAGTCTTTAAGTGGTCAGTTTTTTCAATTATAAAAAACCATTCATGACAAAAAACCAGAACGACTATCTTCAAAACAGGAATGTTGCGGGATTTAAAACGCTATCTTTGGAACGAGGCGGCGAAAAAGAGCTTATCTGGCATTCTATACAACCCTTTCTGGCAGAAGCTCCGGAGAACGCCTCCATACTTGACTATGGCTGTGGAACAGGCTGGCTGGCCTACAAGGCAGCAACAGAATATTCCATGAAGGCTTTCGGCTACGACCCTTCTGAAAAAATGATTGAAACAGCCCAAGAGAATTTTCAACATAAAAACCTCCAATTCAGTACAACGATGGAAGAAGCTGAGGGCCTGCGGTTCGATATCAGCTTTATGATTTTTGTTCCCCCCGCCATCAACACCGCAGAAGACTTATACGCCGCGTTTAAAGATGTCCAACATCATCTGAAACCAAATGGGTTACTTATTGTTGTGACTGCAAACCCCGAGAATGTTTTTTATCGTCATGCTTATTACGAAGGTATTTCACCTGAAAATAATGTGAAAAGCGGTACACCCTATCAAGTAAAAATATACGCTGCCGATAATGCGCTGGTCGCTGAAGTAACAGATTATTTCTGGAGTAGCCACGACATAGAGCGTATCGCTACAGAGGCCGGATTTACACTCAACACCAGCATATGCTTTGCCGATAAGAACACGCCCAATAATACAAAGCCTTCGAACTTGCCTTATAAGCTTTATAAGTTGTCTTCGGCATCTATATAAAAATATAAATAAGCGCCGCCCTATTTATTTTCATATTCCCGTTATTGTCTATTAACCTTCTACGTGCGATATTTAGGCATAAGAATCAAAAAGTAAAAGGATACCCACTATGAGTCACCTGCACCCCGAAGAAGTTGTTATGGATCTGATCCCGATGGTTGTCGAGCAGACAAACCGCGGCGAGCGTTCATACGATATTTTCTCGCGCCTTTTGAAAGAACGCATCATCTTCTTGACGGCCGATGTGCATGACCATATGTCGACACTTATTTGCGCGCAGCTTCTGTTCCTTGAGTCAGAAAACCCGACCAAAGATATCTCTATGTATATCAACTCACCGGGCGGCGTTGTAACAGCAGGCTTGGCGATGTACGACACAATGCAATATATCAAGCCCGATGTATCAACAGTTTGTATCGGTCAGGCTTGCTCTATGGGCTCACTTCTACTTACAGCGGGCGCTGCTGGCAAGCGCTATGCACTACCAAATGCACGCGTGATGGTTCACCAACCTTCAGGTGGTGCACGTGGTCAGGCAACTGATATTGAAATTCAGGCAAAAGAAATCCTCAGCCTGCGTCGTCGTTTGAACGAAATCTACGTCAAGCACACAGGCCAGAAGCTGAAAGTGATTGAAGATGCACTCGAGCGCGACAAATTCATGTCAGCTGAAGAGTCCAAGGAATTCGGCCTGATTGACCATGTGGTCACAAGCCGTGCTGAAATCCCCGGTGCTGCGCCCGATAAAAAGGCCTAAAACCTAGGATTTCCAAGGCTTGATATTATTCGAGCCTTAACTATTTCCTTTTAGAGTGATATAAAATGGGGGCATACACATGCCCCTCTAAAGACCCCTTGGGAAAGTATTATGATAACCACGACCGAGACGCCTTCATCCTTGAATAGCTACCCTGTCTTACCCTTGCGTGACATTGTCGTGTTTCCGCACATGATTGTCCCCCTCTTTGTCGGCCGCGAGCGTTCGGTGAAGGCGCTGGATAAGGCGATGGCGGGCGAGAAAAAAGTTTTACTCGTGACACAAAAAACCGGTGTAACGGAAGACCCGCCAATCAGCGACCTGCATACAACAGGAACAATTGGCACGGTTCTGCAAGTTTTGAAACTGCCTGATGGCACCGTCAAAGTTCTGGTCGAAGGCCAGCAGCGCGCCCGCATCACCCATTTCAATGACAGCACAGACCACGCCGAAGCCCATGTCGAAATTCTGATAGTTGATGAAGATAGCGATGATGAATCAAAAGCAATTGGCCGTGCGGTTATCTCGCAATTCGAAGAGTATGTGAAGCTGAACAAAAAAATCCCGCCGGAAGTCATCGTCGCAATTAACCAGATCGATGACACAGACAAACTGGCCGATACAATTGCCTCGCACATGGTTCTGAAGATTGAAGAAAAGCAGCGCCTGCTGGAAACCGCTTCGCCCATCGAGCGTTTGGAAACAATCTATGCCTTGATGGAAGGCGAGATTGGTGTGCTGCAAGTCGAACGCCGTATTCGTGCGCGCGTGAAGAAGCAAATGGAGAAAAACCAGCGCGACTTCTATTTGAACGAGCAAATGAAAGCCATTCAAAAAGAGCTGACCGGAGAAGGCGATGACGGCTTTATGAATGAAATGCTCGAGCTTGAAAAGCGTATCGAGAAAACCAAACTTTCAAAAGACGCGAAAGACAAAGCCCGTAGCGAAGTGAAAAAGCTTCGCCAGATGTCCCCCATGTCGGCAGAAGCAACCGTTATCCGCAATTACCTTGACTGGGTTCTTAGCCTGCCATGGAAAAAATACAGCGCGCTGAAAAGCGATATCAAGGCTGCGAAGAAAATTCTTGATACCGACCATTACGGCCTTGATAAGGTCAAAGAGCGTATTCTCGAGTTTCTAGCCGTTCAACAACGTACAAAACACATTAAAGGCCCTATTCTGTGTCTCGTTGGTCCGCCAGGGGTTGGTAAAACATCGCTGGGGCAATCTATTGCCAAAGCCACAAATCGTAACTTTGTGCGTATCGCTTTGGGCGGCGTACGTGATGAGAGCGAAATACGCGGGCACCGCCGCACTTACATTGGCGCATTGCCGGGTAAAATTATCCAGAGCATGAAAAAAGCGAAAACCAATAACCCTCTTTTCCTGCTTGATGAGGTTGATAAGATTGGTTCTGATTGGCGCGGCGACCCGTCATCGGCCCTTCTTGAAGTTCTTGACCCTGAACAGAACCATACATTCAACGATCATTACCTTGATCTCGATTATGATCTCTCGCAAGTCATGTTTATCTGTACGGCAAACTCGCTGAGCCTGCCGCGCCCGTTACTTGACCGCATGGAGATTATCCGCATCCCCGGCTATACCGAAGATGAGAAATTACAGATTGTGCTGAAACATTTGCTCAAGAAGCAGATGAAAGCGACCGGCCTGAAAGACAGCGAATTCTCTATCAACAACGCAGCAATCCTGAACCTGATCCGTTACTACACACGGGAAGCCGGTGTGCGTAACCTCGAGCGCGAGATTAGCAATCTCTGCCGCAAAGCGTTGAAAGAGATCCTCATGTCAGGCCGCAAACGCTTGTCTATTACGCCGTCCAACCTTGAAAAATATGCCGGCGTACGCAAATACAAATACGGTGAGATTGACGAACAAGATAAAATCGGCGTTGTGAACGGCCTTGCCTATACCGAAGCCGGTGGCGATCTGCTTTCTATTGAAGCCGTCACCTTCCCTGGTAAAGACGGTAAAGTCACCACCACCGGTAACCTGAAAGACGTGATGAAAGAATCCATCACCGTTGCCGAGATGCTGATCAAATCCCGTGCGGCACAGTTCGGCATTGATTACGAGAAGCTGAAAGAAACAAACGTCCACGTTCACGTGCCCGAGGGCGCCACGCCAAAAGATGGCCCTTCCGCCGGTGCCGCGATGGTGAGCGCCATTATTTCGGTCCTCACCCAGATCCCCATCCGTAAAGACATCGCCATGACAGGCGAGGTAAACCTCCGCGGCTACGTCACCGAGATAGGCGGCCTGAAAGAGAAGCTGATGGCAGCGCTGCGTGGCGGCATCAAGAAGGCGCTTATTCCGGCGGATAACGCAAAAGACCTTGCTGACATCCCTGCAAACGTGAAAAAAGGCCTCGAAATCGTGCCCGTAAGCACAATCGAGGAGGTTTTGCACCATGTTCTGGTAACTATGCCAACGCCGCTGAGCACAGAGAAACCAAGCGAAATCAGTGACTTACCGGCAAAATCCACCGAAAACTCGGAAAAAACCATCGTCCGGCATTGAGATTTCCCCCGAAAAGGCCTAAAAATAATCATATTGTTCCTGCAAAGGCGCACTTTTCCGCGGTTTAGCAGGGTCTTTTCAAACGTCAACCTACGGGAGATATAAGTGAATAAAGCTGAACTGATTGATGCAATCGCAAACGACACAGGCCTGCCACGCGCGCAAGCACAAGACACACTGGAAGCCGTGCTTTCAACAATTACAAAAGCCCTGTCACAGGGTGAGGAAGTCCGCCTCGTAAATTTCGGTACTTTCGTAACCTCGACACGCGCTGCCTCTGAAGGCCGTAACCCGCGTACAGGCGAGAAAATCCAGATCCCTGCCTCAAAACAGCCAAAATTCAAGGCCGGTAAGGAACTGAAAGAAGCTGTAAACAAGAAATAAGCTTCTTTTCGTAACAAAAAAGCCGCGGCGCATAAAGCCTGCGGCTTTTTTGTTTACCCGAATATGCTACACTACCCCTATGAATATCTGGCTCTTCCTCTGGGCATTTGCAGCTTTCTTTATTGTTGGCATCTATATCTGGACAATCCGTATTACGATCCAGCAAAAAGCCGCATGGAAGAAATTTGCTGAAAACCACCGTATGGAATATGTGCCCGGCCGCGCCCTAGGGCCCGCGGCTGTAAAAGGCCAGTATAAAGAATATGGCTTTGTGCTTTACACTGAAGAACAACCCACAGCCGATGTCCGTGGCCGCCGCTATCGTACTGTCATGGAATTAAGACTCCCCGGCACCATGCCCACAAGCGGTTTGATTGCAGCGCCCTTTTACATTGCTTTTGCCAACACGCTTGACCTGCCCGTCACTGTAACGCCCGAATTCGAAGGCTGGCATGAAGGCACAATCGTGCGCACCAAAGACGAAGAGAAGCTGAAAAGCTATTTAACGCCTGAACGCCTGAAAGTGCTGAACAGCCTGATGGCCACCAAAACAGCAAACCCGCTTCTAATTTTTGATGAGCGCGAATGTTACCTGCGCTTTGAAACCGCCGACCCGATGACAGAAGACGGACTTATCGAGAAAATCGCGGATAAGCTCGCAACGGCTGCGAATATTCTCAAGATATAAAAAAGCTCCGCCACTGTCATCCCCGCGAAAGCGGGGATCTGGTGCGTTATAAATAAAGAGCGCGGGCAAAGCCCGCGCACGTTAATTTACTGGATCCCGTGTCCGCCGCTCGGCCCCGCCTACGCTGGGGCCTCACTGGCACGGGATGACGCCTAAGGGCATCATTTGGCGTCTGCCGCCACTTGCATCTTCACAATCTTGTCAGGATTTGCCGGTGGTTCGCCGCGTGTAATTTTATCAACAAACTCCATGCCTTCTGTTACTGTTCCCCAAACTGTGTACTGGCCGTTCAGGAAGCTGCAATCATCAAAGCAGATAAAGAATTGCGAGTTGCCGCTATCAGGGTCACCGCTACGCGCCATACCTACAGCACCACGGCCGAAATTCTCGTCATTAAATTCTGCTGGCAGGTCTGGCAATTCCGAGCCGCCCATACCTGTGCCTGTCGGGTCGCCTGTTTGCGCCATGAAATCCTCGATCACACGGTGGAACACAATGCCATCATAGAAGCCTTGCTTCGCCAGCGTTTTGATACGCTCGACATGTTTCGGTGCTTTCTCTGGCAAAAGCTTTATCACCACACGGCCATCTTTCAGGTCGAGGTAAATTGTATTGTCCAAATCATCAGCCGCTTTGGCAGGTGTTGTCGCCATTAGTAAAACTCCAAGTAAAAGTGAGAGAAAAAGTTTCATAGGAATATCCTTTCAGAATAGGGATTAATAGCTTTTTTTCTAAAGCATGTCATCCCCGCGAAGGCAGTGATCAGGAAAAATAAACAAGAAATCAGGCGGCGACAGCGGGTTTGCGCTCGGCCTTTTCTGCACGCACGCGTTCAGCCTCTTCGGAAGACTGAAGAAATGTCTTGAATTCCTCTTTCGTAAACGCACGGCCAGTCACCTGCGCGACCTTGTCACGGAACTCCATGCAGCATTTACCGCAATTGGGCCGCGTTGCCATACCTTTGCTGGCAAGGCTGTAAAGCTCGCCCAGCGTGATTTCGGGCTTCTCGGCGACAGCATCACGCATGTCGTTGTCGGTAAATCCATTGCAATTGCAGATATAAGCCATAGGCAGAAACCCCGTTAAGAATAATTCTTAACTTCATTTATACCGATTCTGATAACCATTCGCAATTAAAATATGGGTTTGTCCACCGGCCTGAAATCGGCCCTTTCCCGAAATTGGCCATAAAAAAGCCCCCGTTCGGGGGCTTTTTTAGCTTAATTGGCCCTATTTACCCTGGAATAAAATCACGTACTAAATCCATACCGCGATTAAGTATCCGACCGCCAGCGCTCCATGCGTCCCCAGCTACATCGGCAACTTGCTGAACAATTCCTCGTTGCTCAGCGCGTGGTGCGCTCGGCCCAGCCGCACGGTCAAAGCTCGCAGCCATTGTCCCGCCATTCTCTAGAGTGCTTAAGCCATTTGAGTGGTAATCCGCAAGGCGACGTTCAACAGCCGCCTGATAATTATCAAGTGCACCATCAGCGTTCACACCACCTTGGTAGAACATCGGGTTCAGTGCAGCAACCCGACCTAAAACGCCGCGTGCAGACCTCATATCACCATTATCTGCCATTCTCTGTAGTCGCGCCGCATTACCAGGTCCTACATTGTACCCAGCATAAATAACACCAAAATTCTCACGGTCTATAGCACTGACGCCAACTTGATCAGCCACTTCACGCATGTAAAAAGCTGCTGCATAGGTTGAAACAACCGGGTCAAATCTTAATTGCTGAAACTCTCCGTCACTTCCACTAATTCTACCTGCTGCAAAATCAGCAAGAATTCTTTGCTGGGCTTCACTTAAATGCGTCGTTGGAATTTCGTCCATATGCGTGCGCATGACGGCAGCAAAAGTACCGCGTGAGAATTGCCAATCGCCAGAGCACCCAGTTGGACTTACAAGCGTTCTATGTGTACCAAAACCTGATTCAACGCCCCACATGCCACGCATCAAATCAGGGGAAACACCAGCAGCTGCGGCCGCATCATCAATGGTACTTGCTACAACCCGTTGACGATCCTGGACTTGATCTGGCGATAATCGCAGTGGCTCTGCACTAAAAGTGCCGCGCTCCAACCGAGCAGCGCCAAGGGCAACTAAACGTTCATCTGGATCTGCAATAATTGCATCAATCTGCGAACGTGAAAGACCCTGCCTTTGCCCCCATGCGCGGATGTCCATATTCTCATCTGCGATATCCAGAGCGGCATATTCGCTATAAATTGAAAGAAATCCGTTGTTCTCATTCAGGTCAAGAAGCTGTAGGGCCTGCATATAAGCCACCATTGAAAGCATGCCATAACCGCTAGCAGCCTGTTGGCGGTCGCGTTCGTCTTGAATGCCTATTGCGTATGCAGAAAAAGCAGGCGCGGCGCTTGGCATGCCGCCAGCCCCAATGCGTTCATCTACTCCTGCATAAGAAATTGTACTCAAACTCTTCTCCTGATTACTTATAATTTTAAGGGAAAATGTTAAAAAATCCTATAATTTAGGCCTAAATATTTGAAAAAAATGGATATTTTCAATTTTATTGCATTAATGGAAGGATGCGCGCTGGATCATACCACGCTCGATCACCGAATCTCTTAGCTTTGCTGCCACCTCGGCAATAGCTGCGCGTTTGGTATCAGGATTGCCCAGATCAACACCAATATATTGCTCGCCATCAATAACGCGCCACTGGCCCGGCTGGTCAGGGTTTTCAACCCAGACTTCTCTGTGTAGGTGCCAACCCGTACCACGGCCTGTGTTACCGCTGATCCCTACAATGTCACCTTCAGCAACAACTTGCCCGCGACGGACCGTTATGGCCGAAAAGTGCGCATAGAGCGTGCGGACACCTTCACCATGGTCAACAATAACTGTACCACCATAACCGGGAATGTTACCTGTAAAAATAACGATACCATTCTCCATCGTAGGAATACGCATGCGCCTTACTGCAATATCGGTCCCGAAATGGTCCGCCGGCAAACCTGTCACAGGGTGGCGCTCACGGAATCCTACAGAATCAGAAACACGTTGGTTTGCAAGCCTGTCAACAAGCGTCACGGTGCCATCACACGCATTGTAGCTGCCACCACTGCGTAACAAGCCATCAATATAATCGTCACGGAAGATCGACGGCAAGTGCTGGAATATTTCCCCCTCGAACTCGGTATATTGCGCATTGTTCAAATAACCCTGCACAAGCGGTTCATACCCCAATGCCAAAAGCGAGTTCAGCATATCAAGGGAAAATTCGCCTGCATTTTCGGGCGTGAATACAACCTGCCCTGCAACGTCATTAATATCAATTGATATACCAAGCTTGGCCTCAAGCGCAGATGCAAAAAGAGGATGGTCGCGCCCTAAAGCTAATTCACTATCATCATTTACAAGTGTAATTGTGTTTTCTTGCCCGATTTGTAAACGCGCATTTTGAATTTGAATATTTTGTTCAACATCGCCTTCACGCATGGCATTAAGCGCTGTCAATGCACCGCCGACAACATCAAGTCCGGCAACGTCTGGCAAGTTAGGGCCTTCATCATTCAGTGCTCCTGCATAACCAGCAATAGACTCCAAATTTGCGCGCACCGGCGTATCAAGCATTGGCACAGCAGCAACTGCTGCGGCCGCAATCGCGCTCCATACAAAATCTCTTCCATTTGCTTTTAGCCTTGCCTTACGGTACTGGGGGTTCGCCACAGCACGCGCGAAGGATTTACCCATAGCCATCGGCACATAGAACACCGGCTTTATAATTTCAAATGGCAGACGCACTGCAAGGTCATTCAGCCTGAAGGCACCCCAGATAAGGAAGTCGTTTAACCACCAGCCGGTTCTGTTAAAGGGTTCTTTGTAGGCATTTGCAAGAAACGCAAAATCTTTCGCCTTATAAAGCTCGTGCAATGCGCCTACTGCACCCACACTAACATGCGCTCTTGACGTGTTCTGCTTTTTCTTTTTTGGTTTCGGCGGTGTTTTTTCTTTAACTCTCTTCTCGTTAGCAACACGCACTGGCCTTGCCTTCGGCGGTGCTTTTGCTTTGACTCTTTTTTCTTCCTTCGCAGCGCGCACAGGTTTAGGCGCTGGCTCCGGATTCGGCACGCGCACAGGTGGCGGCGTTGGTGGTACAACAAGTGTTAGTTTGGGTCGCGGGTTTGTTTCTGGTGGACGCGGGCGTTGTGGTGGTGGCGTTTGAATACGTGTAAAACTATCTACTAACTCGAGCGCAGTATCCTGTGCAGAACTTGCAGACGCAAAAGCGCCACCGCTGCTTAGGCTTTGCCCGCCGCTACCGAGTTCTCTATATCGCCAAGACTTGCGCGCCATTAACGAGTCACACCCTTTTTTATTTACATAAATTTATTTAAGGTTTAATGATTACATAAAACAGTGGGCGATTTCAAGGAAATTAACCATTTTTTTACCAAAACTGGCTGAACTCAGCGGAATTTTAACAAAATCGGGTCGCCACACTGCGCCACATTTTCCTGCCCTGCGCTGCGGAGCGTTGCAAGGCTTATGCGTCTCTCTGACAATGCCGGGCCCAATAAGGCAGATGCGCACTCCATTGCCTGATCGGCCATAGCTGCGTCTTCTGCCTGTCGCAGGGCAAATGTCCGCCCTACAGTTCCTACATATACAGACTCATTCTCTTCTCTAATGCCACTGGCCACGACGCTTGCAACGCTGACTCTGGGGTCGCGGGCAAATTGCCGTGTTAAACTTGCAAACGTGCCAGGCCCTCCGTTGTGGATGAAGTACTCTCCACGATCAATCTGCGCTTCGGTAAACCCTGCTCCCCGCGCAATATCTCTTCCGACCTCTATATTATAAATATTCAGAAGCGCACTTAATCCTCTGTGAGTTCTTAACGCCATAAAAGCATCGCGCTCTGTTCCTCTATAGGCAAGGCCTCTACGATCAGTTCCAACATGGCTCGCGCTTAAAATATCTACTATTCTTTGATCCTGTAAAACATCGCGCGCATAATTAATCGCGCCCTGTCTGTTTCTGTTGAATGCCGTTACCCATGCATCTTGAGTGAACTGATATGGCCCTAAGGCCCCTCTAGGAGAACGCTCAAGAACCCCGATACCAGATTCTTTATTCAGCTTTGCCAGTCGCCGCAATATCGTATCCTGATCAAAAGCAATGCCTCCGCCCGCCGCAGATTGCGCATAGGCAGCCGCACGATACATGGCCGCTATGGTTTCCGCCTGAATGCGGTTGCGGGAGCCCTCGGGATAATACTGGTCTAGCAAACTTTGAAGCTGCGACCATGTAATTGTATCGAGCGAAACAAACGCATTCGGGTTTGTTTCAATAGCGCGCTGCATATAAAACTGCGCCATCGTCTGCCGCGGATCAAGCATACTCATCTGCCCGCCTGCTTGTAGCCGCTCATATATAGCGGCATCGAAGCTCCTTACAGTCGCGGCCGCCTGATATTGCCGTATAAGAGCTATGTTTCCTATTTCCTGAACTCTTTCCAGATCTTCCAATGAAAATTCTATAGGATTTTCTGCTGTGAATATCCGCGGTACAGCAGCATCTGCCTCTAGCATAATTTCTGCACCCTGCCCCATACGCACAAGTGGCTCGAAGAGGTCCGACTTGTCATCAACCGTTACACTATTCACAGTAATCTCCCCGCCATTACGCAATAGATGCGCGCTTTCTACGGCTTGACTATTAAAAACAGCAAGCGGACTGCGGCCCACCGCCATAATGTCTCCACCAAGCTCTAATGCGGGAGCGATATTGGTTTCCATCACCGAGCCGTCCAATTGAGTCCATTCTCCCAATGAATCTGCGAATGGCAACGGTGCAATGTGATCATGTGGATTTACAGTCGCAGCTGCAGCAACAGATGCCGCAAGAAAAGCGCCCGTTAAAAAGCCTGTGCGCTTTTTACTGTCTTTCAAATCAACTTTAAAATCTTTACTAAAATATTTCCATGGCAACGGTAGTGCCCTTACTGCCTGCAACGCAAGATGCCCTAAGGGGCTATTATGCGCTCTTGCCCAATCACGTATTGCACGCGGTCGAATGCCTGTAAGCACTGTAAACGGCATGTCCAGAAGAACTGTTCTTACGCCCCATAAATGCAATGCATCAAATAGCGGGTAGTCGCGACCGGGATTAAAAAGATCGCTCCATATTCCCATCGCGCGTGCTTTTCCACGCGTTGCTATTCTACTTTTTCTACCACTTCTTGGCGCTGCCGGAATGTCGGCGCGATCATTCATGGCTCTTGGCGGACTCTCATCATCCTTCGTGCGGTAAGCACGATCCGATTCAACACCCGCATCCCCAACGAAATGCGGACGCGCTGAATTACTTAAGTCTGCACGCACCCCCGCGCTCATTGTCGGTCGTTTAAAGGATTTTCCGGCCATTACCGCTTGTTACCAATTATTTTTTACATAATTTATTAATAATTACAATTGATATAATATAGAAAAAGCCTTTAAAAAACAATAAAAGCTGCAGGAAATATAGGGAATTTATCAGTAAAGCGTGAAGGCGTTAAAGCCTTGTGGGGCAGGCTCTGCTGTAGCCAACTGCATTTGCGGCTGGGTTTCTGCCACAACGGGGGCAGAAATTTCACGACGCAGACGGTGCGGGTTCACAAAAACCCAGTTATCACGCCCTGCTTCGGCATCAGCCAACGTGCGGTATTCCGCGCTGAAATGCAGATGGTTTCCATCGGCAAGACCATCACTCCCCACATATCCGATAACCTGATCGGCGGTTACTCGATCCCCCACGCGCAAGCCACGTGCAAAACGGTTCATGTGGGCGTAGCATGTGCGCACTTGTGGTGAATGCTCGATGCATACCTGCCTGCCGAAACCACCATTCCACCCAGTGCGTATAGCCGCAACAACACCTTCACCATAAGGACGAATGCGTGAATTTAAAGGCGCTGGAATATCGATCCCGCGGTGTGGCCTTACAAGCGCCTGGCCAAATAGATCGCGTAGAATTGAATGCTCGCGTGCAAGACTGTAACCCGAGCCATAGCGTGCCGAGGGTGAATCTACCATATTGACAAAAGTCGCGCTCGATTCTTCTGCACGGCTGCCGACTGAAACCAAAGTCCGTGGCGGCGTCGCAATCACAGGTGCCGTTACCACAGGCGCAGTATTTTCAGGGCGGAACACAACAGGCGTTACAACTTCGGCCGGTGCCTCGGCTGAGGGGACAAAACCTACAAAACTACCGCCTGCTGTCTGGAAGCCTCCGGCATCCGGCGTAGCGGTTGCAACAGGTGTGTTATCATCAACATTATAATAGCGGCCATCATCGCCGCGGTAAGTCACGCTGGCAACAGCGGGCTGTGAAAGAACGGCGGTCTGGAATACAGAACCAAAATCAAATGTACGATCAACACGGTCACGCCACGCAGCACGGAACTGGCCCAACTGACGAGCAGTTAAATTATTCCCGTTAAATGTCATCGGGCGGGTGCGGCCATAAGCGCGCCACGCATTTTCACGTATTTGTTCGGCCGACATATCGGCGAAAGACGCGTGGCTTCCGCGCACAGCCTGAACACCCCCACGGCCTCTGTTCCACGCAAGGTGCGAAAGCATCAGCGCTTGCGCATACTGTCCGTTATCCAGTAATGCATCAGCACCAAAGGCAGGAAGATACTCTGTATTGAATGCCTGAAAACCTGTTCTTAATACGCCTGCAATATCGCCGCGCCGTGAAAGCACAACAAGGCGATCATACAAAGGCTGGTTACCACCCTGTGCAACACCCAGAATATTACCACCATCAATCAAAAGGCCGCGGTAATGCTGCAAGGAACGCGCACTTAATTGCTGTACGATATCGCGGTCTTCCTCGTAAAGCACGTGCGCGAACATGAAAACCTTCATCGGGTCTTCCCTGCGCAATGACGGCGAAAGCTCGAGGATGCGCTGGTATAACCCAACAATCGTCTGGTAATCCGCATTCGTATCTGTCGTGTAGCTTGTGAGCGCTTCATGCGGGTTGAAAGCCGCCATAGTAATAACAAGTTCTTCAACAGGAATCTCTGCGTCTACGACTTGTGTAGCAGCTGGCGCAAGTGACAGAGGCCCGCCGCCATTATCTGCAACACTTGCAGTTTCAAACGCAGTTGGCTCTTCTATTGTTACAACAGAAGGTGCAGGTGTCGGCGCAGCAGGTGGCGGTGTAATTATTTGTGGGGCCGGCGCAGATGTATAAGAAGCAGCAAGCTCAACACCACGTCCTTGCGGGCGGAAAACATCCCCATGAACAGAGGTAACATCATAGCCGGTTTCATTGGCGGTACGTTGCGCCATGGCGTTATACGGGTCAAAGCCGCGTGCGCCATCAATATCCTGTGCGTGGGCAGCACCAGCAACGGCGAACGCCATTAACGGCGCACCTACAACAGCCATAAAGGCCTTTTTTGCTAGTGATTTCAGACCCTTCATTGACCCTAACCTGCGGAAAAGGTTAACAGTTTATGAATAAAATCAGAATCGCTCTAAAAATGCAACTTTTTAATATACATATTTGCTTTTAAAGCTTCTGGATGGCGGCAAAAACAGCCACAGCCGCAGCATTCGAGACATTCAGGCTTTTGATCCGCCCTGTGGTGGGCAAACTGACCAGCTGGTCGCAGTTTTCCTTCAACAGGCGGCGCAGCCCCGCCCCTTCTGCCCCCAGCACAATCACGCTTTTGGGCGCAGGGTTCAGCTTGGCAATATCCACCTCGCCGCGCTCATCCAGCCCGTAAATAAAAAACCCGTCACGCTTCAGCGCGTCCATAGCGCGCGTTAAATTCGTTTCATAAAGCAGCGGGATATGCTCGGCCGCACCGCAAGCGGTTTTGGCAATAATGCCGCCAATTTCAGGTGCATTCATGCTCTGCATAACAATGCCCTTCACACCAAACGCACAGGCCGAGCGCATAATAGCGCCTACATTGTGCGGGTCCGTCACTTGGTCAAGCATTAGCAGTAAGCCCTTGCCCGCCTGGTCTATCTCGCGCATCACATCGCTTAAATCAATTTCCTCAAGCGGCTCGGTATCGGCAGCAATACCTTGGTGCACAGTGTCGCGCGGAAGCGCGCGGTCAATCACGTCCTTGTTGACGATTTGTATTGGCGGGCGGCGCAAGCCGGCAGCCTGTGCGTCCTTCAAAAAAGGTTCGAATTCGGCGCGGGTAGTTTCTGTCATATAGAGTGCATGAAAATGCCGTTGCGGGTTTATCCATGCCTCGCTAACGGCGTGAAACCCGAAAAGGTTCGCGGCTATACGCGGAATAACCCCTTTTCTCCCGTCATGGTTCGGGGCTTTTTGGGGCCTCCCGCGATGATTATGGCTTGACTTATGACGCATAATATCTTTTCTTCTGTTTCTGGCTTTTTGTCCAGAGCCTGCAGTAGGTTTGTTGAAATTTACGCTGGCTTGAGTCCGGATATGCCGCTTTTTCGAGAACCGCAGCGGAGTGTACATAAAAGTACACGAGCCGCGGAAGCGCAGAAAAGGCAAATAGACGGCCAAGGCAGTTAGTAAATAGCAATAAACCTACAAGGAAGGGTGGCCGAGTGGTTAATGGCAGCAGACTGTAAATCTGCCCGCGTGAGCGTACGTAGGTTCGAATCCTACCCCTTCCACCATTTAAATTTACAAACGCCCTTTATGGGTGTTTTTTTATGCCTGAAAAAAGCGTGTTTCTGCGCTGTTTCGCCTATGCCTGTGAGTACGGTTAGAAAAAATAGCAGGGCAAAATTCTCTCTCAAACCTCTCATTCTCTCACCTCTCTGAGCACCTTTTTGATTTTCCGTACTCAGCTTAACACCTTGATTTATAATTATTTTCAAAAATGAGGGTTGGCATCCTATGAATGGTATCTTTTTCAGTGGTTTTCTAACTTATCAAATTTTTTTCATCGACCTTCGTCATTTCAGCATCCGACTTTGTACCAGCATCAGAGCAACAACAAATATGGAGTTCTCACATGCGATTAAGTACAAAACTGCCCGACGAAATGAGCGCGAATGAGCGTTTGAAAGAAATAGCATCCATTCTGGCCAAGGCCGTATCTAGAGATAATCAGGATGATGCCAACATATTGAAAAACCTCGAGAATAAGAGAGGTTTGACTGGACTTCCGGTCACTTCGAAGCATTCATGCTCTAACAACAAAAAATTCTCAAAACAACAAGGGAAATGAAGGAGTTAGACATGAATATCAATGTTGTAAAAACGGCGGCGGAGTTTGAAAATATGAGCGCAAAAGAGTTGTTGGCGGAATGGCCACGCTATTTTGATGATCCTCCCAAAAGCAGATCGAACAAAAGCTATCTGATGGGGGAATTAATTTACCGTATTCAGGAATTGTCTTTTGGCGGTTTGACCAAACAGACAATAGATCGGCTTGAGGCGCTGGCTGAAAACAAATCCCTGAAAGAACGCAAAGGCGATATCTCCCGCCTTGCCATTGGCACACGATTGGTGCGGGAGGTCAAAGGCGTTGAGCATCATGTCACGGTGCTGGAGGAAGGATACGAGTATCAGGGCGTTAAATATAAAAGCCTGTCTGGCGTTGCATATGCCATCACAGGTACGCGCTGGAACGGCAATGTATTTTTTGGTCTGGGTAAAAAGGAAAACCCTCGCCCCTATAGACGATCTCGTAAGATGGGAGGGGGTAAATAATGCAGCAAAAGAAAATAGTCCGTTGCGCCATCTACACCCGTAAATCCACAGAAGAAGGTCTTGATATGGATTACAACACGCTGGATGCCCAGCGCGAGGCTGGTGAAAAATATGTCGAGGCGATGAAGCATGAAGGCTGGCGTATCATTCCTGATCTGTATGATGATGGCGGGTTCTCGGGTGGGAATATGGACCGCCCAGGATTGAAGAAACTGATTGAGGATATCAAAGCCGGTCGCATTGATACTGTGGTGGTTTACAAGGTTGACCGTTTGACACGCTCGCTGGCCGACTTTGCCAAGCTGGTAGAGGTGTTTTATGCGTATGGCACGAGCTTTGTCTCTGTCACCCAGCATTTTAATACGCAAGATTCCATGGGGCGATTAACGCTGAACATCCTGCTCAGCTTTGCCCAGTTTGAACGTGAAGTCACCGGAGAGCGTATCCGCGATAAGTTTGCCGCATCGAAAAAGAAAGGCATGTGGATGGGCGGCCCGCCTCCGCTGGGTTATGATGTTGTTGACCGTAAACTCATCATCAATCCTGTTGAAGCCGAACAGGTAAAATATATCTTTGAGACCTATGTCCTGCTTGGCGGGTCTATTTCACTGGTTTTGAAAAAGTTAAATGATGAAGGCTATAAAACAAAATCTTACACCAGTCGTACAGGTCAACGCCGAGGAGGCCATAAATATGGTACCGCGACAGTCAAAACCATTTTGAGAAACAGGCTCTATATTGCCGAGGTTCATCACAAAGGCACGTATTACCCTGGTCTGCATAGACCGATTATATCAATGGAGCTTTTTAACAAGGCGCAGGAAGTTCTTGCTGAAAAAGCGACGGTCAAAAGCAAACGTACCTATGCCGCTAAATCTGATGCTCTCTTGAAAGGGATTATTGTTTGCGGTGGGTGTCACGGGGCTATGTCACCGACCTACACCAAGAAAAAAGACAAGCGCTATGATTATTACGTTACCAATTCTTATCGCCAGCACAGTTGCGGTGAATGTCCTGTGAGCCGCATCCCTGCAGGTGAAATTGATGCCATTATCAAAGGGCAGCTCAAAGCCATCTTTGCAAGCCCGAAAATATTGGTGGAGGTGTGGCGACATGCCAAAAAAGACAATCCAGCATTTCAGGAATATGAGCTGCACGAAAGTTTAAGGCGGCTGGGGTCATTTTGGGATTTACTCTATCCTGGCGAACAAAAACGCATCACGCAGTTATTGATTTCACGGGTGGTCGTCAAATCAAATGGTGTCGATATTGAATATCGCGCCAGCGGGATTGAGGATGTTGTCCACCAGCTTCAGCTGACCATCAATAAACAAGAGAAATTAAGGGAGGCATCATAAATGCAGCTTGATACAGATAATCAGAAAATCGTCATTCACGTGCCAGTTAACATGAAAAAATGGGGCGGTAAAAAAGTCATTGTAGGGCCGCAAGGGCAAGATTTAAGACGGCTTGATCGTGAAAACAGGCGTGATGAAAAGCTCCTGAAAGCGCTGGGGCGAGCTTATAAATGGCAGAAATGGATCAAAATCGGCAAATGCAATAGCGCCGAAGATATCAGCGATATTGAGAATATTAACCGCTCATATGTGCTGCGGATTTTGCGTTTAAACCGCCTTTCACCAAATATCATCAAAGCCATTTTGGATGGAAACCAGCCCGATGGTTTCGGTTTGTGCGATGTCGAAAAACCATTCCCGTTATTATGGGATGACCAAGAAAAACAGTTTGGTTTTCGTATTTGATAATCACGCATCCGTTTGTATGACCAATAACATCATACAGCTGTAGGATTTTTCAGTATCCATAAATATCAAAACATTATCCCCTAAAGGGTTAGACGGTATCGACCAAATAATGGTTGTACCAATTCGTTCATAACGTCTTCTAATTGCGCTTATTTTTGCATTTTTTCTCTCTGAGCAAAACAACTCGGAGGAGAAAAAATGTCGAAGAACCGCTACGGCGGCGTAGACTCCTACGCCGCTTTTTTTATTGCTTTCAAAGTCAGGCAAATGGTGCGAATGCCCATATTTAATCGGGATGATTTCGAGGATTTAGAGCAGGAATTGATGCTGGCTTTTATCAAGGCTGAGTCCTCGTATGATCCCAGCAAAGGCCACCGCAAAGCCTTTATAAAATCGATTATCAATAATCATGCCCGAAACCTGATCATAAATGCCGAGGCGCAGAAAAACTGGACGGGTCAAAAAGAGCGGAGCCTGTCAGAAACGCTGCTGGATGATGTGGATCATATAGAGCTTTTGGACACGATAACAGAGGTGCATTTACCTTGGTCTGATGGCTATGCGCCTTTATCGATTGAGGCGCTGGAATTGGCGATGGACGAAGAACGCATCATTCGGGACATGCCTGACGCCCTGCGCGAAACCTACCACATTCTCAAAGATTACAGCGTATCTGAGGCCGCCAAGCTAACGGGCATACACCGTTCAACATTATCCAGCCGCGCACAAAACTTGAGGAAATATCTCAAAAAATTACAGGAGGAGAAATAAATCTAAAAAAAATCGTGAGGGCTTCGTCATTCGGCGAAGCAATCTTGTACCGGCGCTTTTAGGACCAACAAAACCTAAAAGGAGCAAACATGACACTGTCCGTACAAGAAAAAATCGACCTTGGTGATGCCGTTTTTAAATGGGTGCAACACACGCCAGTGGGGCATCTGAAAGATTTGAGCGATGACGATCTGGAAATGATCCGCCAGCAGCTGATCAAGGAAGTCCGTGAGGTCGGCAGAGCACTGCATTGGATCGACGGCATAATCAAACTCAAATCCATTGAGCGTGATCAGAAACCGTCCAACCCTATCGTGGAGGTGCGCTCATGAAAAAAGCCAAGACCGTTACCGTAAAACAAAAATACGTGGAAGAGCGCATTCATGATGCGGCGCGCACGCTCCGCCGATTACCCGAAGAGCGTGTTCAGGGATATTTCAGCACATGGCCGAAAATCAAGCGCGATGAAATGGAAATCCTGCAAATGGAGAAAGAGCCGATGCGAGTCAGGCCAAGCATGGACGACATCACGCAAATGGAGGAAGTCCTATTTGTTTGGCTGCGCTGGTTGGAGGTGGACGAGCGCAAGCTCGTCTGGCAACGGGCTGAACGTGTGCGTTGGAAGCTGATCTGCGCGCAGTTTGGCGTGGGTCGTACAAAAGCCTGGGAGATGTATAAATGCGCGCTGGGTAAGATCGCCGCCCGCATATGAGCAAATTGACCTTTGCCCCAATCCCGAATGAGATACTGCGCCGGACAGATTTAAGTCCTGGCGCAAAATTGTGCTGCGCGCGCCTTATTCAGTATGCGGGCAAAGATGGGCAGGCTTTTCCGAAATTGGCGACGCTCGGCGAAGAGCTCGGTTTTTCATCAAGGAATGTCCAGCGTTTTATAGCCGAATTGGAAAGCCATAAGCTGGTGACGACGCAACAACGGGGGCGTGGCCAATCGAATATCTACCATGTGGATAAGTCGATACTTATCCACAGCCCCAAACTTACCACGACAGATCTGTCCACTCTAAACCGGACGGATTCGTCCACTCTAGACACGACAGATTCGTCCACACCATATAAAGGAAGAAAAGAAAACTTTAAAAAAGAAATAGAAAAGATAACAGCAGGCCTTGTGCATAACATGCGAATGCCGCGCTGATCCACCAAAAAAGAATAAGCAAAAACTGATGCTAATTGACTTGATAACCCTCGGAAATGAAGCGTTACTGGTGTTAACAAAGGAGCAAAAACGATGACCCAAAAACAAGAAAATCAACAAAGAGCCTGCGATAGGTTTATTGAACACACAGCCCGCATTGACGCAATTTTAAAGCGTTTACAGG
The DNA here is from genome assembly GCA_016125135.1 of Alphaproteobacteria bacterium. Classification (GTDB taxonomy): domain Bacteria; phylum Pseudomonadota; class Alphaproteobacteria; order Micavibrionales; family Micavibrionaceae; genus RI-185. The sequence continues at coordinate 53,450 of WGMJ01000010.1, read as the reverse complement.
GGGCTTGCGATGACCATTTCGGAACACATCCTGACGAAATCAATTGGGGCGACACAGGCTTTATTGCCGATATTGTCGCAGACCTCGAACTCATCAGCGATAAAGTCTTCAAGGAGGGTGAATATGCCTAAAACCACCCAGCAGAACATTGACCAGCTTTTGGTCAAAATCGCTAAGAAACATTTGAATCTTGAAACACTGGAAACCCGAAACAGCGACAGCCTTGATTTTCACGATGTGGCCGTCTGGTCTTTGAAAGAGGCTTTACAGGAGGCGTATGAGGCAGGTCATCAGCATCATAACAAATAACTTGACATTATACCCTATGGGGGTATATACCTATATAGGGTATATTAAGATAGGTATAAAGCGATGCATCCATCACATAAAGATCATTTAGGAAAATTAAACCGCGTTTCCGGTCAGGTTGAGGCGGTTAAAAGAATGATTGATGAAGGAAAATACTGCGTCGATATCATGACGCAGATACGTGCGGCTCGAAGCGCTCTGAAGGCAGTAGAGCTGGCCGTTCTTGAAACGCACATGAAGTCTTGTCTCGATCAGGCCTGTTGTCACAGCGCAGATGAACAAAATAAAAAAATTGAGGAGATTGTCACACTCCTTAAAAAGTATGAATAAGGAGGCCCGCTATGGCTCATAAACCTAGCTGTTGTCACATTGAAGAAGAGAAACCGAAAGCGCCCTCATGTCATAGCGATGGCGGGCATCAAAGCCACGGCCATCATAAAAAACGCTTTGATGTTCTTTTCTGGGGATCATTTCTGGGAGTGACCTTACTGTTTGTTTTAGGAGTCTTTTCCCCGAATGAAATAACCACTTATCCTTGGTTGGAAACAATGGCGCATACCGCACATCATATGGTTCATGCGATGTGGTGGGGTGTTGTTATTGGCGCTATTTTTGTCGGTCTTTTATCTAAAGTGCCACGTGAATTTATCATGTCCATGCTTGGTAAGGGTGGAACTGTATCTGGGCTTTTGCGTGCAACAGGCGCTGGGGTGCTTCTCGATTTATGTTCCCATGGTATTTTGATGGTCGCTACAAAACTATATGAGCGTGGGGCAAGTGCTGGACAAGTTATTGCGTTTCTATTGGCAAGCCCTTGGAATTCATTTTCACTAACCTTGGTTCTGATAGGTTTAATTGGCCTTAAATGGACAGTGGCATTTATTGTTCTCTCCATGATTATCGCTCTTGTGACGGGTTGGATATTTGATCGGCTAGTTGCCAGAAAAGTGCTGCCTGCCAATCATAATGAAGTGTCATTGCCCGATGATTTTCAATTCTGGCAAGAGGCTAAAACGCGCATGAAACATACGCGTTTTAATCTGACTTTCTTTAAAGAAATGGTGATTAGTGGCGTTAAAGACTCAAAAATGGTTGTGCGCTGGTTATTGTTTGGAATCTTACTTGCCGCTGTATTGCGTGCCGTACTTGATCCATCACAGTTTGAGCAGTTCTTTGGCCCAACTTTTATCGGCCTTATCATAACAGTATTTGTGGCAACGGTTTTGGAAGTCTGCTCAGAAGGCTCTACACCTATTGCCGCCGATATTTTAACCCGCGCCAAGGCCCCGGGAAATGGTTTTGCTTTCCTTATGGCAGGTGTTGCTACGGACTACACAGAAATTATGATTTTGAAGGACACGGCCAAAAGCTGGAAACTGGCTTTGTTCTTGCCATTAATTACTGTGCCGCAAGTTTTACTCGTGGCGTGGCTCATAAATATTTATGGTTAACAGCCCTTTATGGACAATTAACAAGAAAAGCGTATAATTGAGAACATGTTGAAACGTTTGATGCATATTATGGTTTTGTTAGCATTCGTGGTGTCCACGATGCCTAGCCTTGCCATGGCTATGCCCGCATCAATGGCGGATCACCAGATGATGTCTCATAAAATGGCTGAGCATGCTGACGGTCAACATCACCATGCCTCGACAGATATGGCAGCGGATCATTCTTGCTGTAAAGACAAACAAGCCAACGATAATCAGGGTAATGATGACCATAAAAAATGCTGTGATGGCGATTGCCAATGTATGATGAATGGCTGTGCGAAAACGCAAACTCTCCATCAGACGCTATCATCAGCTTTCAGTGCAATTTCTAAAAAGCTTTCGTTTATTACAAGTAATGAACGTCACGACGATTCTATTGCATATCTGCTGAAACGCCCTCCAAAAGCCTAATCCTTTTTATTCTACATCATCTGAAAAGCGTTTCTCATGCGTGAGAATTGCTGAATAGATGCATTCAAACTAAGAAAAAGGATTAAACAATGATCAAACAAACAGCAAAAATGCTGGCAATCATGGGGCTAATATTAGGATTAAGCGCTCCTGCTTTTGCCAAAACTCAAGAATATTCACTGGTGATCGATAAAGAGACCGTGAATATCACAGGAAAACCTCTCAAACGCATTACCATCAACGGTACTATTCCGGGGCCAACTCTGGAATTTACCGATGGTGATGAGGCCGTTATTCATGTCACCAATAAAATGAAGGAAGATAGCTCGGTTCACTGGCATGGGCTTTTACTCCCCGGTGAAATGGATGGTGTACCGAATTTTAACGGCTTCCCCGGGATTAAACCCGGTGAAACCTTTACCTATCGCTTCAAAATACGTCAGGACGGTACGTACTGGTATCACGCCCACTCTATGGCGCAGGAACAAGACGGGCATTACGGCTCTATCATTATCCATCCCAAAGGCGGCGATAAAATCAAAACAGACCGCGACTATGTCGTACTTCTCTCTGATTTTCATGACGATGAAGGGAATACCATCATGTCTAATTTGAAAAAATCATCAGAATACTACGTCTATGTTCGAAGAACGTTAGGAGATTTCTTCTCAAGCGCCAAAAAAGATGGTTTTGGCAAAGCATGGGAAAATGCGAAGATGTGGGGTGAAATGCGGATGCTGCCAACGGATTTGGCAGATATCAGCAATTACACCTTTCTTGTAAACGGCAAAACATCTGATCAGAACTGGACAGGATTATTCAAACCCGGTGAAAAGGTTCGTCTTCGTTTTATCAATGCTTCTGCCATGTCGTTTTATGATGTTCGTATCCCCGGACTTAAAATGACGGTTGTGGCTGCGGATGGTCAGCCTGTTGAACCAGTCAAAGTTGATGAATTCCGCTTTGGCGTTGCTGAAACCTATGATGTGATTGTCGAGCCTAAAGAGGATAAAGCCTACACCATTGCGGCAGAACCTATTGATCGCACAGGGTTTGCTTTGGCAACACTAGCTCCACAGAATGGTATGCGTGGTGAGAAGCCCGCACAACGTCCGATGAGCTTACTGACAATGGCGGATATGGGCATGGATCATGATATGTCTGGAATGGATCATTCCAGTATGGGTCACGGTCAAATGAATCATAATGGCCATGACATGGATTCTATGGATCATGGGTCACATACTGCCAACACAACTGGATCTCCTGCTAAAGATTTTGTCACAGGTGTTCCGGGCAGTGGTTGGGCTAATGCGAATACACCTGCAGGCCAGAAAGCGCTTAGCTATAAAGATTTGCGCTATGCGGGCATTCAAAAAGACCAACGTATGCCGGAGCGTGAAATCACAGTTCGTCTGGGTGGTAACATGGAGCGCTATATTTGGACGCTCAATGGGAAGAAATATGAAGACTCCGGACCAATTAACTTGAGTTACGGGGAACGTGTTCGGTTAACCTTCATCAATGACACAATGATGGCGCATCCGATGCATTTACATGGCATGTTTGTACAGCTTGAAAACGGGCAGCCTATGTCCAAACTTCCTAATAAGCATACTGTGATAGTGGCTCCGGGTGACACTTATTCTGTTCTCTTAACGGCGGATGAAGCTGGTGAGTGGGCATTCCACTGTCACTTGCTCTATCACATGATGGCAGGAATGATGAACAAGGTTGTCGTTGCTAAGTTAGACACATCACAAGTGCCTGTTAAATCCTATTCTCCTAAAGCGCAAAAGATGATGGATCATCAAAAGCACTCAATGGAAAATATGGATCATGGCGCGATGGATCACAGCAAAATGGATCATTCACAAATGAACCATGACAACCATGATATGAGCGGCGATATGCCGACCATGGATCATTCAGCCTACACAAAACAACAAGACACTCAAGGAGGGCACAATCATGCTCATTAAGAAACTTATGCTCGTGGCATTATGTGCCACAACACTTTCAACCCTGGCAACGCCTGCATTTGCAGGTGACGAACATGGTGGCGCTGTCTATCACGCCTTTCGCTTGGAAACAGGTTTGGGTGGCACAGATGACGGCGCTGGACTTGCCGATTGGGACTTTGACGGCTGGATCGGTACAGATGAAAATAAGCTCTGGTTAAAATCCGAAGGCGAACGAGAAAACGGTGTCACCAATCAAGCTGAGTTCTGGGCGATGTATAGCCGCAATATCGGGGCGTTTTGGGATGCACAGATTGGTGTTCGCCATGATACGCAACCTGATTCACTAACCTATGGGGTGATCGGCTTTGAGGGGCTTGCACCGTATTTCTTTGAAACCGAAGCCCATTTGTTTGTCAGTGAAGATGGTGATGTGAGTGCGCGTATTCGTCAGGAAAACGAGTTCCTCATCACGCAAAAACTGATCACCCAGCCTTATGTTGAGGCAAATCTGTTTGCTCAGGATGTGCCGGAGCTTGAGGTGGGTGCTGGGTTGTCCAGTGCGGAACTTGGCTTACAAACCCGTTATGAGTTCACCAGAGCATTTGCACCTTATGTTGATGTGAAATACGAGCGAAAATTTGGTGAAACCTCGTCAATTGCCAAAAGTAATGGTGAAGACAACGATGCGGTTGTCGGTACTGTTGGTGTGAAATGGATGTTTTAAGGAGGATGCGATGATTGAAATTATTCCAAACTGGCATCCTATCTTGGTGCATTTTACCATTGGGCTTCTAGCTATCTCAACGGCTCTGTATGCTGCAGGTTATGCTTTGAAAAAAGAAAACTTGCTGATTGCGGCACGCTGGAATTTATGGCTGGGGGCTTTGATCACAATCGGCACAGTGGCGGCTGGTTTGTACGCCTACAATACGGTCGCACATGACGGCATGTCCCATCAGGCCATGACAGATCACCGCAACTGGGCACTGCCGACGGCTGCGGTGTATCTTTTACTGGCGGGATGGGCGCTGGCAAAACAACGTGGAGCCAAAACGGTTTCTCTTGTCTTCCTCATTGCTATGTTGCTGGCCAGTCCCTTACTGGCTCTTACAGGCTATAAGGGAGCGGAAGTCGTTTATCGCCACGGCACTGGTGTGATGCGTATGCCCGAAATTCATGGCGATGGCGGGCATGGCTCTCATTCTCATGGTGGCAATGAACATCATGAAATGCCCATGCCTCACCATGGTGAAAATACAGCAAAACCAAATCCGGAAACTCAAACTGATCATGGTCATGACGATCACGATCATTCAACTCATAACCACTAAACCGAAAGGACGAAAAAATGAAAACCCTTACAATACTCGCAATCTCTATGCTGATCTTTACAGGAACAGCGATGGCAGAAGAAAATCACCATGGCGCGATGAACCATGATCAGCACCAAATGGAAATGATGGATCATGGAGGGCATGAGCATATGGCAGAAGCCAAATCTGTACGTCAGGTCGAAGCTTCGAAAGTCTGTATGGTCAATGACACTGTGTTTGATCGCGAGCAGATTGCTGTTGAGGTTGAAGGTAAAACTTACTATGGCTGCTGCCCAATGTGCAAAGATCGTCTGAACCAAGATGCTTCAATCCGTAAAGCAACTGATCCTATCAGTGGTGCGGAGGTTGATAAGGCATCTGCAATTATCGGCGCAGATGAATCAGGTAAGGTTTATTACTTTGAAACGGAAGAAAACCTTTACAAACATATGGGTCATTAATCCAATAATGCATAAGAGCCTTCAGTTTTTATGATTGCTGGCTCTTATGCAATTTTATCAGTAATCAGCTTAATGTTCGTATCGCTCACGCCATATTGCTTTGCAAGTGTTGGCCATTTGGACAGGCTGGATTTTGTGGCCTCAATAATCTCGGCGGCGCGGTCTTTTTTGATTTTCGCTTCATCGGCCAGTTTTAACAGATGGCTTGTATTTGGATTTCTACCTTCACCCATAACCATCGTGCTTTGCTCACCGCGTGGGCCAGATGAGAATGTCAGATCATAAGCCGGTGAAAGTTTCCACCCGCCTTGACTATCCATCAAATAGCTGAAGTTCTTTGAATGATCGTCACGGTTATGCGCCAACACGTTAAACACGGCCAGTTGATAGAGTTTTTCAACCTCGCGAACATCACGGGTCAGCATGCCAGTCAACGCGATCAAATCTTCATAATCAAGCGATGGTGTGCGGAAATCCGAATGCAATAATCCGCAAGCCGTATGCATGTGGTATCGCTTGTCACCATCACGATCAAACCGCTTAATCGCAAAATAACCTGCGCCGCGCTGTGCTGGGAAAAGATGAACATCGGGCATGGAAACGCCTGCCTCTTTCGCCATCAGCGCATACACATATTCGATTGCACCAGCATCAAGGCCATCCTGACTATTCGGGAATTTAACCATCCATGGCGCATACCCTGCGGGTAAATCATGTACACCATGAATGATATGATCCCGTTTGTCGTTTACACCAATCAGTGCTTTTGGCCGTGCGCCCGCCGAAGATCCATTCAAGGCTATCAGCTCCGCCAATACGTCATCCGATGTGCCGTCCAGAACCTCTTGTGCCAGTAAAGCAAGGTTATCAAGGCTTATGTCACCTTGTGTGTCGTCTGCGCTATGGTCAGGTTCAAACACAAGCGCACCCAGGGCATGTGATCCCACATGTGCCAAACGATCCAGCGGTGTGATGTTGGCTGGCAATATTCCTTGAGTGCGGGCAAAACGATCAAACAGCAACCGTCCCCAACCATCAGGCAGGCTGTCGTTAAACACACCTGGCAAGCCTTCAAAAAGATCATAATCAAAGTTCTGCACACCAGATTTAAGCGGTAACCATAAGGGCGAAATTTCAAGACCGCCTTCAATGAAGGATTGATCATACTCGAAATAGATCTGGCGATCTCGAATGGCCAAACGCCCGACAGGCTGAACGCTACTTCCAAAGTTAATGCCAACCTTCACTTCTTTGACTGATTTAATCTCGCTCATTTACGTTTTCCTCTTTTGCGGGTGGGATTGCTGTCTGCTTCCAACACGTCATCAATCGATGAGAAAAGCGTATCTTTGACTTGCGTGGCTTTAAGGATGTCCTCCAATCCACCAAGCACCATGTGAAGTTTGAGGAATGATTCCAGAGATAGCGCGCCGGTACGCTCAAACTTACGAAGCGTTGGCAAGGCGACGCCAGAACGCTCAGCAAGACCTTCTTGCGTTAACTCCATTTGCAGACGCCGTGCTCGCGCTTGTTCTGCGAGCTTTTTTTGCGCTTTCGCTGGTGTTATAAGTGATACCATTATATCTTAAATTCTCAGTTAATCTCTATATATTGATATTATAGTATCACTAACAATAAAAATCAAGCAAAGTTTCTGATATCCTAAAACCTCGTAAAAAATGTTCGCGAACATTTTTGGAGCGGACAGGTCGAACAAAATAGCCTAGTCTAATCAATACAATCGCTGGAGTAGTATCTCAAAGCCACGCAACCATTCATTTTGGGCGTGGCTTTTGCTTTTTCCCTTCCCTGTTATAGCAAAAAAGGTACTTCCGGCGATTGAACCCTATGCGGCGGGCTTAGGCGCAGGAGTTTTTTAGCGCCAGAAGATTTTTTTGGGTACGCGCCCCACCGCCATTCATCAAAAAACCAGTCAGAGCAACGTGTTCAAGGTGCGTACCTTGGCGCGTACTCATGCGTACCTGACTACAAAAAAGGAATTTGAATTTGTGGATTATTGTCCCCTTAACATTTTGTCCTTGTGCGCCGGTGTCGGCGGACTCGACCTCGGCATCCGAGTGGCGCAGCCAAATGCTCGAGCAGTCTGTTTTGTCGAGATCGAAGCCTTTGCGTGCGAAATCCTGGCAACGCGCATGGAAGACAAAATCCTGGACGAAGCGCCTGTTTGGACGGATTTACGATCCTTTGACGGCAAGCCGTGGCGTGACATCGTGGATTGCATCACTGCGGGATATCCGTGCCAGCCATTCTCCGTTGCTGGAAAACAAAAAGGCAAAGATGACCCGCGCCACCTCTGGCCAGATGTGTACAGGATTGTGCGGGAGATACGCCCACGGCTCTGCTTCTTTGAAAACGTCCCCGGACATTTACGATTGGGGTTCGAACAAGTCCATGATGACCTTCGAGAATTGGGTTACAGCGTTAAGGCAGGCCTGTTCTCAGCGGCGGAAGTTGGTAGCACTCACAAACGCGAGCGCCTCTTCATTTTGGCGTACCGTGAAAGCGACCGAGCCAACGGGTGGCTGTCTGAGCTCAGAGAAATTCAAAGAACGGATGGATGCGGGCATGCCCTTGAGCCTGCGGGATCAGGTGAAGCATCTCTGGCCGACAGTCCGTGTCTCTTCTGCGAACGGCCCGTGCCAGAGGGAAATCCAGAACAACAATCCGAAATGCCGTCTGGAAGTATCGGTGGTGAATTGGCCGACGCCGACGGCACAAGATTTCAAGAAACGCGGCCCGAATTCATCGCAGAAAGGATTGGCGGAGACATCGGTCAATTGGGCAACGCCGAACACGCTGGATCATCTGCCTGTGAGATCGCCCGAGGCGATGGACAAGCTGATGGGGCCAAACGGCCAGCGTGCAGGCAGATCCCGCCCAAGCAATTTACGGGAACAGATCATGTGGCCGACCGTGACGGCGCAGGATTCCAAAAACAATGCGGGGCCGAGCCAGTTTGTGCGGAACACCAAGCCATTGAATGTGGAAGCTGTTTGCCATTCCCACCCGGACCCGAAGGCGATTGGGACGGAATCCCAGCCGGTCTTAAACCCGCAATTTGTCGAATGGCTGATGGGCTGGCCAATCGGGTGGACAGAATTCGCGCCTGTGGAAACGGTGTCGTCCCATTGGCTGCCGCTCATGCGTGGGGCGTTCTTACAACTGCAGCAAATGGAGGAAAATAAAAACCATGACTGATGCAAAATCTAAAGAATTGAAAATCGAGCATGTATCGGTTGATGAGCTGATCCCGTATACCAAAAATGCCCGCACGCATTCCGATACGCAGGTGTCGCAGATTGCTGCCTCGATGACGGAATTCGGTTTTGTGAATCCCATTCTGCTGGGGGATGATAATATCATCATCGCAGGGCATGGGCGTTTAATGGCGGCGAAACTGTTGGGCATGAAAAACGTGCCGACCATTCGCCTTAATCATTTGAATGAGGCACAGCGCCGCGCGCTGGTGATTGCCGATAACAAAATCGCCGAGAATGCCGGTTGGGATGAAAGCCTGTTGCGTGAGGAATTATCGGCGCTGGAAGATCTGGATTTCAATATCGATCTGCTGGGCTTTAATGCCGAAGAATTGGATAACCTGTTCTTGGATGATGCCAATGCCTCTGGCGGTTTGACTGATGAAGATGCCGCGCCAGAAGTGCCAGAAACGCCTGTCAGTGTCCTTGGCGATATATGGATTTGTGGTGATCATAAAGTTTTGTGTGGAGATTCCACAATGATCGACAGTTACAATGCCCTGATGGGTGAAGAACTGGCCGACATGGTCTTTACCGATCCGCCTTATAATGTGAATTACGCCAATTCGATGAAAGACAAAATGCGTGGTAAAGCCCGCCCGATCCAAAACGATAATCTGGGCGATGGCTTTGGCGATTTTCTCTATGATGTTTGCACCAACCTGATGATGGTCTGCAAAGGCGCGATGTATGTGTGCATGAGCTCGTCCGAGCTTCACACCCTGCACGGCGCTTTTGTCGGCGCAGGTGGCAAATGGTCAACCTTTATCATCTGGGCGAAAAACACCTTCACGCTGGGGCGTGCCGATTATCAACGCCAGTATGAGCCGATCCTTTATGGTTGGAAAGATGGGCATGAGCATTTCTGGTGTGGTGCGCGGGATCAAAGCGATGTTTGGTTTGTGAACAAGCCCGTGAAGAATGACCTGCACCCCACCATGAAGCCAGTGGAGCTGGTGGAGCGTGCCATTCATAATTCCAGCAAAACCAAGGATATTGTGCTGGATGCCTTTGGCGGTTCGGGATCAACCATGATCGCTTGCGAAAAAACAGGTCGTCGCGCCAGATTGATCGAGCTTGATCCAAAATATGTCGATGTGATCGTCAAACGCTGGGAGGAATTTACGGGTAAGAAAGCAACTCTGGCCAAAAGTGACCAGAGCTTTGAAGTTTTGGCTGAGGAGCGTGCTTCTTAGGCGGTGATGATGCGATAGTACCGCACGCTATCAACACGTTCGCTGGTGATATTTGCACCTGCTTTTTTGAGAATGGAGAGATGCCCGCGCACGGTGTGGGCTTGCCAGCCGGTTTGTTTGGATAGCTCCTCAATTGTTGCACCTTTATCGGATTTGAGCAGTTGTTCAACCAAGGCTTTCTTGGTGATTTTTGGCGCTGGCTCGGCGGTGGTTTCCGTTGTTGTTTCGATTGGTTTTTTGCTTTGTTTTGTCATGGGTTTTCCTTTCTGTTGTGATGTCCATGAACGCTTCAATTCAAACGCTTATCAAGTCAACAATCCTTAAAAAGTGAGAGAATATGGGACTTTCAATCAGGAAATACGCCACGCTTCGCGGTGTGACCGAGGGCGCAGTGCGTAAAGCCATCAGCTCTGGGCGCATCACGCCGAATGAGGATGGCACAATTGATGTGGAACGGGCGGATCGTGAATGGAAAGAAAACACCGATGAAGCCAAAATCAATACTGGCCTGCCTGTGATGACCGAAAATATGCCCGCAGCAAATGGCAAGCCATCGTTTACCAAAATCAAAACCGCACATGAGCTTTACAAGGCGCAGCTAACGCAGCTCGCCCTGCAGGAAAAGAAAGGACAGCTCATCAACAAAGACATGGTGAAGACGCAAGTCTATCGCCTGGGGCGGCAGGTTCGGGATAGCTGGATGAATTGGCCTGCGCGTGTGTCGGCCTTGATGGCTGCTGAACTTGGCATTGATGAACACGCTCTTCATCAGGCGTTAGAGCGCTATGTGAGGGAGCATTTAAATGACATTGGAGAGGGAAAACTCAATTTCGATTGAGTATGACGCAGCATTTGTTCAAAACGTCTACCTCAAAAGTTTTACCCCAGAACCGCATTATGATGTTGCCGATTGGGCCGATAGATATCGGCTGTTATCGGGCAAATCCTCGGCAGAACCAGGTGAATGGAAAACTGCCCGCACGCCATACCTCAAGGAGGTAATGAACCAGCTTTCGACCAGCTCGCCCGCTCAGCGCATTGTGTTTATGAAGGGTGCACAGGTTGGCGGTACAGAAGCCGGTAATAACTGGATTGGCTATATAATCCATATGGCGCCTGGGCCGATGATGGCGGTGTCGCCAACGGTAGAGCTTGCCAAACGTAATTCCAAACAGCGGATTGAACCGTTGTTGCAGGAAACGCCTGCCTTACGTGAGCGTGTGAAGCCTGCCCGTGAGCGGGATAGCGGAAACACGATTCTAAGCAAAGAGTTTGATGGCGGTCTATTGATTATGACTGGCGCAAATTCGGCGGCGGGTCTGCGTTCCATGCCTGCGCGGTATTTGTTCATGGATGAGATTGATGCGTATCCAGGCGATGTTGGCGGCGAAGGTGATCCGATCCTGCTGGCAGAACGCCGAAGCGCGACATTCCGCCTGCGCCGTAAGATTTTTATGGTGAGTACGCCAACAGTGAAAGGAATATCCCGTGTACAGCGTGAGTTTGAAAAAAGCGATCAGCGCTATTTTTTTGTTCCTTGCACAAAGTGTGGTCATTACCAGCATTTGCGCTTTACGCAGCTACGCTGGCCTGAAGGCGAGCCGGACGAAGCCAAATATACCTGTGAAGCCTGCGGGCATCTCATGCATAATCATGAGAAAACCTTACTGCTTTCCAAAGGCGAATGGCGGGCAACGGCGGAAAGTGTGGATGGCACGGTTGGCTATCATTTATCATCGCTTTACAGCCCTGTGGGGTGGTTTAGCTGGTCGGATGCAGCAACGCTGTTTGAAGAAGCAAAACGCAACCCTGATCTCATGAAGGGTTTTGTCAATACGGTGCTGGGTGAGCCTTATGAGGAATCATCCGAAGCACCAGAATGGCAACGCATTTATGAACGCCGTGAAAAATACAGCCAAGGCATTGTGCCGATGGGCGGTTTATTCCTCACCGCTGGTGTGGATGTACAAAAAGACCGTCTTGAATGTGAGGTGGTCGCTTGGGGACGTAACAAACAAAACTGGTCGGTGGATTACATCATCATAGATGGGGATACTGCCCGCCAAGAAACATGGGATCGCCTTTCAACGGAGGTGTTAGAGCGTGACTGGCCTCACGCCTCTGGTCACAGCCTCCCCATTCGGGTGATGGCGGTGGATTCCGGTTATGCCACGCAGGATGTTTATGCCTTTGTGCGCCAACACCCGCAGGCCGTTTGGGGTGGCTCGGGCGCTCGTGCCAGCCAGCCACGTACCGTGGTGGCGATCAAAGGACAAGAGCGCAATACCGCACTGATCTTGAGCGTATCCAAAGCCGATACGGGCGGAAAACGCCGAGGTCTTCGGGTCTGGAACGTCTCTGGCCCCGTGGCGAAGATGGAGCTTTATCGCTGGTTAAAATTGGAATGGCCAACCGATAAAGATTTGGAAGATGGCGTGGCGTATCCGCCCGGCAGTTGTCACTTCCCGCAATATGGCGAGGAGTTTTTCAAACAGCTCACGGCAGAGCGTTGTATTACACGTGTGGTGCGCGGTTTTCCCCGCCAAGTTTGGGAAAAAGACCCAAGCCGTAACAACGAAGCCTTGGACTGCCGTGTGTATGCGCGGGCAGCAGCCAGCATTTATGGGCTGGATCGCATGTCTGATTATAAATGGCGGGCTTTGGAAAAAAGTCTCGGGCAAGAGGTGATTATTCCAACCAAAGGTGTGGAAATGCCGGTGACGGAAGAAACCAAATTTGAACCTTCAAAACCTGAAACCAAGACAAGGATCACCGTCCCACAACGTAAAGCCGTGCGGGCCGATGATCCATATTTATAAAAAGGAGATTTCTATGTAGAAAGTTGCTTCTTAAAAGAAGGTGAGACTCTCATGCTCGATTTTTAATTTAAAGCTGGCAATGTCAGGAACAAACTCTTCGAGAACAAGGCTGAATTCTTGGGTAAGGATGGTGTCCTTGTCCCAATCTTCAGCATCAATGTCGTTGATAAAATTCTGAATTTTGAATTCGTACTCACCGTCAAAAATCGCTGTGTCGTCATCATATAACGCCAATGCTTTCCTCATATCTCCAACTGTTTTGATGTGAATTGGTAATAGGTCTTGTTTGGCTTTGGGTTTCAATGAGGCAGACGCCGTATTCCAGTCCTTAAAACCAAGGACTTGCGATATGATTTCCATGCAGTGACCATGAGAAACATCCACTTGGTATTTATCGTTTAGAAATTTACGGACAGTTTTTGCCTTTTGCTTAAGGCTTTCTTTTGTAGGTATAGACATTTTATTCAAACTTTCTGGGACTTTGTTTCTTTGCTCGCATTAAGAAAGTCCTAAAAAGTTGGAATTTCTTTTCAAAATATCTGAGAAATTTTCACCGTAGCCTAATGGCCGCGAGCGGCTGGGAATTTCTGAAAAACCAACACAAGAATATTTTTTTATCATCGAAATGTCAACGACAGACTAGGAGCAAAGTATGACCGACACATTGCTGGAATTGCAAAGTCGCTTGGTGCAGGCGAAAGAAGCTCGCCATCGCCTGCTGACAGGATCGCAGGAAGTGACCGTCAGCTTGCATGGCTATGGCTCAACCACCTATAGCGCCGCCAATGTTGAGGCACTGGAGCGTTATATTCACGAGCTTGAAGCAGAAATCGCCAAGAAAAGCGGATCTGCCCGCCGCGGCATTATCCGCACCAGTTTTTAAGGATATTTAAATATGGTTCAACTTTTAGACAGCGCAGGAAACCCGCTTAAAGTCAGCGATACGGCGCATCGCGCGGCATCCCACCGTGCGCGGGAGCTTTCCAGCTGGCTACCGCCTTTGGGCTCTGCCGATAGTGATTTGCTGGGCGAATTACCTACGCTGGTATCACGTTCTCGAGATTTAAGCCGTAATCATGGCGTGGCCGCTGGTGCGATGCAAACACTCACCGATAATGTGGTTGGTACGGGTTTGCGTTTATCGGCAACGCCTGATTATCGAGCATTGGGCAAAGATAAGAAATGGGCGGATGAATGGTCACGCGGGGCGGAATCCCTCTGGCGGGCATGGGCAGAAAGTACCGATTGTGATGCCGCCAAAAGCCTGACCTTCGCAGGGATGACATGCCTCGTGTTTCGCTCCAGCATTATCAATGGTGAAGCGCTGGCACTGCCCTTGTGGCTTGAAAACAGAGGCGCAAAATTCGCAACCGCCATTCAGCTGGTGGAGGCAGATCGCCTGTGTAACCCCAACGGCAAGCAGGATGGTAAATATCTTCGCGCTGGGATTGAGATTGATGCCTATGGCGCGCCGCGTACCTATTATATTCGCAAAAGCCATCCCAGTGATGCGTATTTAGGATTTGGTGTTGATATCAGCGATTGGGAGCGTATTCCATTTGCAACCAGCTTCGGTCGTCGCCGTGTTCTGCATATCCATGATAAGGAGCGCACAGGCCAACATCGCGGTAAACCGCTTCTCACCTCTATCATGCCGATGTTTAAAATGCTCGATCATTACGAGAGATCAGAGCTTCAGGCGGCGGTGGTGAATGCCATGATTGCGGCATTTATTGAAACCCCGCTGGACGGTGAAAGTATTGGCGAGATGTTTGGCGGATCGGTTGAAGATTATCTCGCCGCCCGTAATGAATGGGATATTCGCCTGCAGGGTGGATCAATTATTCCGATCTTCCCCGGCGATAAAGTCGCACCCTTTACGCCAAGCCGCCCGAATAGCGGTTACGGCCAGTTTGTAGAAAATGTCCTGCGCCATATTGGTGCGGGTCTGAATATCCCGTTTGAATTATTGATGAAGGATTTTTCCAAAACCAATTATTCAAGCGCACGCGCGGCACTCTTGGAGGCGTGGCGATATTTCTCCGCGCAGCGTCAATGGCTTGCGACTTATTGGGCAAGACCTGTTTATGAATTATGGCTAGAAGAAGCGATTAACAAGGGGCTGATTGAAGCCCCTGATTTTTATGAGAACAAGGCCGCATGGACACGGTGCAAGTGGATCGGCCCAGGTCGGGGATGGGTTGATCCTGTGAAAGAAGCTAAAGCCGCACACCTTCGTATGCAAATTGGTCTTTCCACGCTGGAGGATGAATGTGCCAGCCAAGGTTTGGATTGGGAAGAAGTCTTGGAACAGCTTGCCCGTGAAAAAGCCAAGATCACAGAACTTGGCCTGACAATCAATGATGTGAACAGCATCTTAAACACCAACACTCAAGAAAAAGAGGAAAACGATGAGAATCTGGAACCGCATAACCGGTGATCCGTGGGCGATTACCGAAACAGCCTTGCACACAATTTTAGAAGTCGCCGCACGTGAGAATGAAGCGCCCGAGGCGGTTGCTGCCAAACTCGGTCGTCAATTGCAAAACAGCTATAACGCCACTGAGCGCGACGGTGTCGCCATTATTCCTGTAACAGGGCCATTGTTTCGCTATGCCAACATCTTCACAGCCATCAGCGGCGCATCCAGTTATGAATTGATTGCGCGTGATTTTATGAGCGCCCTTGAAAACCCGCAAATTAGCTCGATTATTCTGGATATTGATTCCCCCGGCGGTGAAGTCAATGGCGTGTCGGAACTGGCCAGTATGATTTTTGAGGCACGCGGCACAAAGCCGATTATTGCTTATGCGTCTGGTGATGCGGCATCTGGGGCGTATTGGATTGCCTCTGCTGCCGATGAAATTGTGGTATCGGAAACATCGGCGCTGGGATCAATTGGTGTGGTGGGTATTTACCGTGGAAAATCAGCTAAGGAATCTGCTGAAACAGTTGAGATTGTTTCCTCGCAAAGCCCGCACAAACGTCTTGATCCAATGAGCGATGATGGCCGTGCAAAGTTGCAAACACGTATCGATGCAATGGCCGATGTGTTTGTGTCCACCATTGCCCGCAACCGATCTGTTACGCCTGATCATGTGCTAGAGCATTACGGCGGTGGTGATGTGATGATTGGCGCGAATGCCGTCAGTGCCGGTTTGGCAGATCGCATCGGATCATTAGAACGCCTGATTACAGAACTTTCATCCCCGAAAACACAAAGCCCTCCGCCAGAGGGTTTTTTTAGTTTAACCCAACCTCAACCGAAAAAGGAGAAAAAGCCCATGAACCTTGAACAACTCAAAACCGATCACCCAGATCTGGTGGCATCACTGCACGCAGAAGGATCAGCCAAGGAAAAGCAGCGATTAAAAGATATTCTAAGCTGTGAAGCTGCCGAAGGCCGAGAAAAACTAGCGCAGGAAATTGCGCTGAATACTGAGATCAATGCGATGGATGCCCAGCATTTGATGAAGAGCGCCCCAAAGGATGAACCGGAGAAATCGCAATCATCTTCATTTGAGCGTGTGATGTCAGCCATCCCCAATCCCGAGATTGCCCCTGATGGGGATGATCATATTGCCACTGCCGATACGGTTGCCGACCGTATCGCCTCAACCCGCTAACCCCAAAAATAAAGGAGACCCAAAACCATGACACATGCTTCAGGTTTTACCGATCAGGGTGAATATAAGCCCTGTAATTTACTGGCGGGGGAATATCCCCGCATTGAACGCATCATCACCATTGCATCAGGCAGCAATCTGACCAAAGGCGCAGTGCTCGGACGCATTACCGCATCCGGTAAATTTGTCTTAAGCGCCGCTGGTGCAAGCGATGGATCAGAAACGCCCGATGCCATTCTCGCTGAAACGGTGGATGCAAGCGCCGAAGATAAACAAGCCGTTGTGTATTTCAGCGGGGAGTTTAACGAAAACGCGCTCACGCTTGGCACTGGCCAAACGGTGGAGAGTATCCGCGCTGGTTTACGTTCCAAAAGCATCTTCCTTCGTAGCAATCAATCTTAACCCATAAGGAGAACACACACATGTCTGTAGATATTTTTAGCACCCATGTTCTGACCAAGGTGGTCGAACGGCTGGATCGTCCAAGCTCGTTTTTGCTGGACGTGTTTTTTGGTCAGGAACAAACCGAAGATAGCGAAGAAATTCACTTCGATATTGATAAATCCAAACCACGTTTAACGCCGTTTGTGTCACCGCTGGTAGCGGGTAAAGTTGTTGATGATGAAGGCTATATCACCAAGAGCTTTAAGCCAGCTTACGCCAAAGACAAACGCCGCTTTGATCCAAGCCGTCCGCTTAAACGCTCCATCGGTGAAAAAATCGGCGGGACATTGTCACCGCAACAACGCCTTGAAGCCAATCTCAACCGCACACTGACCAAACAGCTTGAAAACCTCACCCGCCGTGAGGAAGTGATGGCGGCAGAAGCTTTGCGAACAGGTAAAATTACCGTCTCTGGTGAAGATTACCCAACAGTCGTGGTTGATTTTCAGCGTGATCCTGAATTAACCGTGGCGCTGGCTGGCTCATCCCGCTGGGGTGAAACAGGTGTGAATGCGCTCAACAATCTTGAAGACTGGGTTGCCAAAGTGCAGGAGAAATCAGGCGCAGTTGCCCGCACGGTTGTCATGGACGCGCTGGCTTGGCGTGTGTTTAAGGCCGATGCCTCCGTTGAAAAACTGCTTGATATTCGTCGCTTGCGTGATAATGCCGGCATTAATCTGGGGCCGATTGCCTTTGGTCAGGGTAATGAGCTTGCCCGCTATGTTGGCTCAATCGGTGATCTGGATTTCTGGGTTTATAATGACCGTTATGTCGATGAAAGTGATCAGGTGCAAAAACTGCTCCCTGATTACACTGTTTTAATCGGCAGTACGTCCCAGCTTGAAGGCACGCGCTGTTATGGCGTTATCCAAGATGAAAAAGCGGCTTATCGGGCTCAGCGTTTCTTCTCTAAATCATGGCTTGAGGAAGATCCGGCTGTGCGCTGGTTGCTGTTGCAATCTGCACCGCTTCTTGTGCCGTATCGTCCCAACGCATCATTTTGTGCAACTGTGCGCTAAGAGAGGATTGAATTATGAAGATAACAACTATTATCACCCTTCACTTGGATGGAAAAACCATTCTGCCGGGAAAATCCGTTGATATTTCTGATGAGGAGGCAAAATCACTGATTGAACGCGGCTTTGCCAAATCTGCGGATGCATCGACAGTGGCAGAACAAAAGCCTGCCCAGACCCAGCAACCCGAACCCGCCATTGATGATGTGATCGAGGCGATTGAAATCCTCAATCCCGAAACCGACTTTGCCAAAAACGGCAAACCAAAGGTGGAAGCGATAGAGGCTGTTCTTGGTCAAAACATCTCTGCCGAAACACGGGATAAAGCATGGGAACTTTATCAAAAAGAGTTAGCGGCTGATGAGGCATCGGGCGATGACGTTCAGGAATAGTGCTATAAAATCGGTGGACGTGCTGTTTAATCGTTTTGGGAAAACAGCACGTCTTATCTTTGCGGATGAAACGGAAGCCGAGGTACTGGTGATCCATCGCCTGCCTGATAAAATCACGGATGTTTTTGATGCGCGGGTGCATTCAGAAACCGATATGTTTGAAGTGCGCCTTGCTGATATCCCTGTAGGCAAGACGCTGGGGGCCATCGTTTTGGATGATAAACGTTACAGCATACAAGGCGAACCCGTGAAAGATCAGCATAATCTTATTGTAAAGGTGGATGCCTATGCGGTTGAAAGCGGCGATTGAGGGTGACCTTAAACAATATATGAAGGAGGAGTATCAAACGGCAGAACGTGCCGTGACGCTCGGCATTCGTGAAGCCACAACGGGTCTGAAAATGTCAATGCGTCGTCAGGTACATTCGTCAGGTCTAGGGCAACGCATGGCCAATACGTGGCGCGGTGATATTTACCCGCGCGGGCAGAATTCCATTCGTGCGGCGGGTCTGGTTTATACCAAAGCCAGCAAGATCATGGCGGGTTTTGATGAAGGCACGGTGATAAAATCCAAAGATGGCTGGTGGTTGGCTATTCCAACGCCAAATGCGCCAAAGCGTGGTATGGGCGGTAAGAGGATTAATCCCTCCAACTTCCCTGAACATCGCTATGGCAAACTCCGCTTTGTGTATCGGCGAAATGGTCCGTCCTTGCTGGTGGTCGAAAATGTGCAGGCATCTTACAGCCGTAAAACAGGAGATATGCGTGGCTTTCGTAAAGCCAGCCAGAGAAACCTGAAAACAGGCCGTAACCTATCAACCGCCGTCATGTTCTGGCTTGTGCCACAGGTTAAATTGCCAAAGCTGATCCGTTTCGATGAAGAAGCCAAACGCTGGTACGACAAACTGCCACGGCTGATTTTGAAAAACTGGCCAGATGAATAGGATAAACAAACATGACATCAAAACGAGAACAGGCCTTAGCGGGTCTTTTTTTATACCTGCAAAATGGAATAAGCGGGGTTGCCGTTTTAAGGAATGAGCCGTTGCCCACCAAAATCCCTGCATCGGGATTGCTCATTTTGCGTGACGGCGATGCAGGAGAGTTAGAAATCACGCTCTCCCCGACACGATATCATTATGCCCATGTCGCGGAACTGGAGGTATTGGTGCAAAAGCCAAAACCTGATGAACGTGACGCGGCATTGGATGCATTGCTGATGGCGCTGGGGGATGTTCTCAGCATCGACACCACGCTCTCAGGTGCGGTGGATTACATGTCCGTTGGCTCACCTGAATTTTTAACCGAAACCGTGGAAGGTGCGCCCGCCATTAAGGCGGCAGTTGTGCCTATCACACTTGAATACACAACGCTTAACCCACTTCAATAAAGGAGAAACATATAATGTCACGCGCTTACGGGTGGAATGCCCGCATGTTACTTGGTTTTGAAACCACCTATGGTACGCCCCCAAATGCGGGGGCTTTTCATGTCATCCCTTTTGTGTCGTCTGATTTGGACTCTGCACAAGGGCTGATTGAATCTAATGTTCTCGGGCTTGGTCGTGATCCGACTGCGCCGTTTCAGGATGTGATCAATGTGGATGGCGATGTTGTTGTGCCGGTTGATCTTCGCAATATCGGCTTATGGCTCAAAGCTATGTTTGGCGCACCAACCACCACAGGGGATGATCCTTATACCCATGAATTTAAATCAGGGGCAATCACACTACCCAGTATTGCGGTGGAGGTTGGTTTGCCTGAAATTCCCGATTTCCCGCTCTTCACGGGCGTGCGTGCCAACAGCATGGCCTTTAACTTTGCCCGATCCGGTGAAGCACAAATCACTGTCGGGTTAATCGGTCAGGGCGAAACACCGCAGACCGTAACGCGTGATGCCAACCCGAGCCAAGCGGATTACACACGGTTTTCGCAATTCCAAGGCTCGGTCAAACAAGGTGGTCAGGCGCTGGGGAATGTGACGTCTGCGGCGCTCACCTATAGCAACAATCTGGAGCGTATCGAAACAATTCGCGATGACGGCAAGATCGATGGTGTTGATCCAGGCGTTGCCTCTTTAAGCGGGAATATCACCGTGCGCTATGCCGACACCACATTGATGGATGCGGCGCGCGCGGGTACACCGATTGATCTGGAATTATCTTACATCATTGATGCCAACCGCCAGCTGGTCATTGAATGTCACGAGGTTTATTTGCCAAAACCGAAGCGCTCAATTTCAGGACCGAATGGCATTGAAGCGTCTTACGATTATCAAGGCGCAAAAGATGCCGTGCTGGGCAACATGGTCACAATCACTCTTATCAACGATGTGGAGACTTATTAATGTTAAAACTCAATATTCAAACAGAAGCCTACTGGCTTGAGCTGGGCTTAGGCGTGAAGGTGAAAGTGCGCCCATGCACCAGCCCGATTTTTTATGCCGCGCGCGCATTTATGAACAAGCGTTTGACGGAGCTTGGCGCAGAATACCGAAAGCGCAAAGAGATCGGCGCATCGGTTGACGATCTGCCCGATGTTGAAAACGTGGAAATTCGTGAAGCGCTGGCCGAAGAATATCTGACACGCGGTCTTGCCCGTGCAGCCATTATTGATTGGGACGGTATTTTGGAATCGACAGGCGACGCAAAAGCCCCCGTTACCCCTGAAAAAATAGATGAGCTGATGACAGGGTTTTGGTCAATCGCTGCCAGTTTCTCTCAGCAATATACAGGCGTGCGGGAGCTGATCGAAGCTGAAAAAAAAGACTTGAGCGTCGCGCCGAATGGCACTTCGGAGACGGCGCAGGATATTGCGGAAACTGTCCCCAAACGTGCGAAGACTGTCCGTTCGAAATCAACACCCCAGAAAGCCTAGAAGGTTTTCAGGCATGGGATATTGCCGTTCGCATATCCCCGCAAATCAGAAACAGCTTTCCTTTATCCGAAGCCTTAAGCCTGGCATCGGCGCTCGGCTATGACATGGCCGTGATGGGAGAGCTGTTGCCTGCATTATCAACCGGCATCACCAAAGCCTTGATGGCACATAAGGATTAAACATACCAGCCATGCGTTCACAAAAAAACATGTCGATCCGCCTTGCCGTGGTAGACGGGAAAAAGGTTGAGGATACCTTTTCTCGCATCGGGCGCACGGGTGAGCAGGCTTTTGAGCGCATTGAGCGTTCGACCAGGCCTGCAAGTGTAGGCTTAAAGGCTGTTGATACGACTGCGCGTGCCTTGAACAATGTGTTTCGTCAAGCGGCAGGGCTTGTGGCGGCGTATGCTGGGATTTACGGTATTATTTCTTCTGTGCGCTCTGTCAATGAAACCGGTATGGCGTTTCAGGGCTTAGGAACGGCGCTTGAAACCATCACAGGCTCAAGCGCTGGTGCGCGGGAGGAAATGAAATTCCTTGAAGAACAAGCCGAGCGACTTGGGCTTAATTTACTGGAAACCGCACAATCCTATATGCAGATTGCCGCCGCCGCCAAAGGTACGGAATTGGCGGGCGATGGCACACGCCAGATCTTTACCGCCATTGCAGAAGCGTCCACTGTGCTTCAGCTTTCCGTTGATCAAACAAATGGTGCGCTCAGAGCCATCGGGCAAATCATGTCCAAGGGCAAGGTTCAGGCCGAAGAACTGCGCGGGCAATTGGGGGAGCGTCTTTACGGTGCATTCCAACTTGCTGCACGCGGTATGGGCATTACCACGGCAGAGCTGGATAAAATGCTGGAACAAGGTCAGGTTATTGCCGAAGACTTCTTGCCAAAATTTTCTGCGGAAATTCGCAAGACATTTTCCGATGGTGTGCCTGCGGCATCAATGACGGCGCGCGCGGAAATGAACCGCTTTAATAACTCGATTATAGAGATTGAACGCACCATCGCCGCATCCGGCTTTTTGGATGGTGTGACACAAGGTTACCGCACCCTGACTGCAACGCTCGAAGATCCTGCGGTCGTGGATGCCGCACGAGAATTGGGGCAAACACTTGGCTCTGCCATTGCCACAGCAGCGGAAGGCCTTGCGTTTCTGATAGAGAATGCCGATATGGCTGTCACGGCCATTGGCGGACTGGTGATTGCCCGCACAGTCGCGGGTGCGGTAACTCTTTTGAATGCGTCGGTTGCTGGCAATGCAGGATTGATTGTTGGCCTGCACATGGCCAACAGCATTTCGACCGCCTTTGCTATCCGTCTTGTGGCGGTGGAAGCGGCAACCAAATTGGCAACATTGGCGATGGTGGGATTCCGCTCGGCCTTGATGTTGGTGGGTGGCCCTGTGGGGCTTGCTGTCTTGGCTGGTATTGCCGTTTTGAAACTGGCGTCCGGTCACGATGCCGCGGCAAAAGCCGCTCGTGATCATGCAACCGAACTCAAGGAGATCAAAGAAGAACTCGGGAAAACTGCCGAAGCGGCATCAGATTTAAGCGAGGCATTGAGCGAAAGTGAGAGTGTTTACCGTTTCACCAAGCAACTGGAAACGGCAAAAGAAAACATCATCGATCTGCAAAAAGAATTAAAATTCGGTGGCATTGGTGGGTTTTGGGATCAATTTAGCCGTTTTGGAAAACCACTTCAGCACGAGCTATATCAAATTCGCCAAGCCTTTAATCAGGGCAAGCTCTCTGCGACGGAGTATTCGGAAGCCTTATTCAAACTGGCAATCAAATATCCTGATTTTGGTGAACAAGCCGAGGAAGTCCAACAGCAGGTGTTTGCACTCCTTGCAGCAGAACGTGCCGCTAAAAAAGCCGCCGCCGCGTTGGATGAATTGCGTAATCCAAAAACCAAGATTGCTGCACCTGATGCACCAACGCCGTCTGCCCCTGCGGAAGTGATCCCTGAATTATCGGACGCTGATAAAAAGCGCATTACAGATCGCATCACGGAATTGCATGCAGAAGAACAAGCTCTTCAACGCTTAAATGCTGCACGCAATCAAGGCGAAACGGCAATGCGCCGTGCCATGATTGCCAATGAGCAGGATCAGGCTTTGCGTCGCTTGGGCTTGGATGTCACCGGCGCACAAAGCGATGAGCAAAAAGAATACGCCGACCAGATCAAATCACTGGTGGGTGATATTTATCAATTGCAGGAAGCGGATAAAAACTACCAAGACACTGTCCGTGAGAATAACAAGTTATTGCAAGAACGTGAACGGCTGGTTGAAGATGTACGTCAAAAATATGATGCGCTGGATACGTCTTTATCGGCAGCAATAAAACGCGCTGGTGAATGGCGTAATGAGGCTTTAACAGGGCTTGATGCCACCAAGGCGGGTTATGCCGATTTTGCTGCACAGGTTGATGCGGTTTACAATGACATGATCGCCAAAGCCCGTGATGAGGATTTGCAAAATTCTAAACGCTGGGAAGATGGCATTAAACGCGGCTTGCAAAGCGTTATTGATGAAGCCGACGATATGGCGAGCAAAGCTGAGCGTGGTGTCACCTCCATGTTTAAAAGCATGGAAGATGCGCTGGTTAGTTTTGTTACGACTGGCAAACTGGATTTTAAATCCCTGGCCGATTCTATCATCGCCGATATGGTGCGGATGCAAATCCAATCCAGCATCACAAAGCCACTGGCGGGTGCGCTGGGTGGTTTTCTTGGTGATATTGCAGGCTCAATCTTCGGTGCTCCGGCAGGTGCCGGCACGGCTTCTACGGCAACCGCTCATACTGGCGGGGTGATCGGCAGCGACACTTTACGCATGCGTTCGGTGAGTCCATCTGTGTTTACAAATGCGCCACGGTTTCACACAGGAGGGATTGTCGGGAATGAAGTGCCGATTATCGCCAAACAAGGCGAAGCCGTCTTTACGCCAGGTCAAATGAAATTGCTGGGCGGAGCGTTGCAATCCAAGCCGAATGTGAATGTATCAGTGCGTGTTGAAAATAACGCCCGCAATGCTCAGGCCAAAGCCGATGTCAGTCGTGACAGCGCAGGCAATATGGACTTAAAAATCATCATTGAAGAAGTGGAAGGCAATCTATCGCGTAATATTGGACGCGGCGAAGGCTTAGCGCCAACGCTGGAGCGTCGCTACGGCCTTAATCCTGCTGCTGGGAGTTATCGTTAAATGAGTGATATCACATGGCCATCAACATTGCCGTTGCCGACAGTGCAAGGATACGGCGTTCAGCCTGGGGAAGCGATTTTGCGTACCGAGATGGAGGCTGGCCTTGCCCGCCAACGCCGCCGTTTTACCGATGTGCCGACCAAGGTGTCTGTGCGCTGGATCATGCGGCGGGATCAATATGCCATTTTTGAAGGCTGGTATCGCTGGCATGCCCGTGAGGGGGCGAGCTGGTTTGTGATCACACTCCTGGGCGGGCTTGGTCTTTTGGAACAAGAAGCACGCTTCACACGGCAGTTTTCATCACGGCTTTTGGCAGGTGGAACGCTTTGGGAAATTACCTCCGAGCTGGAAATCCGTGAACGGCCTGTTCTGGATGAAGGGTTGCTGAACTTACTGCTGAGCGAAGATGCTCAAGGCATTATCACCGTGGGTGATGGCCTGCATATTCTTGTGCATCAGACTTTGCCACTCCGCCTTTATTAACCACTCAAACAAAAGGAAGACATCATGACCTTGCAGACCGAACTGCAGGATGCGGTGGCGCGTGTCCAAACGGACAGCCAGATCCTGCACAATATCGTCCACGGCGACGATCAAACCACTGTTCCAACCGACGGCGGAAATGTCAAAAGCGCCGCCAAAGCCATTAAGGATATGGAAGATACCATTCAGGCGGGATTAACCGATCTTGGCGCATCGGCAGAGCAATTAAATGAAGCCGTATCACAAACGGAAACCTATCGGGATGAAACGCAATCCTTGGCGCAGTCGGCCTTGCAAACAGCCAATGCACTAAATCTGCCGACTAATATCAGTGGTCAGGCAGGCAAATTGCTGGCGGTCAAACAGGCCGAAGACGGGTTTGAGGTGATTGAATCCGTGGGCGTGTTTTACGGTCTGCGAGCCGATGGTTCAAAACTCACGGCGATCACAGGGCAAGGCACATACAACGCCAATGATTTTGACACATGGTTCATCACTCTGCCGGGGGTGGATTTTAACATTAACGAGGACGGCCACCTCATCATCAATATTTAAGAAGGAAGTGAAAACATGACACAGATTGATTTGGGCAATATCCGCATTAACTGGCGTGGAGCTTATAACAGCGCTGACAATTACGTGCGCCATGATGCCGTTTCCTATCAAGGCTCAAGCTATATCGCCAAGCGTACGGTTTCTGCCGTTACACCCGTTCAAGGCGATGATTGGGATTTGATGGCAGCAGGTACAGATCAGCTTTCCCAAGAAGGTGATCTGCTCATCCATAACGGCGTTATTCCTGCTCGTCTTGCGCGTGGCGGTCATGCTCAAGTGTTGCAGATGGTGGGCAATCAACCTGCATGGCGCGATCAATCGCTTGATCCATCTCGCCGTGTATGGAAGCTGGCCAAGGTGAATGGTTTGGGCGGTTGGTACACGCGTGTATATCTGATGGCTGATGGCACAATCAAAGCCTGTGGTTATGGCGGCAATTATTCCAATGGCGATCCTAACGGCTCACACATTTACCTGCCCAATCGCGTGGCAACCGATAATCCGGATGTGCGTTTTATCGATGTGTTCTCAGGTGGGATGCAGCATTATGCCTTAACCGCTGATGGTGAAGTCTGGTCATGGGGGTTCAATAATTACGGGCAATTAGGCCATGGCAATACTATTAATTTAGCAGTAGCCAAACGGATTGAGTATTTTGTTCAAAACAATATCCAAATTTCAAAAGTCATTCCCGGTCGCCCGAATTATTATGATCATGCCTGCGCTTATTTCTTAACCACCGATGGACGTGTTTATGCCTGCGGGATTAACAGCAACGGCAATCTGGGCAACGGAACATCCGCCAATCAATATACACCCATTCGCTGCGGGGCATTGACCAATATTGTTGATGTCGCTACCACGGGCTTGCCGCATACGGCATATGCTGTTCAAGATGACGGCTCACTCTGGGTCTGGGGCTATAATGGCTATGGACAGCTCGGCCTCGGGGACACGACCAATCGGGAAACGCCCATTTTGCATCCTGCCTTTAATAATGTGATCAAAGCCTTACCCTCTTGTGGGTATAATACCGCTGGCACTGGCCCGACAGGCTCTGGCCTTGTTTTGTTAAGTGACGGTACACTATGGAGCACTGGCTTTAACGGCAATGGCGAGCTGGGCTTGGGCGATACCACGCAACGAACAAGCTTCACACAAATTGCTCTGCCCGCTGTTACCTTCACGGATATTTTTGTGGGTGATGGGCGCTATGCAAGCGGTGGTGGCATTACCGATCAGGGTGAAGTTTATCTCTGGGGGTATAACGGTTACGGCCAGTTGGGAACAGGCAATTCTACCAACCAGTCCTCTCCGCAAAAACCAGCAGGAAGTTTCCAAGGCCATGTAACCAAAGCCTCCTTTGGCGGTGGGTGTAGCTATGAGGGATGTATTTTGCAAGCAGGCAATGATCTCTGGGGCGCTGGGTATTCCGGCAATGCCAATCTGGGGATTAACAGCTTTGCCGCCACCAACAATACATTCCAACGGGTTCTTGGTCAGTCTGGCGTGATTGAAGACTGGAATTGTTATGGCCAAGGCACAGCCTCGTGGGGGCTTGGCGTTTTGTATGACGACGGGCGCGTGGATGCCTGTGGTGACAATAACTCCTACGGCGAAACAGGCACACAAGTCGGCAATCTGCATGACGTTGCAACTTTAACCAATGTGATTTTCTAGGAGGCTTTTATGAATCTAAAATCTTACTTGCAGACCCGTGCGCCGGTGTTCACTGAAAGTGAAATCGCACCTATCCATTTGGCTGATCTGAACGGGCGACATTATTATGCCTTTGCTGCAGATGTTAAACCGCCTTCAGGTGGCAAGTCCGTCAGTGATGAAGAGCTGGAAGCTGTTATCACTTATAGCCATGTGATCCGCCAGATCAAGGAAGAGGCCGGACGGCGCATTTTACAAGTCGCCCCTCTATGGAAACAGCAAAATGCATGTGTTGATCTCTATCTGTTGGGAGATCGCACAGATCTGACGGATGGGGAACAGGAAGCGCTCACTAAAGCGCAAGATTTACTGGCGCAAGTGCAAGTGCTGCGTGAGCGCTCTGACACCATCGAAGCCTCATTCCTAAACGGTGTGGCTGTTGATTATCTGACTGATAAAGCATGGGAGGATGACGTTCATGCCGAATAATGCCTTATCAGAAGCCCTGCGCGAGGCTTATGCCTCTGCGCCCAGTGATGTTGTGATTTTACACACGCTGGAGCTTCGTCATCCGTCCTTTATCGATGATGACGACCAGCCGATGGCTATTCGTGTGGTGCGGGATAATCAAAACCTCACCGCCCGCATGGAGGCAACGGCCCCATTAAATGCCGGAGAGATGGTGGAGTTTATCGCCATGGGCTTTGATCTGGAATTGCCACCTGTTGATACTGCGCCCGTGCCTGAAATTTCCATCACGCTGGATAATGTCAGCCGTGAGATTGTGACGCATTTGGATCGGGCAGCAGAGAGCCAAGATAAAATCGAAATCACCTATCGTCCGTATTTATCGGATGATTTAGAAGGGCCGCAAATGGACCCAACATTTACGTTGGTATTAACGGAAGTCAGTGCTGATGCCTCTCGTGTCACAGGCAAAGCCCGCATGCTTGATGTCGGGAATAAAGCCTTTCCGTCTGAAACATATAACGCTTTACGTTTTGCAGGACTGACGCGATGACACATTGGGCAACAGACTATATCGGCAAGCCATGGGTCGTCGCATCGGATGGCCCTGAGGCTTATGATTGTTGGGGCTTGGTGGTGGCGATCCACAAACGCCTTTATGGGCGGGATTTAACCATTATCCCCGTGCAGGAAAATAATCTGCGTCAGCTGATTAAAACCATTGATGCCCATCCCGAACGGGCAAATTGGGATGTGGTGCATAAGCCGATGGAAGGTGACATCTCCCTGATGCGCCAATCACGCCATCCGATTCATGTCGGCATCTGGCTCGATATTGACGGTGGTGGCATGCTCCATTGCATGCAAGGCGCAGGCGTTGTGTTTCAAAACCTGCATAGCCTGTCTCTTACGGGTTGGAAAATCGAAAATTATTATCGCTACATTGGGGAATAAACATGGCGCAAATTGCCATTCATCATAATCCGTTTCATCTGCATCAAAATGTTGATCTGTTTGAACCGCGTATCGGGCAGACCGTGCGCGGCTGGTTGGACGCGCGCGGTATTGAGGAATTCTCAAAGCCGACCTTGTGCCTTGTTGATGGTGAGCCTGTTTTGCGGAAAGATTGGGCGCTGGTGGTCATTACCAAAGATACGGTGGTGAGCTTTATCGCTTTGCCCCAGGGCGGTGGTGGCGGCGGTAAAATCCTGCGTACTGTGTTAACCATTGCCGTTATGGTCGCAGCACCTTATGCAGGGGCAGCACTGGCAGGAACGTTGGGTGTCACCAGTGCCATCGGAACATCATTATTAACGGCGGGGATTGCATTGGCAGGATCGGCGCTGGTCAATGCCCTTATTCCGCCGCCGATGCCAAGCTCTGCGATCAGCAATTATAATGCGACTAGCCCCAGCCCGACATATTCCCTGCAGGCACAAGGCAATCAAGCCCGCCTTGGTGAACCGATTCCTGTGGTGTATGGGCGTCATGTTGTTTATCCCGATTTCGGGGCAACGCCTTATGCGGAATTCACGAATAATGACCAGTTTTTATTCCAGCTTCATGTCATCGGTCAGGGTGACTATGATATCGAAGTCATCCGCATTGAAGATACGCCCATCAGCTCTTTCACTGAGATTGAATATGAAATCATCCCGCCCAACCAAACAGTCACGCTGTTTGATACGGATGTCGTAACCGCCCCTGAAATCGCAGGACAGGAGTTATTAAGCACTGGTGACGGAGGGGATTGGATCGGCCCGTTTGTTGCCAATCCATCCGAAACCCAAACGACATTATTGGCATTGGATATGATCCTGCCAAAAGGTTTGTATTACGCCAATGATAGTGGCGGTTTGAACAGTCGCACCGCCTCATGGGATGTGGAAGTGCGTTTGATTGATGATGACGGCGTGGCGCTGGGGAGTTGGTTTAATCTCGGATCGGAAAGCATTACGGACAATACCAATACGGCTATTCGGAAAACCTATAAATATCCCGTGCCTGCAGGACGCTATGAGGTGCGCGCCATACGCACCAATGCCAAGGATATGTCAGCCCGCGCTGGCAGTGATCTAAACTGGAATGCGCTTAAAGCCCATCTGGTCCACGATGATGATTTTGGTAACGTCACACTTCTGGCCATGAAAATGCGGGCAACGGATAATCTATCGCAACGCTCATCACGGATGGTCAATACAATCGTCACCCGTAAACTGCCGATTTGGGATGCTGTGACAGGTTGGTCTGAACCGCAAGCCACACGCTCGATTGCATGGGCGTGCGCTGATATTCTCAAAAGCACCTATGGCGCAAAACTGGAAGACAGCCGTATTGATTTGCAGGCGCTGGTCGCCCTAGATGCGATCTGGACAGCACGCGGTGATACATTCAATGGCGTGTTTGATCGCAAGCTCACCGTGTGGGATGCTTTATCCCAAGTGGCACGCTGTGGTCGTGCCGTTGCATTCTTGCAAGGTGGGCTGGTGCGCTTTGTGCGGGATGAGCCAAAAACTCTCCCTGTGGCATTATTCTCTCCCCGCAATATCGTCAAGAGCAGTTTCAAAATCGATTATGTGATGCCTGGGGAGGATACGGCGGATAGTGTCACGGTTGAATTCTTCAACGAAAAAACATGGAAACCCGATGAGGTGACGGTGAGCTTGCCCGATAGCAGTGTAGAGCAACCTGCAACCGTATCGTTATTCGGCAGTACAGATAAAGCCCATGCGATCCGTGAAGGTTTATATATGGCAGCTGCCAATCGCTATCGCAGGCGTATGATCAGTTTCAAAACGGAATTGGAGGGATTAATTCCGACCTATGGGGATTTAATTGCCATCTCTCATGATATGCCGCGCTGGGGTGAAGCGGGAGATGTGGTCGCCTATGATCATCCTGCTTTGAATTTATCGGAAAGTGTGAGTTTTACTGAAGGTGATAGCCATTACATCGTCCTACGTAAACAAGACGGATCAGTCAGTGGGCCGTGGTTCGTCACCACAGGTGCAAACGAACGGCAGGTTATGCTGGCCGAAGAATTGGACTTCACACCCTACACAGGCAGTGAGCAAGAGCGCACGCATTTTGCCTTTGGCATTGGCGAGCAATGGGGTGTTTTGGCTCGTGTGACCGCCGTCAAACCGCGTGGTGATCTCGTTGAGATTGCCAGTGTCGTCGAAAACCCGCTGGTGCATACGGCGGATCAATAACTTTAATCAAAAACTATAGGAGTAAAAACATGTCCCTTGCTGAATGGGGCCTGCTGTTTGGCGTACTTGCCAACAGCGTCGGCCTTCTCATTGCGCTGGTAAAAATTGTGGCGTGGATATCATCGCATATCGCCACAGTGAATGAGCGTCTTAATAATCTTGAAAATCAAGTCAATAACGACATCACCGGTCGCAAAGTCGTCGGTGAAATGCGCCAGGACATCGCTGTCATCAAAACCCAGATCACCGATATTCGCGATGATCTGAAGGCGATGCGTACCCCAATCAATTAACCCAACCCAAAAACCATGAAAGGAAAATATCATGCTGACATTACTTGGAAGCCTGCTGGGCTTTTTATCATCTGCGTTTCCGGATTTTTTGAAACTCTGGCGCGACCATTCAGACCGTAAACACGAGCTGGCCATACTGGATCGGCAAATGGAGGCGCAACGTCAAGGCCATACGCAGCGCCTTGAAGAAATACAGGTGCAGGCCGATATTGCCGAAAGCAACGCCCTATACAGTCATGCCAGCCAGCCTAGCGGCGTGAAATGGGTGGAGGCCCTGCGAGCATCGGTGCGTCCGATTATCACCTATGCGTTTTTTATCCTGTTTGCGACGGTAAAAACCGCCGCTTTGTTCAAGTTATTGGATCAGGGTGTTGGGATCACGGACGGGCTGATTGCCGTTTGGGACGGCGAAACACAGGCGTTATTTGCGGCTGTCATGTCCTTCTGGTTTGGTCAGCGTGCCTTGGCAAAATTCCGCTCAAATCCTTGAAAAATAGCATCTTATTCACTTGATAAGCGCTTGGAATGAAGCGTTACTGTGATTGTAAAAGGCAATTAAAAACAAGGAGATAACACTATGAGCAAACTATTTTACAAGGCGATGATCGAAGACATCCAAAACGATAAATGCACCGATGCGGAGCTAGAGGCTCTGCTCGATGCCTTTGAATATACGGTGAAGAAAATGGCCACCACGCTTGCACGAAAATCTTGGTATGCGCTGGAAGATTACGCGACATCAAAACAGCGTGGCATTGACCGCTTTAATTTGACGCTGGAGCGCAAGGATGTCCTCGGGCAAGAGCAATGGCATGGCGCATTTGAATACGGCAGTAAGAAACTCAAAGTTATTGCTACGCTGGAAAAAGACTAGAATTCTCGCACGAGGGGGCGAAATACTCGTCTGAAAGATTCCAACTTTTGCTTAAACCATTCATGTTGATCAAGCCAATCACTCTCATTGCTAATATCAGCAGATTTTTCGATTTTAATTACAGCCGTTTGTTTGTCGGGATTGTTTTCCCACTCCAAAGCCTCCTCGAATGAAGCCTCAATGGCATCTTTCTGCTCATATAAATAGTCGTATTTCTCCTTCATATTTTTGTAGAGATATACGCCCGCAGCCAATTTTCCAGTTTGAGTACTGATTGAGATACGCAATATAGCATTCGTCTTTCCAAGGGAGAAATCTGACCAACCTTTAGCACCAGGGGAGCGAAGTTTTGTGTCAGAGTTGGCTTCTAGATATTCAGATAGGTGCGTCCAATATTTTAATTGAAGTTCCTGTGATGCGCTTAGTCCTTCTTCTTCAATTTTTCGGGCGGCACGAGAAACAGTTGAGCTCCAATCATTCGGCTGTGAAATGACGTTAAATTTGGGCGCAGGGATTGAATCATTAATACGCCATAATTCAACCTCTAGGCCAAAAAAGCGAAAATCTGTATCTGTGATTTTATTCAACCAGTCTAGTGCAGATCTGTGTTCTTCCGTGAATTTTGAGGCAACCCAAATAATGGTGACAGCATCAAGGCCAGCCGCATAGGTCATTAGCTGTCCGAGGTGCTTATGATCAGTTCTTTCAATTTGGTTTTCAATTAGAACCCAAGTGTCATCGAGGGTATTTTTACAAAGGATATCAGCCCGAAATGGCCCCACATCCTTTTCTTGCGCTTCCAGTTCAAGTTCCAGGCCGATTGTATCACCTAGAATTTGAAGGTGCTCTTCACGGGCAAGCCAAGGCGTGAAGTCACGATCTTCTGTTTCCCAAATATGCCGAAGCTCAACGCGCTCTAAGCGTCCCAATGTTTTTACCATAAGCTGAATCTTTCCTGTTTCAGCAATTCTATCAAAACCTTGAAAATTTACAATGAAAGGAGAAAATAATGCGCCACTTTACGCAAAACGGTATCGATTTAATTAAGCGGTTCGAAGGGTTTTCTGCAAAAGTCTATATATGCCCAGCTGGTTATCCGACCATCGGCTACGGCCATGTTGTCAAACCGCATGAGGACTTTTCGGTAGGCATTAATGAAGCGCAGGCAGAGGAATTATTGCGCCAAGATGCCGTAATCGCCGAGCGTGCTGTTTTGCGCCTGATTAATGTACCACTGACAGACGGACAGTTTGATGCGCTGGTATCATTCACCTACAATCTTGGCGGTGGGGCGCTTCAACGCTCTACACTGCGCCGTAAAATCAATCGCGAGGAGCACGCCGAAGTGCCAGAGCAATTTATGCGCTGGGTCTGGGCAGGTGGTCGTAAGCTAAAAGGGCTTGTTCGGCGTAGAGAAGCTGAGGCAAAAATATACTCACTTATCTAAATATCCCCGCCAACACCTTTAAACTTTTCGACAAATGCGGATATCTTTTGGAAAACACTTTGTTTTTTTGTGAGGTATTCAGGGTTGAGCGGGCTCATTTTAGGTAAGATTGCATTGAGCTCTGTCCCGTTATCACTGGCAAACTCACGTTTAATTGATGTTGCTATATAACGCTTTGCGGCTTCGACGTTGAGGCTTTCAGAGTTTATCAGCTCTTCCGCTTCACGTTGTTGTTCAGCTTGGGCAAAGGCAAAGAAAGTTTCAATAACACTGGCTTTGTCGCCGATTTTATCGAGATCGGTTTGATTGATAAAATCTACCAATAGGCTTTCTTTTGCCCGATTGCCTAAGCTAGAACGTATCATACGCTGCACATTTTCAACCAGCGTCGCTTTGTCTTTTACTTTTTTGTTTTTCTCAAAAATTTGTTCCAAAATATAATCCAAGTTGATCTCTTGAGATTTAAGAAGGTCAACTTCAAATACGACATCATCCCAGTCCAGATTTGATTTCTCTTTCTCATTCGCCGCGTTTTCTCTACGCAACCAATCACGGATATCATTATATGTAGATCTATAATCTTGGATCTTGCGTTCAGCAGGCATCTTAATAGATTGCAGCGTAGCCAAATCCTCATCGCTCAAATAATGCTTCTGTTTAAATTCTTCGACAGATTCGGTATTATTCATATCTAAAGTTTGAAGTGCTTTTAAGCTCGCAAACTCATCATAATTTTGAAGGATATTTTCAACACGAAGATACTCACCGAATAGTTTAGCAAAGGCTTTTTTATCAGCCTCTTTTACAATCTCTTCCGGGTTCGGGAAACGTTGTTCCAGTTCAGTAACCACATCAATGAACCCACGTCGAGCCTCACCCGATGAAGCGTCACTAAAACCTTCCATATATTCTTTATAGCTTTTTTCTAAAACCACATTCTTTGTGTTTTTGTCGCCAAATAGGGTAATGGCATCGATCGTTGCCTGTTCCAAATCACGGAAAGTCACGATATTACCAAAGGTTTTTGTCGCATCGTAAATACGGTTCGTACGTGAATATGCCTGCATCAACCCGTGATAACGAAGGTTTTTATCAACGAATAATGTATTTAGTGTCGGTGCATCAAAGCCAGTCAGGAACATGCCAACAACGATCAGCAAATCAATTTCCTGAGATTTTACCCGT
This sequence comes from Alphaproteobacteria bacterium, assembly GCA_016125135.1. GTDB lineage: Bacteria > Pseudomonadota > Alphaproteobacteria > Micavibrionales > Micavibrionaceae > RI-185. The sequence goes on along the minus strand of WGMJ01000010.1, from coordinate 18,465 downwards.
TTAGCCAAGTCGCGGTAATAGTTCTGGAATCCTTTACTATCAACGCTGAAATTGGTTTTAAAGAAAGCATTATAATCACTGATAGCCGCACTTAAGAACTCTTTGGCACTGCTGTTCATAGCAGATACGTCAAAACTCTCATCAGGAATATCACCCACGGCATCCTGTTCTTCATTGGCATTGAAGGAGAAGATAGTCGCAATCTTAATCGGTTTATCACTATTTGCCTGCAGGCTATTGAGCGTTTCATAATAGATTTTTGCTGCATCAACGCTATTCACTGCAAACATGGCATTGAAGCCTTTGTTGTTACCTTGCAAGCGGTGGGTTTTTTGGCGGAAGTTATTTAGAATGTATTGTGAGATTTCACGGATACGCTCGGGGTGCAGCAACGCCTTTTTATTTTCTGCCGCATTCAGTTTTTTCTCATCCTGCTCGGTTTCAATGTCTTTAAATTTCGGGCGCACATCATTGTAGTCTACTTTGAATTTTAGGACTTTTTCATCGCGAATAGCATCGGTAATCACATAGGAATGAAGCTCACGACCAAACACGCTGGCTGTCGTATCTGCGCCCAGAGCATTTTGCGGAAAAATTGGCGTTCCGGTAAATCCAAATTGATAGAAGCGTTTGAATTTCTTCTTAAGGTTTTTCTGCGCTTCGCCGAATTGGCTACGGTGACATTCATCAAAAATAAAGACGATCTGCTTATTGTATATCGCCAGATCATTCTCACTCTTCATTAGGTTGTTGAGCTTTTGGATCGTCGTAACAATAATCTTGTTATCGTCTTTATCAATGTTACGTTTAAGCCCAGCAGTGCTATCAGAACCATTCACGCTATCGGGAGAGAAGCGCTGGTATTCCTTCATAGTTTGATAGTCAAGGTCTTTTCTGTCGACTACAAAGAACACTTTATCTATAAAATCTAGCTCCGTCGCCAAACGCGCTGCCTTAAAGCTGGTCAGTGTTTTGCCTGATCCTGTGGTGTGCCAGATATAGCCCCCGCTGTCTGCATTGCTCCAGTTTTTAGCTTGATTGGAGCTTTTAACTTTCCAAAGAATACGCTCGGTCGCCGCAATCTGATAAGGGCGCATAACAAGCAAGGTGTTACTGATATCAAAAACCGAATAATGCAAAAGCACATTAAGCAGGGTATTTTTTTGGAAGAAGGTCGCGGTAAAATCCTTCAAATCTTTAATCAGGCTGTTATCCGCCTTTGCCCAATTCATCGTAAAGTCGAAGCTGTTTTTGTTGCGCTGGGTTGTGTTAGCGAAATAGCGCGTATCTGTTCCATTTGAGATCACAAATAGCTGCAAATATTTATAAAGCGAGTGATCGCTGTTGAAGCTTTCCTTGCTATAGCGATGGATTTGGTTAAAGGCTTCCCGAATGGCAACACCTCGCTTTTTCAGCTCAATTTGTACCAACGGCAAACCGTTCACCAAAATCGTCACATCATAGCGGTTGGCATGGCTTCCAGTTTGCTCAAACTGCTTGATAACCTGCACTTTGTTGCGGGAAACATTCGATTTATCGACTAAATAAATGTTTTGAATGCGTCCGTCATCGAACACAAAATCATGGATATAATCATCATGGATTTTGCGGGTTTTATCGACAATGCCGTCGCTCGGCTTATCAAGAAATGTTTCAACAAATCGCGCCCATTCGGCATCAGTGAACTGCACATTATTGAGGGCTTGTAATTGCATACGTACATTAGCCAGCATGGCATCTGGCGTTGTGAGATCGGGCAGAAATTCATAGCCCTGTTTGACCAGATCTGCAACAAGCTCACGCTCCAAATCACCTTCGGATTGATAACTGTCAGCGACCTCCCATTCCTTGATATATTTATCAAGAACAATAAAGCGGTTTGATTCTGCGATGGGTTTAGTTAGTTCTACCATTTGCGTCTTCCTTTTTCGGCCAATAGCCGTAATTATCAATTAAATTGTCAAGCAACAGCTTTACTGTTTGCTTCTCTGGCCCCGTTGGATCGCGCACTTCTTCGCTAGATAGGGTGCGATGGCTGCTAAAGGTTATGATACGCTTCAAATACGCATCTTTGTCGCCTAGCGCGGTTTCTAATAAATCTTGCCATTTTGCGTATCCTAGAAAACTGGCCGTTTTCTCATACAGGTTTCGCAATAATGTAAAATGAAACTTTTCTATCTGATTATCGGCAATCGCATTTTCTATGATTTGTTTTAAATACAAATGGTATGAAAAACTTTTGTTGGAATCGCCATCCTTTTCAAGCAGGGCAAAAGTCCCATCTTCAAACTTCTCCAGCAAATAGCATTTTTTACTATTTACCTCGTTATACAGCACATTATAAAAAAGCGGATTATGCGTTGTGATGATGAATTTTAAATGCGCTGGGGCGGATTTTATAAGCTCCGCCAAATTGACCGCCAATTCAATTAAGTGATTTTCATCAAGCGAGCTGACAGGGTCATCAACAAACACATATTCCAACCCGTCAAACTGTCCAGTGCGTTCTTCCTCGGGTTCATTAAGAATGGTAATAATCTGATCTAGTAACGTATAAAATATGCTCCAGATGAAATTGCTTTCCTCACCTTTGGATATTTTGATATTGCCTGAATTGGTATCGTCCCCGCGCTTGTAAGAGAAAGTCACCTCTGGGTAAGTTTTCTCACCCGTCTTTTTCCCATCTTGAACCACGTCAACGCCGATAAACTGCGGCGTTAGTTTTTCATCCGTATAGCGCTGGAAATTTTCGATTATCCCTTGATCGCCCTGTATTTTAAGAATCCAGTCAATGAATTTGTTTTTCTGAATTTTTAATTTAGGCTCTAAATCAAAGTCCAAATCATTATCCCAATAGAATAAATCCTCGGTGAACGCATTATAATATAAGATCTTTTGTTGAGAGAACTCCGAAGGATCAAGACCGTCATCATCGCTTTTCGGTGCAATCAAGTCTTTTAGTAAACGAGAAAGCCGCGTTTTACCCGTGCCGTTAAAGGCATAAATCAACTGCACCTTTTTATCAGTATTCTTTAATTTATGGGCAATCCCTGTGAGCGATTTTAAATACTCTTCATAAAAATCAGAAATATCACATTCCTTAACGGCCCAATGCCCCCTGTGAAACTCAAAATCATCGATACCTAATTTTTGTTGATGCTCCTTTAGGATGCCTCTGGTTAAAGGGTAGTGGTCTTTGTCAAATCTATATTTGGCACGTAGATTATTTGAATTAACCTTGATATCGGTAATTTTCCCAATTCTTGCATCGGCGACTTCATCCTCTACTGCAAAAATGGTTGGCAGGCTCTTGAGTTTATTGATTGCATTCTGATCTAAGGATTGAAATTGTCCTTTGATAGCATCTTCCGTGTATTCTAAAAACCTGTCTTTCGGAATCGTGAATTCCCCTTGATCGCCTGAGTAAAAGCCAGGCACGCTTGCCATGATCAGGTTGTACAATTGACCGCTCATCTACGCTGCTTCCTCCATCGGTTTGGGGAAGTTTAGGAGAAGGTCACGGTAATATTCGTATTGCTTTTGGCGCAACTCAATCTCACGCGGCAGACCTTCGCTAATGGAATTGGTTAGCGCATCAAACTTGTCGAGAATATCAACGATGCGGGCTTGTTCCGCCAATGACTTTTGAGGATCGTTGGCGTATGGGATTGGAATATTATATTCCATGATTTTAAGTTTATTTCCCCGAGGCATTTTTGCTCCCTTGGCATGCTGCATGTTGTATTCGAAGAATTTGTCATCAGCCAAAACCTGATATATATATCGTGGATTAATATTTTTATCCGTGGGGTGTATGACCAGAACATCACCATTCGTTCCACCTATACGATCTGCATGCCATATTTTCTTTAGGTAAGGCCGTATATTCCCAAGCAAAATATCACCAACTTTGTATTGGGTCAGATTTCCTGAGGTGGGGGCATAATTGGAATCAACTTTACCAGCTCTATTTTGCAGAAGATTATCAACGCCAACATAATTTGTTTCATCAAGAGCTTCAAAGCTAATACGCGTTTTTGAATATTGTGCTACTTTATCTAACGGCTTCCATTCAACGTTGGTATCATCCGAAAAAGTGAGGAGTTGGTCACGATAATGGTTGTATTGTTTTTTGCGGGCTGTAAGCTCGGCTGTAAGCTCGGCTGTAAGCTCGGCTGTAAGCTCGGTAAATGCGTCCAAAATCCGCACAATCTCCGCCTGTATCGTCAACGACTTCTTCGGATCATCTGGGCATGGAATTGGGATTTTTTTGTTGCAAAAATTGCTAATCCAATGACGTTTATGATCTCCATCCGTAAGTTCACTTGGCAATGTGTTCATCCAATAATAAACGTATTTTAAGATGAATTTATTATCATCGCTTGATGTAATAATCTTCATTGCTGATGACTTTGCTTTGAAATCAAAATCAACCCATTTGTTGGCCGTAGTAAAGTCGTCAAAAATTATTACAGGATTTCCTGAAGCCTTATTTATTCCGTCAGTTTCGTCTGTATAACCAAGAATAAAAGTTTTGCCTGCCGTTAAAACGGGAGTTTCAAACGCATCATCATAATTTTTCGTTTTTACTAGATATTTAGTGGGTTGCTCATACTGGGTTACATCACCCAACGGCAACCATTCAACCTCTGCGCCATCCAAAAGTTTTTCTAAAAAATTTGCTTCGCTCATGCGTTAATCTCCGCAATAATGGAATCAATATCGTTTCGCAATTGGTTAATCTTGCCGACCGTCGTTTCAATGTCGGCATTCAGTTCGGTGATATTCGTTACCTCGCGGTTGTCCTTTGCCTCAACATAGCTGCTTACGGATAGGTTGTAATCATTGGCAACAATCCGCTCATACGGAACGGTTTCGGCGATGTGTTCGACCTTTTCCTTACTGTCGAACATATCCATGATGCGCTGGATATGGTCATCATACATGACGTTATTGTTGGTTTCTTTTTTGAAGAATTCATCACCGCTGGCGTCAATAAACTGGATATCTGTGTTTAATTTGTTTTTTGCCAGAACCAAAATCGTCACGGCGATGGTTGTGCCGTAAAACAGATTCGGCGCAAGAGAAATCACCGTTTCAACATAGTTATTATCAACCAGATATTGGCGGATTTTCTGCTCCGCCCCACCACGGTAGAAAATACCGGGGAAACAAACAATTGCCGCTCGGCCTTTGCTAGACAGGTAGCTTAAGGCATGCAGTACAAAGGCAAAGTCGGCCTTTGATTTTGGCGCAAGCACGCCCGCAGGGGCAAAGCGGTCGTCATTGATAAGCGTTGGATCGTCCGAGCCGATCCATTTCACCGAATAAGGCGGGTTGGAAACAATCGCATCGAATGGTTTATCATCGCCAAAATGCGGATGAATAAGCGTATCGCCTAGTTCGATCTGAAACTTATCATAGTTGATATTGTGTAAGAACATATTCATGCGCGCGAGGTTGTAGGTGGTATGATTTAGTTCCTGACCAAAAAAACCTTCTTCCACGATATGGGCATCAAAATGCTTTTTAGCCTGCAACAGCAATGACCCAGAACCGCAGGCAGGATCATAGATTTTATTGACGCTGGTTTGCTTGTGCATGGCCAGCTGAGCGATCAGTTTAGACACATGCGTCGGTGTGAAATATTCCCCGCCCGATTTACCCGCATTGGCGGCATAGTTGGAGATAAGGAATTCATACGCATCACCGAAAAGATCAATCTGGCTACCGTGGAAATCACCAAATTCTAAGCCCGCCACACCTTTAAGAACATCTGCAAGACGCTTGTTTTTAGCAGTAACTGTATTACCGAGCCGGTTGCTGGTTGTATCAAAATCCGCGAACAATCCCTTGATATCGCTTTCAGATGGGTAGCCGTTAGCTGAGCTTTCGATCTCGGCGAAGATTTTGGCAAGGTCAGTGTTCAGACTTTCATTGGTATTGGCAGTTTTTGCAACATTAACGAATAACTGGCTTGGGTAGATAAAATAACCCTTGGTTTTGATGGCGTCGTCTTTAATCGCTGGTGTGATGACGCTATCGGCAAGCTGGGCATAGTTGATGCTGTCGTCATCGGCTTCGATATAGCTGGCAAAGTTTTCGCTGATAAAGCGGTAAAACAATGTGCCAAGAACATATTGTTTAAAATCCCAACCATCAACCGCGCCACGAACGTCATTGGCAATTTTCCAGATTTGGCGCTGAAGCGCATCGCGTTGTTGTTTGCCTGTCATGTTATTCTTCCCCTTCTTTTTTCTGCTCTTGCTTGACGATCCAGCGATCAATTTCAGACTTTCGAAAACGCCAAGCGCCCCCGACTTTAAAGCCAGGAATTTTGCCATCAGAGGCAAGTCTGTAAGCTGTTTTCTCGGCAAGCTTCAAATACAGCGACAATTCTTTGATTGTTAATATATCGTCGTTATCCATTCTTGATTGCACCTTTGTCAATTTTGGGCTATTTTTAGAAAATAGAGGAATTTTAGGAAATGTACAAGGCTATTATGGCGTAGAGGTGCTACTTGGACTCGTTTTGGTACAGAGATCTTTATGGAGATGATTGGGAAAATAGATGCCACGCGCTTCTATCTCTTAAGCATGGCGCAAATTATCAGCCTATAGGCGATAAGGGCGGAGATCTTGGCCTTGATGGCTTAAGCTTGTCTGAGGGGGTAGCGTATCAGGCGTACGGTCAAGAGCCAGAAAATAAAGACCCTGCACAAGGCGTTAAAAACAAAATTCATACCGATCTAACAAAGCTCAAGAAAAACCAGAGCGAAATTTTAGAGCTCGTGGGTAAAAACAAAATCAAGCGCTGGGTATTACTCATCAACAAAGATATCCCTCATAACAGCATTCATCAGTATGCAAAAAATAAGGAGGATGAAGTTAAATCGTGGCAATTGGAATTTATTGACGACGATTTTCAGGTCATCATTCAAACACCATCATATTTTGAAACAGAAAGCCTCGAATATCATAAGAAAAAAGACGATCGAATAGAAGTTGAGATTCCCAATCCTCAAACGTCATCTATGAATAACATACGAGAAAACGAACATTTTATAAAAGTGTTCAATAAGTTTCGCAAAATTACAGATAATGATGAGGAGGCAGAGAATTTAGCCTTAGATGAAATCAAGAACTATTTTGAGAATGCTATCTGGTTGGACGAAACGCAAAAACAGCAACCTGAATTTTACAGCTCTATAGAAGAGGTGCGATCTGACGTCGAGGCTGATGCCAAGCAAGGAAGCATCATGGAAGGCTCTTATGATTCATTCTCGAATACAAAACATACTTTAGAAACGCGCCTCATTAATAAAATTGGAACACGCCTCGGAACAAAAACCTTGGCGAATGTGAGAAAGTATATTATTGCGGACTGGTTTGTGAGATGCCCTTTAAATTTTAAACAAAAAGGGCAAAAAAATGATTGAATTAGAATTCAAGCAACGCCCGATTGATGTTCCGTCTGACCTAAGGTTATATCGTCGTTTATCTATGTTGTGTGTTTCATTGTCTGTGTGCTGCCGAGGGGGCTCTGCTTCATTTAAGCAGTTGCATTTTCTAAATGCCCTTATGATCGATTCTAAGTTTTATAATCTTTATACAGGTTTCAAAAAGCATAAATTCACCTTGAAGATTTTATGCCCATCAGCCGATCCCTACCTTAACCGCTGTGTAAACTATGCTCTGGGCGCTGGTCTGGTTAATCAGAAAAAAGTACAAAATTCCTTCAAGATCGAGCTTTCGGATAGGGGAAAAGACTTTGTTGATTCATTAAAAAATGAAGATCTTGCTCTAGATATATTTGATTTGTGCAAGTCCATCGGAAAAATCTCAGATAAAGAAGTGAACACACTGCTAAAAACGGAAGACTAAAAGTATGTATATGAAATTTAATATTGTACGGTTGGATGCACACTTGCTGAATGGCAAGCATGCTGTGGCAAATATAGCCTTTCAGGATGGTTGTAACATCATTTTGACAAACTCTAATACACAGGGAAAAAGCTCTGTTATAAATTCTTTGGCAATAGCGCTGGGGTTTGATGAGCTGGTTAAAGGCAATGTATCTGCATTAGTTAACGATACAATCAAAATTCAAGGAGCTGATCAGCCAATAGCTTCTGCATATGTGTATTTGCAAATTGAGAACGAAAAAGGTGATTTTTTCTCCATTAAACGTGAAATAAGACCAGATCTTTCTAAAGGAGTTGCGGTTGTAAGATCCCCACTATCTGAATGGAATGATGACTTATGTGAGGAATATTATCTTGGCAGTGGTTCTTACAATGATACAAGAGGATTCCATAGAGCACTTAGTGAATTTATAGGCTTTCCAGAGATAAAAGTTGTTTCTCAAGACGATGCCGAAATGAGGCTTTATTTGGAGTATATTTTCTCTGCGATATTTATCGAACAAAAGCGTGGCTGGGCTGACATAATGTCTAACTCACCATACTACAGAGTTCGTGACCCTAAGAAGTCTACTGTGGCTGAGATACTGGGCATGGATTACATTAAAAACAATCTTCAGAGAAATACACTAAAGCTAGAGGTCGATAGATTAAAGGCGATTTATGAAAGCTATTACGAAACTCTAAAGCAGTATGTTAATAGCCGTCACTTTTCTTTGAGAGGTATACCTCAAGATGTTAACTCAGAAGTTTGGAATCCTGCAGTATACCAGAGCTTTGAGGGAAGAGATAACGTGCCTCTGAAAAATCTTTTATCAGAAAAACAATCAAAGCTTTCTTCTGTTGAAGGAATATCGATTGTTCCTGACGCTAACCCGGAGCTTGAAAAAAAGTTATTTGAAACTTCTGAGCTTATCAGGGCTAATGTCCATCAAAAAAATGAATTAGACAGTGTTATTTCTTCTTTAGATGGTGCTATTAAGCGTTATCAGCAAAGGATGGTAGTGCTTGAAGCAGATCTCCAAAAAAATAAAGAAGAGCAAAAAATAAAGCAATTATTTGCTCATGATAGCTGGTCTGTAAAAGAGCATTGCCCCGTGTGCGAGCAAGCGATTGATGAGTCTTTGCTTTCTCAAGTTCGATCTTTTCCAACCATGTCTATTGACGACAATATAAAATATATTAATGAGCAAAGAAAACTACTCGAAGATGTCTTGTCTGTTGAAGAGGAAAGAAAATCTAATGCGTTGATTGAAAACCGACGTATAGAAGAGACAATAAAATCTTTGATGTCACAAATATCTGATATCCAGAGAAGCCTCTCTGGATCAATTCCTGCTGAAATGATGGTTCAAGCTCGAGAGGTGGCAAAATTAGAGCAGGAAGTTGACGCGCTAGAAGAGCTTAACTCATATAGCTTAGGTATGTTTGAAAAATTAAAAGAGATTTTTGATCGTTATCATGTGAAAAATAAAAGGCTACAGGGGCTAAGATCTGATTTATCAAAAGAAGATCAAAGTTTACTTCGAAGATTCGGAAATACATTCAAATCCTACCTTGGAAAACTCGGTTATAACTCATTCGAGATAGAATCTATTTTTATAGATGAGGCAACTTTTATGCCTCGAGTAAGAGTTGATTCTTTAGCTAGAAAGAAGAATATGCGAGCTGATTTTGGTAGTTCTGCAAGTGATTGGATAAGAATTATTACTGCTTACACACTAGCTTTGCACGCCTCACGAAATAACTCTGAAAAAAGCAATCATCCTAATATTTCTGTATTTGATGAGCCTGCGCAGCAAAATATGGATATATCGGACCACCTAGAGTTATATCCTCTAATTTCTGAGGTGTGCCAAAAAGGCGGTCAGGTTATCATTGCTGCCACTGACAAAAATCATACCGTTAAACAAAAAGCGACGGACTTAGGAATGAACATCATAGATTTTGGAGAGAAATTTATTCTTCAAGAGCAAGAATAAGCCTGCGAACATTTTTGTTATTTTTAGCCATTGTTTTGAATTTCAAAAATGTTGTATGATTACTGTGTGTTGGGAAGTATTTGAAAAGTTCGTGAACGGGATTCGAATACACCACCATTTATTCATGACCTACAGATATTCCCCGCTACAAATTTGTGCCAAAAAACTTTACCGGAAATTCTTTCCTGTTCCCCGCTCCCCATGGACTGCCGGCGCTGTCGATGATATCTGCACCATCCACCTTGTGCCACCTGAAAGACTGATCAGCTTTTTCTCCGGCTGTATAACGATGTTACAAAAACTGAAAGGGCCGGAGATCGGAGACTATCTGGAGTTCGGCGTTTTTAATGGCAGCTCAATTGGCTCCATGCATATTGCGCGTGCAGAATATAAGGCGGCCTCACAAATGCGCCTTTTCGGCTTTGACGCGTTTGAGGGATTACCGGAACATGCCGAAAACGAGGATGCCGGTGTCTGGAAAAAAAGCTTTTACGCCTGCTCTTTCGAAAGAATGCAAGAATGTTTATCACGCCGCAATGTACCACCTAACGATATGACGTGGGTGAAGGGCTGGTATAATAAAACCCTCAATGCGGAGACCGCACAGGCGCATAAAATTGATAATATCGGCATTGCCTTTATTGACTGTGATACTTATAGCTCGTCCAAATCAGTGCTTGATTTTCTCTCTCCTCTTATAAAAAGCCCTGCTATTCTTTGCTTTGATGACTGGAAACTCAACGATCTTGATATTAAAAATATGGGCGAGTACAAAGCCTTCAATGAATTCGCGGATCAAAATAAAAACCTGCAAATCGAAGAGATAAAGTCTTATAATAGAAAATCAAAAAGCTTTCTTGTTATTCCGAGGCGATCATGACCAAACAAAAAACACGCTGCACATGGGTTGGCACTGGCAAACCCTTCTACGAGAAATACCACGACGAGCAATGGGGTGTGCCCGTGCATGACGAGCGTTTGCATTTTGAAATGCTTGTGCTGGAAGGCGCGCAAGCGGGCTTAAGCTGGATTACCATTTTACAACGCCGCGCGGCCTATAAAAAAGCGTTCAAGAACTTCGACCCGAAAAAGGTCGCGAAAATGACCGATGCCGAGCTGAACAAGCTGATGAAGAACGAAGGCATTATTCGCAACCGCCTGAAAATCTATTCAGCCCGCAAAAACGCCCGTGTGTTTTTAGAGATTCAAAAAGAGTTCGGCTCGTTCGATAATTACATTTGGGGCTTTGTGAGCCACAAGACAATCCAGAATAAGTGGAAAACCGGCAAGGAGATTCCCATCGAGACCAAGGAAGCAAAAGCGCTTTCAAAAGATTTGAAAAAGCGCGGCATGAGCTTTGTCGGCCCGACAATAATGTATGCGCACATGCAATCCATAGGCATGGTGAATGACCATGTGACAAGTTGTTTCCGCCATAAAGAATTACGATAGATTTTTAGAACGGGGCGATGTGGGTGCCCCAACCATTACACACAACAACTTCTTCACGCTCGCCGGATTGGTCAGCATCTACTGTGTAGCGCCTGCCGATCTCGCCTTTAATACACCAATTCCATACATCTACCTCGCCGCCTTGTATGTTTGTACGGCCCTGCTCTACGAGATACTCTGCGCCGTCTTGCGCTGTAAATTCTTCTTGCTGGCAACTTTTAAGCCCAACGAACGCTGTTGCTGCCAGCGCCAATATAATCAAATTCCCTTTAAGTCCTATGTCTGTGGTCATAGTTGCCCTCTAAACCATGCTTATAGCGAATTCTTAATGATTATGTCAACAAAATTCTACTCGGGCCGTTTATAAAAAATACCTTCAGGGTCGTATTTATCGAGAATGTTATTAATAACGCCCGTATAAACAAGTTCTTCCAGTGCGATATCAACCATCTCGGCCATTTTCTGGTCGCCCTTGGCCCATGCAAAGCGGTATGGCAGGTAACTTACAATCCGGTTTGTATATTGCACAATCGCCCCATCATTCCGCGCGGCATATTTCACAGCCGGATAATGCATCATTAAAAGCGCATCAACTTTGCGCCCTGTTAACTCCAGAAACATTTCGCTTATGGCCGTCATCTCTGGTAGCGCAACCATACCAGCCTGCGGGTAAAAGCTGGAAACAACAGTCGGGAAGCCTGTGCCATCAATAACACTGAATTTTGTTTCCGGTGCATTCAACCATTCAGGCGTGTCACTCAACCGCGCATCATCTTTATTCAGCCATATCGTTAAAGGCTGCCACCATACAGGGCGCGACATCGCCATAACGCGGCTACGCGGGCCATTGGGTAAAAGCGGTGCGCACATCATATCGTAGCGCCCCTGCTTCAGGTCCTCACCAATGGAAGCAAAAGCAGCCTCTTGCACCCACTCAACCTTCACGCTTATAATTTTTGCCAGCGCCTCTATAATCTCGTAGGCAGGCCCACCCAATGCCCCGCTCTCCATATCTTTATGTAAGTAGCCATCCAGCACAAAATAACCGCAGCGAAGAACGCCCGTTTTCATGACACGGTCATAGGCTGTCCCGCCATCATGCTGCGCTGGTGAGTCCGCTTTAAAAAGCGGCAAGGCCAAACTCACTGCAAGCGAAACCACAGCCGCAAGGAGAATAATGTAAAAGGAACGCATATAGCGAGAATAGCCCCCGCGTGCTACGCTGTCCAGCATGAAGCCCTTTCTCGCCAACTATGCTCGCCTCTCGGCGATTTTTACGGTGACCATGGTCAGCCTTATGCTGGTCGTGAAGGCGCTGGCGTTTTTCAATTCGGGTTCTGCCAGTGTATTGGCAAGTTTTACTGACTCAGTTCTCGATTGCACAATTTCACTTGTCACGCTGATGGTTGTTTCATGGTCGCAAAAACCGGCGGATGATGATCACCGGTTCGGCCACGGCAAGATAGAAGGCGTTGCCGCTTTATTGCAGGCGGGTCTTATGTTCAGTGCTGCTTTCTTTATCGCGCTGGATAGTATCCAGCGGCTTGTTGATAAAACGCCGATTGAAAACCAGATTTCAAGTATTGGCCTGCTTATTTTTGCAATGATCCTGACAATCGTCATGGTGGTTGCCCAAAAATATTTTTTGAAAAAAACAAACTCGCTGGCGCTTAAGGCCGACCACGCGCATTACAGCACCGATATTTTCCTCAACGGCGTTGTGATTATCTCGCTACTCCTCAGCCAATATGGTGCACCACCAATCATTGATGTGTTGCTGGCGCTTGGCATTGCCGCTCTTTTTGTAAAAACAGCCTTTAAAATGGGGCATGAAGCATTTGATATGCTGATGGACAAACAGGTTGATGAAGCTATCTTAAAAGACATTACCGAGATTGTCGCGCGGCAAGAAGGAATCCTCGGCATGCATGATTTACGCGTTACACTTTCCGGCACACGGCACATGATTTCCTTTGATGTTGAAATGGACCCGTCTATTTTACTGTGGACAGCTCATGAAATGGCGCGGGTTGCCGAAAAAGCCATTCTTGAAAAATATCCCGAGGCCGATATCATCATCCATATCGACCCCTACGGCGATACATATGATGCGAGACACTAACCGGATAGAAGTAAAAAAATGCCCCAAGCCTACCTGACCATTGATGACTCCCCCACGCGCGACACCGACAAGCTGGTGGACTTTCTGGTCGAACAGGAAATCCCTGCGGTTCTTTATTGCATTGGCGGCGCATATGAAGAGCTGGGCCTGCAATGCGAGGGTATGGAAGTCATGCCCGACCCGATTGTACGCGCCATCGAGCGCGGCTTTATTATCGGCAATCATACCTATACGCATCAACGCGCGAATGACCTGACGCTCGAACAGGAAATCGAAGAAATAGAAAAAACCGAAGCACAGATTGAAAAACTTTATAAGCGCGCAGGAAAAACAAGACCCCATAAACTTTTCCGCTTCCCGCATATCGACCGTGGCGCGGCTGCCAATGTCCTCGACTTCTCGAAACTTTCCGCCGCCGATGAGCCCGTTTTGAAAGAATTATTCTGGAGCGGCCTTTGTGTGGATATACAGCCGCAAACCGAAGCACTGCTTGAGAAGAAAAACAAGCTGCAGGCATATTTGAAGCGTGAAGGCTTCACCGCCGATATTTTCAAAGGTGTGACTTTCCCGTGGTATACAGACACGGAAATGGCCGAAGCGGTTGATAACCTCTATACCTTCTCGACAGCCGACTGGATGTTAAACCCCGACTTCAAACCCCACAGCAAAGACTGGACCTACCAGAGCCTTGACGCGCTCAAGGGTAAAATAGACAGCGACCCGTGGCTGCACCGTGACGACAGCAAAAATATCGTACTGATGCACGACCATAACAAGCTGTTCGATACCTTTAAGGCGCTGGTTTTGCACATGAAATCAAAAGGCGTTGAATTCATTTCGATTTAGCTTGAATTCTCCCCGCCCGCCCTGCTAGTAATCAGCCAAGAAATCAAAGTCTTAAAAAGTCTTAAAGGGTGTAGAAAAATGACAACAGAACCGTTCCTCGTTTACGTGATTGCCGATTACGGCGCGCTGCATGATCTTGCTTTTGCCGAAGTGACACAAATGTTGCAAGCCGAGTTACAAGGCGTTCCTGCGCAAATCCGTACCTTTGCCGTTCCCGCTTTCGATACAGTGGCAACCGGTTTTATGCTGGCGCAAACTGCCATCAATAGCCGCCTTGGCAAACGTCATAAATTTTTCGTGAACACCGCGCCCCGCAAGGATGATCTGAGCATCCGCACAAATAACTCCGGCGAAGGTTTTGCCTACGCGAAACTCGCAAACGATGTTGAAATCTGTGCCGTGAATAGCGGTTACTCGCTTTCATTTGTTAAAGATGCAGCCGTAGAGCTCCGTGAAATAAATTGCAGCAAGGAAGGTTCGCAGTTCCGTTCACGTGATGTGTTCCCGCCAGCATTCGGCAAAATTGTAAAAGGTGATTATTCACAGCTGGGTGGGGACCTGCGCAATGATATCCCCGACATACCTTCACACCGTGTTTGCTACACAGACGGCTACGGCAACATGAAATGCTCTATCGACCCGTCCGAAATCACCAGCCTGAAAGAACAGGATGTTGTGATTGACCTGAATGGCCGTACACAAGTGGCCCGCGTGGCTGACGGTATTTTCGGCGTGGCGGATGGCCAGTTCTGTATGGCGCCTGGCAGCTCGGGCTGGACACTCCCGAATGGCAAGCAGGTGAAATTCACCGAAATTATCCAGCGCGGTGGCAATGCCGCCAAAACCTTTGGCAAACCACCGGGCGGCCTTGAAGCCAAATGGCGCGCAGCTTGACCGTTTCGGGGATTAACCCTAATGTGGCAGCGTAAGCGGGCGTAGCTTAATGGTAAAGCTCTAGCCTTCCAAGCTAGCTACGTGGGTTCGATTCCCATCGCCCGCTCCATCAATTTTCGTTGGTAAGCATAATTGGCGTGACTCCATAGGGGCGCATACAAAATAACCCGTTCCATATTCAACAGAAAGTTATAAAAATGTCATTTCAAACCCCATATAGCATCAGAGAAGTTCTTAACGAGATTATTGATAACAAATATTACCTTCCCTCCATACAACGGGAGTTCGTGTGGAAAAAAGAACAAATTGAACTTCTTTTTGATTCTCTAATGAGGGGTTACCCCATCGGTTCGTTTTTATTTTGGCAGGTACAAGCTGCTACCAGTAAAAAATTTCGCTTCTACAAATTTTTACAGTCTTATCATGAAAAGAAGCAGCGGCACAACGAACCCGCGACCCTAACAGGGGAACGGGACATTGTCTCCATTCTAGATGGGCAACAAAGGCTAACCGCACTACTAATAGGACTACAGGGCACTTATGCCGATAAACTTCCTGGCAAATGGATCACGAATGATAAATCATACCCAGAAAGAACTTTGTGTCTTGAGGTTTTAAAAGAAATAGAAGATGAAGACATAGATAGAAAATTTAACTTTAAATTCCTCCGCAAGGAAGAAATTATACAAACTGAGGAAGAATTCTGGGTTCCTTTACCTAACTTCTTTAATCAAGTGAAAACGGCTGCTGAAGCCTTTAAATATATCCTACTCGACCCACAGCTTAACGCTGCAAAAAATGACTTTACGATGAATACCCTTAATAAACTTGGCTACATAATAAATGACGATAAAATTATTAGCTATTTTCAAGAGAAAGACCAAAACCTTGATCGCGTACTCAATATCTTTATTCGTACAAATAGTGGCGGTACAAAGTTAAGCTATTCCGATCTTCTTCTTTCAATTGCTACCGCTATGTGGAAGGAAATAGATGCCAGAGAAACTATTATAGAATTTGTTGAAGAATTAAATTCAATTGGTGATGGCTTCGATTTTGACAAGGACTTTGTTCTGAAATCCGCTCTGGTTTTATCCGATATTGGCGATATAAAATTCAAGGTCGATAATTTTAATGCTGAAAATATGGGCTTGATTGAAAAGCTCTGGGACCCGATTACACGCGCAATCAAGCTGGCCGTGGAATTGGTAAGCGACTTCGGATTTAATGGCAAAAGACTTACCTCTGTAAACTCTATTATTCCTATTGCCTATTATCTGATGAAAATTGATGCTCCCAATAATTACTGTACTCAAAATTCCTACAAAGACGACAGAAATACTATCAAGAAATGGCTTGCCCGCGTTCTGTTAAGGGGGGTTTTTGGTAGTATGTCAGATACAACACAGTCTGCCTGCCGTGGCATCATAAAAGAATCTGATCTTTCCAAAGGGTTTCCGGCAAAAGGAATTGCAGAGCGCTTATTCCGGTTGAAGCGCCCTATCGAGTTCGGTGATGAAGAAATCAAAGAGCTTCTTAACCTTGAATATGGAGATAAACAAACTTTCCTTGTTCTAAGCATCCTGTATCCACAACTTAACTACCGTGCCAACCATTTTCATATGGATCACATATACCCAAGATCAAAACTTACTTTAAAATCCCTTAAAAAGGCAGGAATATCCGATGATGATGCCAGTTTGATAACTGAATCTCGTGATAGGTTAGGTAATTTACAAATGCTGGAAGGGCAAGAAAATCAGAGTAAAAAAGACGTCGATGTCGATGTCTGGATTACTGGTCAATATAAAACGGATACTGCAAATGCGCTTTTCCGTCAGACAAATCACATTCCCATTGATGCATCCCTTCAATATGGCGATTTTTTGACCTTCATGGAAAAGAGAGAAGCTCTTTTATATCATGCCTTGAAAGATTACCTTTCTGAAGGGGCGTCATTATCCCTTAATCAGAATGCAGCATAATTAAAGGAGTAGCCTGAGATTTATCCTTATTCAAAACCATGCTAACACGTTATTAATCAAAGGACTTTATTCGCGGGCGTAGCTTAGTGGTAAAGCGTTGGCTTCCCAAGCCAATGATGAGGGTTCGATTCCCTTCGCCCGCTCCAGCTTCTTTGGATATTTAGTAATGCCGCCTTCGGCAGCGTCCCATCGCCCGCTCCATATTTTCGATCCGGCCCGTTTTAAAAATTTCTGTAAATTCTCTTTCTGTGCGCAACCCTGATATGCGTCTAGCGCGGGCGGGCCAAATCACTTTATCCTGATCAAAGTGTTCCCGCTTTGGTTCTACGCTAGGCAGCCGAGGCGAGGCGCACGGAATGTACAATAAAGTACATGAGTACGCCGAGACCGACGGGTAACGCAGCGTAGAGCCGAATGGGGAATACTTTTGAAACAGCTTGATGCGATCATTCTTATAGGCCTGCCCGGCTCGGGGAAAAGCACCCATTGCCATAGCTTGCAAAAATCACGGCCCGACCTTGTGCGCATCAGCACCGATATTTTTATCGGTATGCAGGCCAGCCATAAAAACATCACCTACAATCAGGCCTTCGAACAATATTTCCGTGACTCGGAAAGCTACTGCCACACAATGTTCCGCTACCTTGTGCATGATAATAGCTCGTTCATCTGGGACCAGACAAACCTGCTGGCTGCCAAGCGCCGCGACATTCTTTCGCAAATCCCGTCAACCTACCGCAAGATCGGCTACTATTTCGATTTCGACCCCGATACAATCCGCAAACGTTTGTTCTGGCGCGAGCAGGCGAACCCGTCAAAAATCATCCCCGAGCATCTGTTCAACGCTTTTGCCGAAGCTATGGAAGAGCCGACCTTGGATGAGGGTTTTGACCAGCTCTTTTACGTAGGGTCCGATATCGTACTGGTGCCTGACCCGAAAGCCGAGAAAAAGGCTGAAAAGCCAGCCTCCGGTGCCGTCTCTGTTCCAGCCCCCGCCAATACGGGCAAAACAGCCGGAAAAGTCGCCTAAAGCACTCCTACCCCGCCATTAAACCGGTTGACAGAAGCGCCTGTTTTTTCTACATATTCTTGCAGTTTAACCCCGTTAACTTCCAACAGATGGATGTAGAAAAATGAGTAAGGAAAAATTCGAGCGGAACAAGCCGCATTGTAACATTGGAACGATTGGTCACGTTGACCATGGTAAGACAACGCTGACAGCAGCGATTACAATTACGCTGGCAAAATCAGGTAAGGCACAG
>WGMJ01000019.1 GCA_016125135.1 Alphaproteobacteria bacterium | reverse complement strand
GAACCCGCGGTTTGCCCTAATCGTGCTGGGTTGGCGATATCCTGCTTGGTCGCAAGCGAGCGCCAGTTGAACACCATTTCGGCCTGCACCAATGGCGTTTGCGTACCCATTGCTATCGTGTTGAGAAGCTGGAGCGTTGGCTTTTGCGTTTGACGCAACGTTACAGAGAAAATGGCCGGATCCCCCGGAAATTTTGTGCGCACCAACTCGATAAAGTTATAAATGTCGACATCATCTATAGCGTCAATTGAAACCTTGATCGGGCTATTCAGTAAAACGTGCTCTATTTTATCACCTTCGGGCGTAGATAAAACTGCCGCCGGAGAGACTTCAAATTTCTGCCTGATAAGAGATGTTTGCGCCTTAAAAGAGTCCAGATACTGTTGCACATAAATACGGTTCTGGAGGTCAAAAAATCCGCGCGCTTTCAAAACGTCAAAATCAACTTTTCTTTTTTTGATATTTTCCAACTCGTCGCGAATATTGGCGATTTCGTCATTCTTCTGCTGTGTTGCACTGATTGTCTGGTTTAATGCGGCCCGTGACTGCGTTTCCATTGGCGCAACAATGCTGTAGTACAGGAACCCTAATGCTCCTGTGATTAGCCCTAAAACAAGCAAGGCATAAAACCTAGCGGGTCCCAACAGCTCGATCATTGACCTTTTTCCTAATTGTTATTTCACCCTTATTCCCAGCAGACGATCTTTCGAAACCGGAAGACCCTGCCGTACCCTCATTCACAAATCCACCTGTGAAAGATAAGTCTGCCAAAGATTTCGACAGTACAACATTGTAAGCTGGCAAAATCTTACCAAGCTCTTCTGTTATTTTACCCAATTTTTCGTTACCCGTTTGAGGGTCAAGATTGGTTGTGAACTCAATAATAAACATGATATCGGGGTTACCCGCGACATCTGAATATGCCTGCACCTGCGGCGTGCCACCGGACGATCCACCGCCACTTGTGGGCGCACCACCCTGTGTTTTAAAATAAATTTCTGTTACGGTGGCATCAGCCGGCAAGACAGACCCTATAGCTCGCACAAAATAAACAGGGTCAATACCGTCATCTTTGATTTTGTCCCAGATCGCCACGGTGCCGTTAACAAAGCCGATATCAATACCAAGACCTGCGCGCCGCTCCACTTCCTGCGAATACGAAGACTCTATACTGGCCAAAGCAGTTTTCTTCACTGCCAGATCTTTTTCACTGGCAAGGTAAGATAATGTTTTAAGCCCGAGCATACCAAGCAACAACACAATAAGGCCCGCTAAAGCAAAAACGCCATAACGTGCGCCCTTACGCGGCAAAGCAATTTCCTTGAGCGAGCGCGGCATTAAAGATAGCGCTGGCATACTCTTCGCGGCCCATGCGGCGTGTAACGGGTCGGCATAACGCGCTTCTGAATCAACAGGCTTCGGCAAGGCCAGCAAATGTGCCGCACGCTCCGCGCTCAAACATGTTAGCCTTTCATATTGCCCGCCAAGCATTTCTTCAAGAATACGGCCCGTCTCGGTACCGCACATAATAATAAGATCTGTCGGGTCTTGCGGCGTATAACCAAAACGACTGAGATAACCCAGCGTCGCTTCAAACTCCTGATAAACTTCGCTCGCCCACAATTGCGCATCAAGGTCACTATCAACAATCGGCGTAATACGCGTAAGCGCCAATTCGCCATTCTTCGTCACGATCTGCCGCAAGCCACCGCTCGTGTGCTGACCGATAAAAATTGACCACCCCGTTTCCTCCTCAAATTGCTTGTCTTTCGCAATCTTTTTCGCCAGCGTATCGACAAGCGATACGGATTCAACCGGCAAAAGCCCTAGATTACGCACACCGAGATAGGTTTTCTCGATCATTTTCAGCGTTTTGGCATAGGCCTGATTTTCAGGGATAGCGGCGAGCAAGTAAGTAGAGCTACCGATACCACCGCCCTCTTCACCACGGCGTGATTTTGCTTTGTCTTTAAGTTTGATTGCACCGCGGATCGGGTATGCGCTGAATACACTTGCAAGCTTACGCTGCACAATTGCGCCGCGGTTCATAATATCGACGTTGAGAATTCTTTCTTTACGGTAATGCTGCTCAATACTGTCACTGATCATTGTAACTTGTGTTGCCTTGAGTTTCGCAACAAGGTTCTGGCTGAACTTCTCATCAAAGCGCGGGTCACTCCATGCAATTGTTTCAAGACA
This sequence comes from Alphaproteobacteria bacterium, assembly GCA_016125135.1. Classification (GTDB taxonomy): domain Bacteria; phylum Pseudomonadota; class Alphaproteobacteria; order Micavibrionales; family Micavibrionaceae; genus RI-185. Next base: position 61,906 of record WGMJ01000019.1, on the reverse strand, counting down.
ACGCGTCTTGTCGTCCTGAAGCCCATAAATCTTCAGTCCGTCATCTGCCATAAGCAGGGTTACCGGTTGTTTATCAAAAAGGAAATTCACGTAACGAACCCTGAATAGTTTGATTCTGTAGAATCAACGCTAATTATTACATTTGCATGGATTCAAAGCTATTGTAAATCGGACCGAATACGCCAGCGGCTATCCATAATAACATACCGCCAAGAATTGCGGTCAAAGCCGGCTCGATCATTGCGATAAGACCGCTCACCGCCTCATCCACATCGCGCGTGTAAAACTCGGAAACCTGATCCATCACAGTGGTCAAATTACCCGAATCTTCACCAATGCGGATCATACGGACGACAAGGCTCGGGAACTCGCCTGATTCCATAAGTGCCTTTGAAAGCGGCGTACCGTTTTGAACACGATTATATACGCCGTCCAACGCTTGGTTGAGTGCAATGTTTGTCACTGTGTCCTGCGCTGACCTTAAGCATTTCAAGATATCGATACCACTGGAAAACAAAGCACCGAATGTTTGTGTATAACGCGCAATGTTGATCTTACGGTTGATTACACCAAACACGGGCATGTTCAGCAAAACGTTGTCTACAAAATAGCTAAAATCACGCGAAACGCTTCTGAGCACGCGTATAGCAACCACAAAAACAATCGGGAAGGTAAGAACAGCCCACCAGTAAAGCTTGAAGAAATCCGATGTCACGATCAGCGCACGGGTATAAACAGGCAGTTCCTGGTCCAACCCTTTAATAAACTCGACAATCTGTGGAACAACATACCCCATCATCACGCTGACGGTTAGCAAGATAACCGCCATCAAGATCATCGGGTAACGCGTTGCCTTCTTGATCTTGACCTGCATATCATCCATCCAGCGCAGGTATTTCAGGAGTTGCTCATAAGTGAAGGCCAGCTTACCTGACTCCTCACCCGCTTTAATGAACGAAATAAAAATACTGGTAAAAACACGCGGATGCTTTTCAAACGCTTCCGAAAGCGATGCACCGTCAGACACATCGCGGTGGACGTTAGACATGATATCGCGCAACGCGCCTTTATCTGTTGTATCACGGATATCGGCCAGTGATTCTAAAACCGGAACACCTGCTGCCTGCAACTCGCGCATGTGAACGAACAACTGAATCAAATCGCGGGTTTGAACTTTTTTCTTCAGGAACGGGATTTTGTCGAGTATGCCTTCTTGAATAGGCGATGCTTTCAACAGTTCAAGACCGACATCTTGTAATTGATTATAAAGATCTGCTTCGCTCGCAGCCGAGATCATTCCCTTAACAAGCTTACCTTGCTTGTTAATGGCGCGGTATTTATATTGACGTAACGAAACGGCCATGGTGGTCTATATCTAATCCCGATCCAAATTTACCACATCCTGCAGGGCTTGAACACTGGTAACGCCCTCAAGAATTTTTATCAGACCGTCATCTTTCATGCTCTTGAAGCCTTTTTGCTTGGCTGCACGGCGCATTTCTACTTTTGTACCGTTACGCGCCATAATTTCATCAAGATCATCATCAAAAAGCAGAATTTCAGCCACTGCCACACGTCCACGATACCCCTGCTTTTTACACATATCACAACCACCTTCATGGCCTTTGTATACTTTTTTACCTACAAGCGAGAGATCTCCGAACATTTCTGCCTGCTCGGCTGTCATTTCGGTTTCCTCGCGGCAATACATACAGAGTTTACGTACAAGACGTTGCGCCGCCACGGCAATAATCGCCCCAGCCATCATACCCGGCTTCAGGCCCAGATCCACAAGACGCGGAATAGCACCGAATGAGTCATTCGTGTGCAATGTCGTATAAACCTGGTGACCCGTCATAGAGGCTTTCAGCGCCATCTCGGCCGTTTCAGTATCACGCACCTCACCCACAAGAATAATATCCGGGTCTTGACGCATGAGGGAACGAATACCATCGGCAAAGTCCAAAATCCCTTCACGAATACTTGTCTGGCGGATCATCGGGATTGAGTATTCAACTGGGTCCTCAAGTGTTTGAATATTCACATCAACCGAGTTGATTGTATTCAAAAGCGCATAAAGCGTTGTTGTTTTACCAGAACCTGTCGGCCCTGTGACAATTACAATCCCCTCAGGGCGTAGCTGCGCGCGTTTGAAAATCTCTACGTTATGCTGGCTGTAACCAAGCGAGTTCAAATTCACAATTGCCTGGCTCTTATCAAGAATACGCATAACGATATTCTCGCCCCACACCGTCGGCAACGATGACACACGAAAGTCAACCTGCTTTGACCCCAACTGCATACTCATACGACCATCTTGCGGTGAAATCTTGTCGGCAATGTTCAAGCTGGAAATAACCTTGATACGCTGCGACATCGCGCTCCAGTAGCGGCGGTTAATCATCTGCGCGGTAAAAAGAACACCATCTAAACGGTAACGCACACGGACGAAATTTTCTTCCGGTTCAAAGTGAAGGTCAGATGCACCCATCTTCACAGCCTCATTCAGCATCGCGTTGACAAGGCGTACAATCGGGTGTGTATAAGTTTCATTATCACCAAGCGGCGCAAACTCTGCTTCAGAGCCATCATCATCCAGCTCTTTTAAAATCGCATGCACATCACTAGCGTAACCGTAAGCTGCATCAATTGCTTCTGCCAGAACAGCCGGTGAGGCCACCAACAGGCGCATTGTATTGCCACGTGGCATCAAGCGCTTCAGTGTATCGATAGAAACAATGTTGAACGGGTCGGAAACCGCAATCGTAATAACAGTCTCGGCAATAGAAATTGGCAGGGCGTTGTAACGCTTCGCATCTTCTTTCTTCAAAAGCTTCAGTGCATCACCGTCAAAAATTGTTGTCTTCAGGTCAAAAACTTCGTAGCCCGAAGCTTCGGCAAGCACCTGCGTAAGCACATCTTCGGTCACGAAGTTCAGGTCAACCATCACCTCGCCCAGCAACTTGCCGGATGTTTTCTTCTCGCGCAGCGCAATGTTCAGCTGCTCGTTATTAATCAGGCCCTTTTCAATGAGGCGCTCGCCAAGGCGCATATTTTTTGGTGGTGCGCTGCCGGGTGCGCCCGGTGTACCGCCACGATTTGCAACGCCGGTCTCTTGTGCTTTTAAAGCAGTCCCTGCTCCGGCTTCAGGTTGTGCAGGGGTCACACGTGTAACAGCTGTTCCTGTTGGCGCGGCGCTTGCGGGTTTTTGAGGCGGCGGTGGCGCTGGCTTTCTGGGCGTCGGCTCCGAAAAATTCAAATCAACAGAAATATCGTCAAGTTCCTGCCCGTTACCAGAAGGCGGGCGTGCGCCAGGCTTCTGCGGTTTCAGTTTTTGAATCTCTGCATCCGATATATTTATCTCGTCCATTAATTCCAGTTCGTTGTCTTTTTTGTTCATAGGGTGGAGCTTTTAGAAAGAAAATCAGGGATCTAACAATTTCATTCTAGCGAGTCCCCGTTAAAAAAACCTTTATCTATCAATATATTACGTAAATCAAAAACGCTGTTAAAGTGACAGGCAGCATAAATAAACCTATAGTTTCTGCCATAAGGAGAAACCCCATGGAAATACTCTCAGTCCCCCTGTTCTTTGCCGTTATCATTGTTTTTGCCTCCATCAAGATCATTAAAGAGTATGAGCGCGGGGTTGTTTATACCTTTGGTCGCTATACCGGCCTGCGTAACCCGGGCATTCGGCTTGTTATCCCGATCATACAGGACATGACCCGCGTTGATATCCGCGTCCGCACCGAGGACATCCCCTCACAGGACCTGATCTCGAAAGACAATATTTCCGTGCGCGTAAACGCCGTTGTTTATTATCTGGTCGATAACCCTGCTTATGCTATTAATAAGGTAGAAAATTTTGCGCTTGCGACAAGTCAACTGGCACAGACAACTTTGCGTTCGGTCCTCGGTAAGCACGAGCTTGACGATATGCTGGCCAACCGCGAACAACTCAATCGCGATATTCAGGACATTCTTGAATCACAAACAGGCGAATGGGGCGTTAAAATATCACATGTTGTTATCAAGAATGTCGATATTGACCCCAGCATGGTGCGTGCTATTGCCAAACAGGCAGAAGCCGAGCGCGAGCGCCGCGCAAAAATCATCAACGCCGAAGGTGAATTGCAAGCCGCGAAACAGCTTGATGAAGCCGCTGCAATCCTGAGCCAACGCCCCGAAACAATGCAACTCCGTTACCTTGGCACACTCGGCGAGTTCGTAAACGCTAAAGGCAATACAGTTGTTTTGCCAATGCCATTGGATTTGCTAAAGCAATTAGGCGCGAAATAGTATTATTCAGCCACGTCACTCTTACTGCCTCTCCTGTCATCCCCGCGAAAGCGGGGATCCCGTTTTAATCTGCCCGAGATCCTCACTTACGTGAGGATGACATCGAAAGATTAAGCTAATCCGCTATAGTAATCATCCCATTCCGGATTAACGCTCTCTATTAACTCTATCTTCCATGCCCTGTTCCAGTGCTTGAGTTGTTTTTCGCGGGCAATTGCCTCGTTAATACTTGTATATTCTTCCAGCAATACAATTTTATCCAGATTATATCGTGCACTAAAGCCTTTAACGAGTTTGTACTTATGTTCATAAGCGCGGCGCGCAATGTCCTTTGTAACGCCTATATATAAAACGCCGTTCTTTTTATTCGTTACAATGTAAACGTGATAAGCCATACCACAAAACTCATAACATTGATGTCATCCTCGCGGAAGCGAGGATCTTGTAATAAAGGGCAAGAGATCCCCTCTTTCGAGGGGATGACGCCAAACATTAAACCGATCCGCTACCCTATACGTCATTCCCGCGTAAGCGGGAATCCCAGCATATTTATAGAAGATCTTCCGCGAAGGCGGAGGATCCAGAGAAACACATAAAAAACTCGGATGCTGCTGACTAGATTCTCCGCCTTCGCGGGGAATGACGGTTTTTTTTGCAGAGGATGACATTATTTCAAGGAAACAAAAAACCCGCCTTACGGCGGGTTTTCTTTTTCAAGAGGTTTCTCTCTTAGTTTTGTAGCCTAATGATAACGGCACAGCGTGCCACTTCTATGTTTTCTTGGTAATTATCTGTAGCAGTATTACCATCTGCACAGCCTGTTGTGCCTGCTGCGCCAAAGACACCACGCACCAAACCAGCATTTGGTAGACCATCATCCAGCTTACGGTCAATCCTTGCGCCTTGAGATGGTGAAAGCCCACCAGTTCCTGCTGCAATAGTAGTAGTTTCACCATTAATAGCCAAATAGTGACCTGTCCGGTGGGCGGCAAACCCTGTTTCGGCACCATCTGAATCATAGCCAATCCAGAAACCACCACCAATTGATGATTCAATAAGCCCTTTACCAAATTGCGCCGTTACAGTTCCATCAACACCACTGATAAGGTCCGCCGCGTTTAAAGCTCCGAAAGCAAAAATAGTCTCATCTGTAGCTGTAGGGACCGTAATAACTTCTGCTGCACCTGCGCCTGCGCCGTCAATACGGCTATTACCATCACCATCATCACAACCATTTGAGCAATTCGGAATTCTGGTTGTGGCGTCGCTCATATCGCCAGGAAGTGCCCGGTAAATATCTTTAAACGTTGCGATCGCAGCATCAAGAGATTTACACTGATTAACGGTTGAATTAACCCGTGCGTTATTCACGAGCTCTTGCCCCTTTAGAACACCGGTAATAAGCAGACCGACGATAACCATAACGATCGCGAGTTCGACGAGCGTAAAACCGCTCTGGTTTTGCTTTTTAACTTGAGATTGCATTGTGAAGTCCATTTCGAAAATATGTTGTTTGTGGTTGAGAAGTGTAATATCCGACTCTTAAAATCATTTTAACTTTGAGCCACTTAACAGTCAATTAAGGCCCTCGCAGAATCTGACATAGAATTTAATCTAGGTTCAGGACTTGATTTTTTTAGCCGGAATTTAATATTTTATTTATAGGCTTGCAGCCTGCGCGGAAGGTGTCTAAAAAGAGCTGGAAACGCAAGTTTTGCAGGCACTCCACGGGGTTTCACTTGGGAATCCCGCGGGAACCGGAGAAGTGCCAATGGTGGGCTTTTACGGATTTGCCAATAGAAGGAGAAAAACTATGTCAAAAGTCATTGGAATTGACTTGGGTACAACAAACTCTTGTGTCGCCATTATGGACGGCAAAGAGGGTAAAGTTCTGGAAAATGCTGAAGGTGGCCGTACCACCCCGTCAGTGATCGCATTCACAAAAGATGGTGAACGTCTGGTCGGGCAACCTGCCCGCCGTCAGGCTATTACAAATGCCGAAAATACACTCTATGCGGTTAAACGTCTTATTGGTCGCCGCTTCTCTGATCCGTATGTGCAGGATTTCGCGAAGAAGGTCCCGTTCAACATTGTTGAAGGCGACAATGGCGATGCATGGGTTGAAGTGAACGGCGAGAAATACGCACCGTCACAAATCTCGGCGATGGTTTTGAAAAAGATGAAAGAAACAGCGGAAGCCTTCCTCGGCACAACCGTTGAAAAAGCCGTTATCACTGTTCCTGCTTATTTTAACGACGCGCAACGTCAGGCAACAAAAGACGCGGGTAAAATCGCAGGGCTCGAAGTCTTGCGTATTATCAACGAGCCAACAGCTGCGGCCCTTGCTTATGGTCTTGATAAAAAGAAAAACGGCTTGATTGCCGTTTATGACCTTGGTGGTGGTACGTTCGATATTTCTGTGCTTGAAATCGGCGACGGTGTATTCGAAGTGAAATCCACAAACGGTGATACGTTCCTTGGTGGTGAAGATTTTGATAGCCGCATCATTGATTATCTGGCTGATGAATTTAAAAAAGAACAAGGCATTGACCTGCGCAACGATAAAATTGCGTTACAACGTTTGAAGGAAGCTGCCGAGAAAGCGAAGATCGAGCTTTCAAGCACCACACAAACAGAAGTGAACCTACCGTTTATTACCGCTGATGCTTCAGGCCCAAAACACCTGAACATCAAACTGAGCCGTGCGAAACTTGAAGCACTTGTTGATGATCTGGTAAAACGCACAACCGAGCCTGTAAAAGCCGCTTTGCGTGATGCTGGCGTAAAACCATCCGAGATCGATGAAATTGTTCTCGTGGGTGGTATGACGCGTATGCCGAAGATCATCGAAACGGTGAAAGAGTTCTTCGGTAAAGACCCGCATAAAGGCGTGAACCCCGATGAAGTTGTGGCTGACGGTGCTGCGATTCAGGGGGGCGTTCTGCAAGGTGACGTGAAAGATGTTCTCCTACTTGATGTAACCCCGCTATCCCTCGGTATCGAAACGCTTGGTGGTGTGTTTACACGTTTGATTGAGCGCAACACAACGATCCCGACAAAGAAGTCACAAGTCTTCTCGACTGCGGAAGATAACCAGAACGCGGTAACAATCCGTGTGTTTCAGGGTGAGCGCGAAATGGCTGCCGATAACAAAATGCTCGGCCAGTTTGACCTCGTTGGCCTTCCCCCTGCTCCGCGTGGCGTACCGCAGGTTGAAGTGACGTTCGATATCGACTCAAACGGTATTGTGCATGTGACCGCCAAAGACAAAGCTACGAATAAGGAACAGCAAATCCGTATTCAGGCTTCCGGTGGTTTGACCGATGCTGACATTGATAAAATGGTGAAAGACGCTGAGAGCAATGCAGGGGCCGATAAAGAGCGCCGCGCACTTGCCGAAGTGAAAAACCATGCCGATGCACTTGTACACACAGTCGAGAAATCCCTCGCTGACCTTGGTGATGGTGTCGAGAAATCGGACCGCGATGATGCCGAGCGTCTGGTGCGTGAGCTGAAAGAAGCCCTGCAAACCGATGAGAAAGGGAAGATTGAAGCTAAGTCACAGGAATTGCAGCAAGTCGCCATGAAACTGGGCGAAGCAGCCTACCGCAAAGCACAGGAAGGCGCAGCCGCTGGCGGCGCAACTGGCGGTGACGCTGATGCAGCCGGCCCGAGCGGTAAAAAGGACGATGACATTGTCGATGTTGACTTCACCGACCTGAAGCTCGATGACGACGAGCAGAAATAACCCTATAATTCACAAAGAGCCTCTTTCACAGAGGCTCTTTTTCCTTTATCTCTTTAAGTAGCAATGGCCGAGAATAAAGACTATTACGCAATACTGGGCGCAGCGAAGGACGCAAGCGAGGATGACCTGAAAAAGGCATACCGCAAGCTTGCCATGGAATATCACCCCGACCGTAACAAGGATAACAAGGAAGCGGAAGCGAAGTTCAAAGAGATCAACGAAGCTTACGATATTTTAAAAGACCCGCAGAAACGCGCCGCCTATGACCGCTACGGCTCTGCCGCATTCCAAGGCGGTGGCGCAGGGTTTAACCCCGGTGACTTTGCAGGTTTCGCCGGCGGCTTTGGCGATATTTTCGAAGATGTGTTCGGCGACCTGATGGGCGGCGGCCGTGGCGGCCGTGGGCGTTCATCGACAGGTCCTGTGCGTGGCTCCGACATGCAGTTCACGCTCGAGATCTCGCTTGAAGACGCTTACGCAGGTAAAGAAACAAAAATTAGAATCCCAACTGTTGAAACATGTACAAAATGTAGCGGCTCTGGTGCCAAAGCAGGCAGTGCGGCAGAAACCTGCCCGACCTGTAAAGGTGCGGGCCGTATGCGTGCGGCACAAGGTTTCTTTACAATCGAGCGCACATGCACCACGTGTGGCGGCGACGGTAAAATCATTCGTGACCCATGCGATAATTGTGGCGGCGGCGGGCGCGTGAAGTCCGACAAGGTTTTGAAAGTTGAAATCCCCGCCGGTATCGAGCATGGACGACGTATTCGTTTAGCTGGTGAAGGTGAAGCAGGTATGCGCGGTGGCCAACCCGGTGATCTGTACGTGCTTATTGCCGTGAAGCCACACAAACTTTTCCGCCGCGAAGGTGCAAACCTTTATTGCCGCGTTCCTATTCCTCTCACAACAGCAGCGCTCAGTGGGCAAATTGAAGTGCCCACCGTTGAAGGCGTTACAACCAAAGTAAAAATTCCTGCCGGTGCGCAAACGGGCCAGCAATTCCGCCTGCGCGGCAAGGGCATGTCTGTGATGCGTTCCGATAACCGTGGTGATTTGTATATCGAGATTTTTGTTGAAACACCTGTGAACCTCGATAAAAAACAGCAAGATCTCCTCAAACAGCTTGAAGACAGCTTCCAGAAAGACGCAAAAGCCGGCAAGAAAAACCACTCACCTGAAAGCGAAGGCTTCTTTGACCGCGTGAAAGAATTCTGGAATGATATTAAAGAGTAATCAGGCCTCTATAGTCCGAACCATATAGAAACAATCATCGCCGTAATCGGCTTTGATTTTTTGCTGGTAGGTTTCATCATCAAGCGGTTTGAAACCGTATTTCTCCCAGATGCGCCGTGAATTATGAACGGCAACAATTGCGAGCTTATTAAATCCGCGCTCAAGCGCATAAGCTGCAATATCACGTAGCACCCTGCCCGCATAACCATAGCCCTGATAATCATACAACATGCAAATATCGTGAATGTGAAAACAATCAGCATCCTCAGGGACAATAAAAATCCTGTTCTCCTTTGGCGGTGCCTTAAGCTTCGCAGGATGTGCCAGCGCATAGCCAACAGCGTTGAAGGAATAATTTTTGAGGATGAAGCAACCAAGCGGGCAGATTTTCCACCTCTCTTCCAGCACCTCGTAATCCTCGAGATAATCAGGGAATAATAAATCGGAAAGCCGCTTCAGATGCTTCAAATCTGCTGCGAGCATTGGTTGCCAAGTGGCCACTTTATCAAGCACTTGCTTTTAATGCGCCTTCTGCGTTGAGCCATCTTTTCTTGACAGGCAGACCCCATGCAAAGCCGCCAAGCCCACCGTTTGATGCGAGTACACGGTGGCAAGGCACCAGAAGTGTAATCGGGTTCGAGCCGACCGCGGTTCCCACAGCACGCGTTGCCCTTGGTTTCTTCACAGCTTTAGCAACATCCAGATAGGTTTTTGTTTTTCCGCGTGGGATTTTCAGCAATTGCTTCCACACGCTCCGCTGGAACGGCGTACCAATCAGCGTCATATCCATGTCACCTTTGCCGTTCCACATCGCTTTAATTTTTGGCGTTTGTTTTTCGGCCCAGCTCTGGTTTTTCTCCCATGCAATAAAGGGCAACCATGTTCTCAGTTTGGCCGGCACGCTCTTGCTTTTTTCTTGCGCCAGAAACACGCCCCATAATGTTTTGCTGTCGCCTGCAATTAATAATTTTTCCTGCAAGCCAATATCCACAATGCCGTACCAGCCTTGTGTGAGTTTCTTTTTCGCTTGCGCCTTGTCAAATTCGATAATGTTCATTTTAATGTCTCCATGTCCAAAAAGACCGATAAAGCATATAAGATATTTAGCGCGTTGCAGAAAATTAATCCAGAGCCTAAAGGCGAGTTATACTGGACAAACCCGTTTACACTGCTTGTCGCTGTCGTTCTTTCTGCCCAAGCCACCGATAAAGGCGTCAACAAAGCCACCGAAAAACTATTCCCCGTTGCCGACACACCTGAAAAGATTAAGGCGCTGGGCCTTGCAAAACTTAAAAGTCACGTCAAAACAATTGGCCTTTATAATGCAAAGGCCGAAAACATCATGAAGCTTTGCGATATCCTGATTAAAGAACATAAAAGCAAAGTACCGCAAACACGCGAGGAACTTATAAAACTTCCAGGCGTCGGGCGCAAAACCGCTAATGTTGTGATGAATATCGCCTTCGGTGAACACACCATTGCCGTTGATACACATGTCTTCCGCGTCAGTAATCGCACAGGGCTTGCAACTGGGAAAACCGTTGAACAGGTCGAAGAAAAACTAGAAAAAGTTGTGCCCGATAAATTCTTGCGCCACGCGCATCATTGGCTAATTTTACACGGACGTTACATTTGCAAGGCACGTACGCCCGATTGCGCAAACTGCCCCATTACGCAAGCATGCGATTACTATAAAAAAGAGTTTTCAAAGAAAGCTTAGTACAACGCGGCAACGTCGCTTGTGCGGCGCTTGATGCTGGCTTGGCGCACAAGCCTGTCCATGCAGGATTTTTTCTCGTCAACACTCAGCGCACCCTTGGCAACATCAAGGCGGTTATTCAGGCCAATCGTCTGGCGTTTGCGGAAATCTACAAACTCGACTGTTTTATCTTCAATGGTCAGATCGTTCTTAGCCGCTGAAAAGTAAACATCAAGCACACACGCATCTGTACGGTATTGGTACACAACCTTGTTTTGGTCACGGCGCTGCCAGTCAGGGCGGTGGAACAACGATACAATTTGCGCTTCCGCGTAGTTCTGAATTGTATCCGGTGTTGTGTCTTGCGCAGCTTCTTCCGCTTGCTCCGAGAGCGCACCTGCAGCAGGGTCGATCATTGCAATCTGGATGGCTTTACGTTCGGCGCGGTCCATCGTGAAAAACCCATTCAAGCTTCCGGCAAGGAAACCACTGAATGCGCCTATCATCAGGAAAGCCATTGTAAAGCCCAGAGAAGCAATGCTTCCCTGGCTGTTTTTAATATCAAGCTTATTTTTAAGTGCTTTTAGCATTCATGTCCGAAAAGTCGTTAATACCAATTTGTACGAATTTTCGTTTTTACTCCTGCTTGTGTTGAACTTACTCGGCTGTGGCCTTGTTGCCAAAAGGCAGTTCACCGCTGCTAGGCTTATTAGCGGCAGCGGTTTTAGGCTTTCCCGGACGGGCACTCTCGGCACGTGCTGGCGCATTCAATGCTGTCAGCTTACCTTCAACTGTCGCACCAGCTTCAACTGCCAGTTCTTTATAGGCGAATGTGCCTGTTACAGAACCTGTCGAGCGGATGTAAAGACGGCCATTTACTTTCAGGTCACCTTCAAAACGTCCAGCAATTGTACAGTCGCTAATCTCAACTGAGCCGTAGAACATACCTGATTCAGCAATCTCGAGAACGCTTGCGCCTTTCAGGGCCGCTTCAACTGTTCCTTCTACAACCAGCGTGTCACAAGCTTCAATCTCACCAGAAAGTGTGATGCCTTCGCCGATAACAAGGCGGCGGCTGTTTGAAGCAGGGTTTGAGCCTGTGCTTACGGCAGCAGAAGCAGCAGCACCGTAATTATATGAGCCGTAGCCATAGCCACCAGCCGGACGGCCTGTGTATGCCGGAATGGCTTGTGGGCCTGGGCGGTTTTGAAGAGCAGACACAACATTGTCGGCCTTTTCTTCAGTATTGTTGTTTTCTTGGCCTTGGTTGTTCGCTGGCGTTTGCATGATAACGGGTTCCTTTCGTGTTGACGCGCGTGAAACTCTCTCAGGCGTTGTCGCCTGAAACTCCATCTGACCCTGCTTCGGCGTTTGTAAACGCTGCGGCTGGGTGTTTGGATCCATCGCCTTTTTTGAAGGGCGGTGAAACATAGTCTGTTAACCTTTTCTATACAGTTGGACGGCTTGGAATAGCACACTAGAAAGCGCTTTTGCAAGGAATTTAGGCCCTATGTAAAAGGTAAAGGCCGTATATTAACCATTGAGCCCTTGATTTTACGTAATATATAAAATATTATATTCCCGTGTCTGAATTAAGTGCAGAAAAGATTAAAAAACCATGTCGCGTAGAGATCCGAATTCTACGCGGGGGCGAGTATGACATCGATTTACTCCATGATATTCGCGGCACAGAAATGGCCAAAACGTCAACGAGACGATTATCTGTATTTCCCGGAACGCCGCCCGCTACCTATCTAAGCCTTATTAATAGTAAGGGCCAACGCTTTAACTATTGTGTCGATACAAACTGCCCTACCCTAGCAACTGCCACCTTTAAACAGACAAAGCTTAAAAGAGCAGTTTTCGAATATAACGGCACGTTTACAGCTCTTTATGGCAAAAATGATTATGACGATGCTTTAAGCATACCTATTACGACCGAGGAATATAATGCCCTTGTAAAGGACCTTAAAGCTGGCCATAAATCGACATATAATTTAATAACCAACAACTGTAGCGGAATTGTCGCAAACTTTGTTCTCAGCCACGGGCATCATGTCCCGATGCCAGAAGGTATTGTTTCGCCTGGAAGCCTTGCGAGGGCCTTTGAAAATGCCGCAGATTCTGGAGATACTCGCGTAACAACTTTAGAAATGCGCGCAGCTGAAGCCATAGAACATAAATATGGCGATAAAGTCGTTAAGATGCTTGGTAGCCCTCCATAGTTACTCCCTCTATAGCCATAGACTTTTTTATCACGCTTTCCTAATTTAACTTTGTGAGCACTCCTACCCTCATCCTCTGGTTCAGGCAGGATTTACGCCTTGGCGACAACCCCGCCCTTGTGGCGGCGGTGAAAACGGGCGCGCCGATTATCCCGCTTTATATTCTGGATGACGAGAACGCAAATGAGTGGAAAATGGGCGGCGCGTCCCGCTTCTGGCTTCACCATGCGCTTGAAAGCCTTAATGACACACTCGGCGGCAAGCTTGTTATTAAAAAAGGCAATGCAAACAAAATATTAGATGAAATTATTAAAGCAACAGATGCTAATGCCGTTTACTGGAACCGCTGTTATGAACCATGGCGCACAGCGCGTGATACAAAGATAAAAGATAACTTGAAAAAATCAGGCTTAACTATTGAATCATTTAATGGTTCTTTGTTATGGGAGCCGTGGGAAATCAAGAAAGACGATGGGACCCCGTACAAAGTCTTCACGCCCTTCTATCGTCGCGGTTGCCTGAAACATTCCGAGCCACGCGAGCCACTGAAGGCACCGAAGAAGATCGATTTTGCTAAACATAGTATTAAAAACGATACGCTCGACCTCCTCCCCGCTAAACCACGCTGGGATAAAAAGATGGAAGCCTATTGGGACATCAGTGAAAAAGGCGCACAGCAATTTCTGGCTGCTTTTCTGGACGAAGGCCTGCAAGACTACAAGGAAGGCCGTAACTACCCCTCTCGCAAAGCCGTTTCCCGCCTCTCGCCCTATCTGCATTTTGGGCAGATATCACCGCATCAGGCATGGCATGCCGCCAAGCTGGCGGGCCTTACCAATCGCTGGGAAACCAACCTCGATACATTCCATTCCGAACTTGGCTGGCGTGAGTTTGCACACTCTCTGCTTTACTTTAATCCTACGCTCCCCGAAAAACCTTTACAGACAAAGTTTGGCCATTTCCCGTGGGCAAAAAACAAAGCGCATTTAAAAGCCTGGCAGATAGGCCAAACAGGCTACCCGATTGTTGATGCCGCCATGCGCGAGCTGTGGGAAACGGGTTATATGCATAACCGCGCACGGATGATTGTCGGCTCGTTCCTTGTTAAAAACCTGCTACTGCCATGGCAAGATGGCGAAGCATGGTTCTGGGATTGTCTGGTGGACGCTGACCTTGCGAGCAATTCCATGGGCTGGCAGTGGATCTCAGGTTGCGGGGCCGATGCCGCGCCCTACTTCCGTATCTTCAACCCCGTGACGCAGGGCGAGAAGTTTGACCCCAAAGGCGAATATGTGCGCCATTATGTGCCCGAAATTGCCAAACTAGATGATAAATATCTGCACCGCCCGTGGGATGCCCCGCCATTAATGCTAAAAGAAGCTGGCATTACGCTCGGGAAAACATACCCCGCGCCGATTGTTGACCATTCAGCAGCCCGCGACCGCGCACTTGAAGCATTCAAGAGTTTAAAAAATTAAGCTGATTTTGCTTTGAGTGTTGTCGCACCGCTAAGGGCCATCGAACATTTGCGGCCTGTTTGCGAGCCAACGGTCGGTTGCTTGCCCGCTGAAAGGTCATTCAAAACACTTTTCATACGCTCGACATTCAAATCTTCGTAGTAATCATCGTTGATCTGAACCATCGGCGCATTAACGCAAGCGCCAAGGCATTCGACCTCAACAAGTGTGAACAGACCGTCTTTCGTCGTTTCACCCATATGGATGCCAAGCTCTTTCTCGCAAGTTTTTACAACATCGGCCGAGCCACAAAGCCAGCACGGTGTTGTTGTACAAGCTTGTATCAAATACTTACCAACAGGTGCGAGGTTATACATGGAATAAAATGTTGCGACTTCATAAACTTTTATAGGCGGCACGTTGCAGATATTTGCAATTTCGTCCATCGCTGCGCGGGGGATCCAACCACCATAAACGGGGCTTGCCTTTGCACCATCTTCACCAACCTGACGCTGCGCCAGATCCAGTAGCGGCATAATACCGCTTTGCTGTTTACCCACAGGGTAACGGCCAAGAATTTCCTGCACCTTGCCCGTATCACGGAAAGCAAAGCTCTCCGGCTGGTAAGGCGCATACATATCAAAAGGCTTTTTCATGAATCACAGGCTAGAACTTTAGGCCCGATTCAGCAAGAGCTTAGATAATAACTGCCACAGGCTGGGCCTCACGCCTCAAGATAAGCGTATCGCCCGTTTCAATTGTTGCTGCCATTTCCTTCATGAAGGTCGCTACAACGTTTCTGAAATCACCGCTTAACTTTGCCAGCCTGACAGCCGATGCACGTGGATCTGCAAACAAATACACAGACCTGCCAAGATCAAGAGCGCCGCCAACCTGCGCAAGTGAGGAAAATACGTCTAATGCGTGGATTTCCTCGACTGGCGTATTTACGGGCAATTGTTTACCGCATGTTGTAACAAGCAATGGCGTATCTGTGTGCACTGTGCATGAGTAAGCACGGTCCAGAAAATCCAGTTCTGCTGGCCTTAAAGTTAAATGGGATAGTCTTAAAAGATCACCGGCTACTGTCCTAAAAACCGTTCCGGCCTTCATATCGCTTTGCATTTCACACCTCTTAATTACATATTTTCGGCAGAAATACGCCTCTTGATAGCTGTTTTCAAGTGGAATTTATTATGCAATGCGGGAGAAAGGTTAACGGCTCGGCAGTTTATCGCTTGTGGCAAACAGACCGGGGTATTCGGCGTTATATTGCGTGATCAGTTTTTGGGTATAGCCTGTTTTATCCAGCTCTTTGATAGCGGTATTCAGAAGATGGTGTAACTGCCACTCCCCCTGCTTGACGGTATAGGTTACCCCCATCAATGCATAAGGCTGGTCAGGCCGCAGGCGCTTCACCTTGCCGGGGTTTTCCTGCATATATTGATACACAATCCCCGGTGAATTAAACCCGACATCAGCTTTGCCTGTTGCAACATTCATAATCACTTCAACGTCTGTGGCAGATAAAGGTAAATCAAATACTTTTGCCTGCGGTAGAATGCGCTGCGCGACGTAAGCACTGCTGGTGCTGCCGATAACCGCGAGCGTAACTGAAGGATCATTCAGCAGGTTCGGGTCAGCATCAAACCGTGTGTCATCACCGCGCACAAAAGCTTCAAAGCCGTTATAAGCAACCGGATCAGAAACCAGCATGAAACGCGCATTCTTGCCCGAAAGCCATGTGCCTGCGCACCATGCATCAATTTTATTCGCATTCAGCTCGGCTGTAATATTTGCCCAATCAATAGGCCCGATCCATTCGATCTGCATTTCGGTGTTTGCCGCCAGCTTCTCGGTATAATCAACCATAAAGCCTTTTAGCTTGCCCGTCGCTTCGTCCTTGAACAACCCACCATCCCAGTATTGATATCCGCATCGGATTTTCTGTTTTTCAAAAACTTGTGATGATGTTTTTTGCTCAATGACGTTTGTTGTTAGCGTAGGCTTATAAATGAAATGCCCCGCCGCAAGGCTGATCACAACGGCAGCAAGAATGGTAAGAAAACTTTTCATGCTTTTTTAGCGGTCGATCTCACCGAACACAATATCCATCGAACCGATAATGGAAACTGTATCAGCCAGCATATGCCCGCGGCTCTGGAAGTCGAGCGCTTGTAAATGCATCACCCCGGGGGCGCGGATACGGCAACGGTATGGCTTGTTGGAACCGTCAGATACCAGATACACACCAAACTCGCCCTTCGGCGCTTCAACAGCTGTGTAAGTTTCGCCGGCAGGCACGTGGTAGCCTTCGGTATAAAGTTTAAAGTGGTGGATCAAAGCTTCCATCGAGCGTTTCATCTCGGCGCGCGGCGGCGGTGATACTTTATAGTCGTTCACACGCACGGAACCACCCGGCATTTGCGTTAAACACTGACGCATAATCTTGAGAGACTCTTTCATCTCCTCCATACGGCAGAGATAGCGCGCATAGCAATCACCTGTTTTACCAACAGGAATATCAAAATCCATTTTATCGTAAACATCATAGGGCTGTGACTTGCGCAAATCCCACGCAACACCTGATGCACGGAGCATCGGCCCTGTATAAGCATACGCCAGCGCATCCTCTTTCGACGTTGTACCGATATCAACGGTCCGCTGTTTGAAAATACGGTTCTCGGTGAGAAGCGTGCTAAGATCATCCCACACTTTCGGGAAGCGCTCGGTCCACTCCCACATATCATCGGCCAAGCCTGCAGGCATATCGAATGCAACGCCGCCGGGGCGGAAATAATTTGCGTGCAAACGCGCACCACACACACGGTCATAAAACTCCATGCCCTTCTCGCGCTCTTCGAACCCCCAAAGGGCCGGCGTAATCGCGCCCACATCAAGGGCGAAGGTTGTGATGTTAAGAATATGGTTGAGAATACGGGTAAGCTCCGAGAACAACACACGGATATATTGCCCGCGCTCCGGCACTGTAATGCCAAGAAGCTTTTCAACACCAAGCGCGAAAGCATGCTCTTGGTTCATCGGTGCAACATAGTCGAGCCTGTCAAAATACGGCGTTGCTTGCGTGTAGGTTTTATATTCAATCAGTTTTTCTGTGCCGCGGTGGAGCAAACCGATATGCGGGTCAGCACGCTCTACAACCTCGCCGTCCATTTCCAGAACAAGACGCAACACACCGTGCGCGGCAGGGTGCTGCGGCCCGAAATTCATTGTGTAAGGCTTGATCTCACGTTGGTCCTGTTTCTTAAGAGCTTCAGCCATGGCCAGCCTCTTTCTTGATCACGTCTTCAAGCCCTTCCGTGCGGTCAACGCCGCGATAGCCTGATTTCTGCTTCATCGCTTTTTCATCACCCGGCAATTGCACATCCGTCATGGCTTCCCACGGGCTCATATAATCAAAATTTCTGTAGTCTTGCGTTAGCTGCACAGGCTCATACACAACGCGCTTCAGCGCTTCGTCGTAACGCAGCTCAACATAGCCCGTCATCGGGAAGTCTTTGCGCAAGGGGTGCCCGTCAAAACCGTAGTCTGTGAGAATACGGCGCAAATCAGGGTGCCCAGAGAACATGATACCGTATAAATCCCACGCTTCGCGCTCAAGCCAATTCGCAGCAGGGTAAACACCAACAACGGATGGCACAGGCGTTTGTTCGTCTGTCAGCACTTTCACACGAATACGGTGGTTATGCTTGAGTGAGAGGAGATTATAAACAACTTCAAAACGCTGCGGGCGCTCGGGGTAATCAACACCACATAAATCAGCCAGCTGTTCGCATTTTGTTGATTGATGATCACGCAATGTCGTCAGCGCTTCTACAATCTTTGCGGCAGGCACGGCAACAATCACTTCATTCGCAATAATTGCGCTCTCGGTAACGCTCATACCAAGTGTGCTTTTCACGGTTTCCAGTAAAGCTTCCATCAACGCACAATCCTTGTATCTTCGCGGTTGATCTTCTTCTGCAATTGCAGCAAGCCGTAAACAAGCGCTTCCGCTGTTGGTGGGCACCCAGGCACATAAATATCAACCGGCACAATGCGGTCACAGCCACGCACTACCGAGTATGAATAGTGATAGTAGCCACCACCGTTCGCGCAGGAACCCATCGAGATCACCCAGCGTGGTTCGGGCATCTGGTCATAGACGCGGCGCAGCGCGGGCGCCATTTTGTTTGTGAGTGTTCCAGCAACAATCATTACGTCTGACTGGCGGGGGCTGGGACGCGGAATAATACCGAAACGGTCAAGGTCATAGCGGCTCATGTAAGCGTGGATCATTTCAACCGCGCAGCAAGCCAACCCGAATGTCATTGGCCACATAGAGCCTGTACGCGCCCAGTCGAATAATTTATCGGCAGATGTGAGCAGAAAACCTTTATCTTTTACTTCACGCGCAATATTGGCCACAAACTCATCCTGCTTTTCGGCAGGCATTGGCGGCAGCTCGGTAACCAGCGGTGCCTTCGGTGCTTCTATAACGTGACGATCATGCGACATTAACTTCTATCCTTATTCCCAATCCAGCGCGCCTTTGTTCCACTCGTAAATGAAACCAACCGTAAGCACGCCCAAGAAAACGATCATTGACCAGAAACCAAACATACCGATATCGCCCAGCGCTACCGCCCATGGAAACAAAAACGCAATCTCGAGGTCAAAAATAATAAACAAGATTGCGACAAGGTAAAAACGCACATCGAACTTCGCGCGTGCATCATCAAACGCATCAAAACCACATTCGTAAGCAGAAACTTTATCAGGGTCGGGGTTTTGTTTCGCAACAATAAAAGACGCGCCCAGCATCAAGCATGAAAGCCCCGCTGCAATGAACAGGAACACGATGATGGGCAGGTATTCTGATAAAAACGTGGAATCAGCGAACATGGCATTATTATTAACACTAACAGAGGCTTAAACCAAGGCGCCGCTATTTAACATAGAAAATTGGCT
This sequence comes from Alphaproteobacteria bacterium, assembly GCA_016125135.1. Lineage (GTDB taxonomy): Bacteria > Pseudomonadota > Alphaproteobacteria > Micavibrionales > Micavibrionaceae > RI-185. The sequence goes on along the minus strand of WGMJ01000019.1, from coordinate 42,271 downwards.
TTATAGCGACAATGCCAGCAATTTCGAGATTTTCATCCCGTCATCCTTCAGGATCTCGCGGGCGGCATTATGGCCTGGTGCGCCTGTTACACCACCGCCGGGGTGAGTCCCCGCCCCGCACATATAAAGCCCTTTTACAGGCGAACGATAATCACCATAGCCCAGCAAAGGCCGTGCGCTGAACATCTGGTTCAGGTTCAAAACCCCGTGCATGATATCCCCGCCCGTCAGCGCCAATTTCCGCTCGAGGTCAAGCGGGCTCAGCACCTGCCGTCCGACAACACTTTGCTTGAAGCCGGGGGCGTATTCATCAACCGTATCAATAATCAAATCCGCCACTTCATCGCGGTGGGCGTCCCAATCAACATTCGGGTCAAATTGCTGGCAAAATAAACTGGCCACGTGTTGCCCTTCGGGCGCCAAACTATCATCCAGCGTTGAAGGGATCAGCATCTCGATAATCGGCTTATTAGACCAGCCTTTTTGTTTCGCGCTTAAATAGGCTTTCTCAAGATAATCAATTGTCGGGCCTATCACGATGCCGCCTGTTAAATGCTCTACGCCGCCCCTGCCCTGCAGACAAGTGAATTGCGGCAATTTATCAAGTGCAACATTCATACGGAACGTACCTGACGCATTCTTATATTGTTTCATGCGTGTATTAAATTCAGGCGGTAACAACCCCGGCGAAATCATTTTCGTGAAAAGCAACTTCGGATTTACGTTTGAAACAACGATATCAGACTTCAACTCAGTGCCATCTTCCAGCAATACGCCCGTTACCCTGCCATATTCAGCCAAAACTTCCTTTACAGGCGCGTTTTTCAATATCACCACGCCTTTTTCCTGTGCGCTACGGGCCATTGCCTGCGTAATAGACCCCATACCACCAACGGCATGACCCCATACGCCTTTTTTGCCGTTCACTTCACCAAACGCATGGTGCATCAACACATAGGCAGTTCCCGTATCATGCGGGCTTGCATAATTGCCCACAACGCCGTCCCACGCGAAGGCTCCCTTCACGAAATCATTCTCGAAATATTGCGAGAGGAAATCATTTACACTGAGTGTAAAAATATCATACATCACGCGGTAATCACGCTCCGACAAATTCTGCCCGCGCAGCATCGCCAGCATATCAATGCCCTTAAATACTTCTGTCAGTGTTTTGCCGCCAACATTGGGCGGCGTTTTCAAGAGCATCCCGCGGATCACATCAGCCGCCATATCAATATCGGCCAAATAGCGGTCAAGCGCTTCGGCATCTTTTTGCGAGTAACGCGCAATTTCTTCTTTCAGCTTATCGCTGCCCACGGGGAAGGCTAAAAAATCGCCATTCGGCTGCGGCCAGAAGTTATTCACTTTGCGCTCGACGATTTTCAAACCGTGGCGGTGCAATTCCAGATCTTCAATCACTTTAGGGTTTAACAAGCTCACCGTGTATGACGCTACCGAGTTGCGAAACCCCGGGTGAAATTCTTCGGTAATGGCAGCACCGCCCACAATCTCGCGGCGCTCAAGCACACAAACTTTCAGCCCTTCCATGGCAAGGTAATTGGCGCAGACAAGGCCATTATGCCCGCCACCTATAATAATCGCATCGTAATCATTCTTCTTTTTGGACATTCAAGTCTCCCGCACACCCCTGCTTAAGCTTTAATGCGGCTTTTTCTCTTATTATTATATATGAAAAAAGGTTGGATTTACCCTATTCAGCGTGCTGCACAATGTCAAATGAAACCATAAAGGTGGCCAAAACAAGCGGGGAGAAGTCAAAAAAAGAGGGAGCAAAAGCCCCCTTCTTTCATTACGCAAAAGCTGTTATTAGCGACGTTCCTGCTGGTCACGACGCTCGTTCGGGTTACGCTGTTCCTGATCCGGACGTGGCTGACCTGGCTGTTTTGTTCTGTCAGGCTGATTGCGGTTTGGGTTTGGTTGATTTTGCTCAGGCATATTAGTTCTCCTTAAGTCGTTTCATATGTTGCTGCATTATTGCAGTCCCGTAACAACGCATGAAAAACCCGATTGTTCAGAGTTATGAATAATCAAGGCCAGAAAGAAAGATAAGAACAAGTTTAAGGAAAAGGCTGTCACAGGCCCAAAAGAAATGGCGCGAACGACGGGACTCGAACCCGCGACCTCCTGCGTGACAGGCAGTTTAGCCCGTTTCGCAGTGATTTTTTGGCATTAGTTTAATTGCTTGATAATAAATACAAAAATTATGATTTTTGATTTTTTTGGATTTTTATAACACGTTCTATTACGCTTTTTAGTGGTGACTTATTGGTGACTTTTTATATTGACCTCCTGCCTTTTTAATCTACATAAAAGGCCATGACTGAAAAACTGACGAAACGCCTGATTGATGGATTCGAATATACCCCTAATGGCGGGAAAGATATTCGCTGGGATTCCGAGATAAGCGGCCTTGGATTGCGCCTATACCCCAGCGGCAAGAAATCCTTTGTTTTGTCCTACCGTCAAAGAGGCACCAAGCGCCTTTTCACCATCGGGCAATACGGGAATATAACGCTTGAACAGGCACGCGAACTTGCACGCAAAAAATTCGGAGAAATTGCTGATGGAAAAGACCCGTTATTAAGCCGCAGGGAATCGAAGAAGAAGCACCAATGGACCGTAGAGAGGGCCTTTAAAGAATTTCAGAAAAAGCTAAAAGCCCTGAGCCGCCATCATTATGAAGAGGTGGAGCGTATATTCACAAAAGACGTACTCCCCGTTATCGGGAAAAAGCCAATAGACGAAGTGAAGAAGGATGACATCCTGAAAATTATAGACGGAGTCATGGAGCGCGGCTCGGGTGTCATGGCGAACCGTACCCTCACCCGCCTTGGCAAATTTTTCAATTGGTGTATTGAGCGCAATTTAATAGAGCATTCGCCCGTATATAAAATATCGAAGCCTGCTATCGAGCGCTCGCGTGAACGGGTCCTTGCCGACTATGAAATAAAGCAGATATGGCGCGCAGCGGATAAGGTAGGCTACCCTTTCGGCCCCTTGGTGCAGTTCCTTATATTAACAGGCCAGCGGCGGGGGGAGGTTGCCGCCATGCAATGGAAGGACTATCACGAAAAAGAGGCCCTCTGGATTCAACCACGTGAAGAAACAAAATCAGACCGCAGTCATACCGTCCCGCTATCTCCTTCCGCAGTAGAGATTCTGGATAATGCTCTGAATTTAGGTGGCTACATTTTTACAAGTAGTGGCACGCGTCCTTTTGAAAACTTCTCACGTGCAAAAGCAGAATTGGATTTAATAATTAAATCGAGCTTTGAAAAGGAAAACCCAAGTCATAAATTTATTATGGCCCCATGGACCTTACACGATCTACGGCGCACCTGTGCCAGCGGCATGGCAAAACTAAAAATAGCCCCTCATGTTATTGAAAAAATATTAAACCACTCTTCAGGAACAATTCGCGGTGTCGCTGCCATTTATAATCGCTACGAATATGAAGATGAAAAAAGATATGCCCTGAACAAATGGGCAGAGCATATCCAATATATTCTAAATAACAGCAATGTATTACCTGTTTCGAAACTAGCTAAGAAAGCCAGCAAATCATAAATGACACTCTTTTTGAATGGCCGTTTGCTCAAGTACATCATACTGATTTCGTAAGCGCTTCAGCTCTACATTTTCTCCACCGCCACTAATACCTCGGCCTTTTGATATAGCAAAAATTGCTACAGCTGCGCCCAACATTTGGTTTGTACTATCTACACTTGTCGCTTGTTCTAGTTTTGTTGATACGCGCTGCATTTCTGCGCTGATCTGGTTACAGTTATAGTTCTGATAATGCGTTGGGGAGATATAAGACGGATCTGATTCAGGCGCTGTTTCACAGGCTGCCAATAAGAGTAGCGATAAAAATAAAAAAAGATGTTTCATGTTGCGGTTTCCTTTCCCGTTTTGGTTAAAACAAAGCCACCAGAGTTGCCTCTGGTGACCGGGAGTTTAGAAGCCGCTAATACACGACCGCGACGGCCTTTAGCCGAAGCTTGGACATACGCCGCCGCCTCCCGATCATAAATCGAGAAAGCGACGTGATTTAACGGTCACGTAACCGGTATTAGCGGGGTTCTAAAGTCCCGACTGCCGATAAAAAAAGCAGCCTTTGAATATTAGGCTGCTTTTATAGAAAGTCAATTAAGTGCAGGACTAAAGTATAATCGTCCCATTCGTCACAGCGTCTGAGACGGTGCCGAAGGCTGTTGTGTTGATATTCTGTATCTGGACAAGGTTCATCCATGTGTGGGTTGTGCCTGCGCCGTCAATATCAACCTGTATACGGGTATGTGTATTGGCGATATTGGCCGTCTGAATGAAATCATTCACATTCGAAGTACCGGAGACGTAGCCTATCAGTAAGGCCGAGAGGTCCAACGCATCATCAGCAAGAGCAAAATCACCAATTACATCATGGCTTGTGGTGTTAAGCGCAGAAGAGTTATAGGCAAATATATCATTCCCAGCGTTACCGTACATTGTGTCTACGCCGCCATCACCATAGAGAATGTCATCCCCAGCGCCGCCGGCCAGAACGTCGTTGCCATCACCACCATAGAGAATATCATTCCCATAGCCCGAGAATGAAGGCGAACTGCTGGAATCGTCACCACGCATCGTGTCGTTACCATCACCGCCATAGAGAATATCATCATCCTCAAGGCCGTACATAGCATCATTGCCTGCGCCACCATAGAGCGTATCATCCCCTGTATTGCCCCAAAGGATATCAGCGCCGTCTTCGCCGTAGATTGTATCTTCACCAGCGCCGCCGGTCATAACATCACCACCTGTACCACCCCAGAGCTTGTTGTTTGACCCATTGCCATCAATAAAGTCGTCATAATCAGAACCAACAATATTCTCGATATTATAGAGCGTATCGGTTCCGCCCTCGCCGTCCGTACCCCATGCAAGGCCGATATCAAGGTTGATATAGGCAACGCCCGTGGTGTAGTAAGCTGTATCAATACCGTCGCCACCGTCAATCACATCATCGCCTGCATTACCCCAGATATGGTCATCACCATCGCCTGTGCTGATGGTATCAGCTCCTGCACCAGCATAGATATAGTCAATAACGGTTTGGCCCAGCAGGGTAGAATAGCCATTTATTGTTTCACCGCTGCTTGTGCCATGGTTTATATGAGTGATTGCATCCTCTCCGAACTGAAACGCCAAACCAGATACATCCACTGTAGCGGGAGTGTCATACGGCGCACCTTCGTATGGGATCGTAATAGGGTTGGGCGCACCAAAAGTAATATTCTCAATTCTACCCGATGACAAAAAGTGATTCTCGATAACCGTGTATGAGCTGATGCCGCTGCGGGTAAGTACAACTTTCAAGTTGTTTCCTTCCTGAATTAAACTTTGCGTATCACCTTCCGTTCCCCAAACAAAATGAACCCAATCGGCAGAACCACCAGAATCTCTGATGGTAACCTGTGTGGTAGCATCACCATTTATATTAAGGTAATGATCGCTTGATGAGGTTGAAGAATCTATAAAGCTATCAGGGCCACTTTGATTCAGATACAAGTCGTTACCCCCAAGGCCGTAAATTATATCTCTACCAGCTGTCCCATATAACATATTCGCGCCAGAGGTTCCTGTTATAACCGTGGTATCGGCAGAAGGCGCAGCAACAGTAGAGTTATCAGCAAAGCGGAAAGTCTCTACATCATTGCCAATAATAAAATGGTCATTCACCGTGAAAGTATGCAGGCCCGACACAAATATCAGTAAGCTGTCACCGGAGCGACTTGTTGTCACATGGGTTGAAGTAACACCTGACGCAAACACGACTTCATCCGCACCGCTGCTATCAGTAATTATATCTAGTCCAGCACTCTGAATATACTTGTCATCCCCAGCCCCGCCATACATGGCATCATCGCCATTGCCTCCATCAAGAGTGTCATTGCCATCACCCCCACTAAGGCCGTCATTTCCATTTCCACCTTCAAGTATATCATTCCCCTCGCCCCCTTGAAGGTTGTCATTCCCATCATTACCGAACAAATGGTCATCACCGCCATTGCCGAGTAGAGAGTCGTTCCCTAAACCTCCGTCCATATATTCGTTGCCCAGATGCGAGCCACTTACCCAGTCATCTCCATTGAGTAAATATATAGTGTTATCGGGGCTTGCATCACCATAGTTAGAAGTTCCAAAGTTATAATCATCATCACCAGTTAGAAGTTCCAAAGTTATAATCATCATCACCGTCGGTTCCAACTGTGATAACTTCGGTTGATGAAATGTCGAAGAGACCGGAAATAACATCAATTCCACCTGCTGCAAAAGAACCAAACTGCCCCCTGATAACCAGTTGACCCGCCTCTGATTCAACGATTAAGTCATATTCCCTTCTATACAAATTACCACCAGCTGCGTAATAAACGATGTCGTATCCGTTTCCATCAGCAATAACTGCGGAAGAACTTGTAATGTAATAAATATCATCCTCTGGTCCGCCAGATAGAAAATCATTCCCAGCGCCGCTATATAAAATGTCATCACCGCCACCGCCATATATGGCGTCATCACCGTCTCCACCATATATAATGTCGTCTCCCGTACCCCCGTTACTCAAATCTCCAAAAAGCAGATCATTACCATCACCGCCATCAATTTCATCATCCCCTGACATGCCATATATAATGTCGTTACCACCTCCACCGTCTATATTATTGTTGTACGGATATGCGTCTGTCGGGTTGGCCCCAATTATATCATTCCCACTTCCACCATATATGTTGCTTTCTTCATCCTCTCCGATAATTAGTTCACCAGTCCCAACGTCGTCCATGCTAACAGCAAAGTTTGGTAAATCATCAAAAGTTAAAGCTGCGCCACCGTTGATAGTGATAACATCAATATCGCCAACCATATTGTTATCGCTTGAAATATGCACGAAAGCCGGTGCAGAAATGGGAACTCCATTACCATCGAACGCATATATACCGATTTGCATATAGGTTGCTTCACCACCATTATGAGCTGTAGAAGAATAGATATTTCTTAAAAAATAAATATCATCTCCTGTTACGTCACCAATGATACTCAGCGTTTCAGTGGTTGTGTGGCTTGCAGACCCGAGATTTAGCTCGTTCCATGAGCCATAGTCAGTATCAATAACGTATGTATCGTTGTCATGCCCGCCCCATAATTCATTATGGCCCCCCTTACCATCAAGTATGTCGTCTCCGTAGCCACCCTCAAGCTTGTTATTATAGTTGTTACCTATTAGATAATCATTACCAGCTGTGCCCTTGGCGTTCTCGATAATGGTCCCATAGGCAATGGCAACGTTCTGTATTTCGCGGATTACATCCCCGTTGCCGTCAACTGCATAGCCATTCTCGAGCTTGCCGTTAAACCCGATGGAACTAAAATGCCCCTCACGCAAATCTATTTTGACGTCATAGAAATACGATGCATCCAGCGTGTCCGTTCCACCACCATCCCATATTGTATAGAGAAACGCCTTTGTATAATCCCCATCGCGCCCTAACCCGTTACCATAGCTGTATGTCGTATTTGTATTACGTGTTGTCGTATTTGCGCCTACTGAATTATAAGAGTCCTGTACGGCCGCTATATCAAATAGCTGCAATCCATAAGCATAAAGCGGCGTTTCGCCATCGTTCCAATACAGAGCATTATCGCCCGCAAGCAACTCCCCTTCTTCAAAATACCACCCAGCAGGAACATAGGACATGATAGTGTACTGCTGGCTATCAAACTCAACATCATCATTTACAAAAACATCATGAGAGTGATTCAGCCCCGCGAATGCGTGCCCCAATTCATGTAACACATTCCAATATCCAAATTGCCCCTTTGACAAAAGGCTATTAAACGTCGCAGCCTGATTATTATCGAACCAAACATCTCCCGCGAACGGACCCAACTCTGCATCTGGCCCAAATCCCAATCCCGATTGGGGCATTTCTTGGTAGCTCCCAGCCAAGTCTCCTGTCCCTATCACTAAGGGGGAGCTGGCATTTTGATCATAAGAGAATGTATAGTTAATGATATCTGAAAAATTAACTGTGTAGCTGGAAATAGAGAGGGCACTACCAATTGCCGCCTTCTGGCCAGAAGATAGCTCTGCAAAAGCCGGGCTACTTTCAAAGGCACTCTGAGGAATAAGATTATCAAACTCATCCCAATAGTATTCAATATCCGATGAAGAGACGTAATATTTATATTTGATATTTGAGCCCCCCCCCAAATGTATCCACTTTTTAGCAATTCCCAGTCCATTTTATTTCCTCACTTTATTAATTTATTTTTTGAAATACTTCGAGCGCGTCATCAAACGACTTAAAAAACCTTTTTTCATTTTCCTTAGAATCATCTCCTAGAGGTGCAACAAAAAAGTGAGCAGCTTCTTTAATTGATCTAACTGGCTCAAAACGTTGTGAGGTTTGTGAAATTTCAATCCATTTAAACTGGCCCTCACGTCTAACTTTTATCTTAAGATAAACATCCATTTGCTTTTCTTTTGTGCCCGCATTTTGGGTAGCGCCGCAATGATATACGCCGTATTGTTTTTCTTTTTTATATCCATCTATAACTGAACATGCATGTTGATAAAGCTTCTTATTTTCAAGAAAAGAGAAATTTTTTACCTCAAGCCAATCTGTATCAATAATTAAAACCGCATGTGAAATCTTATAATAGTTCTGAATATTAGTGCGATAAACAGGGTGCGCCCCTGCCTTTATAGCTCTATCTAGAGCAGATTTAAGTTTCTCTGAATTGTTAGCATGATTTTGATTATTTGGATCGTTGACTATAACGCCATTAGTAGTTGTTGCAATTTGGCCCGCATCCTCAGCACAAACATTCAGAGTAAAGAAAAAAATGCTCATCACTAAGCATAGCGTGCAAATAACATTTCGCATGAAACCCCCCAAAAACTTTTAAATCTAGAGAGTCTATACCCGATTTGTACCAAATCCTCAACGGGTATAAAATTGCTATATAGTGCCATATTCACAACTAAAAACCGTATAAATCCAAAGTTGTACGAATAATTCTCCCAACCGCCCTATAGCTGCCCTCATCCTCCTTTCATGATAGGTTAAAGCTCCTCCGCTCTACCTTTTTATGTAGAAAAGACTTAAGAGGCGGGATGATTAGTTAGTTAGTCAACCAACGAAGAAATCGTTACATTAAATGCCCATAGAGATGTTGTACTCGTTTAAAAAGTATGTTTTGTCTGGACAAACATGAAAACACCTTAAGTCTACGATATAAAATGAACTCAAAAGAAGATTTTACAAAGCTAGAAAATATTTTATTTCCATTCTATGTAGAGCGTAGAAATCTAGTTCAAAAAAATAATACTCGCTTTGTGCATTATACTACGGCCGAATGTGCAACCAGTATAATCAGAAATAAGGAAATTTGGATGCGTGAAGCATCCTGCATGAATGATTTTATGGAAGTTGAACATGGGTTAGGCTGCCTAAGAACTGCTTATAATAAAAAGGAGGCCGATGAAAAAACTTTCGCTAAAAATGGTTTGAAATTGGCCTTGGATGAAATATACCCCAACTTTTCTGAAGAGGTACAAAATTTCTTTAATGGGTGGCAATCAGAATTAAAATATGGAACCTATCTTTCTTGCTTTTCAGAACACAAAAATGCTGAAGACATTAACGGTCGCTTATCTATGTGGAGAGCCTACGGCGGCAAAAATGGCGTTGCCATAGTTATAAAAAACCATGCATTTTTATCTGCTGAGGATAACTCTCCTATTGCAGCAAGTCCAGTTGAGTACTTAAATGATGAGAATTTTAGCTTACGCCTTAATAAAATCGCAGAAAATATTAGAGATGAAAAAATATTTCTTAGGGGATTTAATAAACAACACCTTGTTGGCTATATTTTTAATTCACTCAAATATGCATCAATCTGCACTAAGCATCCCGGGTTTAAAGAGGAATTAGAATGGCGATTGTTATACACGCCAAAAATTGATGGCGAAACCCGACATATAAAAAAATCGGTTGAATGCATAAACTCAACCCCGCAAACAGTTTATAGGGTTCCTCTAAAAAACAACCTTTTCATAAACCTATTTAATATAGAAGTCCCTCAATTGTTAGACAGAGTTATCATAGGGCCGACAGAGTTTCCTTTAGCAATTAAAAAGGCATTCGTAGATATACTCAAGAACGCAGGCATTCGAGAACCAGAAGAAAAAATATATATTTCAGATATTCCGCTCAGGAGTTAATTTTGCGAAGTATTTTTCTTTTTTTTATTTTCAGTCCATTTTTGTAAATCGCTGAATTTATAGCGCACGGTTTTTTTACCTATTTTTACAAATTCAGGCCCGCCGCCTTTTACACGGTAACCTTGTAATGTTTTGTAGGAAATTCCCAAATATTCGGCTGCGCGTTTTTCATCAATATGCCGATCAGGCTCAATTTCACTAAAGTTATTTTTTATTTTAATTTCTTTTTTGTCAGCATTTAATTTTTCTGGCGCCATAAAATGATTATTTGAAAAAATTCTAATTGCTGAAAATTCGAAGTTTCTATTTTTTAATTCTGAATTATTCCAGTTTATTTCACCGTTCAAAAATAAATCAGGCGGGATTTTTATAGGGGCATCATCAATTTCGCGAGGTTCTTTATAGCCAAAAGCCATTAAATCCGCTTTTTTAATTAAACCAAGGATTTCAGATTTTAATTCTTTTATTATCTCCGCTTGGCGGCCATGGTTATGCTGAAGCTGGACAATAGTTGACCCTGCCGCCCCTATTATGTCCCAAAAGCCCATATTTTTCATTTCAGGGGCTTTTACAGCCTGCTGGCCCATTTGGGCAGATTCCACTAATGCGGGGCTACCGAAGCTAAAAATGGCCTCCCAAAGTGTAAGGCCGTTTAAAATTGCTTTATCGCTTAAATTGTCTGGGTTAGTTGCAATCATGCAACAAATATAGGTTTGATACTGAAATAAAACCAGAGTGAAAGATTCAGTTATTCTGCTGGTGACTTATAGGTGACTTTTGAAAGAGCTGAATTGCGTGGGCTATCACTAACCCTTTGAAATAAATGGCGCGAACGACGGGACTCGAACCCGCGACCTCCTGCGTGACAGGCAGGCGTTCTAACCGGCTGAACTACGTCCGCGCACCGGTCCCGACAGGGATTCCCCTATAAGGAAACGCTTTCATAGGGCAAATTCAGGGATTCCGCAACACCTTTATGCGTAATCTTGCCAAAAGCCACATTCAGGCCAGGGGCAAAGCCCGGTATATCCTTCAGGGCGGCCTGCCAGCCTTTATCAGCTAAAGCAAGGGCATAGGGCAGAACGGCTTGGTTGAGCGCCAGCGCCGAACTCAGCGGGACGGCCCCCGGCATGTTCGCCACACAATAATGGACAACATCATCCACCACATAGGTTGGCTCGCCATGGGTGGTGGGTTTACTGGTTTCAAAACAGCCGCCTTGGTCGATCGCAATATCAACAAGCACACTGCCCTTTTTCATTGTCTTCAGCATAGGCTTTGTAATAAGCCTTGGCGCTGATGCACCGGGGATAAGAACAGCACCAATAACAACATCCGCTTCAGGCAATGCAGCTTCAATATCACTTGCTGTTGAATAGATAATTGTTGCGCGGCCTTCGAAGTAATCATCAAGGAAACGGAGACGTTCTGGTGAGCGTTCGAATATTGTGACCTTCGCGCCCAAACCTACAGCCATGCGTGCTGCGTTAAAGCCTGATACACCACCGCCCAACACAAGCACTGTTGCAGGTTGCACACCGGGCACGCCGCCCATCAAGCGACCTAAGCCGCCTTTGTGCTTCATCAAATAATCAGCGCCAATCTGCGCTGATAAACGCCCTGCAATCTCGCTCATTGGTGCAAGCAGTGGCAAGCCGCGCCCGTCAAAACCTGTAACGGTTTCATAAGCAATACAGATTGATTTTGATTTTTGAAGTGCGAGCGCTTGGTCTTTATCAGCTGCCAAATGTAAATAGGTGAAAAGAATTTGGTTTTCGCGGAGCATCGCACATTCGTTCGGCTGCGGCTCTTTCACTTTTATAATCATATCAGCCTTGGCGAAAATATCGGCGGCATTAGCAGCAATTTCAGCACCGGCTTTTTTATATTCTTCGTCCGAAAAATTAATGCCGGCACCAGCACCTGTTTCCACCAGCACTTTGTGGCCGTGCTTCACCATTTCCCCAACCGCGGATGGCACCATCCCGACGCGGTGTTCTTGTTTCTTGATTTCCTTAGGTACGCCGACAAGCATTGGTTTTTACTCCTGTATTTTGCGCTTTATTAAGTACCAGATGCGACGCATCTCTGCCAGTAGCAGCGCAATATCAAGCCATTAATATTTATTTGCTTGACGTGCGGAGGCTCATTCCCTTAGTCTGCATTATGGCAAAAACATCGGCAGCGGAGATCAGGGAAAAGCACGGCACATGCTATGCGCTGGGCATTGCCTTTACCGGCTATTGCACTGAAGCCTTTGACTCGCTTGATGACAGCGCGCGTCATCTCGAGACAATTATAGACGCAGAGATACCAGACAAAATTACAGTGCTTGAAGTCATCGGCAAAGCCAACCCTATCGCAGGCAGATATGAAACAGTAGCGGATGCCGTAGCCGCCTGTCAGGAAACACGCGGAGAATATTTTGCAGCGCAAGTCGCATTAATTGATAAGCTTGGCGGGAATGACCTGGTGAGAGCACAATTCCCCGATCTAATTGCCGCCGCCGAAGCCAGACGCGGTGAGTTCCTGAAAGCCGCAACAACAATAAAGCAGGTCATTGTCAAAGAGCTCCCTGAAGAGATGATTATGCCGCCGGTTGTGCAGATGGGCGAGAAGGCATATTTAATATGCAGCCCTGCACAGCTTCTGGGCGCTGTGATGCAAGATGTTTATGACGCATTACCGCCGGAAGCAAAAAGCACAGATCTAGGCATCAGAGAGATAACAATCTACGCGGCAAATTTTGGCACCTTCGGCGTGGTAGACGCGCCTGATGCTTATGATCACCTAGCCTATTACAGCTACATGCTTGATGATCAGACGCTGGAGGGCATGACAGAGTACCAGCAGCGTATCCAGAAAATAGTATCCTCGAACTGCGCAAGCCAGGGAAGCCGGTTCAGACATGTCAGATTTCATGCCACCGGCGATACACACGCCTTTAATGACCAGAATTATACGCAATTCTACCCTGAAGCGTATGACACAAGAGAAGCTGCTGAAGCAGCCCTTGCCGCTATTCAAAACGAAATACAGGTCAAACGCCGCGTGAACGTCGTGAACCTTTTCGGGCCGAAATAATCACTAGAGGAACCGCCTAAACCATTCTTCGGTTTTCTCTAAAAGAATATCGCAGCTGTTCCCCTCCCTGAAATAATGATCTGCCCCTTTGATAACTTCACGTACAGATGGATGTGCGCAATAAGAATGAAAGGAATCCTTATCCTTCGCGCACATGGCGTTTTCAGCGCTGAGCACCTGCACAGGAGATTGAAACTCAGAAGAAAGCGCTTCACATGCTTCCTGCGTCAAGCTTCCTGCCTGCTCGAACATGCCCTTGCCAAGCAGCTGGCTTATTCCCCTGTTAAGAGAATACAAATCCCTCTCTTCCACATGCTTTTTTGAAAAAGCCTTTTGTGTTCTCGTCAAATCATATGAAGGGTCCCACAGGCTTACGGCCGTAACGCCCTTGATATTGGCCAGCATCACGGCTGTTCCGCCGTAGCTATGGCCAATAAGAAACACTTTTTTATATTCTCGTGAAAAACTATTCAGAACATCAATTAAGTCATTGGCGTGCGTTGTTAACGAACAGTCGTTTAAACAGCGTGCGCCATCTCTTCCGTCATATAAGTTGAAACGATAGACATCATAATCACGCTCAAAATAATCAGCCGCACGCTTGAATGCATATTCGTACATATTGCACATCAATCCGTGCACCATAAATATTGCAGCGTCAGCAGCGGCAACACTATTCTTTACGCCATAAATCGCAGCGCCATCGGAAGACTTAAAGTCCCATTTCTGTTCCATACGATCAAAGTAACAAAATGCGCAAATGCAGCCAAGCTGCTCATCAGCGTGTGGAACCATAATTTACAAAAAAGGGAAAAATGGTGGGCGCTGAGAGGGTCGAACTCCCGACATCTTCGGTGTAAACGAAGCGCTCTACCACTGAGCTAAGCGCCCGCCAAAACAAGCGGATCATAAAAATGGTGACAGCTCCGGGATTCGAACCCGGGGCCACATGATTAAAAGTCACGTGCTCTACCGGCTGAGCTAAGCTGTCACTTCATTTTTACGAACGGTATGAATATTAAGATCTTAGGGAAAGGTCAAGGATTTTTTGCGTATTTATCCAGTAGTTTGGCCGCTACCTGTGGGGTCACGAAATCCTCAATCTTGCCGCCCAAAGCCCCGATTTCCTTGATGAAGGATGATGATACAAACTGCCATTTATCCGACGCCATCAAAAAAACTGTTTCAATTTCAGGGTCCAACTTGGCGTTCATACCAGTCATCTGGAATTCGAATTCGAAATCCGACACAGCCCGCAAACCCCTGAAAATACAGGCCGCTTCTTTTTCCTTGGCGTATTTGATCAAAAGCCCGTCAAACGCCTCGACAACGATAGGGCACGCTTTGTCGTGCAGGTTATCTATATCTTCCTGCACCATGTTAACGCGCTCGCGCTGGTCAAAAAACGGGGCTTTTTTGGCATTCGGTGCCACAGCCACAATCAGATGATCCACCAGCTTGCTGGCACGTTTAATTATATGGAGATGCCCCTTCGTGACAGGGTCAAAAGTTCCAGGATAAATACCGATACGCATGCGCCTTAAAAACCACAAAAAATGCAGCAAATCAATGGTTAATATATGTAAAAGGATAAAACTGGCGGGTTTTTGATCCATTCCACCGTTTTATTCGTATGTACTCTCGAAGGAATAAAAAAATGAACCATATAGACGACCCCCAAACCCAGAAAGCAAATCTGGCTTATATCAAGAGTGCGATGGATGAACCTGTTCTGACCAAGGAAAGAGAACAGGAGCTTGCTTATGCCTGGAGAGACCGGCAGGACGCAAAAGCGATGCAGGAGCTTATCAAGGCTTATATGCGCCTTGTTGTTTCTGCAGCCTCGAAATTCAAAAATTATGGCCTTCCTATTGGTGATCTAATTCAAGAAGGCAATATCGGCTTGTTGCAAGCTGTCAACCGTTTCGAGCCTGAGCGTGATATCCGCTTCTCGACCTACGCGACCTGGTGGATCCGCTCCTGCATACAAGACTACGTGCTGCGGAATTGGTCGATTGTGCGTACAGGTACAACAGCCGCGCATAAATCACTGTTCTTTAATTTGCGTCGCTTGCGCGCCAAGATTAATGAAAGCTCTTCCGATGGCTACTTAACGGATGCCGGTAAAACACAGGTTGCGAAAGCCTTGAATGTGTCGAAAAAAGAAGTTGAGGAGATGGAAGGTCGTATGCGCGCTTCCGATCAATCTTTGAACGCGACATTCAGCGATGATAACGAAGAAGAAGTTGGTTCTCTGCTGGCCGATAACGGCCCAAGCCCTGAAGAGATTGTGATTGGCATGAAGGACGCGCAATCACGCTCGAAATGGCTGGCACAAGCCCTTGGGCAGTTAAGTGACCGCGAGCAAACAATCATTAAAGAGCGTCACCTGAAGCACGAAACGGTTACGCTGGAAGAGCTTGGAAAAGATCTCGGGATAAGCAAAGAGCGCGTCAGACAGCTCGAGCAAAAAGCGTTGATGAAGCTGAAAATAAATCTACAAAAAAATATAAAAAATCCGTCTGATTTTTATACAAGTGATCTATTTCACGCGGCATAGCGTAGAAGTATAAGTCAGCCCTTGAAGCTGTTCCCCCTGTCCCCTTCGGGCAACATTCAGGGCATTTCTCGGCCCGGACACGGCATCTCCCCTCGTGCGTGTCCGGGCTTTTTATTTTTATAGATTAAAAAACTCTGCTGCTTTTTCAGCATGGCCCAAAGCCTTATCAAGCGCGGCCATTGTTTTGGATAAATCTGCGGTTTCATCTTCCAGAAATTTTTTAAGCGTAAAAAGATATACGCCCGTTAACCCCGTTACGCGTAAACAGCCTTGCCAGCCTGTGACATTGATTTCTGCAAGCTCCAGCGCCCATAACATAGACCGCATAATATTTGGCAATCCTGCAACGACATGATGCGGGTTGAGCTTGGCGGCATCGATAATAGAAGCAATGGCTACCTTATGCTCATTCAAGATATCGAAACGCTCCATCAATATATCAAACAGCTTTTCACGCTCGGGCGTTTCAGCAGAAAAAGCACCTTGCATACGCTCAAGTAAAATCGAATCAATCTGGCGTTCATAGGCCGCCAGCACCTCATCCTTCCCCTTAACGATTTTATGCACAGATGCCAGTGTCGCCCCTGCCTCACGGGCAATATCCTGTAAACTCACCTGTTCCCACGGCATACGGGTGGCGAGCGCAAGTGCAGCCTCGATAAGGCTATCTTCAGTGATTTGCTTTTTGCGGCTCATGGCCTATTATCTAGCAGTTTTAAGAGTAAAGGGAAATATGAAAGCTTACACTTACGGCATTGTTGCAATCGGGAACGCACTTGTAGATGTCATTGCGCACATGGATGACTCTTTCATTGAAGCCAACAAAAGCAAAGGCATGGTGAAAGGCGGCATGACGCTGGTTGATGAGCCTCGCGCAAACGAGCTTTATGGGCAACTTGGCCCTGCCACCGAAATGTCGGGTGGCTCGGCTGCAAATACGGTTGCTTGTTACGCTTCACTTGGTGGCCGTGCCGCCTATATTGGTAAAGTGGCAGATGACCAACTCGGGCAAGTTTTTACGCATGACATGCGCGCACAGGGTGTGCATTTCAATTCTGCGCCGCTTCTGCTCGGCCCATCAACGGCACGCTGCATGATTTTGGTCACGCCCGATGCACAGCGCACAATGAATACTTATCTTGGTGCTTGTTGCGAACTGACCCCTGCTGATATCGACGAGGAACTGATCGCCCAGAGCGCTATTACATACCTTGAGGGCTACTTCTTCAGCCAGCCAAGCGCGCTGGATGCCTTTTATTACGCTGCCGAACTAGCCCATGCCGCTGGCAACAAAATTGCACTGACGCTTTCCGATACTTTCTGCGTGAATAATCACCGCCAGCAATTTCTTGACTTTATCATCGGTCATGTTGATATCCTTTTTGCCAACGAAGCAGAGGCTTTGGCCCTTTGCGGAACTGATAAGCTGGAAGATGTTATTCCCTTTATGCGTGAGCACACAGAAATTGCAGCCATCACACGCAGCGCCGAAGGTTCGATCATTATTACCAAAGATGACTGGATCAGTGTTCCGGCTGTTGCACCTGAAAAACTGGTTGATACAACAGGTGCTGGAGACTCCTACGCTGCAGGTTTCTTGTATGGCCTTACAACAGGCAAAGACCTCGCAACGTCGGGGCGTTATGGCTCGATTGCAGCAGCCCATATTATCGCCCATCTCGGTGCGCGCGCGCTGAAGCCGCTTTCGGAGTTGATAGATTAACTTATGAAGTTACTTCCCCTGCTCGCCTGCCTGTTTCTAGCCATTTCACCGGCGCATGCGGAAGGGCTTGCGATGCATGGCAAACCGCTGGAGCCAGCAGGCTTCACGCATTTCCGCTACGCTAACCCCAATGCCCCGAAAGGTGGGCATTTGCGCCAAGCCTATACCGGAACTTTTAACACGTTGAACCCTTTCACGCTGAAAGGTAAACCCGCGCAAGGCTTAGGCCAGGTATACGACAAGCTGATGGCACGTAACTGGAACGAACCCTTTACGCTCTACCCGCTGATTGCCGAAAGCTTCAAAACAAACGACAAACGTGACGAAATAACCTTTACACTCGACAAGCGTGCGCGTTTTCATGACGGCACGCCCATTCTTGCTGATGATATTCTATTCTCATGGGAAACACTGCGTGACCATGGCCGCCCGAATATGCGCAATGTCTATAAGCGCGTTGCCAAGGTGGAAAAGAAGAATGACCGCACAATCCGCTTTGTGCTTGGCCCCGAGTATGACCGCGAAACAATTATGATCCTCGCCATGATGCCCATCCTTTCGAAGAAAGATTGGAAGGGGAAGACTTTTGACGACACCACTTTCACCGCACCACTCGGCAGTGGCCCCTACCGCGTGAAAACCGTTGATAAAGGGCGTAGCATCACCTATGAGCATGTGCCCGATTACTGGGCAGCTGACCTGCCCGCCAATAAAGGCCAGTATAATTTTGACCAAATAACGTTTGATTATTTCCGCGACGATATCATTGCTTTCGAAGCTTTTAAAAAAGGCCAGCTTGATTTCAGGAAAGAAACAGACGTTAGCCAATGGGCACTTGCCTACAATTTCCCTCGCCTGCAAAAAGGCGATGTAGTAAAAGAAACAATTCCGCATTCGCGTACAGAGCGCTTCCGTGCCTTCTTTTTTAATACGCGCCGCCCGCTTTTTGATGATATCAAGGTTCGTGAAGCACTCTCACTGGCGTTTGATTTTGACTGGGTCAATAAATCCATTCTGCACAGTAAGCAAAAGCAGATTCAAAGCGTCTTCCCGAATAGTGACCTCAGCCGCCAAGTTTCGGAGGCTACAAAGCTGGATGCACGGACCAAATTAAAACACGCCAATGACCTACTGGAAGAAGCAGGCTACGGCATTAAAAACGGTAAACGGAATTTAAGCTTTGAAATATTAGTTACAACGCCTGAAGACCAAAAAATTGCGCTTCAATACGCTATTATGCTCAAAAAACTGGGCGTTACGGCAAAAGTCCGCAGCATGGATGCCGCAGCCTTCCGCACCCGTGTGAATGACTATGATTACGATATGTTGCTCTATCAGGTAACGTCCTCCCTCTCCCCCGGAACCGAACAGATGATCTACTGGTCTTGCCAGTCAGCGACCGAAACAGGTCGCTTTAACTTCGCAGGGATTTGTGACAAACAAGTCGATGAACTGGCCGCTGCAATTCCGCAAACCAAAACACGTACAGAGCTGATTGAGAAAACAGCCGCGCTGGATGACCTCTTAATGAGCGGCCATTATTTTATCCCACTGGATTATACCGGCGCGGACTGGGTGGCGTATGACAAAAAAATAAAGCGGCCAGATTTTACACCGCTTTATGGATTTTCGATCGAGAGTTGGTGGCAACAATAGTTGCTATTTGCATCTAACTTGCAGGTCATTATATTGGCTGGCGTTTGGCATGACAAAGTTTACCAAATCAGCTTCCGCGATACATGAATGAACTTCGATACAGTTTGGCTTCTCAAGATGATACTCAACGCCCGCATCACGGAATTGATCATGAATAGGCCTTACAAGCGGCCTTAAATCGCCACCCTGAGCACAAGTGATAAAATAGGTATTTATCGCCGCCATTACACTCCTCCTTGGTTACGCAGAATAAAAACTTATCTCATTTTCGATAACTAGAATCAATAAGAATTTGCGGCCAAGGACGGAAAAAGATATGATTTTTCCAGATTCAACCAAGGCACGTTACCCATGAAAAAAACCCTGCTTCTGACCTCGATTGGCCTCACAGTTCTAACCCTTAGCGCATGCGAAAACGCGCGCCAAACCTATGAACTCAAGCATAATGCCCAATATTGGGAGCGTGCAGACACAACTGATGCCATTTACCAGCGCGGGCCTAAAGCCAACCAGCTTCTCCAGCGCGATATTGCCCGCTGTACAACCGAAATTAACGAACTTTACCGTGTGGGCATCGTAAAACATGCCGTTCCTATGCCCGGCCAGATGAATTCAGAGAAAATGCTGGCAAAAGCCCAGCTGGACAGCTGGGACAGCCCAAACCGCGATGGTTACATGCTGGCGCAAACAGGTGATTATAACGATTTTGAAGGCTGTATGGCTGCCAAAGGTTGGGAACGCGTTGAGCACCTACCCTATGAGCAGGCCAAGCGCGCCCGTGAGGATTATATAGAAGCAATTCACGGCGAGAAGGCTCGCAGCACATTCAAACCAGTGCCAAACCCGACGGCCTCAGGTAAAGCCAATACGCAAAAAGAAAACAGCCCACTAAACGAATAAGCTGTTTAATAGCCGCCGACTTGTAAAGATTCCACAAATATTTCCTTGATTTGTTCAAGTCTGCGTAAACGTGCCTTGGCATCGATCGTTTCCAGATCATCTATCAAGCTGCGGCAAAAAGCTGCAAACTTCATAAACCCGAGGCTAGCCCCCATAGACGCCATTGAGTGAAGATTCATATGGACGTCCGCCAGACTGCATTCCTCACCCGATATAATTTCAAACCTTGTAATTGTGTCTTCACGCAACTCATCGACCATTTCTTTTATGCGTCCACGCTCGATAAATTCAACAAGCCCCTCTATCTGGCGAGGGTCAAAAAGCGGGGCCTCACTTGGCACACTCTCTACTTTTGATGAATCTTGAAAAGGCATGTTATGCGCATCAATCGATTGGATCTTTTCTTCCAGTTCCTGCCCGTTTACAGGCTTCAACAAGAAATCATCAAAACCTGCTTCGAAAAGCTCTCTTATTTGTTCTGAAAGAACATGTGCTGTCAGCGCTATAACGGGCAAATTTTTGTAGCGGCCACCTTCAAGCTCGCGGATAATTTTAACTGCGCCAAAGCCATCTACTTCAGGCATTTGTATATCCATCAGTACAACGTCGTAATCCTGTAGCCCTATTTTATCCAGTGCCTCTTGTCCGTTATTTGCTACAACAACGCTGTGGCCGTATTTTTCAAGCATAGCAACCAGCACTTCCCTGTTTAGCTGGTTATCTTCAGCCAGTAGAATGTTATACTTCTTACCGGTTGATGCAGATGGCTGCGCATTATTTTGTTCTTTGCCCGTATCTTCCCTTAGCGGGATAGCAATAGTAAAAATTGCCCCTTCGCCCTTTTTGCTTGTCACCGTGATGGTTCCTCGCATCGCCTCAACCAACTGCTTGGTAATTGCCAGCCCGAGGCCTGTGCCACCGAAGCGACGCGTCATACCTGCATCTTCCTGTATGAAGCTCTCGAAAATGTCTGCCTGTTTTTCTGCTGAAATACCAATACCGGAGTCAGCAACGCTTATCAATATTCCTGTATTACTTTCGTTACGATCCACAACAACTTTTACATACCCTTGTGATGTGAATTTAACCGCATTGGCCAGAAGATTAAGCATGATCTGCTGAATACGGAACTGGTCACCTATAAAACGCTGTGGGCAGCTGCGCGGGTATTCCAGCTCAAGTATAAGCCCCTTTTGCTCTGCTTCGTTACGCACAAGGTCAAGACAAACCTGTAGGCTTTCATGCAAATTGAATGCGCTACTATCAATTGCAATTTTACCGGCTTCGATTTTAGAAATATCAAGAATATCATTAATAATATGAAGCAGCGTTCCGCCTGCCGTCTCCATTTTATCGACATAGGATTGCTGCTTCTCATCCAACTGTGTTGCTTGTAATAGCTCGACAAATCCGAGAACCCCGTTAATCGGCGTTCTGATCTCATGGCTCATACGGGCAAGAAAATCCGCTTTCGTGCGGGCCGCTTGCTCGGCTTTATCCCTGTTCTTTTTCAGCTCTTCCTGCGTTTTAAAAAGTTCGGTCACATCACGGCTAATACCCAGCAGGAATTTTTGCCCCTTTGCATCCTCGAAGCTGACTTTCGTGGTAAAAAGCTTTCTGGTTTTGCCATCAAAGAATGCGATATCTTCATATTTCTTCATGTAACCGCTATCGAGCACTTTCTGATCCTCGGTCAGGACCGCCCGCTCTGGCCCCTCAGGTGGATAAATAGCCTTGAAGGCAGAGTTGCTCCTGATGATCCCGTCCTCCATATTTTTAACAAAAACAAAATCAGGGATATGGTTCATCATCATATCGGAAAAGCGCCGCGCTTCTTCTAACTCTGCTGTACGTATACCCACCTCCTTCTCAATGAGCGCAGAGCGTCCTGTCAGGATAAGAATGAAAACACTTAAAAGTCCCATAAATACAAGGCCTGCCGCCAGCACAAACCAGAGCGCCCAAGTATTATTGGCCACCAGATATTTATTATCTACGTTTATAAAAATATTCCATTGGCGCTGGGCAAAATCAAGCGCTACCTTCGCCTTCAAGGGCTTATGCAATAGCTTGTTGCTTTCAAACTTGAAATCACTCCTGTCAGGAGCCGTAAAAGATATTTTTACGCCTTTTGTAGCCCAACTCTGCTGAACGGGGCTCAAAATATCGCTAGCTCTTAATACAGCGACAAGAACGCCCACCAAGGCGCTTTCACCTTTAAAATATACGGGCTTTAAGAGTAAAACGCCTTGAGCGCTTTCATATCCATTTTTAAAAAAATCAATAAACTCTGTTGCTGCTATTTCTCCAGACACACGGACCCTATCAAGCGCCGCCTTACGCACAGGGTTTGAAGCAATGTCATACCCCACCACTGTTTTGTGCTCCTCATAAGGCGCCACGTATAAAACCGGGAAATACTCATCTCGCTCGCCTGCCGGTACAAGCTCGCCTTCTTCATTCATTTCCTTAATCGTGAATTCACGCCCATTAATGTTTCTGGCTTCTTGCAAAAAGCGCTCTTTATCTGTGGCCCTTACACGTGGGATCCAGTCCAGCGCCTTGATAATTTTCAGCTCCCGGATGAGTTGCGAGGCAAAAATATCAAACTCATCACGCGTAACGTAGGTTGATGCATTAAAGAACGCATCAAGAGAATTCAATGCATTCGTGTAATCCCGCAACTTGTCTTGAATCTCTGTTGCAATCATCTTTGTACTACTTTGGAATTCGCGCTCACGCTCACGGTATTCAAGTAACTGCACACCATAAAAACCTGCAATAATTATGAGAAAGACAAAAAGTGCGGGTAGCCCTACCAGAAATTTCCGATGCCCCGAAACAACAGAAGCACCTGATACACAAACAAGCAGCATAGGGGTAAAAACAAAAACGCCGATACAATCCCCGACCCACCATGTCCACCAATTATACAGCGCATTATTCAACGGAATTGTCCCGCTATAAGCAAGCCATGAAATCGCGGTCGTTGATGCAACAAGACACGCCACAGGCCCACCGAGAAGAATAGCAAGTATGATCTCTCGTGGCTTTTCGAGACATGTGCCTGCCCCTACAAAACGGGCTATAAGCCATGCTCCGAAACACGCTTGCAATGTGGCTGCCGAGGCAATAACAAATGCGTTTGAAAGCTGGGACAATATTGCAGCGCTACCACTGCCTGCCGCATAGTAATTGAAAAAATTAAGAAGTAGCGAGCCTAAAAACACCCCCGCACCCGTTCTATAGCCCCAAAGGTAAACAGCGGCCAGTGCAATACCGGAAGGCGGCCACATAATTGTGGCATAGCCTGGCGGCACAGCAAGCAACAGCCCGACTTTGCCTGAAACAAAATAAGCAACCGTAAGAAATATGATACGAACAAGTAAACGGGGCATACACAGTAACTTCTATTTATAATATTGTTCCGGCAATCTTCTTCTGAAGCAACGTTTCAACATCCTGCAGGTTTATGGGCTTCACCAGATGATGGTCAAACCCCGCCTCTTCGGAAAGATCTCGATCACGCTTTTGCCCCCAGCCCGTTTGCGCGATAATAAGCGCCTCTTTAAAAATGGGGTTTTGCCTTAAGGCCTTACACACCTCATAGCCGCTCATGCTTGGTAGACCGATATCAAGGAATATGACCTGCGGCTTGAATTTCTCGGCATACTCGAGTGCCTCTCTACCATCATGGCACATGCTTGTCTGGTGGCCGATCATCTCCAGCATCCATGCCGTTGTTTTGGCAGACGGCACATTATCGTCGACGACCAGAATGCGTAAGCCCCCAGCGTTTGGGGTTTTTACACTCTCTTGTGCAGCTTCGGATACGGCAGATTCTAGTGTTGCAGCAGCTGGTAGTGAAATAGTAAAAACACTTCCCTTATTGTCACCATCACTTTCAACCGTAATGGTTCCCTCATGCAGCTCGACCAGGTGCTTAACAAGCGCAAGACCAATTCCCAAGCCACCTTGCGACTGCTGGAAAGTGCGCTGCGCCTGTGTAAATAAATGAAAGATTTCATCCCGCATATTGTGCGGAATACCAATCCCGTTGTCGCCTACTCTGATGTCGACAATGCCGTCATCAATAATTACACTAAGTGATATCTTTCCACCTGCTTTAGTATATTTAGCAGCATTATTAAGAATATTCCCTACAGCCTGAGCCAAACGTGTCAAATCTCCCTCAACCCAGACTGGGGCTTCCGGCATATCCAGTAAAAGCGTATGACCGGCTGCATCTATAAGTGGCCGGCTGCTTTCCAGCGCGGCATTGATAATATTTTGAACACTTATACGCTCGCGCCGCAGTTCAATTTTACCTTTACTGACGCGCGCAATATCCATCAGATCATCGATCAGCCTGACCATATGGATAAGCTGTCTTGTCATGACATCCTGCACGTCTTTTTGTTTTGCGGCGTCTGGTGCACGACGTAAAATTTCAAGCCCGTTACGAATTGGCGCAAGCGGGTTGCGTAACTCGTGGGCAAGCGTCGCAAGGAATTCATCTTTCCTTTTGTCGGCTTCTTTGAGCGCATCTGCGTATTCACGAGACTCTTTTAAAAGCCTGGCAACCTCTTGGCGCTGCTTGTGCAATTCATAAAAAACATTTGCCTTGCTTTTAAGTATGTCCGGCTCGATGGGTTTTTGCAGGAAGTCAACTGCCCCAGCTTCATAGCCGCGAAAACGTCTTTGTTGGTCGGTGTTGCCTGCTGTCAGGAAGATAATAGGAACATTTTTAGTGCGCTCGGTTCCACGCATCAGTTCCGCCAACTCGAACCCGTTCATTTCGGGCATCTGCACATCAATAAGAGCAAGCGCCACATCATGCTTCAGCAAAAGCTCAAGGGCGTCCATGCCGGAATTCGCTTGCAGAAAAACAAGGCCATCCCGCCGCAGAAGCGCCTGCAACGCCAGAATGTTTTCTTGTAGATCATCAACAAGTAGAAAATGAACGGGGTCTTTTTTCATGCGCAAACCCTTGTTTCTGAAAAACTTTTAAGATAGTCAGAAAGCCTGCGCAAATCCATAATTTGTGCCGTAGGACAACTTAGCAGTGCCGCCTCCGGCATAACCGATGCCGCTGCCGTCGCAGGGTCTTGCACAATGGCAAGCCCGCCCGCATCTGCAATTTCTTTTAGCCCTGCTGCACCATCAGGGCTAGCGCCCGAAAGAACAATCCCCATGAGTGCAGAGCCGTAGGCATCCGCTGCTGTCTCGAATAAAACGTCTATAGAGGGGCGTGAAAAAATGACAGGCTCTTCAGAAGAAAGTGAGAAGAAACGATTTTTCTCGATAAGCACATGATAATCCGGCGGCGCAATATAGATTGTGCCATTCATAATCGGCTCCTTGTCCTGAACCTCGACTACAGGTAATTTACATTTGGGAGAAAATATTTCAGATAGCACACTTTCTTTATCGCGAGGCAAATGGACAACAACAATGACCGGCATAGGAAACTCCGCCGGTAAAGAGGGCAATAACGCGGATAAAGCTTCTATAGCCCCCGCTGAAACGCCTATTACAATAGCTTCAATTGTTTGCTTCATTTTTGCGTCTAAACTTTCTGATAGATGCGATCTACACGGCTAAAATCCTGAAACGCATCTCTGTATTTGGAAAAATTTATATTTTCTTTCGAGCCAAGCCCCAGAAAACCTCTGTGGGCAAGGGATTCCGTGAACAAATGGAAAGCACGGTTCTGGAGTTCCCTGCTGAAATAGATAAGCACATTCCGGCACGATATAAAATGCATTTCGGCAAAAACGGCATCGGAAACCAGACTATGGTCTGAAAATACTGTTTTCTGACGCAATGTTTTGTCAAACACAGCGGCGCCATACGCCGCCGTGTAGTAATCTGAAAGCGATGTTTTGCCACCAGATTTGCGGTGATTTTCGGTGAAGAGCGGAATCCGGTCCATCGCAAATACCCCGGCTTCGGCTTTTTTCAAGGCCTCTGTATTGATGTCGGTCGCATAAAACATTGTTCTGTCTTCTAGGCCCTCTTCGCGAAAGAGTATCGCAAGTGAATAAAGTTCTTCACCTGTGCTACAACCAGCAATCCATACTTTAAGAGACGGGTAAGTGTGCAAATGCGGTAAAACCTTCTCGCGTAGTGCTAGAAAATAAGACGGGTCACGAAACATCTCGCTCACCTGTACAGTGAGATAAGAAAGCATACGCGGGAACACAGATTCATCATGCAATATAAGGTCTTGCAACTGGGAATAGGTTTCACATTCAAAATAAGCGCAGGCCTGCTTCAACCGGCGTTTGATAGACGCCATTGCATAATCACGAAAATCATAATGATATTTACGATAGATTGCTTCAAGCAGAAGTGTTAGCTCGATATCCTCGGTCTTGTCAGGCACATCCAGCTCCTAACGCGGCATCCACACACGTATCAGCGACAACAGCTTGTCAACATCAAGCGGTTTAGCCATATAGTCATTCGCGCCCGCCTCAAGGCAACGCTCTTGGTCATCGCGCATGGCTTTTGCAGTTAACATGAGGATGGGGAGCTTTTTCCACTCCGCCTTTTTGCGGATCTCTTTTGTTGCCGTGATGCCGTCCATCTCGGGCATCATGACATCCATCAACACAAGGTCGATCTGCTTCGCAGGGTCCACTCTAGAGTCCTCAAGCGCGGTGAGCGCCTCTTTACCATTACGTGCAATTTGCACAACCGCCCCACGCGGCTCCAGAATATTGGTGATCGAATAAATATTGCGGACATCATCTTCAACAATAAGAATCCGCCGCCCCTCAAGCGCAGCATCCCGGCTCTTGGCTTTTTTCAGCATGCGTTGCTGCTCGGGTGGCAGGTCAGAAACAACCTGATGAAGGAATAGTGTAACTTCGTCCAAAAGTCTCTCCGGGGATTTTACGCCCTTGATAATAATTGATTTTGAATAGCGTCGTAGTTGCTGTTCATCCGCAGACGACAGATCCTGCCCAGTATACACAATAACAGGCGGGAAGGAATATGCCTCTTCCTTGCTCAAGGTCTCAAGCAAGGCATAGCCCGAAGCGTCGGGCAGTGTCAGGTCAAGCACCATACAGTCAAAAACCCGCTCTTTCAGAAGTTTAAGGCAATCAGCCGCAGTCGCGGCACCTACTGTTTGTACGTCCTGCGAAGCCAATAATTTACGCAAGCTTTCAAGCTGGACAGGGTCATCTTCTACAACAAGAACATTCCGCATGCGGTGGACAAGTTTTTGTTCAAGCTGCTTCAGCGCATCTGCCAGGTCTTCACGCTTTACAGGCTTCAGCAGATACCCCGCCGCACCCAGCGAGTAGGCGGTGTCGGCATGGTCATTCATCGAAATAATATGCACAGGGATATGCCGCGTGCGCGAATTCTGTTTCATGCGGTCTAGCACTGAAAGACCCGAATGGTCTGGCAAGCCAACGTCAAGCAGAACAGCGCTTGGTAAATATTCTTCCGCCATATCAACAGCTTCATCTGCCGTTGTGGCAACCAGACACTGGAAATCCTGCTCGTGCGCAAGGTCATGCAAAATACGTGCGAAGGCTAGATCGTCCTCGACAATAAGCAATGTTTTTTTCTTGGTTGTCAGCTTGTCCCTGTCGTCTTCAATATCGTGAAAAGCCGCTTTGCGCGGCGCCCGCGTACCTTTCGGCAATGGTTTATATTCAGGCATATCCTCAACCGTCTCGCTATAATCAGACGCACGTCTTTTCTTCGCATCCGAAACATGTTGAGCGCTATATTGCAGCGGCATATGGATTGTAAAAGTACTTCCTTCACCAACCTTACTTTCAAGCGTTAGCATTCCACCCAGCAAGCGCGTTAGCTCGCGTGATATAGAAAGGCCCAAGCCCGTGCCGCCATATTTGCGGTTTGTTGTGCCGTCCGCCTGTCTGAAGGCTTCAAAAATGACTTCATGTTGTTCGGGGGCAATGCCAATGCCGGTATCTTTGACGGCAAATTTTATACCTGTATGCTCAACAGATATATTCATACTGACTTCGCCTTTTTCAGTAAACTTCACCGCATTCGAAAGTAGGTTCTTGACGATCTGCTCGAGCCGCTTGCCATCTGTTTCTATACTTTGAGGCACATCCTTCTCAGCATTTAAAGTAAAACCAATCTGCTTCTGCTGTGCTAACGGCCCGAAGGAACGCGACATATCATCCATTAGCTTCTTGATACTCACACGCTCGGGCCTTATCTCCATATGGCCGGCTTCAATCTTCGAAAGATCCAGAATGTCGTTAATCAAGCCCAGCAGGTCGTTGCCGGAAGCCTGGATTGTTTCTGCGAATTGCACCTGCTCCTCGGTTAGGTTTCCGTCATCATTATCGGCCAGCAATTTTGCCAGAATAAGTGTCGAGTTCAGTGGAGTCCGCAACTCATGTGACATATTGGCAAGGAAGTCTGATTTATACTGGCTGGCAAGCTCGAGTTCGCGGGCCCGTTGCTGCAAGGCCGTTTGTGCACGGGCGATATCGTCCCGCTGCGTTTCAAGGATTTGTGTCTGCTCTTCCAACTGCGAGTTTGTCTGCTCAAGCTCCGCCTGCTGCTGCTCAAGACGCACTTGCGATTCTTTCAAGGCACGGCTCTGCTCTTCCAG
Organism: Alphaproteobacteria bacterium; assembly: GCA_016125135.1. Taxonomy (GTDB): domain Bacteria; phylum Pseudomonadota; class Alphaproteobacteria; order Micavibrionales; family Micavibrionaceae; genus RI-185. The sequence goes on along the minus strand of WGMJ01000019.1, from coordinate 13,446 downwards.
CTCTTCGTTCGAGACTCGCAACTCTTCGCTCTGCGCTTGCAATTCTTCTGATTGGCGCTGCGTTTCCTCAAGCAGGTTCTGCAAATGCGCACGGTAATTGGCCGAGCGCACGGCAATACCGATCGCTTCCGATGCCTGATCAAGAAGCTTCAAAACCTCAGCAGATGGCTTTTCTACAAAACCGAATTCCACAACAGCGTTGACTTGCTCGTCGGCCAGCGCGGGGGAAATCGCCAGATAACGCGGCGTGCTTTGCCCCAAAGCAGAGCCGAAAACCAGATAATTTTCAGGAACGTTATTTACAAAAACAGGCACCTTATCAATGATCGCCTGCCCCAGCAGCCCGTCACCAGGTAAGAATTGCTCCGGTATGTTTGCGCCAGCCGGTACGCCATAAGTTGCAGTACGGTGATGTATAGCCCCTTCCTTGATGTACATGACCGCAGCACGCGCATCAAGATACATTGCCAGAAACTTCAGAATATTATTGCCCAGCTCTTCAACATTCTGGTCTCCCAGCATGGCAGTACTTAGCCCAGCCTGCCCTGATTGTAACCACTCCTCGCGACGGCGCGCCGCCACCGCACGCCGTATCATCAGCCCGACAATAACCGCCAGTACAACCCCCAAACCACCAGCCAACAAGCCGCTGGTAATGGCCGTGCGGTATGATTCAGTACGCTCTATCAAGCGTGCAGATCTAATTTCTTTCTGTTCACGCTCAATAGCTTCAAGCTCGGCTTGCAGCGCGACCATCTCATTCTTGCCCTTGTCTGTCAGTACAGATGCAAGCGCTTCTTCAAACCCGCGCGTTTTTCTTAGATCTATCGCATGCTTCAATTCTGCCAGCTTGGCATCGATATGCTGGCGCGCCCTTTCCAGACGGCCAGTTGTGCCAGTCATCTTTTCGAGTGCCCTCTCTACCTCATCCGCCTTTTGGGAAATCTTTGGTAATGCTGCATAGTATGGCTCGAGATATTCGGGTTTGCCGCTCAGTACATATCCACGCTGGCTTGTTTCCGCATCCTTTAAAAGGGATTGCAATGTTTCAATCCCGATTAAAACTTCATGCGTCTGGCTCACAAGTATTGTATTGCGGTTTAGAATGGTGGTGTTCATGTATGAAACAAAAACACTCCCGATAAAAAACAGGATGACGGCCGTTAGGCCCAAAGAGACAGAATAATCGGATTTGTCAGGACTGCGCATTTTCCCCCACGGCAAATTTGCATACCTAATGAAGCAAAATTATGCAGCGAATTCAAGTACTTAATTATTCTGAAAATTTATAATCCCCATTTAGAACAATGGCAAAACATCAAACGTTTGGGAAAAAAGAAAGTTCCCTCGAAATCAAACCCATATTTAAACCTCAGAACCCATAAAACCGCCGATTATCAACACATATAATAGAGATGCCGGAGACCAAGTCGTTTCTCTTGCTCTCCGGCATAGGTAGTCGCTCTTAGGCTGCGCGTTTAGCCGAGAGCGCCATTTCATTTGACTGGGATTCAGCAAGCACGGTAAGCGACTCATCCGTATTGCCCTCTTGCTGCAATGTCATGTCAAATAACCCTACGGCTTCTGTATACCCCAGAAGTTCGGCCCAGCATTTCAGCGTGCCATAACGGGCAATCTCGTAATGCTCGACAGCTTGCGCGGATGAAATAAGGCCCGCATCAAGCGCAGGAGAGTTTTTAAATTCGCTGATAATCTCCTCGCCCTCTTTGATGATCCCGTCAATCGCTTCACAGGTTCTGCCATGAGGTTTTTTATCAATCATTTCAAAAACACGCTCCAATCGCTCAACCTGACCTTCTGTTTCGGTTAAATGCTTCTCGAAAGCAGCCGCAAGCCTTGGAGATTGCGCAGCTTTTGCCATTTTTGGCAGGGCTTTGAGTATTTTTTTCTCTGCATAGTAAATATCCTTTAGTGTTTCGTAAAAAAGATGATCTAGTGTTTTCTCGGACATAACTTCACTCCTTTTCAAATGAGGTGGTTCTCCCTGTCTAATAGATCAGAGGCTTTTTAGTTCCTGCATTAAGTTAAGCGGAACCCTACCCTCGGTGACGGGTTGGTAAAGAATGAAGATCACCAAAAGACGAAAAAGAGGAAAAGACAGTGAAAAAGAAAATCATACTTATGGCCCTGCTGGTGGGGGGCCTACTTTTAGTGCCTACTTGAAAATGTTTTCAAGGCCTGATGGCGAATAAACGCTATATCGCGTGAATAGATTACTCTATTCTCACGCGCATAAGTTTGCCGCAATGCGATTTCTCAAATGTCACATTCATATTGGCTGCAGGTGGTTGCGCGGAAAGCCATTCCGATTTCATAAAAACGTAATCTTTTCCTTGCGCGGTAATCACGCCTGCTGAAACAGCATCGCTGTAAGTTCTAATCGTTCCCTGAATCATTGTCTGCTTTCTGCTAATTTTTATTTTTATGTGTACGCAGAAACCTATGCTCGCAACAGTAACAGCCTGCAGAAACAATATCAAGGTAAATCGGCAACGCAGGGTTGTGGCACACTATGAAAAAATAAAGTAGGAATAATGTTGTAACTTTGTTGCAGTCGCTACAAAGAATCTTTCAGCCCGAATTCAAACTACGAGTTTATCCGGCTGTTTTCTGAAGCCCTTCAATCAGCGGCTCGAGGTACTTCTCATAAGTGCCTGCGGCTTTAACAGAGGTCTTGTAAACAGGTTTCCGCACCTGCCCCTTACTTGCCGTTAGAATTGGTCTATCTGTTTTATGTGGCTCACGGCATGCATCGTTCCATTCCAGCCCTATAAAGTCGAGCATCTTACGGGCTTGCGTTTCAACATCCTGCACCGTTTCTTCGTATTGAATATTCAGAATGCGTCCCGGGAAGAAATCATTCCAGAATTTCATCAGGTCTTCATAATGGTTATAGAAGTCAGCCAATTCGCTCAGATTATAAGACCAGTACTGGCCACGAGCGAATAATTGCTTGTAGCAGGAAAGGCATGTATCAACGGGGTCCCGCATACAGTGAATAACCTTGGCATTCGGAAGCGTCGCCATAATTTGCCCGATCTGCATAAAATTACCGGGCATTTTGTCTGTAATATATTTGTAATCAGGCGCAAGCTTTTGTGTACGCTCGACATACATTCTGCCCATCTCATGGCAATTTTCCGGTGTCAGCTCTATAAACTGCCGTCTCACCTCTGCCAGATCAGGTAGCTCGCCAGCACCAAATACTTTCGGGTGTGATGCCAGAATTTGTTCTGTCAGTGTTGTACCCGAACGCGGCATGCCCAGAATAAATATAGGTGCGGCCTCTGTATATCCACGGCCTTCGAGCGTTTTCATGAATGATGGTGTGAATTTTTCTTTCAACGTGGCAAAAGCCTTGTTTTGTGCCGAGACATTATATGGCACAGTTTCACGCTTGATATCATTTCCCCGTTTCAACGCTTCAAACGCTTTTTCTTTCTGGCCCATATCCTGCCAAGCTTTATAAAGTGCAAAGAACAAAGCGGAGGCTTGCAACTTGCCAAGCTCGTTTGCATTTTCTGAAAGCTTCAACATTTGCTGCATATCAGGATCATCTTCTGATTCAAATTTCTTCACCTTACTCAGGGAGAAGTACAGGAATGGAAGCTTGTTGTTGATCTTGACACCCAGATGCCCCAACTCTAGCGCCTCCTTCATCTTGCCAAGGGATTGCAGCACTTCACATTTCGTAGCAATGCCCGGTACATAGTTGGCATTCAGCTCTAAGCATTTATCAAGCGCCTCGATTGAAAGATCCAGCTGGTTGGAAATAAAGTATGTCGTTGCTTTCTTGTGGTATAGCTCCGGCATTTCAGGGTTGATTGCCAGCCCTTTATCAAGCGCTTCAATGGCCTCGGGCAAACGGTTCGCATGCTCCAGCACATCCGCCATTTTAAGGTAAAGCCTTGCTGAATCCGGCTCCAGCTCCATCGCTTTCTTCAGGATGATCTCGGCTTCTTCGTAACGATCTTCCAGCAGCAAAATGTCGGCCAGAATAACGTGGCACATGGCCGAGTCAGGTTTCAGACGTATAGCTTCTTGTGCTGCCAGCTTGGCCTGATCGCGGTTGCCAATCTCTTTTTGTGCAATGCTAAGGTTAATATAGGCATCGGCATAGTCTTTATTAAATGTAATCGCGTATTGCGCCGCGCCCACAGCTTCGTCAAAGCGCAACAAATCCATCAAAACAATACAAAGGTTATTATGAGCCTGATAATAATCAGGCTTCAGACGTGTTGCCGCTTTATAACAGGCTTCCGCTTCTTTATGGTGGCCCTGATCACGTAGGACATTCCCGAGATTATTGTGTGCAACCGCATTTTGTGGTGCCAGTTCGACACCTTTCCGGCACATTTTCTCGGCTTCGCTCGCCTGCCCCGTCGACCATAATAGATTTCCGAGATTGATATATGTGTTTGGCAGCGCGGGATTCAGTTCCATCGCTCTTTGGAGCGCCTCGATAGCCTTTTCTTTTTCACCCAAGCTTATTAACGGGTTACTGAGGTTCACGAAGGCCTCTGAGTAATCCGGTTTAATTCTGATTGCCTCTTCAGCGCTATCTCTTGCCTCTTCATGCCTATCCATTAACCAGTATGTATGCGCCATATTGCAAAGCACTTCCGGAAAATTAGGGCGAAGCTTCAGCGCCTTTTTCCATGCTTCAATTGCGTCTGCATGCTGGCCTGCAGCCGTTAGTGCAACCGCATATGCATTCTGGCAAATTTCGCTATCCGGGTTGATTTCAAGTGATTTCTTATAAAAACGCGCAGCTTCCTGCATCATATTCTTGTGGTAATTTACCAGCCCCAAGCCAAAGAAAGCCTCTGCGCTTTCAGGATAGACTTTCAGAATGTCATTATATGTCACTTCAGCAACATAGAGATTGCCAGAACGCACGCTGTTCTGTGCAATTTTTAAAGCATCTTCAAGGGTTACTTGCCCTCGCGTCGCGTTTGAAACATTCGCCGTCATATAATGTCTACTCTCTCCTGTGAGTGTTCTCTTTTTATACCGTGATAAAAAAATATATGACTATTCTCTCCCGAGTGAATATCAAAAGAAAGATTAATAATGAATTAAAACGAAGATAATTTTTATTATGGAATCGTTTTTTGTCTATCTACACCGTAAACATTTTATCAAAAATAAAAATTAATTTTTTTTTAATCCGCCCTATAGTATTCTGTGTATGGATGTATGCAGGATGTGTACATTTTCGTTAACCCCTGTTCTAGAAAAAAGGAATCCTTCAAATGTCTATTAAGAAAATGCTCTTTATGGGAACGGCATTGGTATCGTTATCATGTCTCCCAGTTCAGGATGCGGCGGCCTTTACAGGTACTGCGTCTGCTTCTGCTATTGTTATTGACCCTGTTATTGTTTCCGGTACAGCTCCGCTGCACTTCGGTACAATTACGCACTCAGCAGCTGGTACTGTTGTTCTTGATACAGCCAGTGGCCGATCAGTGACCGGTGGTGTTACAGCCATTACAGGTGCTGGTCTCGAGCAGTCTGGTAGCGTTCTCGTAACAGGTGCTTCTGGTCTTCCAATTGACTTGACCATTACAGCCGCTGCAACTGTGAACGATGGTGGTGGTAACACGATGACTGTTAACGCCTTTAACCTTCGCACAAACGCAGGGGGTACACAGGAAGTTGTAACGCTTACAGCTGCTGGTACACTCGCGGTGCCTTTCGGCGGTACATTGATCGTTGCTGGTACTGAGCCAGCCGGAACATACACTGGAACGTTCAGCGTTATTGCAAACTACCAGTAATTTTCCGCTTTTTTTAGCGAGCTAACAGTACTATATTGTTTTTACTGTGTTAAAGGCTCCTGAAAAAATGAAAAAACCATTTGTTAAAGGAGCGGCGATTTTGGTAATCGCCGTTCTTTTTTTGTTCGCCTCCGTGTCTGAAAGTTTCGCCTTACGCTTGACCGCCAAACGGATCATCTTCGAAGGGAAGAAACGCGCAGAAGATATTGTTATCATTAATAAATCAGAGAAGGCTGAGACTTATCGCGTGGGCTGGCGCCCAATGAAGATGATGCCTGATGGCTCGTTGGAACCAGATAAAAGCAAGGCTGGTTACGAGAACGACCCGTATGATGTTTCCAATATGATCAAGTTCGCCCCGCGCCGTTTTACGATTCCCCCCAACGGCTCACAGCAACTCCGCATCATGTTGCGCCTCCCTGCTGATTTGCCAGATGGTGAATACAGAAACCATCTTTTCATTGATACAGAAAACCTCGGAAATACCCTTGAGGAAAATCAAAAACGTGGCGTTACGCTTATCCCGAAGCCCGGCGCAACGATTCCCATATTCGTTCGCAAGGGCGATCTAAGCTACAAAATCACGGTTAATTCTGTTGAGGCAAAAAGCGATGGAAACGATATATTATTTACATACAGCCTTACCCGCGAAGGTAATCGCGGCCTCTATCTGCGTACTGAACTGATTTGCAACGCGAATAGCGCTGCTTCTTACCCGCTTAAAAGCATTAAAGGTATGGGCTTTTATACCGACCAGACGGTACGTAGCCAGGTGCTACGCATACCTAAAATACAGGGGCGCCCTGCCTGCCAGACCGTAAAAGCGCGCTTTTACGAGGACGGCAAAGAAGACAATAAGTTATTGTCAGAACAAACAGCCACAGTATACAATTAATTAAGGACTATATTCGTAGTCCCTCCTTTCCTTCGGCCACACGTCCGTGTGGTCGCTTACAACGTACTTGGATTGCCAGTTTTGATACGGCATATACATTTTTTAACGACTCTAAGTGTGCTTGCGCTTGGCTTCAGCGTGGGCGCAGAACCTGCGCTTGCGCAAATACAGGATTCTTTTCCGCCGTTACAGGTGCAGGAAGCCTCCGCAGAATCTGATCCCCTACAAACCGTCGAAAACATGTATAGCGATCTTGAACCAGAAGAGCTTGTTCTTGCTGTCAATGTCGATAGCACGCTCGTCTCGAAAGGTGTCGCAGCCTATAGCGACAACAACGAATATTATTTTTCAATTCCAGAGTTAGCACAGCTCTTCAAAATCTATATCGACCCTGCAAGTAATGCTGAAAGACTCTCGGGTTATGTGCTAAATGAAACAAAGCGATACGAGATTGATTTTGCCAGTGGCACAATCGCAAAGAACGGCGTTGAGCGCCCTGTAACCTACCCGTTACACGTAACCGTTGGCGATCAGACGCTTGTAAACCTGAAAGCCCTTGAAGAAGTTTGGGATTTCAAAGGTGAAGTAGAAACAAGCGGCTTATCACTTCGTATCAAAACCGTAAATCAGCTTCCGTTTCAGGTTATAGAAGCGCAGCGCCGCTTGCGCAAAAAAATGATGGGCCGTAACGGCGGTTACGATGACACCAAGGTCCTCCCCTTTATTGCGACCCCTTATAAAGCCTTCTCTTTACCAACAATCGACATAAGCACACGTGCAGGCTACGATGCGGTTGATAATACGCTTGAAGGAAGCCTTGCCGTTTCCGGTGTGCAGGACCTGCTTTGGGCCAGTGCCGATTATTCGGCGACATTGCGCCATGAAGATGGCCAGTTTGATGCGCCTGATAATTTACGCTTCCGCCTGACACGCGAAAATATTCACAAAGGCGCCCTTCCCTTTGACCTTGAGCGTGTTGAACTCGGTGATGTAAGCCAGCGTAACCGCGAACTGATTGGCCGCACCCTTACAGGAAAAGGGTTTACCTTTACCAACAACAAAAAATTCCAGGTACTTTCTGTTGCGCCGATCAGCATCGAAGAGCCAGGAATTCCCGGCTACGAGGTCGAACTCTACCGTAATCAGGAACTGATAGATACTGGCGTGGTTGGCGCTGACGGTCTTTACCGCTACGAAGGTCTGGACCTATTCTACGGAGAAAATGATATCGAGCTTATTTTCTACGGCCCGCAGGGGGAAACGAAAGAAGTCGATAAAAGCTTTCTTATCAACCGGAGTATCGTTCAGGAAGGTAAAACACTTTACAACTTCTCTGCTCTGAGGTCAGAAAGCGAACTTTTCGAGATTGATGAAGAGAACGAGCCGCAACCAAAAGGCCTGACAATGAATGGCGAGATCGCACATGGCATAACGCAAAATCTTTCTGCCTTTGGTGCCGTCAGTGTTGTTCCTACACGCATAGGCGGAGAAGATGTTTCAAACAAATATGTTTCAGCAGGTGTTGATGTGTCCGCGCTGAACGCCCTGACACGTCTTGAGGGTTACAAGCAGCTAAATGGTGGCTCAGCAGCTTATCTCAAAACTCTGACATCGCTGATGAACTTCAAATTAAACTTCCAGCTTTCTATGTTCAAAGACTTTGAAAGTACGGAAGCCGGTATCGTAAATCAAAAAGATAGAGAAGCTGAACTTCAAGTGCGCCGTAACTTTACATCAGACTTTGGAACACTCGGGCTGAATCTGAGGACCAAGTACACAGAGTTTGAAGGCAATACCGACCGCTGGCTAACAAACTTCAGGCAGTCAATCACGCGTGAATCAAACAGGCTCACAAACAACATAACAATCACAAAATCAACCGATGCAGATACTTTTGTCACTGGCCAGATTTCAAACCTGACGCGCTTTACGCCTTACCTCCGCATGCGGAACGGGTTTAACTATGATATCCGGCCCGAGACGGAGTTTAAAACCGCCTTCTCGGAACTTCGTCATAAAAAGAATGACCTTCTTTCAGTGCTTCGTGCTGACTATGATTTTGAAGATCAGGAGAAGCGCCTCGGTGTTACTATCTCAAAAGATCTTGATACATCTATCGTAGGTGTGGATACACAATGGTCATCCGAACATGGCTTCAGTGCGTTCCTGCGCCTCAGCACATCCTTTGGTCCCTATGGCAAAAACGATGAATATATTTTCAACAGCAAGCCACTGTTGCAGGCTGGCTCGGTAGCTGCAAATGTTTACCATGACAAGAACTATAACGGCATTTATGACGAAGATGACGAGCCAATAGAAAACGCTGCCATGTCTATCGGGCCATCGCGCATCCGTGATTTAAGTGATAGTGATGGTGATATTTTGTCTATCCAGCCTACACGCGGCGTTGTGCCAACAGAGCTTCTGGCAGGCAGTCTGGAAGATCCGTATCAGCGTCCTGCTGTAGAGGGCTATGAAGTAAGGCCTCGCCCCGGTGTTCCCCAACGAATCAGTTTCCCTGTTGTTGATACAGGCGCTGTAGAGGGCACAATCGTGAACCCCTTCACCCAGCAATCCATTGCCGATCTTGAGATCAGCGCGATTGACCTCTCCACAGGCAAGGTCGTTAAAAAAACAACATCTGGCTATGACGGCTATTTTAGCCTCGAGTTTTTAATGCCAGGCCAATACAAGCTGCAGACACGCCCTGTAGAGGGCCTTGGCTACTTTGAAAAAACTGTTGCGATTACACCTAACAATCTCGATCTAGTTGGTATTTCTTTTACAGAATCTGATCTTCAGCGCGATGACCTCTTCACGCTTCTGAAGCAGACGGAAGAAAGCCTCATTCGGGTCCTGCCTTCGATATATTAACTTTGGTTAATTTTTTGTTAACTTTTTGATTTCAAAAAGTTTATATCTCGCCTTTTTTCACATACAATTATATCTGGATGATTCTGTATATCCATCAGAAGCTCAGCCCTTGGCTACGGCTATGTCTTGCAAGTATTTTTCTTCTAAGTGCTTGTGAAAATTTGAATTTTAGCCAAAATTCCTCCCCGCAAGATGTTGCGGATTCCGGAGGCGTTTTCGATTCAGCAGAATTTCTCTCGCAAAATATTCAACCAAGCGCCGGGAACATAGATGATGGTCCTGTGGATCTTGCACCGCGCATCGGTGATGAAGATGAAGCTGTCTCATCCAAGTTAGCGCCCCCCGCAGGTTTGAGAAGCGATAAACTTTTCAATTATCCCGTCTTTGATGATGGTAAGCGTTTTCAACGTCTTGAAAATAATGTTCAAACATTGCGGGATGACCTGAATAAAATTCTACCCGTTATCAATACGCAGCTAGCTTTACAGGGCGATGTGAAGGGCCTTGTACAAAGACTTAACGGCATGGTGGGCGCTGATGCCGGCGGGCTAAATTCTATCGGGCCAGCCGCCGGTATAGCGCCAATTGATGCCGAAGCTTTAGAGGCGCAAACACCACTAACCAAGGCCGCGTCAACGCCCAACCCACCCTCTCGTCCTAAGGGCGTAAAGCAAGCAAATAATAGCTCTGTTGGTTCTCCAAGTGAGTTACTGGGTATACGCGCAACAGATCGCCTGAATAATGAGTTGCGTATCGTACTAGAAACAAAAGATGCACCTGCGTTTGATATTAAACTAAAAGATAGCACAAGCCTTTTGGTGCAAGGCGCGCATGGCACACCGGCGAATATAAATAAAACCGCGGTTGCTTCTACAAATGTTAAAGACCTGTTAATTTCTCCGGATTCAACAATAACACTCAGCTTTACTGAACCCGTTGAGCTTGTTAGCAAAATGACCCTTCCGCCGGGGACCACAAGTAAAAATTACCGCACAATTGTGGATCTAAAACGCTAACCGCTTCACTCAAAAAGCCTATTAAATTGGCTTTTAATTAAATTTTTCACGTTTTGTAGAGTAGCTGGAAAAACCCTTTTAGCTGAATATGTTAACACTTGGCGCACCTTAATGATTCCTTATCCATTTTGCTGATAAAATTGTAACAGGACGCAATAAGGACGTCCCCCCTAATGGCCTTCGCGGTTATACAGTTTGAGGTGAGTGCGAACTTCGCAGTATTCGCGCCTACCCTCAATTTGGAAGTCGAAGGTAACACAGTTACAGGGGTTCTGGTGGATGACCATACAGGCTCTGGCACCGGCGTTTATACTTTCTCATTCGAATATGCCGGCGCCTTTGTTCCATCGAGCTTGCGTTTGCGTTTTGCAAACGATGGTACCGGCGAAGGCGGTCGTGTTGTAACCATTCACGAGGTTACAATCAACGGGACGGATGTAACGAATGCTGTTGACGATACAACAATTGTTGAAGGCCAAGCCGCCACAATTGACCCAACGCCGCCACCACCCGCTCCGCCCCCAGCACCTCCGACAATAGAAGAAATTTATGGGACAGCAGAACCTACACTTGCCGATTACGGCCCCGCCACTTTAACCGGCACAGCAATCAATAATACGCTGAATGGCGGCGCAGGCACTGATATCATTGATGGACAGGGTGGCATCGACACTATCCGTGGTAACGCGGGTAACGATGTGATATTCGGTGGCGCAGGTGACGACCGCCTCTTTGGTGGTGATGGCGATGATATGCTCTCAGGCGACGCTGATCATGATACCATTCGCGGCGAAGGCGGTAATGACCGCATATATGGTGGCGCAGGTGATGACCGCCTCTTTGGTGGTGATGGTAATGATATTATTTACGGCGGCATCGGCGATGATACGTTGAATGGAGAAGCCGGTGATGATGTTCTTATGGGGCAAGATGGTGATGATTATATCGCCGCTGGTGCTGGTAACGATATTGTTAGTGGTGGCAATGGTAACGATCAACTCATCGGGCAAGATGGTGACGATATCATGTTCGGCGATGCCGGTAATGACCAGCTAAATGGTAGTGCCGGTAACGATACATTGTATGGTGGTGACGGTGCCGATATTCTCGTTGGCGATGCGGGCAACGATATCCTCTATGGCGATGCGGGTGGTGATCTTCTGATGGGGCGTACCGGCAATGACACTGTTTACGGCGGCGCTGGCAGCGATACAATTTACGATGAAGAAGGCAACGATACACTCTACGGCGATGATGGTGATGATTACATCACGGGCGGCCAAGGCGCTGACACGCTTTATGGCGGAAACGACAACGATATTCTATACGGGAATGGCGCACAACATATAACAATTGCAAACATACTCTCTGCAAACCCTGGTGTTGTTTATAATCAGGATACAAATAGTTTTTACCAGTATGTTGGCGGTGCTGTTTCATTTAATGCTGCAAGAGCGGCTGCAAGCGCAGCCATGCTCAATGGCGTTGCGGGTCATATTGTCAATATTACAAGCGCAGCTGAAAACACTTTTGTATATAATCTTGGCTTAACAAATGGTGCCGATACAGTGAATCGCGTATGGATTGGCGCAGATGATACAGCTGTTGATCAGGAATGGCGCTGGATGGACGGTATTGAAGCCGGCATCCAGCTTAGTAGCGGCGCTGTATCAACAAATAATATGTACACTAGCTGGGGGGCCGGACAGCCAAATAACACAGGGGGCCCGCAAACGCACGCTACTTTCTGGTATAACGGCACCAACACCTGGGATGATAGGAACGACTCAGACGTACATGGCTATGTTATCGAATGGGATGCTGGGTTTATGGACGACGATAACGCCGCCGACATACTCTATGGTGGCGCAGGCAATGACTGGCTTTACGGCTTTGGTGGCAATGACACCCTAAATGGCGACAGCAACAATGACACGCTTTTTGGTGGCGCAGGCAATGACACCCTGAATGGTGGTGATGGCAATGATACGCTTGTCGGTGGCACGGGCGCCGACATTATGGATGGCGGCAATGGTAATGATGCCTTCATGCTGCTGAATGGCGAGTTTGCAGCGGGCGAGTCTATTACAGGCGGTGCAGGTACAGATACAATTTACCTGAACAACGCAACAACTGTTGATTTCCAGACAGGCAGCTTTACAACAATCGAGCATCTTTTAGGCAGCACAGGAAATGACATTGTAACGCTATCAGCAACACAGTTTGTAAGCCTTACAACAACGATTAACCTGCAAGGCGGTACAGATGCCTTGAATGTATTTGCAGATAACTCTAATATCACAGGAGCGACTCTCCCGACGGTTAGCAACGTAGAGGCCGGAAGTCTAGTTGGTGATGGCGGTAACAACTCCCTCACCCTTACTGGCGCACAACTGGACACGATATTAGTCGGAACAGGCACTATTTCAATGGGCGGCGGTGCAGCAGATACAATCAACCTCACCTCAACCTCGGCTGATCTAAGCACGCTTGGCGCAACAGACGGCTCCATCACAGGCCTTGAAGTCATTTCATTTGCCACAGCTGCCGGCGCTATTACTGTGTCACTCGCAGGCCAGACAGAGGCCTTTACAATCACGGGGGGTGGTTCTGGTGATACAATTACAGGTGGTTCTGGTGCAGATATAATTGATGCTGGTGGTGGTAACGACACTATAAACCTTGCCAATGGTCATTTTGCTTCAGGAGAGTCGATTACTGGTGGCGCGGGTACAGATACAATTCTACTCACTAACGCAACAACGGTTGATTTCCAAACGGGCACACTAGCAACCGTAGAACTTCTTACAGGCAGTGGCAGTAATGATAATGTCACAATGTCGGCGACCCAGTTTGTCGG
>WGMJ01000018.1 GCA_016125135.1 Alphaproteobacteria bacterium | reverse complement strand
CATTCGCAAAAAAGTTCCATGGGGGAGGGTAGGGTTTTTATTGTATCCATACGTTATTTCTATGCAGTAATGTTTGCTTTGCAGGTGTTGTAGCGCTAGGTTACTCTCTTGTGAGGCAAAAATCGATTCAACTTAACGAGGTTTATAATATGAAAAAAATTCTATTATCGGCATTAATTATTTCATCACTTGCGCTTGCTGGCTGTGAAACAGGCGGTAAAAAACAGACAATCGGTACCGGTGCCGGTGCTATTCTGGGGGGCCTTGCAGGTTCGCAGTTTGGTAGCGGTAAAGGTCAGTTGGTGGCTGTAGGTGTTGGTACGCTTTTAGGCGCACTCGCTGGTAGCGAGATTGGTCAGTCGCTTGACCGCGCAGACATGATGTATGCACAACAAGCACAACAGCGCGCATATAACGCACCGGTCGGCCAATCTATCTCATGGAACAACCCTGAGTCAGGCAACTACGGTACATATACACCAACCCGTAACGGTACAGATGCTGCAGGCCGTTACTGCCGCGAATACCGCCAAACGATTAATGTTGGTGGCCGTTCCGAAACAGCTGTTGGTACAGCATGTGAAAACCCTGACGGTACATGGCAAGTTGTAAGCTAAGAAAGCTTTCGAATATAAAAGAAGAACGGCCCTTCACGGGCCGTTTTTTTATGTTTGTTCGTCTTGCTGTGGCGGGGCTGTATAAGCCGGCATTGTTGCGCTACCACCTGGGCCGAGGCCCGGTGCTTTTGGCCCCATGGCTGGTGCAGGGCCGCGTGGCCCCATTTGCGGCATGGCAGGCGCAGGTGTGTAAACGGCAAATTTCGGGATTGGTTTATTCAGCTCGCTGCCCAGCAAGGCTTTCTCCTGATATGACGGATCTTCTGTTGTTTCGCGGAGCGTGCCTTCAAACTGACGGAAGCTTTCATTGTCGCGCGTGATATTGATAAGCTCTTCCATGGAAAGCATATGGCCTTCCTGTTTATGCATGACGGCCATATCACCTAAATCTTTAACCGTTTGCCATTTGAATTGTGAATAAGTGCCCTCGAATTCAAGGCGGGCTGCCTGCACAGGTACAAGGCCATGGTTCAACGCATTATCAAAGGCGCGGGCAGATGCCTGAAGCGCAGCCGCACACCAGCCAAAAGAGTGACCATGAAGCAGTTCTTCGTTCTGGTAGTTAGCAGCCGCCCGCAATGGCGCGGAGCTTTCAAGTGCCAGACCTTCTGTAAGAAGCTGTTCAAGGGCGCGGTCAACAGCCTGATTATGCGCGGTTTCAATTTCAACTTTATCAAGGAAGGCATTGTAGGTATTGTTCCAGTCAATTTTGGAATCTGGTTTTATGCTGGCCATATCCGAAACCAGAAACCCGATTGATTTGAGAAACGGATTACTACCGCTGGAAAGCGCAGCAGAAATAATTTCTTCGGCGTTAAAGCCCTGCCATGCCATATCCTGTGCGGGCACGCAGAAATCAATCCATTCCTGCAAATTGGTATCTGTAATCATGGCACTCATTTCATTGGCCAGGCTAATGCAGGCTTTCACAAGCGGCTCGCCACTGAGTTTTGCAAGGGTCTCGGAATAATCATCATAGGCCGATTCAAGCATTGGCAGCGCTATCGGGAAGGGCATTGTGTGGGGCCCGTGTTTGGGGCCTGCCAGCAGTGGTAGAACAGCGCGTTCCTTGCCCCAGAGTTTCAAGGCATTGCGTCCGATAAATCGGGATGCATAAAGACAGGCAAAAATATCGGCTTTTAAGTTTAAGCGCTTCAATACTTGCGGTTTACGCGGCGGCGATAAAATGCCCGCTTTAAACCGGCCAATATTGGCAGGGTGTGAAACTTGCGTCAGCAGATCAATTGTGTGGAAGCTGTGATAAGCTAATGCCAGCAGGCGTGTATTTTCTTCTTCATATTCATCGAGATTGACTGCACAAACGCCCATGAATTTTGGCCGCTGCCCAATACCAAGAAATCCTTTGCCCATACCAACAGCAATACCGAGAAAGGCGCTTTTATTCTGGTCGGGGATTTTGCGTACAAGTTGCATTGCCGTGCGGGTTGAGGGGTGACTCATTTTTGGAAAGGAGCGCGCGGCTTCATCCATCCGGTCATTCTGTGTATGGAGCAGCAGGAAAAGATGGCTATGCGGAATGTTCTTCCAGACATAGCGTTTCATGTCGTTTTCGGCTTGGGTCAGGTAAAGACTGTCGTCTGCCATGGTAAAAGGTGATTTTTCTGCGAAAGTTACAGGAAATAATGACTTATTTCGATGCTCCCCTCTTTTCCTTAAGAAAAGGTTAGGATAAAAAAAGAGGAGCAGAAAGGCATTACAGTTATGCAAAATGGAATAATGAAAGGCAAGCGTGGCCTTATAATGGGTGTTGCGAATGACCGTTCGATCGCATGGGGCATCGCACAAGCTTGTATCGAACAGGGCGCAGAGCTGGCCTTTACGTACCAAGGGGAAGCGCTGGAAAAACGCGTACGCCCGCTGACTGAAAGTGTGAATTCAAAAATTGTACTGCCTTGCGATGTAACTGACGAGGCAAGCCTTGATGCAACTTTTGCAGAAATCCAAAAAGAATGGGGCACGCTTGATTTTATTGTTCACGCAATTGCGTTCTCTGATAAAAACGAACTCGATGGTTTGTATCTGAATACAACACGTGCGAACTTCCTGAAAACAATGGATATCTCTGTTTACTCGTTTACAGCAGTTGCACAAAAAGCTGCGCCACTCCTGAACGAGAATGGTAGCCTTGTAACGCTCACCTATTACGGTGCCGAGCGCGTGATGCCACACTACAACGTCATGGGTGTTGCCAAAGCCGCATTGGAAGCTTCTGTACGTTACCTTGCAACAGATCTAGGCCCGCGTGGTATCCGTGTAAACGCTATTTCTGCAGGCCCTATTAAAACATTGGCTGCCAGCGGCATTGGCGATTTCCGCTATATCCTGAAATGGAACGAGTTGAACGCACCATTGCGTCGTAACGTGACAATTGAAGATGTGGGCCGCACTGGCTTGTACCTGCTGAGTGACCTTGGCAGTGGTGTAACAGGTGAAGTGCTGCATGTTGATTCAGGCTATCATACAGTCGGCATGGTTTCGATTGATGCTGCCGCAGAAACAGCGCAGCTTCTCCAAGGATTGTCACCAGAGAAAAACGAAAAAGCCGCATAGACTTTATGGCCTATTTTTCCCGCAAGCGTACACTTGTATTTAATCCGCAGCCAAAGCTTGCTCCGCCGTCTCGTTTGCGCCGTATTGGTAGCCGTGTGTTTTTGTGGCTGAAACGCCTTTGCATGGTTGTAGGCGTTTTTATTGTGGGTTCGTTTGCACTATCTTTGCTTGCTTCTGTTTTTATTCCTTCGGGTGCGCCTTCGCTGCCATCAAAATTCGTTCTTGTTTTTCCGGTTAACGAACCGGTTGTCGAGCGTCCGTCGCGGATCAATCTTTTAAACCCGCGCTTGTCGGAAGGGCTGTCCCTTTATCAGCTTACTGAAACGCTCGAGAAAGCAGCAAAGGACAAGCGTGTGCAAGGTGTTGTGTTTTCATTACGTAGTAACCCGGGCAGCCTTTCACAAATTCAGGAACTGCGCAGCGCATTGCAAAAAGTAAAAGACGCAGGCAAATTCACAAAAATCTACTCTGTCAGTTATGGCGAGGAAGCCAGCGGACTTGCTTCATATTATCTTGCGAGCGCATTTGATGAAATCTGGATGCAGCCTATCGGGACCGTCGCCATGGAAGGGTTCCGCGCTGAGTTGCCCTATATTCGTGAAACGCTTGATAAAGTGGGGGCCGAGCCCGAGTTTTTCCACCGCAAGGAATATAAAAGCATTATGGAGAACATGACAGACAAGCATATGTCCTCCTACACACGTGAAACCTACAATAAGCTGTTAGGCAATATGACGAAGCAGGTTGTTTCGGCTATTGCAACAGACAGAAAAGTAAGCGAAGCCACCGTGCAAGGATGGGTCGATAAAGGCATGCTGACAGCCGAAGAAGCGGTGACAAACAAGCTGATTGACCGGCTGGATTACAGCGATGTGATTATTGATGACATTGTTGAAAAGGTTACGGGCAAGCGTGAACAGAACTACAAGATTTTTGTAAATATTGCCGACTATGCCTATGTGAGCAGCAATGAAATTACGACCAAATCTTTCGGCAAGCACGAGAATGTGGCGGTTGTATACGCAAGCGGCCCTATTGTGATGGGGGAACCCAGCGGGGCAGGCGGACTTGATGATGCCGACATTGCGTCTGCACGACAGCTGGCAGATATTCTTTATGACGTTGCGGAAGCGGATGACATTAAAGGCATGGTACTGCGTATTGATAGCCCTGGTGGCTCGCCAACGGCATCTGAAACAATTCGCCGTGCCATCCTGAAGGTTAAAGACAAGGGCAAGCCTGTTTATGTTTCCATGGGGCGCGCAGCTGCATCGGGTGGTTACTGGATTGCAGCAGATGCCGATAAAATTTACGCAACGCCTGCAACCCTTACCGGGTCAATTGGTGTGGCTGGCGGCAAGTTCAACCTTGCGAAGCTTTGGGACAAGCTGGGCGTGAACTGGGAAAGCGTAAGCTTTGGCAAGAATGCCGGTATGTATTCTTTCAACAAAGGGTTTTCACCAGCGCAGCAAGAGCGTTTTGAAGCATCGCTTGATGCTGTCTATGATAACTTTATTACGCGTGTTGCTGAGGGGCGTAAAATGCCTGCAGATAAAGTGGAAGCACTGGCAAAGGGGCAGGTTTATACTGGCGAGCAGGCAAAAGATGTGGGGCTGGTTGATGAGCTGGGTGGCTTGCCACAAACGCTTGATGGCATGGCAGAGAAGCTGGGTGTTAAAGACCGCAGTAAATTAAACATTGTTACTTTGCCGAAGCCGGAATCAAAGCTGCAGAAGCTGGTTGATTTGTTAAGCCAGCAAATTGGCTTTTATGACTGGTTAAAAAACACCCGCGCCAGATTTGATTTAATGCAAAGCGGCGTACTGGCACTTGATACAAGGCTCGGGTTTTAGTTTCAGGCAGGCACGGCGGCTGATTTTTCAGCCTCAAGCTCTTGTAACAAAAGCTCCATATCCAGCAATGAATAGAATATACGGTCAGGTGACAGGCTTTTTTCAAGAATTGTAAACGAGGCATCAAGCCCGTAGGCGAAGGCCTCTACAGTGCAGGGGAGTTCCTGCTGCGCGGCAAGGGCTGCCAGTATATCTTTCTTCCGGTCACCAACATACCAGACAACATCTTGCGCTTGCGGCTTCAGGCCCATTTTTTCAAGGGCAAGAAAAAGCGGCTCGGGGTTCGGTTTGCTACGCGTAATATCCTCAACAAAAACTTGCCCTAAAAAATATTTTTCCATATCAAACCGCGCCAGAATATCATGGCCATAGCCCTTACCAAGCCCGTTACTGACAATACCCATCGGGATATTTTTACCCTTCAGGTAATCAAGCACATCGTAAATACCGTCACATGGTTCAACAATCTGCTCGACTGATTTGCGGCGGATTTTATGCAGCGCACGATGAACAATAAGCTTCGGACGGATGCGGCGACGACCATGTGTAACGCGCGCCTTGCGGAAACGGAAGCGGCTGAAAAACTGGCTGATGTTGAATGTGAAGTCATCGAGAAACTCGGCCAAATGAAGCAGGCGCGGGTTGATATGGCGCACAGTGGTTCCATCCATATCGAAAAGTACAATTGTAGGGTATTTAATCTCGTTCATTACTTCCAGAGCCTGTTCACCATGGCTTCTATGTGCCGGGCGTTCAGGCTTGCTTCATCATATTGTTTCTCGGGCTTGTCGTGGTCCTGAAAAATATCGGGCAGGCACATTGTGCGGATGGCAAGGTTGCCATCAAGTTGTCCACTGTTGGATAGGTACTCCAGTACAGCAGCGCCAAAGCCGCCACGTGCACCTTCTTCAATCGTTATGATAGCGCTATGGGTGCGGGCGAGGTCATCAATCAGGGCGGCATCAAGCGGTTTGGCAAAACGCGCGTCCGCAACTGTTACATTTTTACCGTTTGCGGCGAGTGCATCTGCTGCCTTTATACATTCTTCAAGGCGTGCGCCGTAGCTCAGTATCGCTACATTCTCACCCTTACGGACAATACGACCTTTGCCAATTTCTAGTGGCTCGATATTGGCCGCAAGCGTAACGCCTGTGCCTTCACCACGCGGGAAGCGGAAAGCGATAGGTCCACTATTATGAACATAAGCGGTCATGACCATGCGCTGTAGCTCGGCTTCATCACTCGCGGCCATTAAAACCATATTCGGCAGGCAGGCAAGGTAGGCTGTATCGAACGCGCCTGCGTGGGTGGCGCCATCTGCACCCACAAGCCCTGCACGGTCAATGGCAAAGCGAACGGGCAAATTTTGAAGCGCAACATCATGCACAATCTGGTCATAGGCGCGTTGCAGGAAGGTCGAGTAGATGGCAACAAATGGTTTGTAGCCTTCAGTCGCCATACCAGCTGCAAAGGTGACGGCGTGTTGTTCGGCAATACCGACATCAAACATGCGGTCGGGGAATTGCTGCTCGAATAAATCCATCCCCGTGCCTGATGGCATGGCCCCTGTAATGCCTACAACCTTTTCATCGCGCTTGGCGATATCAATCAATGTCTGGGCAAATACTTTTGTATATTGCGGGCGTGTGGCTTTTGGTTTGTTTTGTGTGCCGGTTACAACATCAAATTTTACAACGCCGTGCATTTTATCAGGCGCTGACTCTGCTGGCGCATAGCCATGGCCTTTTTCTGTACGGATATGCAGCATCACAGGGCGGTTATGTTTTGTATCGCGGATATTGCGCAGCACTGGCAGCAGGGCGTTCATATCATGCCCGTCAATCGGCCCGATATAAAAGAAGCCCATATCCTCAAAAATAGAGCGTGAGCCAACGGCACCGCGCGCAGATTCCTCGGCCTGCTTCAATGCGCCTTGTACGGGAGAAGGAAGGAGTGACACGGCCTTCTTCGCAGCATTACGCGCGCGCTCGTAGGGTTTTGAAGAGACAAGGCGGGAAAGATATTTGCTGATCGCGCCCACAGGCGGTGCAATCGACATGTCGTTGTCGTTCAGAATAACCAACAGGCGTGATTTCATCGTCCCGGCATTATTCATGGCCTCGTAGGCCATGCCAGCAGTAATGGCGCCATCACCAATCACGCAGATTGTATTTGTATCATCATCCTGTGCAAGCGCATGCGCAACCGCCATGCCAAGCCCTGCCGAGATAGAGGTCGAGCTATGCGCAGCGCCGAACGGGTCATATTCGCTTTCACTGCGCTTTGTGAAGCCGCTAAGGCCACCACCTTGGCGTAGCGTATGGATGATATCTTTGCGGCCCGTCAGGATTTTATGCGGGTAAGCTTGGTGGCCTACATCCCATATCAGTTTGTCTTGCGGCGTGTTGAATACAGCGTGAATAGCAACAGTCAGCTCAACCACGCCAAGGCTTGCGCCTAAATGCCCACCAGTTTTTGAAACTGTTTCAACAGTCAGCTGGCGCACTTCATCGGCAAGTTGTTTCAGTTGTTCATCGGAATAATGGCGGAAATCATCCGGTGTGTTCACACGGTCAATCAGGCGGCCCGAGTTGGATATATATCCTGCGGGGTCTGTATGGCGGGTGGCTTGCTTCATGGCTTAAGCGCGGCGGTTCAGCACGTAGTAGGCGAGTTCTTCCAGCAGCTTCGCGCGGCCCGAGAAAACATGCAGGTGGCTAATGGCCTGATTCACGAGCATTTCAGCACGTTGCCGCGCTTGCTCTTTACCCATTGTGGAGACGAAAGTTGATTTACCGGCTTTCTCGTCTTGGTTCGCAGGTTTGCCAGTAACGCCGACTGGCTGTTCAACGTCAAGAATATCGTCTGTTACCTGAAAGGCGAGGCCAAGGTCAAACGCGTAGTTACAAAGCGCACGGCGCTGTGCTTCGCTGGCTTTGCCCAGAATAGCACCGGCCTCACAAGCGAAAGCCATAAGCTTGCCTGTTTTCATGCGTTGTAAACGGCTGATTGTGCCAAGGTCGAAATTGCTTGTCTCGCCAATCATGTCGAGCATCTGACCACCGACCATACCGTGCGCACCGGCAGCTTTTGCAAGCGTTACCATCAGGTCGCAGCGGACGCGCGGGTCTTCATGCGTTTCTACATCACCCAGAATCTCAAAGGCGAGTGTTAAAAGCCCGTCACCGGCCAATATGGCAGTGGCTTCGTCGAAAGCGCGGTGCACAGTAGGTTTACCACGGCGTAGATCGGCGTTATCCATTGCGGGCAAGTCATCATGCACAAGTGAATAGGCGTGAACCATTTCAACAGCAGCAGCAACACGGCGCGCACGCGAAGGGTCAACATTGAAAAGCTTGGCTGACTGGATCACCATAAACGGACGCAGGCGTTTACCGCTGGAAGCGCCATAGCGCATCGCATCGAAAAGTGGTGCTTCGGCCAGATCTGTTTCAGGCAGCAGACGGACAATTGTTTTGCCAACGGCTTCGCGGACCTCATTAATGGCATCTTCCAGTTCTTGACTACCTTGGCGTGGTGCTGGCATGGCTGTTTCCCTTTGATTTTACTCTTTGAAATCTTCTGTTTTTGCTTTTCCACCAGCGAGGGTAATTTTCTCGACCTTCATCTGGGCGTCGCGAAGCTTGGCTTCACAGAAATTCTTTAGCTCCATCCCTTTTTCATAGGCAGTAATGGCGGATTCCAGATCGGTCTTGCCGCTTTCCAGATCTTTTACAATCGTTTCAAGATTGCCCATTGCCTGCTCGAAAGAGAGGTCTGTTGTAGTGCTTGCTTTTGACATTATCGGCGCTAAACTACACCAGAAGTGCTTGATAAACAAGGAAAATACAGTGGTTTTCCCCACAACGCCC
The DNA here is from genome assembly GCA_016125135.1 of Alphaproteobacteria bacterium. Classification (GTDB taxonomy): domain Bacteria; phylum Pseudomonadota; class Alphaproteobacteria; order Micavibrionales; family Micavibrionaceae; genus RI-185. The sequence goes on along the minus strand of WGMJ01000018.1, from coordinate 263,793 downwards.
GCAAACTGGCCCTATAAAACATCAGCGAAAACAAGGATTTACGCGATAGGCGATATCCATGGCCATTTGAAAACGCTCAAGGCGATGCACCTTGCGATCGATAACGATATGCAAAATGGAGATTTCGATCATGTCGTTATCCTCTATATCGGTGATTATATCGACCGTGGCCCTGCCAATGCCGAGGTGGTCGAATATCTGCTGCGTATGAGTACCGAACAGGTAGAAGGGCTTACGCGTATTTTCCTGAAAGGTAACCACGAAAACGGCTTACTGGATTTTATGGAAGCGCCTTTGCAACGGCGTGACTATCTGGTTTATGGCGGGCGTGAAACGTTACAGACTTACGGCATTCCCGATATACCGAAAGTTGAAATGTTACTGCCTGCCGATTACGAGCGTTATGCAGAGCAAGCAAAGAATCTGGTGCCGCAAGCGCATATCGAATTTATGAAGAACCTGAGCATGATGTGGCAAAATGGTGATTATGTTTTTGCGCACGCAGGCGTTAATCCGCTGAAACCTTTAAACCAGCAAAGCGATTGGGATCTTATGATGATCCGCCCGGGATTTCTGGATTATACGGGGCCAGCGCTCCCTTATTGCGTTGTGCATGGCCATACGATTTTTGAAAAGCCCGAGATACATCATTACCGCATCGCAATCGATACGGGCCTCTACCAACACGGCAAGCTCACGTGCGTTGTACTTGAGGATGAGAATGTGCGGTTTCTACAGGTAAAAAACGCGGATTACTGAGCAGGAACTGGTGCAGGCTCTTGCGTAATAACCGGTGCTGTTACGCCCATATCACGGTTATACTTCAATTGCTCTTCCGAAAGCTGGAAGCCTATATAAATCGTGTATTGGTCGCCTGCATTGCGGTCTGGCAGTACAATTTGCTCCTGCACGGTTTGCGTGGCAGTTGTGCGCGTTTTGTTGGCAGGGTAGGTGGTTGTAAAGGCGTAAACTTTTTTCGTTGAAATGCCGCCATTTGGCCCGACAACAGCAAAGAAGTATGGGTACGAAAATGTAACTTCATCAGCCGCACGTGCACGGCCTTTTGGGCCTAGTTCACCATTAAAGGTAATCTGGATATCACTCAAGAAACGGTCATTGTTGTAAACGCAGCGTGTGCCGACATTCAGCACATAAGCTGTGCCGATCAACTCGTCCTTGTCAGTTGTATCAGGTGTTGTGAACTCAGATACTTTGGACAGCTCGGGGAAGATGGCCACTTTTGGGCAGCCTTGCGGCGCAGAAATAAACTGTGCTTGCGAGTTTGCTTGCGTGCCCCAGCTTAAGCCCTTGAAGTAGCTTTCAACACTGCTTGCAGTTTCGCAGCCTGTTAGAAAAAGAGTGATTGCGGCCAGGGCCAGAATTTTTTTTATTTTCATACTTTTTTCCTCTCTATCGTCATGCCCGCGGAGGCGGGCATCCATAATCACCCATCTCAGATGTTGCCTGATGGATTCCCGCCTTCGCGGGAATGACGTGATAAAATGAACATTCATTAAATTGGCCCATTATGAAATCACTGGCAAGGGCCGATAAACTGCAATATAAGGTTTTTATGCAGAAAAAACAGCTCAGGATTCTGTTAACAGCGCCGCGCGGCTTCTGCGCGGGGGTTGATCGCGCGATCCAGATTGTTGAAAAAGCGCTTGAGAAATACGGTGCGCCTGTTTATGTGCGCCACGAGATTGTGCATAACAAATTCGTGGTTGAGGGGTTGCGGGCAAAAGGCGCGGTGTTTGTCGAGGAACTTGCCGACATACCCGAGAATGACCATGAGCGCCCTGTTATTTTTTCTGCGCATGGCGTGCCGAAATCAGTCCCTGCCGAAGCACAACAAAAAAATATGTTCCATATTGATGCAACATGTCCGCTGGTAACAAAAGTGCATTACGAAGCGGAGCGCCACTATAAGGAAGGGCGGCAGGTTATTCTCATCGGCCATAAGGGCCACCCCGAAGTTGTCGGCACAATGGGCCAGCTGCCAGCAGGTGAAGTATTGCTTATCGAAACAGTTGACGATATTACAAAAGCCAAAGTGCGCGATGAAAGCAAACTGGCCTATTGCACGCAAACAACGCTCTCGGTTGATGACACAGCCAATATTGTAAAAGCTTTAAAAGAAAGATTTCCTGATATCAAAGGGCCGGGCAAAGAAGATATTTGCTACGCCACAACAAACCGGCAAGAGGCTGTAAAGGCCATTGCACCACGTATTGATGCGCTTTACGTGATTGGCGCGCCAAACTCGTCAAACTCCAACCGTTTGGTAGAGGTGGCACGCATCTATGGCTGCCCGAAAGCAACCTTGATACAGCGTGCCGCTGACATTGATTTTGCATTTCTTGAAAATGTAGAAACTTTGGGCCTTACTGCGGGGGCATCAGCACCTGAAATTCTAATTGAAGAAGTCGTTACCACGCTGAAAAATAATTTCGACGTGCTGCTAGAGGAAATTACGCTGCAGGAAGAGCAGGTTGTCTTTAATATTCCGCGTGTCTTAAGGGAGGCCGTGTAATGGCCGTCTTTACCGAAGTGTCAGAAAGCGAGATTGATGCGCTTCTAGAGCAATATGATATCGGTACACGTACAAAGTTTACGCCCATTGCAGCGGGTATTGATAATACAAATTATTTTCTGGATACAACGCAAGGCCAGTTTGTGTTTACGTTGTTTGAAATCCGTGTGAATGCGCAGGATTTGCCTTTTGTTTTCGGGTTCATGGAGCACTTACAGGAATGGGGTATTCACTGTCCTGTTATTGCACGCACGAAAGCGGGGGATTGCACGGCGCTCCTCAATGGCCGCAGCTGTTCAATCCTGAGTCTGATGCGCGGCACTATTTTGCAAATTAAAGATTATACAATTCCGAATATTGAATCGGCAGCGCGGTTTCTGGCAGCCATGCACCGGGCATCTGTAGGGTATAAGGGTGACCTGCCCAATAGTATGAGCCTTGATGAATGGAAAAAGCTATTAGGTGAGCTTGGCGATTTGCCAGAGAAAATCGAGAGCGGTTTAACAGCTTATTTGAAAAATAAGCTTGAACAGATTACACAAGAGTGGCCAAAAGATTTGCCGCTAGGCGTTGTCCATGCGGATTATTTCCCTGACAATCTGTTCTTTGAAGGAAAAGATGTAACAGGCATTATTGATTTCTATTTTACCTGCACGGATTTTTATTTGTATGACCTTGCGCTGGCCTATAACGCGTTTTGTTTTCTGGATGGCCACTATATGCCCGAGCGTGCAGGGCATTTTATGGAAGCGTATCAATCCGTTCGTAAATTTACTGACGATGAATTGAAATACTCGAAATTAATGGCGCAAGCAGCCGCGTTCCGTATTCTGGTAACGCGACTGCATCATTACTTGATTCCGCGCGCACAAAGCCACGGTGTCCAGAAAGACCCACGCGAGTATTTAAAGATTCTGAGGTTCCATGAGCAAAATTGAAGCATTTACCGATGGCGCATGCTTGGGAAACCCTGGGCCGGGCGGCTGGGGCGCAATTCTGCGTTATAAAGGGGTCGAGAAGGAATTGAGCGGCGGGGAAGATGGCACAACCAATAACCGCATGGAGCTTCTGGCGGCTATTGAAGCGTTAAAAGCTTTGAAGCGCGGCTGCGAAGTAGACTTATACACAGATAGTGAATACGTCCGTAAAGGTGTTCATGAATGGTTAGCGGGGTGGAAGGCACGCGGCTGGAAAACAGCAGACAAGAAGCCGGTAAAAAATCAGGATTTGTGGGAAAAACTGGACGAAGAAATTTCGAAACACACCGTAACATTTCACTGGGTAAAAGGCCATGCAGGCCACCCTGAAAACGAGCGAGTCGACACGCTTGCAAGGCTTCAAGCCGAATCCATAAAAAATGCGCGCGGAACTTAAACGCATATCTCTTGTTTTCTAAGCGTCTTCTATGCGTGGTGTTTAGTTATCCACAATTGAATCGCACGTTTCTGGACAGAATCCAGAAAATTAAGATTCGATTCACGAATCATCGTCACGCTGGGGACATCAACACGAAACAGGAGGTTGCGATGACTGAAGTGAATACGGAAGTGAAGAGCAGAACAAGACCTGAAAAAGTGATATTGCCCTTACCACCCACAAACGCATTGAAATGCGAGATGGATGCTTACGTTAGATTTATGCGCCACTTGCGCCATGTGCCTAACAGCCGCATGGATATAAAAATCCTTTCAGCGATACAGTTTACCGCTGATATGACAGGGCTTTCGGATGCGCATGTATCGAAGATCCTCATTGATCTCGGGCTTCGTGCACCGCGGATGGCCTTCCCGTCGGAGTTTCTGGCCTATGTTGACCAGACAGTTGTACGGAATGCATCTGACCCGCATAGCCAGTGTGAATCGCTTATAGAGCTGAAAAACCACTGGGATGATATCGGTGAAGATAAATTCGCGGCATGGAAGCGTCATTATGCACGACAGGTGGCAAAAGAAACACGCGAACGTGTAGAAGTGCCACGCTAGGAATTATTATTCATTAAAGCGTTGACGCGTTGGCGCAGGAGCAGGTTGAACGGCATTATCCTGCATTTTGTACCAGCGCGAGAAGAAGCCGCGGCGTTCCTGCGGCTTCTCGTTTCTCTCGGGCAGTGGTGCACCGATATATTCTTCCTGTGGGTCGCTGCTATTATCATTCAAAATACGGCTGAGCATATCGCTGAATATATTTGGTGAGTCGATGCGCGTATAAGGCGCTGGCGTTGGGTCATTCAGCGCGGCAACAATTGCATCACGCCATGCACGGGCAGGGAGGGCACCACCTGTGACACGCTTGCTCGAGCTATTGTCATCATTCCCCATCCAGATCGAGCCAACATAACCGTTTGTAAAGCCGCTGAACCACACATCGCGGTAATCCTGTGAGGTGCCGGTTTTACCGGCAGCATAGCCACCAAATTGTGCGGCTTGCCCTGTGCCGTAACGGACGACGCTTTCCATCAGTATTTTCAGGTTATGAACGTTTAATTCTGCAACAACGCGTGAGAGCTGCGGTTGCTGGCGCTGGTAAAGCACTTTGCCATCTTCTTGCTCGATTTGAAGAATGCCAAACGGGCGTATCAATATGCCGTCATTTGAAATTGTTAGATAGGCGGTTGCCATTTCCAGCATGGTTGCACCGTTTGCGCCAAGGGCTGTTGCATAGTTTGGTTCGAGCGGCGAGATAATGCCAAGGCGGCGCGCCATGCCGACAACGCGATCAATACCGACATTATGGGCAAGCTGAACTGCAACGGTATTCAGCGATAAAGTCATCGCATCAATGAGGGTCACTTCGCCGTAATATTTCCCGCCAAAATTTGTGGGTTTGTATGAGCCGATCTGGATAGGCTCATCCATAATTGTGTCGGTCGGTTTCCAGCCCATTTCAAGGGCTGTTAGGTAAACAATCGGTTTGAAAGACGAACCAGGTGAACGCAAGGCTTGTGTAGTGCGGTTAAACTGGCTTTGGCTGTAATCAATACCGCCTACCATACCCACAACCGAACCATCGGGGCGCAATATGAGGCCGGCGGCTTGTGAGAGCTTGCTCTCGGCGCCTTTTTGTTTGACCGCTTCTACGAGAGGCTCGGTCAGGCCTTTTTGCACTTCGGGGTCGAGCGTTGTTTTAATAATGATATCCGTTTCGGGCGAACCAAGAAGCGCGTTCATACCTTCCACGCACCAGTCAGCAAAGTAACGGCTTGATTCTGCTGTATCGGGTTTACGGATCGGGATCGGCGGGCCGTCACGCTTTTCCTTGTTCTCGTCTTCTTTCAGGAAGCCGGTTTCAACCATCTCCTGTAAAACAATATCGGCGCGGCGGTTGGCAGCTGCGGGGTTGCTGGCAGGGGAGTAGCGTGATGGCGCTTTAATAAGGCCGGCCAGAATGGCAGCTTCACGCAAATTAATATCACGCGCTGATTTCTTGAAATAAATTTCAGAAGCGGCATCAACACCGTAAGCGCCTGCCCCCATATAAATGCGGTTCAGGTAAGCCGAGAGAATTTCATCTTTCGTCAGGCGGCGCTCAAGCCACAAAGCAAGAAGGGCTTCTTGTATTTTTCGTTTGTAGGTGCGCTCTTGTGACAGGAAAAGGTTTTTTGCCAGCTGCTGGGTAATGGTAGAGCCTCCCTGCACAACGCGGCCCTTAATCGTGTTGACAACAAACGCACGTGCCAAGCCAATCGGGTCAATACCGAAATGGTAATAGAAGCGGCGGTCTTCGGCAGCCAGCACGGCCTGAATTAAATGTTCCGGCAGTTGGTCTATATTCAAATTCTGGCCGGTAATATCACCGTAACGTCCGATCACCGAACCGTCATTGGCAAGAACAGTAATCGAGAAGCGGCGTTCGAAATTCGGCTGGCGGGTAATTTCATCAAGATCCTTGGCAAACCACGCGAGTGTAAGGCCGCCAATAAGAATGCCCCAAAGCGCCAGAACAAAGCCCCACTTTAATAAAAAGAGGACAATACTGCGGGGTTTGTTTTCGGAGCGGGATTCTCTGGCCATGGCAGGCGTACTAAACCATGGTAAAAGCAGAAAATCCAGTTTTTATAGTAAAACAATGGCAGCAAGGCCAAGGAAAACAAAGAAACCGACAACATCAGTGACGGTTGTCAGGAAAACTGTGGAAGAAACGGCAGGGTCAGCCCCCATGCGCTGTAACACAAGCGGAATGGCCACGCCACTAAAACCGGCGGCAACAAGGTTCGTGACCATGGCAAATGAAATAACAATGCCGAGTAACGGGTCTTTGAACCAGAACCATGTGACGCAACCAGCGATAATGGCGAAGGCCACACCGTTCAGCAGGCCTACAAGCACTTCCTTGCTAAGGAGGCGATAAGCGTTACCGAATGTCAGGTCTTTGGTTGCAAGCGCGCGCACGGCAACAGTCATCACCTGTGTGCCGGCATTACCCCCCATAGAAGCAACAATCGGCATAAGAACAGCAAGGGCAACAACTTTATCAATTGCAGCTTCAAAGAATGAAATTACGTAGGAGGCAAGAACCGCCGTAAACAAATTTATAAACAACCAGCGGAAGCGCGAGTATGTTGTACTCCAGAGCGAGCGGTGAATGTCATCATCCTCAACACCAGCCAGTTTCAAAATATCTTCCTCGGCTTCTTCGTCAATAACATCGATAACGTCATCAACTGTAATAACGCCGATCAAACGGTCGCTGCTATCGATAACCGGAACGGACGACAGGCCCTCGCGGCGGAAGATCATGGCGACTTCTTCCTGGTCGGTATCGGCAGAAATAGCGTGAATGTCGGAACGTGCCAAGCTCTCGATTTTTTCAGAACGCTGCGCACAGACAAGCCTGTTTAGCGGAACCTCGCCCACAACGTGGTAAGAGGGGGTCACCACAAACAAATCGAGAAAGTCTTGCGGCAGTGTCTGGCCAGCAGCGCGTAAATAATCGATAGTTTTGCCGACTGTCCAGAATTGCGGAATTGCGACAAATTCACGTTGCATCAGACGGCCAGCGGAATCTTCAGGGAAGGTCAAGCCTTCTTCAACATGTGCGCGGACTTTATAGGAAAGCTTCTGCACAACATCGGTGCGGAACTCGTCATCATCAAGCGAGAGAACAAGGTCGAGTGCATCATCGGATTCCAGATCATTAACAATACGGGCAACGGCCAGCGCAGGCATTTTACCAAGCACCGATTGACGCAAGTCAAATTCAAGGTGCGAGAAGGTCTCGGGGGGGATCACATCGGCAAATGTTTCAACAAACAGCACGCGGTGCTGCATGTCGAGTTTTTCAATCAGTTCCGCAAAGTCGGCGGGGCCAAGTTCATTCAGGAAATCTTCAAGATCGCGCGGGCTGCCTTCATCCAGATGCTCGACAACAAATGAAATCTGCTCGTCACTCAAGCCGGTAAAGGCGACATCTTCAATGTCGGCATTTTCTTCTTCCAGCGTTGGTTCTTGCAACTCTGCCATGAAAAGAAGGGTTCATGGTTTTGCGCTTCAGGTCAAGGTAAATCTGGCCTTAAAGCAGGCGGTTATCGCCAAACATCGTCTGGGCACCCAAAGAGGCAACACCTGTAATGTTAATGACGCCGCGAACAGAGGCAACGGGTGTTAGAATATGTGCGGGTCTGGCAACGCCAAGCAGTAGCGGACCAATCGAAACGCCGTCACACATAATCTTAATGACGTTATAGGCGATGCTGGCAGCATCAACGTTCGGCATTACCAGCAAGTTTGCTTGGCCACGCAACGTTGAATTCGGCAGTAGAATTTTACGGATATCCTCTGAAAGGGCCGTATCAGCGTGCATTTCACCGTCAATCTCAAGGTCAGGCGCGCGACGCTTAATTTCTTCACATGCTGTACGCATTTTGTTTGCGGATTCATCGTCATGCGTTCCGAAGTTCGAATGCGAGAGCATGGCAATTTTAGGCGTAATCCCCATGCGGCGGATCTCCTCGGCAGCCAGCAGTGTGGTTTCTACAAGCTGGGCGGCGCTTGGGTTCGGGTTCACATGTGTATCACAAATAAAGGAAATGCCTTTACTATGTGTGACTGTTGCAAGTGCTGCTGCTGACTCAACGCCTTTTTTGAGACCGATAACATCGACGATGGCACTTAAATGTTCGCGGTGCCGGCCAACCGTACCACACACAAGCGCATCTGCTTCGTTTTTGTGTACCATCAGCGAGCCGATAATCGTGTTGTTTGTACGCACAACCTGTCGTGCCAGTGCTTCGGTCACACCCTTACGTGCCATAAGCTCATGGTAAGTTGACCAGTAGTCGCGGTAACGCGGGTCATCATCGGGGTCAACCAGTTCGATATCCTTATCAAGTTCTGCACGCAGGCGCAGGCGCTTCATCCGTGTCTCAACAACATGGCGGCGGCCAATAAGAATTGGCTTTGCCAGTTTCTCATCCACAACAGTCTGCATTGCCTGCAGCACGCGCTCATCCTCACCTTCGCAATAGACAATGCGCTGTACGTTCGCTTTTGCGCGTGCAAAGATAGGACTCATCAGGATATTCGTGCGGTAGTTATGCTGCTTCAGTTTTTCGGCATAGGCTTCAAAATCTGTGATCGGGCGCGTCGCCACGCCTGTTTCCATTGCGGCCTTGGCAACGGCAATTGGTAAATCAACAATCAGGCGCGGATCAAACGGTTTCGGAATAAGATATTGCGGGCCAAAAACCATGGTCTCGTCACTGTAAATTGCAGCAACTTCAGAGGGGACTTCTTTACGGGCAAGCTCGGCAATCGCTTTAACGCAAGCGAGCTTCATTTCCTCGTTAATGGCGGTTGCGCCAACATCCAGCGCGCCGCGGAAGATGAACGGGAAGCAAAGAACATTATTCACTTGGTTCACATAGTCAGAGCGTCCTGTGCAGATAATGGCTTGCGGGCGTACCTTTACAACTTCTTCCGGCAGAATTTCTGGTGTCGGGTTGGCAAGCGCCATAATCAGCGGCTCTTTAGCCATGCTTGCAACAGCTTCGGCTGTGATAGCGCCAGGGCCAGAAAGACCTAGGAAAATATCAGCGCCTTTAATGGCTTCTTCAATCGTGCGTGCTTTTGTATCGTTTGCGAATTCTTCTTTCGCAGGGTCCATACCTTGGTTGCGGCCTTTGTAAACAACACCGTTGCGGTCACAGATGATAATATTTTCTTTTGGCAAACCCGCGCTTGTCAACAAACGCAAACAAGCGATTGCAGACGCACCAGCGCCCGAGCCAACCAGTTTGACCTTTTTAATGTTCTTGCCTGTGTAATGCAGCCAGTTCAGGAAGGCTGCTGTTACAATAATGGCCGTACCGTGCTGGTCGTCATGGAACACAGGAATTTTCATGCGCTGGCGGAGTTTTTCTTCTACCGCAAAACATTCGGGCGCTTTGATATCTTCAAGGTTGATACCACCAAATGATGGTTCAAGCGCGGCAATGCAATCAACAAGTTTATCGACATCTGTTTCATCAACTTCGATATCAATTGAATCAATATTCGCAAACTTTTTGAAAAGAACAGCTTTTCCTTCCATAACAGGTTTGGAGGCAAGAGCGCCAATCGCGCCAAGGCCAAGCACAGCTGTACCATTCGAAATAACGGCAACAAGGTTGCCACGCGCGGTATAGTCGAGCGCTTTCAGCGGGTCTTTTTCAATTTCTTCACAAGCAGCAGCAACACCGGGGGAATAGGCAAGCGCTAGATCACGCTGTGTTGACAAACGCTTGGTAGGTACAATCTCGATTTTGCCGGGTTTTCCGTCCTTGTGGTAATCAAGGGCTTCCTGATAGAGCTGCTCGTTCATATATATATCTTCCGAATAAAAAAAGATGGTGCGGCCAAGAAGACTCGAACTTCCACGGGTTGCCCCACAACGACCTCAACGTTGCGCGTCTACCAATTCCGCCATGGCCGCGAGCCTTTGGTGGTATTTTGCTATCAGAAAGCTTTAGCTCGGGCAACATAATGAAACATTGCGCCGCATGCAAGTATTTATAAGATGTAAAACGCTATCGGGCTGGTGCATGGCAGGTATTTACGAAGCGTAGATCATTTTTCATATTTTCTATAAATTGGTCTCTGTTTTAAGGCGCGAAGATGGTAAAAGACGCCATGGAGTGGAAAACCAGCCAGCAGCCCGTTAATTACCCTGAAGCGCTTTCATTTATGGAAGCGCGTGTCGCCGCTATCCATGAAGGAGGCGGCCAAGAATGCGTCTGGCTTCTCGAGCACCCGCCGCTTTATACGGCAGGCACTTCGGCGCAAGCTGAAGACCTGCTCAACCCGCAATTCCCTGTTTTTGAAACTGGGCGGGGCGGGCAATACACTTACCATGGGCCGGGCCAGCGTGTGGGCTATGCCATGCTTGATCTGCGCAAGCGCGCACACGCACCTGATTTAAAAAAATATGTTTGTGATCTGGAAGAATGGATTATCCGCACGCTTTCTATGTTCGACGTGAAAGGCGAGCGCCGTTCAGGCCGTGTTGGTATCTGGGTCATGACACCCGAAGGTGAAAAGAAAATTGCAGCGATTGGCGTGCGTGTGCGCCACTGGATCACGTTTCACGGCATCTCGCTGAATATCAATCCGGATCTTTCACATTTTAATGGCATCGTGCCATGCGGCATTAGCGAGTACGGGGTCACATCACTGCATGAGCTTGGGAAAGAGATTTCACCGCGGGACGTAGACGAGGCCTTGCGTAGTTCTTTTGAGCGTGTGTTCGGCTTCTAGTTCTGAAGTCGCAGGGTTAAAGTCCTTCATCACGTCTTTCATATATTCGCTAAAAAGCTTTATTTTCTGCTGTAAAATAGCGGCTTCAGGCTTCAATTCATAAGTATTCTCGTCAAGATATAAAGCGCGGTTAATCTCTATCAGAACACTAAAGCGGTTGCTCTCTGGCTGGCCGTAGCGGCGTGTAATTTCCTGCCCACGGAACACATAATTTTGTCTAACATCATAATCGTGCATGTTCCACCAGTCTGCCATCACATCAAGTAACCATTGCGGAGCACTTTTACCGCCCATGCTGCCAAAAATAATGTCGGGGGCTGCGACACGTCCGAGTTGCGAAGGCATCGAGTGCCAGTTCAGATGTACACAATAACCATGTCGGTCACAAGTTTCATCAACCAGATTTTTCAGCTCTGCATGGTAAGGCCTGTAAACATTTTCAATACGTGCTTCAATTTCCTCAGCGGCTAAAAGCCGGTCATATATCTTATCGCCAGCGAAGGAAACAAAACGGCGGATCAAGCCATGCCACATATTGCCGGGCTTGTTATAAGGGTCATCGCCGTCATCACGCAGTAGGCGCGGGTCGATATCAGTCTCGGGGCGGTTCAGGTCAATATAGCTGCGTGATACTTTTGCGGTGATAAGTGGAATGCCTTGTTTCTCCGCACCAGCCAGCATCAAATCCATAAAACGGTCTTCAGTGCGGACAAGCGCATCCAGATCACACGCATAATTATAGTCGGCGGGGTAGTCCCGTCCGGCGTGCGGAACGTCATAAACCAGTGGTCCTTTGTCTTCCTCCCTTGGAAGCCATAGATCAAAATTTTCTTTACTCATCTTGCTTCTTATAACTCTTTACGTATGCTTAGAAAACGAAAAATAGGTAAATATTAATATGTTTGATCTGAAGGCTATTCGCGATAATCCGCAGAATTTCGACAAAAACTGGGCGCGCCGCGGTTTAGCGCCTCAAACCCCTGTTATTCTTGCGCTTGATGAGCGGCGAAGAGCTGTTCAAACACAGCTTCAGACTTTACAGCAAGAGCGTAACGAAAAATCGAAACTGATTGGCCAGTTGAAAGCCAAAAAAGAGAACGCGGATGCCGTGATGGCAGAAGTTGTAAGTATTAAAGTAGATATGGAGAACCTTGAGGAAGAAGAGCGCGACCTTGGCGATAAACTTACGACGCTTCTTTCATCACTGCCAAACCAGCTTTCAGATGAAGTGCCGGACGGCGCAGACGAACACGGCAATGTTGAAGTGCGCAAACATGGTGAACCGCTCCGCAAGAATGACGCAATCGAGCACCATGCCATCGGTGAACTACTGGGCATGATGGATTTTGAAACGGCAGGCCGTGTTTCCGGCTCGCGTTTTGTTTTTATTAAAAGCCAGCTCGCGCGGCTTGAGCGCGCACTCGGGCAATTTATGCTTGATACGCATACGCAGAAGAATGGCTATACAGAAATTTCACCGCCCTTGATGGTGAACGACACTGCCATGTACGGCACGGCGCAATTGCCGAAATTCGCAGAAGACCAGTTTAAAACAACAACAGGCCATTGGCTGATCCCGACAGCAGAAGTTGTGCTGACGAATATGGTGAATGACCTTATTTTGAACGAGGAAGAACTGCCTTTGCGTTTTACAGCCCTCACGCCTTGTTTCCGCTCGGAAGCAGGGGCAGCCGGTAAAGACACAACGGGGATGATCCGTCAGCACCAGTTTTATAAGGTTGAAATGGTGAGCATCACCACGCCCGATAAATCAATTGAAGAGCATGAACGCATGACGGAATGTGCTGAGGGGATTTTAAAATCCCTCGGCCTTTCTTACCGCACGATGGCTTTGTGCGCGGGTGATATTGGCTTTGGTTCACGTAAAACCTATGACATAGAAGTATGGTTGCCGGGGCAGGCGCGCTACCGCGAAATTTCAAGCTGTTCGAACTGTTGGGATTTCCAAGCCCGCCGCATGAAAGCGCGTTGCCGCCTGAAAAGCGAGAAAGACACCAAGTTTGTGCACACGCTGAATGGCTCCGGCCTTGCCGTTGGCCGTGCGCTGATTGCCGTCATGGAAAACTATTACGACCCGATGACAAAATCCATCACTGTGCCCGATGCGTTGCTACCTTATATGGGTGGACTAAAAACCGTTAGCGTGGCTGCTTGAGTGTAACGATTACAAATGATGTGACGCTTGATGATCTCCGTATCTGTTTCGGCGGGGAATTTCCTGACAGTAAACCTGTAGAATATCTGCAAGCCCGTATAAACGATAAAAGCGTTTTTGTGGCGAAGAAAGACGGCGTGCCTGCGGGCTTCGTCATTTATTGTGTCTGGTGGGGTGATTGTCCTTTTATCGAGCTTCTCAAAGTGCGGCCCGAGTTCCAGCGCGATAAAATAGGAACGCTCCTTATGCGTACTGCCGCGCAGGCGATTGCTGCCAAAGGCTATAAAGAGCTGATTAGCTCAAGCGAAGTCATTAACAATATGGGGATCAGCTTCCATTTGAAGCAGGGTTTCAGGAAATTGAACACGCTGGACCTGCCGCATGGCGAAGAGCAGTTTTTCAGAATTGAAATTCAGGCTATACTGGACAGGCAATGACGATTGACCCTGCCAATAAAATCCGCCTGATCATGCATTTGCGCAATATGGGTATCCGCGATACGGATACACTCAGCGCTATGGAGAAAGTGCCGCGCGAGATTTTTATCCCGCTGCCGTTGCACGACAAAGCCTATGAGGACACAGCGCTGCCGATTGGCTTAGGCCAGACAATCAGCCAGCCTTTTATTGTGGCGTTTATGACGGAAGCGCTAGAGCTTGATAAAAGCTGCAAGGTGTTGGAGATCGGGACGGGGTCAGGCTACCAGACGTCGATCCTCGCCAATATGTGCCGCCGTGTTTATACAATTGAACGGCACAAGCCACTTTTGGAGCGCGCCGAAGAGGTCTTCAGAAAATTACGCCTCGGGAACATCACCGCCATTGCAGCAGATGGTATGAAAGGCTGGCCCGAGAAATCACAATTGCCATTTGACAGAATTATATGTACAGCTGCTGCTGCCATGAAGCCGCCTGCGGCTTTCTTCGACCAGCTTAAGGATGGCGGCATTCTTGTAATGCCTGTAGGCACAATTGAGGGCGGGCAAAAGCTGATGCGCTACAAAAAAGAGCAAGGCGATGTTTTCTCGGTTAAAGAATTATTAACGGTTCGTTTCGTACCATTATTACCAGATGTTCCGGATCCCTCTACCTATCTCCTCAAAGAGCTTGGAGAGCTGGCTTAGATTCCCTCTCCATGTAATTGTAATATCGCTCCTTTCTGCTTGCGGAAATAACGATACGCCCGCGCCTGTATATATGTATGGCGCAAGTGACGGCGTGGGCGCATCCGGTGTGCATACGGCCTCGCGCGGGGACACGGTCAATAATATAGCCGAACGTTATAATGTCAGCGCGCAGATGATTTCATCATTGAACAATCTGACATCCGGCATGCAGATACAACAAGGGCAGCGGTTACGCTTGCCACTCTCGCCTGATCTCGCCGAGGCGCTACCACAATTCTTTGCCGATGCGCCTATTGCGCAACCTGTTATTCAGGCGGCGGCCTACCAGCCACCGCCCGTGCAGCAGCAACCTTTATTACAACAAGCTATTTATACGCAGCCACTAGCGCAGCAACTTCCACCGCTTGGCGGGAACGGGCGCTTCTACCGTCCTGTTGATGGTCGTGTGCTTGCAAACTTCGGTGATAACGGTATGGGCCAGAAGAATGACGGCATTAACATTGCAGCCCCTGCGGGTACCTCGGTAAAAGTGGCCGAAACAGGCGAGGTTGTTTATGTAGGCCGCGCTGTACCTGCTTACGGCAATATTATTCTGGTGAAGCATGAGGGTGGTTTCGTAACCGCTTACGGGCATCTGGCCGAAACGCATGTTGCCAAGGGCCAGCGCATTATGCGGGGCCAACCGATTGGAACTGTCGGTACAACCGGCAACGTGGCGCAGCCGCAGCTTCATTTCGAGGTCAGAAAGGGTAAAAACCCTGAAAATCCTGCGGATTACATATAGTTAATCCTGTTCGCGGCCTTGTTATCTTCACACGCTTCTCTATATTCGGGAACCTAACAAACGGAGTCCCGAATTATGTTCATATCAAAAGCGCTGGCCCAAGAAGCCGCAACTGAAACAGCCCCTGATGCAATAACAGCAACCGCCGCCACGGCCCCTGCCGCAGGCGAAGCATTTATGATGAATATGCTGCTCGTGGTTGTACTGGTTGTCATGTTCTATTTCCTGATGATCCGCCCGCAACAAAAACGCCTGAAAGAGCACAATAATATGCTCGGCGCTCTGCAAAAGGGTGACCGCGTTGTTACACAGGGCGGGTTGATTGGAAAAATCGAAGCGATGAACGACAATGAAATGCAGCTTGATGTCGGCAATGGTTCAATCACCGTTTTGCGCAACTCGGTTATTGGCAAGTACGAACCTAAAACGGATAGCGCTAAGAAATAAAACAAACCCTCTCCCTATGGGAGAGGGTAGGGTGAGGGGTAAAGGATTACGAATTAAAGCTCATAATCTTTAACCCCTCCCCTTAAATCCCCTCCCTATGGGAGGGGGAAAAAGGAAAAAAGAAATGCTGAATTTTAGCCGCGGCAAAATAATAATGGTCATACTGGTGTGCTTGCTGGGCCTTGCCTATGCAGCGCCGAATATGTTTTCAGAGAAAACAAAAGAATGGGCCGCAGCCAATATACCGGTATGGTTGCCGCATCAGGGCATTAATCTTGGCCTTGATCTGCAGGGTGGTTCGCACTTGTTGCTACAGGTTGATCTCTCGGCGGTGATGAAAGACAAGCTGGATACAGTTTTAACAACCGCCCGCTCCGACCTTGCCAAGCAAAAAATACGCCCGCTGAAAAGCATTGTTGAGCTTCAAGACGACAAGGCTGAATTCACTTTCTCGAGCGTTGACGATGCCGACAATGCCCGCAAGCTGATTGCCAAACTTGACCCGACTATGACTGTTTCAAAAGTGGGCGAAGTGGTCACAGCGCAGTATGAAGAATCTGCGGTGAATGACATCAAGGTGAAAACACTCGAGCAATCTATCGAGATTGTCCGCCGCCGTATCGATGAAACAGGCACACGCGAGCCTGTGATCCAGCGTCAGGGCGAAGACCGTATCGTGGTTCAACTTCCCGGGCTTGATGACCCGACACGTATCAAGGAAATCCTTGGCCGTACAGCAAAGCTTTCCTTCCATCTGGTTGATCTGAACAATAGCCCGTTGGCATTGCGTTTGCCTTCAGTTGATGCGGGCGGGGCAGAAGTACCGCTTGTCCGTCGCCCTGTTTTAACTGGCGATATGCTGGTTGATGCGAACCCGACCATGGACCCGCAAAGCGGCTCGGCGATTGTCAGCTTCAAGCTCAACAATATCGGCGCACGGCTGTTCTGTAACACAACACGCGAAAATGTCAGCAAGCCCTTCGCTATTGTTCTTGATAACGAGGTTATTTCGGCGCCGCGCATTAACGAAGCCATTTGCGGTGGTGGTGCGGTCATTTCCGGTAACTTCAATATTCAAAGCGCGAATGATCTGGCGCTGTTGCTCCGTGCCGGTGCGCTCCCGGCGCCTTTAAAGGTGATGGAAGAAAGAACAGTGGGGCCATCACTAGGTAGTGACTCGGTCGAGGCGGGTAAAACAGCTGTTATGTTCGCAATGCTCTTTGTTGCGATCTACATGATCTGGAATTACCGCCTTGTGTTCGGCAGCCTTGCCAATATCGCACTTGTTATAAACTTGGTTCTCATTATCGCTGTGCTCTCCATGTTGCAGGCAACGCTCACTTTGCCCGGTATCGCAGGTATCGTTCTCACCATCGGTATGGCGGTTGATGCAAACGTGCTTATTTTCGAGCGGTTGAAAGAAGAATTACGCGCAGGCAAAACGCCCATTGTGGCAATTGACTCAGCCTATAAAAACGCAATGTCGTCGATCATCGATGCGAATATGACCTCAATTATTGCCGCGGTGTTCCTGTTTATGCTGGGTGCAGGCCCTGTGCGTGGGTTTGCGGTCACGCTCATTATCGGTACATTCACATCGCTTTTCTCGGCCCTGTATGTTTCACGTCTGTTGATGGTGACATGGCTGCGGGCGAAGCGTCCGGCGCAACTGGTTTTATAGAGGTTTAAAGTTATGGGTTATTTTCAGTTATTTCCAGACGAGCCAAAGTTCGACTTTATCGGAAAAAGATTTCTGGCTTATGCGGTTTCGCTCCTTATTATCCTCGGGGCTTTTTCTATTCTTTTTATAAAGGGCCTGAATTACGGGATCGATTTCTCGGGCGGTACACTTATTGAGGTGGGGATCGACCGTGAGTTTAATGTGGCCGATGTGCGGCAGGACCTTGCCGCGCTTAATCTCGGCGAGATTTCCATTCAGGAGTTCGGTGATGCAAATACACTTCTTATCCGTATCGGGCAGGATGCAAAAGCTATTGCGGAAGAAGATGCAGGCAAAAAGATACAGGCCGAAGTCACAACAGCGTTGATGCAAAAATACGGCGAATATAACGTTGATATACGCCGCGCTGAATATGTAGGGCCGCAAGTGGGTGAAGAGCTGAAGCGTGCGGGTTTCTGGGCGTTCACGCTTTCCATGCTTGGTATTTTTGCCTATCTCTGGCTGCGCTTCGAGTGGCAGTTCGGTGCCGCGGCTGTTATCGCGCTCTTCCATGATATGGTGGCGACGATGGGGCTTATTTCCATTACAGGTATCGCGTTTGACCTTTCCACACTTGCGGCAGTGTTGCTGGTCGCCGGTTATTCTTTGAACGATACGGTGGTTGTTTATGACCGCATCCGCGAGAATTTGCGTAAATACCGTAAAATGCCAATTCTTGAACTTTTG
Organism: Alphaproteobacteria bacterium; assembly: GCA_016125135.1. Lineage (GTDB taxonomy): Bacteria > Pseudomonadota > Alphaproteobacteria > Micavibrionales > Micavibrionaceae > RI-185. The sequence goes on along the minus strand of WGMJ01000018.1, from coordinate 245,591 downwards.
AACCTGTCGACCAACCAGACGCTCGCACGTTCACTCATGACATCGACCACAACTTTGCTGGCGCTTATTGCGTTGCTTGTGTTTGGCGGTGAAGTTATTCGCTCGTTCACTTATGCGCTTGTGTTCGGTATTGTTATTGGAACATTCTCGTCGATCTATGTCGCCGCACCGCTACTTGCGATCTTCAAGGTCAGTCGCGGTAGCAAGGACGCCAACTAAATGGATGTCACGCCACTGATCGGACGCGACCGCAAGGTTATCCAGTCATATGGTGTAGACGGGTTTCGTATTAGCAGTGAAACATTTGCGCGCAATGTTGTTGTATTTCCCGATCATGTCGAGGATTTCGACTCACTCCCCCAGTTTCTGGCCCAGAAGCCTGATCTGGATGTGCTGGTTTTCGGCTCATCCCGCGGTTTTGGCGGGGTCGATTTTGACGGCCGCCAGCAGGCCCGTGCGCAGAAAATCATTATAGAAGCCATGGATTTAGGGGCAGCCTGCCGCACCTACAATGTATTAATGGCCGAAGGCCGGCGTGTAGCTGCCATTTTAATATTTGACAGCGCGGCCTGATATTTTCTATAAGGGCGGAAAATAAGGGAAGGGCTGTGTACCATGTTTCTGCGTGAAATTTTTAAAGAGCAAGATGCCGACTATTTCGAGGCGTTTCAAACAGCGTCTACAGATAAAACAAAATCAATTCGGGAGCAGGAACCGGCAAAGCTTGCCACAGCCTTTGCAAGAGTGAATGCGCTACTGGCTGAGTCATACTATGTAGATACAGACGATAGTATTGTAAAAATTGTTGGCGAGGCTGACTACCGTGATCTTGCAATAGAAAATATGAAAGATAATCTCTGCAAGCTATACGATGAAACAAAACCAACACAAGGCGGGCTTGATTGTCAGGAATACATTGATAATCACTGGCGCGCATTCCAGGCGGGCATTGCCACTTTGAAGCTTGGCCAATAAAAAAAACCGCCCAATAGGGCGGTTTTTTCAGGGGATATTAAGCCGCTAATTTTACAGGGCCTGCTTCAAATAGCTGGCCTACATAATCCCAGTTCACCATGTTATCTACAAATGCTTCCAGATATTTCTGGCGCGCATTGCGGTAGTCAATATAGTAGGAGTGTTCCCACACATCACAACCCAGCAACGGTGTTTTGCCGCTTACAAGCGGATTTTCACCGTTCGGTGTTTTTGTAATTTCCAGCTTGCCTGTGTTGTTATCAAGCGCGAGCCAGCACCAGCCTGAGCCAAACTGGCCCACACCGGCTTTAATAAAGCCATCGCGGAAGCCTTCAAAGCCACCAAGATCTGAATCAATTTTTTTCTGAAGCGCGCCAGGGACTGATTTGCCGCCGCCATCTTTTTTCATCCAGTGCCAGAAATGGATATGGTTGTAATGTTGGCCCAGCTGGTTGAATAAACCGGCTTGTTTCGGGTCTTTATATGCAAGCACCATGGCTTCCTCAAGGGCTTTGCCTTCCCAGCCTGTACCTTTAATCAGCTCATTGGCTTTATCAACATAGGCTTTGTGGTGTTTGTCATGGTGGAATTCCAGTGTCTCTTTCGACATATAAGGGCCGAGCGCGTCATAGCTGTAGGGTAGTTCGGGCAGTGTAAAAGTCATGGTCATTCTCTCCTTTATTTGTTAGCAATATAGTGCAATGAGCTACCTAACACAATGCGGGATATTGCTGAAAAAGCACGACCCTGACCGGTTTTTCCTCAGTCTTTTCGCGCCTGCAGATATGCAAAGCGCATTCTGGGCGCTTGGCATGTTTAATCACGAGATTGCAAAAACGCGTGAAGTTGTCACAAGTTCCACCATGGGGCTTATACGGCTGCAATGGTGGCGCGATGCTTTCACGCGCTGGTATGAAAAGGGAATAGCAACCAAGCATGAAGTGCTCGACGAGTTACTGCTTGCTATTGAAAAGTACAAGCTGCCCTATGACTTATTTGAAAAACTACTCGTTGCGCGCGAGCAGGATCTGCACGATGAAATCGCTGATATAGAAAACTATGCACGCGATACGTCCGCGCCGTTGTTTGAGCTGTATAGTGTCATCCTCGCGCACGCGAGGATCTCAGAGAATAGGGCACAAGATTCCCGCTTTTGCGGGGATGACGTAGAAAGACTAGCAACAAGCTACGCGCTCGTAGGCTTGGCACGCACAGGCCAATATAAAGGCGCAATAAATACGCAGAAGCAGAAATTCAAAAGCCGCTATTTCCGCGCCGTACAGGCTTTTGTTGAGTTGTACACGCAGGCCCCGCAAAAAATCCCGAAATTCAAGGAGTTACGAGTTTGGGCGGGCAGTTTTCTATAATTTTATTGACATAAGCTGACAAAACGTGCCATTCAAAAGCTCTAACAAGGAAAAAGAGATGAGCTTTGTAGGAATTGCAGTAGGGACAGGCATCGGTGTACTTGGCCGCGTTTTTTATAATTTAGGAAAAGAGTGGGAATCGGAAGCAAAAGAAGAACTTGCTGCTGCCAAAGTTAATACAGAACAGCCAGCAGATGTGGACACAGAAAATAAATCTGAATCAGAACCAGATGATCTCACGCCAGAAGAATCGTTAGAGGCAGCAGAGGGGGCAAAAATATGTGGCGCTGGGCTTATGCTTGTTAGTGCATTTTTTATTGCTGCCAACGCCATACCAGTTGCCATTAAAGCGGACGTTCTTTTGCAAAGTGCGTTCGAGCAGAGAGTTGATGTGCCTGAAGATCCTATCGGTCGCTTCATTTATAACTGGAACTAGGGTTTAAACCTTCTCGTCGATATTCTTCGGCAGCTCGGCTGAATCTTTCGCAACACCTACACGGGCGGGGCGGAGAAGACGGTCATGAATCACGTAACCTGAATCAAACACCTGCACAACCGTACCGGCTGGCTGGCCTGTGCCCGGCATTTCAACCATCACTTCATGGAAGTGCGGGTTAAACGGTTCGCCAAGCGGGTGAACCTTTTTAATTCCGTGCTTGTCAAAGGTGCCCAGCATTTCGCGCTCGACGGCATCAAGCCCTGCAACAAGGTTCTGCACGCGGGCATCGCCGTTGCGCAGATCTTCAGGAATTGATTTGATCGCACGGTCAAAATTATCAAGTGTTGTCAGCAAATCACGGGCAAATGATGTCACGCTATAACGCATTGCGTCTTCGCGTTCTTTCAGGGCGCGGCGGCGCGTATTCTCGGCTTCAGCGAGCGCGCGGAGCATTTGCTCCTTAACCACAGAAAGCTCGGTTTCCAGTGCCTCACGTGAGCCTGCGGAATCATTATTCTCGCCACGAACGGCAGTTTCCATGTCGTCTGGCTCAAGTTCAGGCATTTCTTCGGCTTTATCACTCATAATTGTCTCGTTTCTCTTATTTTGTTGATAACATGCGTGCCATGATTTGGGAAGTATAATCCACGATTGGAATAATCTTCCCGTAATCAAGCCTGTTGGGGCCTATCACGCCAATCGCGCCCACAATCTTGCCGCCCGCCGATTTATAGGGGGAGAGTACCATCGACCAGCCGCTATCATTAAACATGCGGCTTTCTGTGCCAACATATATTTGTACGCCGTCCGCTTGCCCCGCTTCACCAAGCAAATAGGAAACGGTTTCCTGATTCTCCAGCGCCTGTAAAAGCTGGCGTGCACGGTCAAGCTGTTCCATGGCTTTCACATCTTCCAGCAGGCGCGATGTGCCGCGGATAATCAAGTGCCCTGCATCGTTGAGTGCTTCCGGTGTTGCAACAGCAATGCCTTGCTCGACAAGTTTTTGCACAAGTGAATTGAGAACGGTTTTCTGTGCCTTTATTTGCAGCGTCAATTCATCATGTACTTCGGCAAGTGTTTTACCGCTTACAAAACTATTCAGGAAGTTAGACGCTTGCTCGAGTACAGAAGGCGAAACATCTTCCTTCATTTGCATCAGGCGGTTTTCAACGCTGCCATCTTCAAACACAAGCGCCAGTAAAACCTGCTTCGGCTCGATACGGATAAATTGTAGTTGGCGCATCGGCTTGTTGCTTTTTGGCGCAACCACAAGCCCCACCCAGTCGGACAAGCCCGAGAGTAAAGACGATGTGCGTGAAAGAACATCGGCGGGTGCGGTTCCTGATGATAAACAGGCCGCTTCAATTTTTTTACGCTCTTGGTCTTGCAACGGGTTAATTTCGAGAAGCCCGTCAATATACATGCGCAAACCCGTTTGTGTTGGCAGTCTGCCAGCGGAAGTATGTGGCGAGCGGAGGAGGCCCATCTCCTCGAGGTCCATCATCACGTTGCGGATTGTCGCGGCCGATAAACGGTGGTCAAGCAAGCGCTCAAGCGCACGGCTGCCCACAGGGTCACCTGCGCCCAGCCACGTATCAACGAGCAGGCGGAAAATCTCTTTCTGGCGTGTATCAAGGGATTCCAGCATGGCTATAATATAGGGAATTAGCAGCCGTTTGACAATTTTTGATAATCCTATAAAACACCTTATAAATAAGGAGTTTAGATCATGTCACGCCCCGACTCACGTCCCTCTGGCCGCACTGCGGATGCCCTCAGGAATGTAGAATTCGTCACCGATTTCTCGAAGCACGCCGAAGGCTCCTGCCTTGTGAAATTTGGTGATACGCATGTTCTCTGCACGGCAACGGTTGAGGAGAATGTACCGGGCTGGATGAAAAATACAGGCCGCGGCTGGGTGACAGCAGAATATGGCATGTTGCCACGTGCAACAAATACCCGCACCGACCGCGAGGCGGCAAAGGGTAAACAATCAGGCCGCACGCAGGAAATCCAGCGTCTTATTGGTCGTGCCATGCGTGCGGTTGTGGATCTTGAAAAACTCGGCGAGCGCCAGATCAAGTTTGATTGTGATGTGTTGCAAGCCGATGGTGGCACACGCAAAGCATCCATTACAGGTTGTTACGTTGCGCTTGTGCTTGCGTGTAAACATATCGAGAAAATCGGACTCTTGAAAAAAGGCTGGCCTGTGGTTGATAGTGTTTCTGCAATTTCATGCGGCATTTATAACGGCACGCCTGTGCTTGACCTTGATTACGCAGAAGATTCAAGCGCTGAAACAGATGCAAACTTTGTTATTACAGGCAAGGGCGGTATTGTTGAAATTCAGGGCACGGCAGAAAAAACACCGTTCACCGAAGCTGAGTTTTTAAACCTGCTTGCGCTTGCCAAAAAAGGCTGCGGTGAGTTAGCAGCAAAACAAACGGCTTCTATCGGTGCCTGATGTTTCCGAAACTTCTTTTAGCAACAGGTAATGCGCATAAGCTTGAGGAGTTTAAAAGCTTCCTCGGTGACATGGCGGCTGAGTATGTAACGCTAAAAGACCTGAGCCTGCCCGAGCCTGATGAAACAGGTACAACCTACATAGAGAATGCGCGGTTAAAAGCAGTTGCGGCGATGCAGGCCAGCGGCTTACCCGCACTCGCCGATGATAGCGGTTTTGCCGTTGAAGCGCTTGAAGGTGCACCGGGCATTTATTCTGCAAGATGGGCAGGCTCTAACAAAGATTTCAGCGTCGCTATGAAACGTGTGCATGATGAAATGGGCCATGAAGTAAACCGTGGTGCGGCGTTTATTTGCGCGCTGGTGTTGGCTTTACCTGACGGCAAACTGATAGAAGTGCAGGAGCGTGCAACAGGCGAAATTACATGGCCGCCACGTGGCGAACATGGGTTCGGGTATGACCCGATGTTTATTCCGCAAGGCTATACCCAAAGCTTTGCTGAAATTCCGGCAGAGGTGAAAAACAAAATTTCACACCGTGCGCTGGCGTTCAGAGCACTAAAGGAAAAATTATAAAAAATATGTCATGCCAGCGAAAGCTGGCATCCAGAGTTACGAAATAAAACTTTGTTTTGATCCACTGGACCCCAGCTTTCGCTGGGGTGACATCAGGAGTTTGGAAGTTATGACGGGTTTTTATATCCACTGGCCTTTCTGCGCGGCGAAATGCCCGTATTGCGATTTCAATGTGCATTTGCGCGAGAATATCGACCAGCAGCAAATGCTTGATACATATATAAAAGAGATGGAATATGTTTTTGCGCGTTATAAAACGCCTGTTTCATCAGTCTTTTTTGGTGGCGGTACGCCGTCTTTAATGAGTCCGCAAACCGTTGGCGCGATTATTGATAAAATCCAGGCGCTTTGGGGCTTCAAGAACGATATCGAGATAACGCTCGAAGCAAACCCGAATTCATCGGAGGCTCAAAAATTTGCTGATTTCAAGCAGGCGGGCATAAACCGCGTTTCTATCGGCGTGCAGTCATTCAATAACGAGCGGCTTAAATTTTTAGGTCGTATCCATGATGGCGACGCTGCGTTGAAGGCTGTGAGTAGCGCAGCAGAAATATTCGATAAATTCTCGTTTGATCTTATCTACGCCACGCCAAAACAATCGCTTGATGAATGGAAGACGGAATTGAAGCAAGCGCTACAATTCGCCAAGGGGCATATGTCGCTTTACCAACTGACAATCGAGAAAGGGACAAAATTCTATCTTTCTGAAGCGCGCGGCGATTTTGTAATGCCCGATGAAGACACAGGCGCGGACTTTTACGAGGTCACGCAGGAAATTATGAGCGCTTCAGGTATGCCCGCCTATGAGGTTTCAAACTATGCCGCGAATGAAGATCATCAATCAGCACATAACCTTAATTACTGGCGCTATGGTGATTATATTGGCATCGGCCCGGGGGCGCACGGGCGTTTGACTGTCAACGGGAATAAAATTGCCACGCGCGTGCACCGCGCACCTGACATCTGGCAGCAGCGTATAGCAGAGCAGGGCCATGCCTATGAGCAATGGGAAAGCTTGAATGATGAAACGCAAACGCATGAGAAATTGATGATGGGTTTGCGCCTTGTAGAAGGCATGAAGCTACCTGAAACGATAGCGCGGACAAAAATTGATACATTATGTGATGAAGGTTTCTTGCTGAAAGACGGTGAATTGGTAAAGCCAACACGAAAAGGGCTTGCCTGCCATAATGCGGTTGTAGGATATTTGCTCGGAGGTTCAAACATCCATGCAGCAGCCTGATTTCTGGTTCAGGGAACGCTCCCTTTTATCTGATCTGCTTTTGCCTTTTGCAGCTCTTTTTGCAGGGGCGGGGAAAGTACGCCGCGCGCTTGTAAAGCCAGTTAAGCTGAATGTCCCGCTTATATGCGTGGGCAACATCAATGTGGGCGGTACAGGTAAAACACCTTTTTGTTTGTATCTTGCTGAATTACTGAGGCGCGAGAACATTGCATCGGCACCCGTTTTTCTTTCCCGTATGGAAGATGAAGCACGGCTGCTGGAAGATACAGCGCCCGTAATAGTCGGCGCAGAGCGTGGCAAGGCGGCGCTACTGGCACAAGAACAGGGTGCTGACATTATTATTATGGATGACGGCATGCAAAACCCGTCTGTAAAGCCTGATATTGTATTTTGCGTGGCAGACGCACGCGGCTTTGGCAATAAGCGCGTTATGCCGGCAGGCCCTTTACGCGAAATACTGGAGGACGGATTGCCACGTGTTGATGCGTTTGTTTTTTATTCCGATGTCATTCCCGCGAAAGCGGGAATCTCGTTGACTGAAATACAAGATCCTCGCTTCCGCGAGGATGACAATATTTTTCAGGCACGTGTTGTGCCGAAGCAAAATTTAGCAGGTCAAAAATATCTGGCATTTTGCGGCATTGGCAACCCTGACAAATTCCGCAAAACGCTCGAGGAGGCGGGCGCTACGCTTGCGGGCTTCCAAGCATTCCCCGACCATCATGTGTATACACACGCAAATATTGCACTTTTAAAACAGCAAGCAGCAGCACTGGGAGCAGCGCTTATTACAACGACAAAAGACAAAACCAAAATTGATGATAATGCAGTTGAAGCGCTGGAAACAGATTTGCAAATAGAAAATGAGGCCGCGCTTCTCGCCTTTATAAAAACAAGGCTGAAGAAATGAAATATTTAGCCGAGGCTCTGCTGGTCTACTTATTCTACGGGTTCTTCCGCCTTATGCCTGTGGGGCTTGCTTCTGCTTTGGGCGGGTTTATATTTGCGTCCGTCGGGCCACTCTTCGGCGTATCAAAGCACGCACTGAATAATCTGGATATCGCATTCCCTGAGAAATCAGCAGTAGAAAAGAAAATCATTCTGAAAGAGATGTGGGAGCATCTGGGTAGAACGCTCGCTGAATATCCGCACCTCCCGTATATCGTGAAAAACCATGTTGAGCTGAGTGGCCTCGAGAATATACCGAAGCAAGAGCCGGTTATTTTTCTCTCGGGCCACATTGGCAACTGGGAAATATTGCCGCTGTTTCTGGCGAATGTCGGTTACAACATGGGCGTTGTCTACCGCGCGCCGAATAACCCGCATGTTGATAAACTGCTTTTGAATATTCGCAGTTATGAAGGCCGTATCGAAAGCTTCAATAAATCACGCCGCGGCACAATGGAAATGTTGCGCCATTTGCAAGGGCCGGGGTCTGTCGGGTTACTCGTTGACCAGAAATTCAACAAGGGTGAACCGATCCCGCTTTTCGGTAAACCTGCCATGACAGCACTTACTTTTATGGATATGGCGCGCAAAGCAAATGCGCCTGTTATTCCGTTCCGTTCGGAAAGATTGCAAGGGCACAAATTCCGCCTGAGTTTCTACCCGCCTGTGAATCTGGAAGGGGAAAATGCGGAAATTATGACAGGCGTTCACCACTTGCTGGAAGACTGGATCAAGGAACGCCCGCCGCAATGGCTGTGGCTGCATAAACGCTGGGATTCAAAAGCCTTGAAAAACGCTGAAAAATAGGGCAATTTTGGGCGGTAAAAAAGGTAATAGAATATGTCCCAAGCCGCAGAAAAATCCGACCAAGCAACCGCTCTCGAAAAAAACATGAAAGAAATCGTCGCGCTCTGTAAGCGCCGCGGTTTTATCTATCAGGCATCTGAAATTTACGGCGGCATTAACGGCTTCTGGGATTACGGCCCGCTTGGTACGGAGCTGAAGAATAATCTGCGTGACTGGTGGTGGCGTAAAATGGTTTTGTGTCCGCCGATCGGGCCAGACGGCACACCGGTTGATATTGTCGGCCTTGATAGTGCAATCATTCAGAACCCGAAAGTCTGGGTTGCTTCAGGCCATGTGGGCGGCTTCGCTGACCCAATGGTTGATTGTAAGGAGACCAAGCTGCGTTACCGCGCTGACCATTTGATTGTTTTTACACCGAAAGACGGGCAGGGATCATCAATCGCCGTGCAAGAGGGCGATGATTTTGAAGAGAGTAAAGCGCGCCGTTTTAAAAAATTCGCCGGCAAGAAAACAGATGCCGATTTCGAGAAGCGCGCACTCTCTGATATCGCGTTTTCTGAATTCGCCAATATCATTGGCCCTGATGCGTCAAAGCCCGGCACATTGACCGAGCCAAAAGCATTTAACCTGCTGTTTGAAACAAAAATCGGTGCTGTTGCAAGTGATGATAACGTTGCCTACCTGCGCGGTGAAACAGCGCAAGGTATTTTTGTGAACTACAAAAACGTGCTTGATTCATCGCGCGTTAAAGTGCCGTTTGGTATCGCGCAAATCGGGAAAGCCTTCCGTAACGAGGTTAACCCGCGTAACTTTATTTTCCGCTCACGTGAGTTTGAACAGATGGAAATGGAGTTTTTCTGCCATCCGAAAGATGCGAAAATGTGGTTCGATTTCTGGAAGGAAGAACGCCAGAAATTCTGGCAGGAGATCGGCCTGACAAAAGGCAATCTGCTCATGCGCGAGCACGGCCACAACGAGCTTGTGTTCTATTCCAAAGGTACATTTGATATCGAATATAAATTCCCGTTCACGGACCCGGGCTTTGGTGAACTGGAAGGTATTGCGTACCGTACAGATTACGACCTTACGCAGCACCAAACACATTCGGGCACGAAGCTTGAATATATCGACCAGACAACGAACGAGCGCTTCCTGCCGCACGTGATCGAGCCTGCAGCGGGTCTTACACGCGGTGTGCTTGCGCTGTTGTGTGAAGCATTCACACCAGACCCGAGTCGCCCGTCAGGTGTGTATCTGAACTTCCACCCGCGCCTCGCGCCAAAGAAAGCCGCCATTCTGCCGCTCACAGCAAAAGACGGGCACCCAGAAATTGCAACCAAGCTTTACCTTGAGTTGCGCGAAGAGTTTCCGGTTGATCTTGATATCAAGCAGAATATCGGTAAGCGTTATGCGCGTCAGGACGAGATTGGGACGCCGTACTGTCTGACGATCGATAACGACACGTTGAAAGATGAAACAATCACCGTGCGCCACCGCAATAGCATGAAGCAGGAGCGTATAGGCCTTTCAAACGCGAAAGAGTTTATCCGTAAAGGGCTTGAGAGCGCCGCACAGTAAACCGCAGGAAACTGCCACTTTAACCTTTTGTTAACTTATTTGCCATAACGTTTTGTTTATGGTGTACATTGCAGGTGCTTCTTTAGGGCTGGAAACAGGCCCTTCCGATAAGCCTTTCGGGCTGAAGCTTACATCTGCTTTGAATGTCTCGAGCAGTTTCAGCCTTGCCAGCCCCAGCCCGTTTATGGAGCTGGCTATACCGAACGCCGCAAACCAGCAAAAGCCGCTCCGTGAAAAATTATACGGCATTGTCAGTAAAAGCCCGCTGCTGAAAGCTGCCAAGCTGACCGACGTTGCAATTGAAAGCGGTCTCGATGCAATTCCGTTTTTCAATATCGTGAAAGGCATCAAAGATAGTATTGGCGTTTTAACAGGCGCTGAACTTCTTGAAGTCGAAGGCATGGAAGACCGTGCCAAGCGTCACTTGGTTTATAAATCGCTCGACCTTGGCTGCGCTATGGAGCTAGGCGGTTTTCACAAATGTGATTTTGATGGTGATGAAGTTTACATTGATGCAAGTGAAAACCCTGTTTGTGTTATCTGTACAGGCGATGAAAGAAAAGAGCAGGTGACAAAGCTTTTCACGGAACACAATATCGACATTAACAATACACCGGACAAAGATCTGCTAATTGCCGCCAAAACACTTAGAGACGCAGGCGATGCGCAATGTGCAGATATTATCGAGGCTGTCGTAAAGGCGAAAAATACAGCGCAGCCTGCTGATGGCGTGAAGCTGGATGCATTTTTGATGGCAGAAGACACAGCAGGCATGAACGTCAAGGAAATGGCCGAAGCCTGGAAAAGCTACTGTGCGGCGAACCCGCAAGACCCGCGCTGCCAGAGTATGGTTTTATCTCAGTCTGTTACAAACGCTTTACCTTCGCGCAGAATTAACTGAGCCTCTTTCGTATAGCTGCCATCTTCTTCATGCCTGATAAGGCCAGGCAATAATGTAATTGGCGAGCGTTTATCTTTCCATGTTCTTACAATCACGCGGTTGGCTGGTTCGCCCGCTTTAGGCCAGAGCGGAATAATATCTGTTTTGCCAAACATTTTTCCAAGCGCGTGGATTATGCGGTCAAGCTGGTCAGCGCGGTGAATAAGCGTGAATGACCCGTTTGATTTCACAAGCCTGTGCGCAGCTTTCACCCAGTCTTCCAGTGAAATATCTTCGCTTTGGTGGCCGCGCGCCATGGCAAGGCCGGCATCGGGTGAGGGCACATGTGTAGCGGCTTCAAGGTAGGGCGGGTTGCAGATCACGTGGTCAAAAAGCGGCGCGGTAAAATTGCGTATATCGCTTTGAATAAAATTACATTGCGCTTCAAGCTTGTTCAGCTTTGCGTTTTCTTGCGCCAGTTCAATCATCACGGGTTGCAGGTCAACACCGGTAAGCTTTATCTGCCTTTCGCGGTAAAGCAAGCTGAACGCCGCGCCGCCAACACCGCAACCTATATCGAGCACAGTTTCAAAATCAGCAGCAGGGCAGGCAGCAGCCAGCATCACGCTGTCTAATCCCGTGCGAAACCCTGTATCGGGCTGTAAAAGCCGCACTTTTTTGTCTAAAACATGTATCTCTTCTGGCATTACGTCAACCAGGGCCTTCCTTTGCCTATTTCATCAATTCTGCGCGAGACAAATTTACATGGATGGAAGTGAAAATGGCGCAGTTGCTAGCCTTGCCCTAATAACAAGCCATTTGAACGATCAGCCCATGTAAATTTGCCGCGCCCTATTGGGTTCACCCTAGTATAGCCATCTGGTTCGTCAAAGCCACTCGCATTAGGCGCAGGCTAGTGCTGCGTGGCTTTTCCTGCCATCTGGCTATACTAGGGTGAACAGAATTTGACGAAATAGGCAAAGGAAGGCCCTAAATTAAGCTTTGCTTCAGGAAAAACCTTTATTATCATAAGGATAGAAAGAATCTATCTCAAAACTATCTAAATAATAATAAAAATCTGGAGTAACGCCCGTGCATACAACGCCTTATTACGATGCGATTCATATGTTTGAACGCCTGCACCGCTATTTTCTTGACGTGGTGAAAGCTGAACTTGATAAGCATCACATTCTTGACATCAACAACGTGCAAGCGATGATTTTGCACAATATTGGCCATGACGAACTGACAGTGGGCGAGTTAACGCTGCGTGGTTACTACCTTGGTTCAAACGTTTCCTACAACGTGAAAAAGATGGTGGAAACAGGCTATATCGAGCAACAGCGCTCAGTGCATGATAAACGCTCGTTCCGCGTGAAGCTGACCGAGAAGGGCAAGAAGCTCCACAAAATGATCACCGACATGTTCAGCAAGCATGAAGAAAAACTGAAATCAACAGAAGTAAACGACAAAACTTTGCACGATATTATTAGTGTGATGCGCCAGCTCGAACGCTTCCTTGCCAGCCAGTCATCCTTCTCCGGCCTCGCCAGTCTGGATGATGAGGATGAGATTTAAATCCTATTTTCTATAATAAATTGACATAAACAAATAAATGTCCTATAAACTCTCGTATATTTTACGAGGGGATATTTTTATGTTTGTAGAAAAGCCAAGAACGCCATTTAGAAGAGTCGTTGCCAAAGCAGCTTTCGCCGCAACTATGGGGGCGGTGGGTGGTCCCAAAGGAGCGCTGATTTGCGGGGCAACAGCAGCCTTTGTTACAGGTCTTGATGAGCTAAGATATAAAATATTCTATCTGGATATTAGCAAAATTCCCAACGCTGAAAATATTTTCAAAGCAATGACCGAATGGAAGGACTTTGAGCACCAGATTATTGATGAAGGGAAAACCCTTAAACTAAAAACCAGCGCCAAAAGACTCCTGCCTATGATTAATGATGCGGAAACATGGGCCGCACGTGAGATAGGAATTAGCTATGAGTCCAATATTAGCTTTACAAATTTTGAAACATATAGAAATAGCTACTCTTGTTCTGTTTCTCCACAATCAGCCCCAGCCTTCTTAAAAATATACGAGAAGATTGGTATTAAAGGCGGTTTCTATGACTCTGAAAAAGGAGAGTTAAGCTTTCCGGTCATTAAAGAAAATATAGAGGCGATTATGCATGCTGCCGTTAAGCAGAAATCATGGGAGCTAGAACTGCGCCAGCAGGCACGACTTGCCTCGGTGCCGCAGGTTTTCAATCTGGACCTATCCGACTTTCACGAGGCAACTGACCTATTACAGGCAATTCAGAACGAGGAATATCCTTTCGTGGTTTCGGCCGATGGAAGAACGTTAAAGCTGCAGACAATTGACGGCTATCTAGTCCCGCTTGTCGAGAAAGCAAAGGCGGCTGCGGCATACGAATTGGGCATGGGTGGGAAATCCTCTTGTGAATACAATGCCGGTGCCGTTAGCAGGGATTATTACAAGACCCGTATGAATGCAACTTCTGCTGAAATCGAACAAAAATTTCTGGCACATATCGGCATTTCAGATGTTTCATATAACGCAGAAACAGGAAAACTCACATGGCCGCTCACGCAGGAAAATCTTACCTGTATTTTGCGATCAGCCTTGAACTATCAAAAAATATTGACCCCACGCGCCTCTGCACAAGCTACTCAAGCCGTGGAAGATGATAATGCCCTCGTTAGTGAGGCGTTTGGCCCTATAGCTTACAATTTTTAACAGCAATTTAGAATCTTCAGGAGGTAGTCATGCAGCAATCATTCAAAAACGCGTCAACGACAAATGCCGATGAGGAAGACTTGCTTGCTGAACTTTTCCCGCAGCCGAGCGATTTTGAGAATTTCAATCAAGGGGCAGAGCTGATTACGCAGCTTATAGCAGATCCAACAAAGCTGAACGATCTTCCGCCGGACATGCTCCAAATCATTGCCGATATGGGGCAGGCAAGTGAAGAAATAGACAGGTTTCTGGATGAATGTGCGGTTATGAATGCGTCAAGAGATGCAGCAGGATGCTCACCTGTATTCCACTAGATAAAATGGCCGGAAAAATCATTATCGAAGCCGCCGGGCGTTCCAAATGGAGCGGGGGGCGTATTACGGCTCTTGCAGGCCTTACGGGGTTTTTCTGGGGTGGGCCTGTGTGGGCTGCTTTGGCAGCAGGTACAAGCTTTACAGCCGTTCAACTGGGCAAATGTTTCAAACACGCAGTCGCGCCATCAGTAAAAAGCGGCAATATTACTTTCGAAGCAAGTAGGCCGTTCTAGCCATTTTTCTGAAATTTATTAATTCAAACCCATAACAGGTGGGGCAGAGCCTAGTTCGGAAAGCATAGCGTCTTGTCTGCGTTCAAGAAGCTGTTCAAGGCTGCTGAGTGCCGGCATAAGCAGTGCGTGTGCCAGTTTGCATTTGTCACTTCCAGCAAGATATGCGTCGCCAGACCAGCTTATTGCAGAAGTCTTGGTTTTTGTTGATTCCAGTCCTTCAGGGATTTCGAGAATAGTGTGGTTATTATAAAGCTGGAGGAAGCTGTCGCCCGTCTGGGTATAATGTTCCACGAGGTCACAGAAATCCTCTACGCAGTCGACGCTTGCCTGTGTAAAAAGCCGGTTCTTTTCATTATCAGTTATGGCATCGCGCCGCATGTCGTTTTTGAATTGTTCGGCGGCTTGCTCGGCGTTGTCTGCCTCGGCTTTAATCTCTTGTGCGACCTCTGTATAGCCCAAGCTTTCAAGCCCTATAATAATTTGCGGCAGATTGGCTGAAATTTTTTCAATTTCCTGTGCTCTTAACTCCATCATGCGTTGCACGTTGGCAACAGCATTCGTGGCAAGGCGTATGGCCTCCTGCTCTTGTGTACTCAGCTTTCTTGTGCGGCCTTCAAATTTTAAAAGCTCTATTTCCATTTCAGCACATTTCTGCGCATAAAATTCGAGGCTCGAAAGAACATGCATGTTGTGGCGGATACGGATCAGTGTTTCGGCCATCTCGCCCCAATGTCTGATGCTTTTCTGCTGTATGATGCCGGCATAGTTTTCGGCGCGCTCTTCTGCAGGGACGCCGCTAAGCAGCTTTGCAATTTCATTTAAATCGGCAGTATTGGTATCAAATGCCGGCATGTCTGTGCCGTGTTCCAAATGGTCGCTCAATGCCCGTCCACGGTTTTTTAAGCCATTCTCAATACCTTCAATGCGGTTGCCTAAGGTACGGAGTGTGTCAATTTCCTGCTGTAGTGCTGTAAAGCTCATGCTGCGTGGCGCTCCTGTGGTGTTGGCGCAACGGGGGATGCAGATGTTTCCGCATGTAAAATAGCCAGGAGCTGCTGTTTGTGGCTTTCATCTTTGGCAAAGGCATCAATATTCTTTGTAATAAACTCTACAGGGCATGAGCCAGGCTTGATTTCCCCGTCACGGACAGCTTCAAGGTAGCGTTGCGCCATCCAGTATTTTTGCAGGCGGCCGAGGTCTTTTTCGGTCGGGGCGCGTGGCAGGCCGCGGGCATTACTGTTCATGCCAAGATCAGCCAGTTTCACGTGAATTGCTTCAGCGTTCAAACTGACGCGCTGCATGGCATCGAAATAAAGCTCGCCTTCCTGTTTTGTAACGGCAACAATAATATCAACTGTATATTTCGGGAAGCCGATATCAAGCAGGTCTTGTGCTGTCCAGCCTTCAATGTCTTCCAACAGGTCGTGCAGGTAGCCTGCGACCACGCGGTGGCCATAAGGCTGCGGGCCTTTCATTTGTTCCAGTGCAACATGCTCGAGATGTTCGAAGTAGGGGCGGTTGCCGTATCTAACA
This sequence comes from Alphaproteobacteria bacterium, assembly GCA_016125135.1. Taxonomy (GTDB): domain Bacteria; phylum Pseudomonadota; class Alphaproteobacteria; order Micavibrionales; family Micavibrionaceae; genus RI-185. The sequence goes on along the minus strand of WGMJ01000018.1, from coordinate 229,477 downwards.
TCTTTGAAAAGTGTCTGCGCAAGATAACGCGCTGCTTTAAGCGGCCCATCACCTATGTGGCCATATAGTCTTTTTGCTTCGGCTTTGATGCGCTCTTTTGCCAGCCTTGCCGCAGCCTGTGCCGGATCTTCAAAATCTGTTTTTGCGATACTCATTTTTTCCACCCTGAGGAGTCAGGCTAGATTAGGCCCCGCCCTAGAATATGTCAATATTATAGTTTGGCCGCTCCCCGAAAAAAGTATATACTTGGAAAAAACAGGGATTTTTCAATGATAAAAGAACTACCTCTCGCGGCCCTTTTTAGCGCTGCTTGCCTGATTGTAACAGTACAGCTAGTGCAAATGGCGTTTCACCTGCCAACGCCCTAAAATGGGACGCTATACTCAATAACAAATTTGAAACGGTCATCCGCCGCGTTGTCTGTCAGGCCTGCCAGATAAGCCGCCTCGTATTTCCAGCCTTCACCAAAGCCGCCATAAACGGCAGGGCCTATGCTGTGGTCTTGGTCTTGAAAGTCTGGCCGGTTGGAAAGAGACCCGAAATTATTATACATCTCGAAACCAGGCTGAAACGCTTTGCTGCATTTATAACGGCTTCCCCATGAGAAGCCGCCGTTCATATCATTCACCGCGCCATTACCCACCTCGCGGTCAAAAATGAAATTGGCGATATGGCGGAATTTCTCGGTGTCTTTTGCCAGTATGATTTTTAGCTCCATACTCTCGGGGCCAGCTGTATGGTTTTCTTCGTAGGCTAGCCGTGCGCCTACATCGAGCCAATAAGCGCCCTTTTCGGTGAGCTGTGTTTTCAGCTTTAGTGATGTTGCGTTGTAGTTCGTGTTATTATCATCCCCTGCGTTTTCAATGTCACCTTCAAGCTCTAGCGAGAACCCTTTAAAGCCATATTCCATGCCCAGCTTCGCGGCAACGGCCCCATCACGTGCGGCACGTTCATCGTCATGCGTTACGCCACCTTTAAGCTTTAATTTTAACGTACCTTCATCAACATAAGGGGATGTCACCGTCCGCGTAGCGTGGGCGTTGAGAGGCAGAAATATAACTGCAGTTAGTAAGATAAAGAGGCGCGGATCCAGCATATTTATAATGCAGAGTTTAAACGGCTTGTTGCGAAACAGCAATATAGGGGCTGTAGCGTTGATTGGATGCAGCGGCTTTGATATTGTCAGAAAAAATAAAAATTACAGGGACATAAAATGAAGCCGCCACAAGAAGAAGGGTTCCCATGGATCGTGGGTATACCAATAGGGCTTCTGGGAGCTATGTTGCTCGCCAGCGCTCTAAGCTATGCAGCAAACGATACAATAATTGCAGGAAGTCTCGACGAACCGCCCGCAGTGGCAGGTACAGCTATTGATAAATTCAGACCGGCTAATCGATAAATTTTATAATGCTATAGGCACTCAGGCTTCATAAGGACAGGGTTACTGTCATGAAGTATAAAATCTGGGAAGGTGACCGCAAAGTCACGGAACTCTTCATTTTCGTATAAATATAAGGCGCGGCCCGATGCATCGCTTTCTGTGCCTATGGTTACAAGCACAGGCTCCGGCTGGCTCCACAATCTTACTTGAAGTGTATCACCTTCGCACACACCGCCTTGTTCTCTTGCCATGTTTCGCGCACCGTAAATGGCGGCACTGGCAATACGGTCTATATGCTCAATTCTCTCTAAATTGGCGCGCTCTTCCGGCGTTGGCCCACAGGCAGCCGTTGAAAAGGCTAATGCGGCTAGGCCTAACTTAATACTGTTTTTCATGATTCCCCCTCAGTTATTAGGAGTCACCGTAGAATTTGAGTAGCGCTATGTCAACGTTTTACTGAAACGCTTGTAGGCCTGTCTGCGCGCGACCCAGAATAAGCGCATGGATATCATGCGTGCCTTCATAGGTGTTTACGGCCTCTAAATTCATCATATGGCGTATCACATGATATTCATCGGCAATACCGTTGCCGCCCAGCATGTCACGTGCCACACGGGCAATCTCTAAAGCTTTGCCGCAGTTATTACGCTTCATAATTGAAATCGCTTCAACGGGGGCACGTTTCTGGTCCATCAGCTGGCCGAGGCGTAACGAGCCCTGCAGCCCCAGCGTAATTTCCGTCATCATATCGGCGAGTTTCTTTTGCACAAGTTGTGTGGCGGCAAGGGGTTTGCCGAAGATTACGCGATCAAGCGTGTATTGCCGCGCGATATGCCAGCAATTTTCTGCTGCACCCATCACGCCCCATGAAATACCGTAGCGTGCTTTGTTCAAACACATGAAGGGTGATTTGATCCCCTTGGCGTTTGGCAGAATATGATCAGGCGTAAGTTCAACCTCATCCATGCTGATGCCGCCAGTTACGGAGGCGCGGAGTGAGAATTTTCCTTCAATCTTCGGTGCGCTCAGGCCCTTCATGCCTTTTTCAAGCACAACGCCGACAATTTCATCCTGCTCGTCTTTAGCCCAGACAACAAATACGTCAGCTATTGGTGAGTTGGTAATCCATTGCTTCGCGCCCGAGAGTGTATAGCCAGCGCCTTTCTTCTTCAGGCGCGTTGTCATCGCGCCGGGGTCCGAGCCGCCATCAGGTTCGGTTAGGCCAAAACAGCCTATTAACTCACCGCTCGCAAGGCCGGGCAAATATTTTTCCTTCTGCGCGTCACTGCCGAAAGTATAAATCGGGTACATCACAAGTGATGATTGAACAGAAAGAGCAGAGCGGTAGCCGCTATCGACGCGTTCCATCTCGCGCGCAATCAAACCATAAGCCACTTCCGAAACGCCTGCACAACCATAACCTTGTAAGGTTGGCCCCAGCAGGCCTAGTGCGCCCATTTCCTTCATAATATTCTTGTCGAATTTTTCGTGGCGGTTCGCCTCGATAATACCGGGCAAAAGCCTCTCGGTTGCGAAGTCGCGGGCGGTTTGTTGTACCATCCGTTCTTCGTCGGTCAGTTGTTCTGTTAATAGAAGCGGGTCATCCCATTGGAAAGGGGCTTTTGTATTGCTCATTCTTTGCCTACTTTAATAGCTATGAATCGTGAAATTTACCTCGAGTTTATCCCAATGGGCTCCTATGTGAAAGTCACGGCTTTTGACGTCCAGAGTTTAACAGAAGTCAGCATTCAGGGCCCATCCACAGCCTCCGAGGAGGTTTTACGGCAGAATGCTATGAAAAGGCTGGAATATGTTCTAAGAAAAAAGGGGATTATTCAGTAGGTTGGCATAGGTTCAAACATGGGTTGGGAAAACACATTACCTGATTACGGCGAGATTAAAAACGCCCGCGAGAAAGAAGAAATCGCGGCGAAGGTTGCGTCCTTTGTGAATGACGGGGATGTGATTGGCGTTGGCTCGGGCTCGACCGCTTTCATGGCCATACAAGCGGTAGCTGCGCGTGTGCGCGGTGAAAAACTCAATTGCTTGTTTGTGCCAACGTCACGCGAATTACAAATGGCGTGCGCAGCGCTCGGGCTGAAGACTGCATCTATTCTCGATGTCAAACCTTATTGGTGCTTTGACGGTGCTGATGAAATTGACCCTGCTGGAAATCTTTTGAAAGGGCGTGGCGGTGCGATGTTCCAAGAGAAGCTCGTGATGAAAGCCTGCAGCAAGAAATATATTCTCGCCGATAAAACCAAAATGGTTTCGGCGCTGGGGGAAAAATTCGCAGTCCCTGTTGAAATAAGCCAGCTGGCCTACCGCGCAGTTGAGAATGAGCTTTACAGCATTGGCGCCAAGAAGGTAACGCTCCGCTCGGCAGGCGGTAAAGACGGCGCTGTGATCAGCGAGAACGGGCACTTTGTAGCCGATGTAAAATTTCCGTCCATCACGGCGGAAACAGAAAAGCAGATTAAACAAATAACAGGGGTTATCGAGAGCGGATTGTTCTGGGGTTACGGCGTAGAAGTATTAAGCTAGAAGGAGTGGACAATGTCACAGGCGGCAAAGAAAATGAGCGAAACGGAATTTTATAATTATACTTCGAACTTGGCAGAGACGGATGTGGAAGTATTCGGCGCGATTGAAAGCGAATGGCAGCGCCAGCAAAACCAGATCGAGCTTATCGCTTCTGAAAATATCGTTAGTCGTGCTGTATTGCAGGCGCAGGGTTCAGTGCTGACAAACAAATACGCGGAGGGCTACCCCGGCAAACGTTACTACCAAGGCTGCGAATTTGTTGATGTCGTTGAAACAATCGCTATTGAACGCGCGAAGAAACTTTTCGGCGCTGAGTTTGCAAATGTGCAGCCAAACTCAGGCTCGCAGGCCAACCAAGGCGTGTTACAAGCGCTTATCAAGCCGGGCGATACAATATTAGGTATGTCGCTGGCTTCGGGCGGTCACTTAACGCACGGTGCTGCGCCAAACCAGTCGGGAAAATGGTTTAACGCTATTCAATATGGTGTACGCAAGGACGATGCTTTGCTTGATTATGAAGAGGTCGAGCGCCTTGCCAAAGAACACCAGCCGAAAATGATTATTGCAGGCGCGTCTGCCTACCCGCGCGTGATTGACTGGAAACGCTTCCGCGAGATTGCCGATAGCGTGGGCGCGTATTTGATGGTTGATATGGCGCACTATGCGGGTTTGATTGCTGGCGGTTCTTACCCCAGCCCTGTACCACATGCACATGTTACAACCACAACAACGCACAAAACATTGCGCGGGCCCCGCGGCGGTATGATTTTAACGAACGATGCTGACATTGCGAAGAAGATTAACTCTGCGATATTCCCCGGTATTCAGGGTGGCCCGCTCGAGCACGTCATTGCAGCAAAGGCTGTTGCATTCGGTGAAGCGTTACAGCCTGAATTTAAAACATACGCAAAAGCGGTTGTCGATAACGCGCGTATTCTTGCCGATGGTTTGATTAAAGGCGGGCTTGATATCGTAAGCGGCGGGACCGACAGCCATATTGTGCTGGTTGATCTGCGCCCGAAAAACCTTACAGGCAAAGTGGTTGACCTTGCGCTTGAACATGCAGGCATCACCTGCAACAAAAACGCCGTACCGTTTGACCCTGCGCCGCCAATGGTGACATCTGGCATCCGTTTGGGCACACCCGCTGCGACAAGCCGTGGTTTTGGCCCCGCCGAGTGGCGCGAGGTTGTCAGCCTCATTCTCGAAGTTACCGATGGCCTCGTGAAAAACGGCGCTGAAGGCAATAGCGGCGTAGAAGCGGCAGTGAAGACGAAAGTCAAAACCCTGTGCGCACGGTTTCCTATTTATAATCAAGCCCTTGGCTGATTATGGCTTGAAGTAGAGTGGCAAAACACTTAAAAGAGGGGCATGCGTTGCCCCTTTTGTTCAAGTGAAGAAACACAGGTAAAGGATTCCCGCCCGACTGAAGACCAGTCGGCGATCCGCCGTCGCCGTGTTTGTCCGTCATGCGGTGGGCGTTTTACGACCTTCGAGCGCGTACAATTGCGTGACATGATCGTTGTGAAAAGCGATGGTCAGCGCCAGAATTTTGACCGCGAGAAAATTATCAAATCCATGCAGGTGGCACTCAACAAACGTTTGGTAGGGACCGACCAAGTTGAAAAAGCGGTAAGCGGTATCGTGCGCCAGCTTGAGGGCGAGGGGGAAAATGAAATCCCGTCCAAGCATATCGGCGAGATGGTGATGAAGGCGCTCGCGCAGCTCGACCTCGTAGGCTTTATACGTTATGCATCCGTGTATAAGGATTTCCGCAACGTCAAGGATTTCACCGAGCTGCTTGGTGATATCGAAGTGAAAGAGAAAGACGAATAAACATGTTCAGCGGCATCATTAGTGAAATCGGCAAGGTTGTGAAGCTTGAAGAGCATCAGAACGAAGCACGTTTTACGATTGAAACAACATGGGACCTTGCAGAATTCCCGATGGGTTGCTCGATTGCCTGTTCGGGCACATGTTTAACGCTTGTTGATAAAACAAAACATACATTCGCCGTTGATGTTTCGCGCGAAACACTTGCTAAAACCAACCTCGGCAACTGGAAAGAGGGCACGCGCATTAACCTCGAGAAAAGCCTGCGTTTAGGTGATGAAATTAGCGGCCATTTCGTTTTTGGCCATGTTGATGGCTTGGCGAAAATCGGTTCCATTGAGCCAAGTGGCGGCTCGCGCGTTATTACACTTGAAATTCCGCAAGCGCTGAAAAAATTTATCGCACCTAAAGGATCGGTGTCGCTTGATGGTATTTCGCTCACAGTGAATGAAGTGAATGATTGCCAGTTTAAAATTAATATTATTCCCCATACATGGGACGCCACAACATTTGCCGACCGCAAAGTGGGCGACACAATGAATTTCGAAGCTGATATGCTGGCGCGCTATGTTGTGCGTGCGCAGGAGGCTGCGTAATGAAACGCGAAGGCACAGCACGCCCTGTTATCGACTTTAAAGGCCATAAGCCCAAAGTGCTTATTCTTGAAGCGCGCTTCTATGAAGATATCGCCGATAATATGGCGGCAGGCGCTATTGCTGTGCTTGAGCAGCATGGTTGTACCTATGAACGTATTGCCGTGCCGGGCGCGCTTGAAATTCCGCTAGCGTTACAATTGGCCCACGGCCAGTTTGATGCTGCAATTGCACTCGGGTGTATTATCCGCGGTGAAACTTACCATTTCGAGATTGTTTGTAACGATAGTTGCCGCGGCTTGATGGATGTTTCTCTGAAACATAATATCCCCGTGGGGAACGGCATTCTGACAGTCGAGAATTTGGCGCAGGCGCAGGAACGGGCTGACCCGTCGCAGCTTGATAAAGGCGGCGACGCAGCTTATGCTGCGCTTAAATTACTTTTGATCAAAAAAGCAAAAGCAGCATAAAGGAAAATAATGAGCGCCGAGGCAAAACAATCAGGTAAAAATTTCGCAGGCTTCCGCGCTGCGCGCCTTGTTGCTGTGCAGGTGCTTTATCAAGGTACATTTACAGATTTTGACAAGGAAGCGCTCGACGATTTCATCAACAACAAAATGTACAAGGTCGAGATGGAAGATCTACAAGCGCCCGATGATACGTTGCTGCGCGAGATTGTTGGTGGCGTGCTGTCCCGCATTGAAGACATTGAAGGTTTGTTGCTGCCGCGCCTTGAAGGTAAAAAATCACCCGAACTGTTGCTGAAAAGCATTCTGTTATGCGGCACTTATGAATTGCTGGCGCGGCAAGAAACAGACGCGCCGATTATCATTAATGATTATATGATGGTGACAGAGGCTTTCTTCGAAGGCCAAGAGAAGAAACTTGTCAACGCTATTCTCGACAGCGTTGCGAAGGCCGTGCGCCAATAGGCCTTGACCCTGCGGGTAAATCCTTTACTCTTGTTTGAAACAAAATAATAAATTCAGCAGGGACTTCATAAAATGCTAAGAAAACTACTCGTAGCCATGCCCGCATTGGCACTTGCCTTTACTGCAACCACACAAGATTCCGCTTTTGCAGAAGGAGGCGCACGCGAGATCCGCGTAACGTCTAACAACATGACGAGCGCACAATTATTAGAGCAGTCACGCACAACGCCACTTGTTATTAGCTTTGGTGCCGAGTGGTGCGGCCCATGCCATTTATTGACGAGAGATATTAATAACTACCTCGCCACAACTGACCCCGATCCTTTCATATACCATTACATTGATGTCGATGCTGAGAATGGCGCAGAACTATCACGCGCTTTCAATGCGCCACCTCGCGTTGTACCCCATGTTGTGGTTGTATGTGGCGGCCAAATTCAGGGCCGTGCGCAAGGCTACGGGCCGCCCACCGGCCTTGCTATTGAAGATGCACTTGCAACACCTGCTTGCAGCAGCATTACGCCGCGTTAAGGTTTTAAATTAAGATTGCATCGCGCTTACATTATTCATATAAAGACAATATATGAACAAAAATATTTCCATTATTCCGGCGCTGGCTTTGGTGTTTTCATCTTTTGCAGGTATCGCCGAAGCGCAGCGGGGCCCGCGGCAGGACAGACACCCGTATGATAGCGACCGTGTGCGGGCTGATTACCCGAACTCGAATGATGTACCGGTTTCACAAATTCTCGCGGCGTCAAACCGTAAGCCTGTTATTGTCAGCTTCGGGGCTGATTGGTGCGGCCCATGCCATTTGTTTAATGCTGATATGCGTGATCTTCTTGAAGAGGAAGACCCTGATCCGTTGAACTACTACTATATTGATATCGACCAGCCGCATGCGCAGGAAATCCGCACAGGCCTCGGTGTCGAGCTGCGCGGCTACCCGACCATTTTTACAGTCTGTCATGGTGAAGTTGTGGCAACTGCTGTGGGGTATACCGACGAAGGCCGCCGCGCCATAGCTACGGCGCTCGATGGCCCAAGCTGCAGGTATTGAACTACACCGGTTTGAGTGCAGTAGTGCCATTTATATATTTTAGAAGGGTTACATCATCCCACTTAGGGCATACAAGCTTGTAAGTATGATCAAGAATCGTATGGTCATTGATGATTATTCCACCCTCACGCATAACCGAAGCAATGTTTCTTTTTGCAACTTCTGAAATTGGCTCATTGCCTTTTGTTTTAAGGCGCCGTTCAGACCAATCTGTATTGTCATTTAAAAAGCTGAAAATGTTGCTTACGTAACATATGTCTATACCGAGATTTGTTACTATTTGCGGTGGCGCTTCGGCATTCTCTGTATCAATAAGCTCGAATTCTTCATTCCTCAGGCAATCGCCCAGCTGTTGGAAACAGGGTTCATTCGTCACATCCAGCGTCATAATGCCAATCGCATTGTTCTTTGCCAGTGCATGGATAACGGTGTAGTTTTCTTCCGTGAGCCAGGAGCGGTCACCTGTCTCGGTTGAATAACGGTAGTCATTTCTTTCGCTATCCCACTTCAAGTTACCATTAAGCCAGTGTTTGATACTGTCTATCATGCGGTACGGAAACATGCCGGAGTAAAAGAAGCTGGGTATAGGAATGTTATTATGGTGGGTTGTCACGCCTCCAAGCAAGTGTGCATTCATGCGTAAGGTAAACTCCAGTTTGCTGGACCGGAAGAATTTCAGGAAGTCTTCCAGTTTTTCATTTTTGGCGGCTGCCTTTATCATCATATCCCAGAAAACACTTTGTGCGTAATTCACATCATAAAGTATAACGCCACTTGGTTTTGCAGCGGCAACATAGCCCCAGTTCACAAGCCCTGCGGCGCCCGCATATATGCCACCATGCATTTTAGGACGTGCTTTTAGAATCCGTTGAGTGCCTATATGCTCTTCACCAACAGAGCAAACATGCGCTTGGCTAGAATAAATGCCTGTCAGTTTCCGGTAAGCGCGCCCTCCCGGCATGGCGTACATATCCGGCGTCGGCAGCTGTTTGTTCAGCAGTTTTATTTTATCTGCAAAGTTTCTATAGAGTTTCATTTTATCGCGGCCTTTTTTTCATGCCATCAATAATAATGGAGCCACTGTGTGTAACTTTCATAATATTATCCTGTGCAATATAAGCCAGGTTGTCCACGAAGCTCAAAGGCTTGAATATTTTTCTCCGGGTCCAGTCGTGGCTACGTGAAAGAAACGCAAATATATTGCTGATATACATGATATCGATTTTCGGGTTACTTCTTATGGTTGGCGCCTCATCAGGCTTGTCTGTATCAACTAGCTCAAGCGGGGCTTTTTTTAATTCTCCTGCAAGTTGGTCAAAAGAGCGCATATGCGTAATATCAAGCGTCAAGACACCTATGGCATTGTTCTTGGCAAGAGTATGCAAGGTCGCATAAGCGTCATCCGTTAGCCATGTTAAATCACCACGTATGTAAGAATCATCATTATTGTTTAGTGCATCTTCAATCCATTCCTCAATATTGCGTGGAAGCCTGTATGGATAAATATTATGACGGATGTAGGGGCCAGGCGTGCTTTCTGAGGCGGTAAAGAATTCAGTATTACTTTTTTGTAAAGATCTGGTTACGGCATCAGTAACGATATTGGGGCTATCTTTTAGAAATGTGAGAAAGTCTTGTAAGGTTTCATTCTTTGCCAAAGCCTCAATCATAATTGTCCAGAAAACAGACTGCGCATAATTGACGTCCCATAAAATCACGCCCGCAGGTTTCAAAGCCGCGATATACCCGAAATTCACAAGTCCTGCGGTGCCTGCATAAATAAGCGGCATATTTTCGCCAAGGTCTTGTTTGAGTTCTTGCTGTGTTTCTACGTGATGAGGCTCGCCGACAATTGCAACATGAATTTCGTTCGAGTAAATCCCCGATGCTTTACGGTACGCGCGGCCAAGGCTCATTTTCCGCATATCAAAGCAAAGCGGGGGATTCGCATTTATTTTTGCGATAAACGAACCGAAATCACGGTAGATCTTCATTGCGCTGCCGGTATAAAATCCGAATTAATTTAAAACGCTAGCGAGCAAAATCCACGCCGCAACCTACCTCGGGTTCTGTTGCTGCTGGGAGCATTTGAAGCAAAGCATATGTTTGGCCGCGCATTGTGTTTGTGCGGGCTTGGTCAAACTGCTTTCTTAGTTTGCCGCTTTTTGCTGTGCGTTTTGCTTCTTCTGTTCCAATATTGTGGTGAAGCTCCAACAGGCGTTTGCGCGGGCAAATCGCTGTGTATGAATTTGAAGTAATTGCATTCAGAAGTCTTTCACGGTCACGCATGCGGCGCGACTCTTCATTGGGGCTCTCGAATTTTCTTTGTGTTGCCTCAATTGCTTCCTCTGTCATCGCTATAAGGCGAACAGGGTGTACATATTGGAGGTCAGCTTCAGACGTTCTATTCCTGCTGGGGCAATATTCAAAGACATACCCGTTATCGCGTTGCTCTGTAATTTTTGCCAGAAACTCTACCAATATATCTTGAGTGGTTTTTGGATTTGTTGGTTCGCCGCCTTGTACAGCCATAATGTCCTCCGTTTAAAATAGGTCATAATTTATTACGAAAAATAGAGGCCCCAGTCAAGACATAATACAGAATCATCCGGTGTATTTTCAGCGCATTAGGGCGGTTTTTTGGGGCCGATTTAGAAAGTCCGCATTTCTGAAACGGCATGTATCCAATTTTGGCAACATTTACGTCAATTAAAACTCCTTTAATATCAATAGGTTATATTCTTCTCTTCGCAGGTGCGAAGAAAGCTAAAATGCCATACATATGTAAATATTATTTAACTTCGATTGGTTACCATAAATAGATCAGGGTTAACAGGCCGCGGGAAGGGCCAAAGGGGTAATTAATATATGAAGATTGGTAAATCTGCGTTGTACGCGCTGTGTCTGCTTGTGCTTAGCGCCGGGGTGGTAGTAGGGAATTCAAATAAAGCATATGCAAATGGCGGCGGTGAGGGTGCTGAAGTAGGCCCCGAATTCGTGCAACTATCACCTTTGATTTTGCCCGTGGTCGATAAAAACGGCATTTCACAGACCGTAAGCCTTGTTATCTCGCTTGAAGTGGGTGACAAGCTGGCAGCCGATAAAGTAACAAGATACTCTCCCAAGCTGAAAGACGCTTATTTACAGGACCTTTACGGCGTTCTGTACCGCAAAACATTAATGGAAAATGGTGTTATCCAGATTGGCGCCCTGAAGCAGCGCCTGAACTCGCTCTCCCAGAAGGTTATGGGTGATGGCGTGGTCAGTGACGTGCTTTTGCAGGTCGTTCAACAGCGTCCCATATAATAATAAACATAATCAAGTCCCTTCTCACTTGATGGTTCTAATACCAGATCCCCGCAAAAGCGGGGATTTTTTTATGTTATGAAAAGCGGGCACGTATAGTTTTGTCACGCCTCTTGCCAGAATCGCGTAATTTTTGCATCCTTCCCCCCAGTTAAATCAACCATAAGGATTCTCAAATGATTGAAATCTATGTACTTATCGCGGCTTGCGCGGTGCTGGCTATTTTCTATGGCCTGTTCACGTCAAGTCAGGTGATGTCCCTCTCTGCAGGGTCAGAGCGTATGCAACAAATTGCAGGCGCTATTCAGGAAGGCGCCAAAGCCTACCTTAACCGTCAATATATGACGATCGGCGCCGTGGGCGTTGTCGTTGCCGGTTTGCTGTGGTGGCTGTTGGGCTGGCACGTGGCAACTGGTTTTGTTATCGGCGCTGTGCTTTCAGGTTTGGCTGGCTATGTCGGCATGAACGTGTCTGTGCGTGCAAACGTCCGTACAACACAGGCTGCCAGTGAAGGTCTTGAGAAAGCGCTTGATGTTGCTTTCAAATCAGGTGCTATCACAGGTTTGCTTGTTGTGGGCTTGGGTCTTCTCGGTGTTGCAGGTTACTTCATCGCGCTCGATGTTTACACATCATTTGAAAACCGCCAGATGCTTGAAGGTCTTGTAGGTCTTGGTTTCGGTGCTTCTCTTATTTCAATCTTCGCCCGTCTTGGCGGTGGTATCTTTACAAAAGGTGCTGACGTTGGCGCGGACCTTGTTGGTAAAGTCGAAGCCGGTATTCCGGAAGATGACCCACGGAACCCTGCTGTTATTGCCGATAACGTTGGTGACAACGTGGGTGATTGTGCGGGTATGGCGGCTGACTTGTTTGAAACATATGCGGTAACAATTGTTGCTACTATGTTGATTGCAGCCAGCGTGTTCATTACACCAAATGCGCAGATCGAAGGGATGATCCTGCCACTGCTTATCTGTGGTCTTTCAATCATCGGTTCTGTTGCCGGTACATTCTTTGTCCGTCTTGGCAAAAATGAAAACGTTATGGGCGCACTGTACCGCGGCCTCATCGCGAGTGCTGTGTTCTCGATCGTGCTTATTTATGTCGCGATTGAAAGCTTCATCGGCCTGCATGACCCGATCCAGCTCGTCGGCGATGTAACAGTCACCGGTATGGAACTGTTCTACTGTGCCGTTACAGGCTTGGTTGTAACAGCGCTTCTGGTCTGGATTACCGAATACTACACAAGTACAAGCTTCCGCCCTGTGCGTGAAGTGGCACGTGCTTCTGAAACCGGTCACGGTACAAACGTGATTCAGGGTCTGGCCGTGTCGATGGAAGCAACAGCGCTGCCTGTGCTTGTAATCTGTGTTGGTATCTACGTTACTTTCACGCTCGCTGGCCTTTACGGTATTGCTTTGGCAGCAACAACATTGCTGGCACTTGCCGGTATGATCGTTGCGCTTGATGCGTTCGGCCCGGTGACAGACAACGCAGGCGGTATCGCCGAAATGTCTGAACTGCCGCCAAGCGTGCGCGTAAGCACAGACAAACTCGATGCTGTTGGTAACACAACAAAAGCGGTGACAAAAGGCTATGCAATCGGTTCTGCCGGTCTTGCAGCGCTTGTTTTGTTCGCAGCTTATACGGAAGAAATCCACCACTATCTGGGGGACAGATTCCCGAACATCGCGTTCGACCTGCAATCGCCATTCGTGGTGATCGGTCTGTTCGTGGGTGGTTTGTTGCCTTACCTGTTCGCTGCCATGTCAATGACAGCTGTGGGTCGTGCGGCTTCCAGCGTTGTTGTTGAAGTACGTCGTCAGTTCAAGGAAATCCCTGGCATCATGGAAGGCAAAGCGAAGCCCGATTACGGCCGCGCTGTTGACATGCTGACAAAAGCTGCAATCCGCGAAATGATTGTACCGTCAATTCTGCCGGTTCTTGCTCCTGTTGCGTTGTTCTGCATTGCATGGGCGGTGGCTGATCTTGAAGCAGCCTTCCAGGCACTGGGTGCGTTGCTGATGGGTACAATCGTCACTGGTCTCTTCGTGGCCATTTCCATGACATCCGGTGGTGGTGCATGGGATAACGCCAAGAAGTACATTGAAGAAGGCAACCATGGTGGTAAAGGTTCGGATGCGCACAAGGCAGCTGTAACCGGTGATACAGTCGGCGATCCGTACAAAGATACGTCAGGCCCTGCTGTAAACCCGCTTATCAAAATTGCCAACATTGTGGCCATTCTACTGGTTGCGATTGTTGCCAAGTTTGTTGCTGGCGTTTAATCCACGGTGTCATCCCCTCGAAAGAGGGGATCCCGTGAAATTTGGCACAAGATCCTCGCTTCCGCGAGGATGACAAAGAATAAAGAAAAAGCCCCGTTTGGGGCTTTTTTTATTTCGTGGTATATTTTTACACTCCATATGTCACCCCAGCGAAAGCTGGGGTCCAGTGGATCAAAACAAAGTTTTATTTTGTAACTCTGGATGCCAGCTTTCGCTGGCATGACACAGAAAGGCATAAAAATGAAAAATAAAAAAACACAATCAGGTTTTACCCTTGTCGAAATGGGAATTGTTATTGTCATTATCGCATTGCTTATCGGTGGTGTGCTGAAGGGCCGCGAGGTGCTGGGCGAGGCGCAAATTACATCTGTTGTTTCTACAATCAAATCTGTTGATATGGCGACAAAAGCTTTCGTTGATTTATACGCCTATCTGCCGGGCGACATTCCTGCAACGCCCGGCCCAGGAAATATTATTCCCAATTGTGGCGCTCCATGCAACACGGCGGGGGATGGCGACTTTACAATCGATAATGCGGGTGGTGCAGCTTTGGGTACAGTGGTCGCAGCAAATGGTGAGGGGCATGTGGCATTTTTAAATTTGGCTGCAGCAGGGCTTTACATGGGTATTTCACCAGCTGGTGGCATAACATTTGGCTCCGGCCTACCGAAGGCCGCTATTGGGGGTGGATTTTGGATGGGTTCATCAAACGGCACAACGAACGCATTAACATCTGGTTTGTCGCCATCAGCAGGTAATTATCTGGTTTTAAATGGTTCCGTTGCCACCGTAACGACCACGACTGGCAAACTTACTGCGGAACAAACGGCACAAATTGATTTGAAGATCGATGATGGAATCCCCACGTCCGGAATCATATACTGGGCAGGCCGTGGTGGTTGTGTCGCTGCAGGGGCCTATGCCCGAACGGATATTAACAAACGTTGCACTGTTTACGCACGTATTCTGAATTAAAATTCGTCATCCTCGCGAACGCGAGGATCTGGTTCTTATCCATGAGATTCCCGCTTTCGCGGGAATGACGTTGAAAAGTTATTAACCCAAGGTTCGAAATCGCTCAGTGCCCGTGCGCTGAGCATTTTCTTTTTCTCGCGTCCGCGTTCTTTTGTCACGATATCGGGGAAGAGGCCGAAATTGATATTCATCGGCTGGAAGGTTTCTACATTTCCACCACCTGTAATATGGTTTAGCAGTGCGCCCATGGCTGTGGTTGCGGGTGGCGGGGCAATTTCACGGTCCAGAATTTCAGATGCTGCAAAACGCGCCGCCATAATACCAACGGCTGCACTTTCAACATAACCTTCGCACCCTGTAATTTGCCCTGCAAAACGTATGCGTGGTTCACTCTTGAGGCGCAAAGTACCATCAAGCAGTTTCGGGCTATTGATAAAGGTGTTGCGGTGTAAGCCGCCAAGGCGTGCGAACTCGGCATTCTCAAGGCCGGGGATCATTTTAAAAATCTTTGTTTGTTCGCCGTATTTCATCTTGGTCTGGAAGCCAACGATATTATAAAGCGTACCCAGCTTGTTATCTTGCCGTAACTGCACAACGCCGTAAGGGCGCTTGCCTGTGCGCTTGTCAGTAAGGCCCACAGGTTTCATGGGGCCAAAGCGCAGCGTATCAGGCCCGCGCGAGGCCATCACTTCTATCGGCATGCAGCCTTCAAAGTAAGGCGTGTTTTTTTCCCATTCTTTAAATTCGGTTTTATCGGCGGCCAGCAGGGCTTCAATAAAAGCGTAATACTGGTCTTTGTCGAGCGGGCAGTTGATATAGTCCGAGCCTGTACCGGCAGGGCCTTCCTTGTCGTAGCGTGATTGCATCCATGCAATATCGAAGTTGATGCTTTCTTTATAAACAATGGGCGCAATAGCATCGAAGAAGGCCAGCGCATCTTCGCCTGTCCGCTTACGGATATTTTCAGCCAAGGCGGGCGCGGTGAGGGGGCCGGTTGCAATGATAACGTTTTCCCATGCATCAGGCGGAAAATCCACCATGCCATATTCGATTCTTACAAGTGGATGTTCTTTTAGTGCGTCTGTTACGTTTGCCGAGAAAATATCACGATCAACAGCCAGCGCACCACCAGCTGGCACAGCGGCTTTTGCACCCTCACGCATGATAATGGAATTGCACATGCGCATTTCTTCATGCAGCAGGCCAACGGCGTTGTAGTCTTTATCATCAGAGCGGAACGAATTCGAGCAAACAAGCTCGGCACAAAGCCCTGTTTTATGGGCTTCAGTCATTTGCTGCGGGCGCATTTCATGCAAAATAACAGGAACGCCAAGCTGTGCGCATTGCCAAGCCGCTTCGCTACCCGCCATGCCAGCGCCGATAATGTGAACTGATTTCATAGGCAGATACTAAGCACAAAAAAGAATGTCATGCCAGCGAAAGCTGGCATCCAGCTCTGTAGCTCTGGACCCCAGCTTTCGCTGGGGTAACAAATTGATTATAAAATATCCTTATAGGGATCGAGGTTTTTCTGGTGGTATTTGCCGATGATCTGATAGCCGAACTTGGCGTAGAATTTCTCGACATCATCACGGCCCGTATCAACATCAAGCTCTATCAGGTTGCAGCCTTCTTCAATCGCACGTTTTTCCGCGAAGGAAAGCAGCTCATGTCCGTAGCCCATGCCACGGAATTTATCATCAACCACAACATGTTCAACGTAAGTTACAAAGCCGTCATGGAGGTTATGGTTGGCAATAATGCCAATAACGCCTGCAACTTCCTTGTTAATCAGGCCGATATACATGCGGTAGCCTGTCGCGCGAGCAATAAACACACGGCGTGCATAGGTTTGCATGTCCAGATGCGGCAGCAGCTGGCGGATAATCGGGAAAGCGCGGTGATAGTCGGCATCCGAGCGCGCTTCACGGATATTCATATTCGGGCGCGCTTGTTTAGCGCCGCGTTTTGTCTTAACGGAAGTTTTTTTTGCCGCTTTTGCAGGCTTTTTTGTTTTGGGTTTCTTCTTTAGCATGAAATATTATTACCACGGGGCCATTTATTAAGCCAGCGTGGCGGGGTACAATGGCGCATGTATTTACCTTCAGAATCGCAAAAAATCCTTGAAATATTAGGCGGTTACAAAAAATCGAACGCCCACATGCCCGAAACCATGTTTGTAGGCGGTTCGGTACGCGATTTATTGTTAGGGAAAATCGTGCTTGATTGGGATATTGCAACCATCCATACGCCTGACAAAGTAATGAAGCTTTTGAAGAAAGCTAAAATCAAGGCTGTGCCGACAGGTTTGGCACACGGAACTGTTACAGCGGTCTTTCCGAATGTCAGTTTTCAAATTACAACGCTCCGTAAAGATGTTGAAACCGATGGCCGCCACGCTGTTGTGCAGTTTTCAAATAGCTGGGTAGAGGATGCACAGCGCCGTGACTTCACAATCAATACATTGCTGATGGACGGCGAGGGGAATATCTATGACCCGATCGAAGATGGTTTCGATGATCTTGATATAGGCCGCATCCGTTTTGTTGGCGAGCCCGCACAGCGCATCAAGGAAGATTACCTGCGCATTTTACGTTTCTTCCGTTTCAATGCCACACATGGCCGCGCTACCGTGAATAAACAAGCACTGGAAGCATGCGTTAAACTAAAAGGTGGACTTACAAAACTTTCTAAAGAACGCATTACAACTGAAATTTTGAAACTTTTAAAAGGCGTGAAAGCGGCTGCCATGCTACGCCTGATGAAAGAGCATAAAATATTGCCTTGGCTTACTGCTGATTTTACGGCGCGTAATCTTGAAGCAAGTCAGCCTTTGCTTAATCTGGTAATCGTAGCGGGTTACAAAAAAGCGCGGTTGCAAAAAATAATTGAAAATCTGGCTTTAAGCCGCGAGCAGGTGCGAACACTTGAGAATACACTCGAAGCTTATGCGCACCTAAAGAAACATAAGCTTGCGGACGAAGCATTGTTTTATACGGCTCAAACTTATGGGCTTGATACTGCGCAAAGCGCAGCAGAAATGCTGAAGGCAAAACCAACGCAAATAACCAAGCTTAAAAAATACGCAGGTAAAAAATTTCCGCTCAGTGGTCAGGATTTAATGGCCGCTGGGTATAAGGCTGGCCCCGCGCTTGGTAAAGCCTTAGAGAAGGCACGCGGAATCTGGATTAAATCCCTCGGCGCGAAAACAAAAAAACAGCTTCTTAGCGGATTGTAAGCGGTAAAAGGAAATGTGTCGGGTCGCGCAGGCTTTCTGGCTTGTCTTCGCCAACCTTCCACTCGTAGGCATCGCTTGTGCCATGTTCGTGTAACTCAAGGTGTAGCATCGACATCGGGCGGCCCTTGTCTTTTGTAAGCACCTGCGTGACTTCGCCAAGCCTATCGCCTGATTTTACAGCGCTTCCAATTGTAAGGTTGGCTGCAGGCGTAATTTCACCGTATAGAACAACACCTGTTTTGCCCTCGACCATCACGGCCTTTGTATCGCGCCACCAAGGCGAGCCAGCCGCAGGGCCCGTAAAATCGAGTATCGCAACAACAACGCCATCTTCTACAGCTTCCACAGGTGTGCCATCAGGACAATAAAGATCTATTCCTTCATGCGTATGTTTGGCGCGCACATAGCCATAAGCACCGGGGTGGTGATTGCCTGTTGGCAATCCGGTTTCGCCTGCATCCATAAATTTGAACGAGAGCGAGTCTTCTGTGCGTACAAGCTTTAGCGGAACAGGGGAGTGCCAACTAATAGCCTCATCAAGTTGTGCACGCAGATCATTCTCGAGTGTTTTGTATATAAATTGTCTTGCGTCAGCATCGTCTTTGAAATACGTGCGTGCTAGTTCCAACTGGCGGCATAGTTGTTGATAGTAAGGGTCAACAATACCAAGCGCGGTCAGTTTTTCGTGGATATAGTGAAGATGCGGCGGGCGTTCTTCGAGCGCTTTTGTATAGGTGCTGTAATAATCGCTCAGCAATTTTTCTGTGTAATGCGCCGCAAGTCTGTAGCGCAACAGAATCTGTTCTTTTAGGGGCAAATCGTCCATAAAAACTTGATATAATATTATGTATATTAAGTCAAGCTATCTTATATTAAGATTATCAAGGCTCGTTTCCAGCTCTCCTTGGATTTGTTGGAAAGCCTTGCCCCGCGCACGGCGGCAATCAAGAGACTTTACAGACTCGATCCTGCTGATAACGCCCGTGGTGGCGTTTTCACCGAGGCCAGCCTTAGTCAGGGCGGCACGTAAACCGCGTGTCACGTGTGCGCGGTCGCCAAAAGCCCTGAAAAATTGGTTCTGGTAGCCGCTGCAGAGGCCTTCTGCACACTGAACAGCAATTGCAAAAGCCCCGAGGACTTCCTGTTTTAATGACATGTCTCTATCCCTGTTATAATTTTATTTTTTATAAATATGCCCGAAAACAGGAGATAGGGCTAAGGCAATTTCATAATATTGCGGCTTTGCACAATCCGGAAGGCTTAAGGCCACGCGCAATCAGGCGGAAGGGACATCAAAATGGCGTCAACATTCCCGCCGGTTTTCAGGCCAAACTGGGTGCCGCGGTCATACACAAGGTTAAATTCGGCATAGCGGCCACGGCGGAATTTCAGATGCGCACGGTGCTCGTCTGTGTAGGGTTTGTTTTTATTCTTCTGCACAAGGGGTATGTAGGCTTTCAGAAACGCTTCTCCGACATCCTGCACAAAGGCAAAATCCTTGCTCCAATCACCACTATCCAGATAATCAAAAAAGATACCCCCCACGCCGCGCGCTTCATTTCGATGCGGTATGTAGAAATATTCATCGCACCATTTTTTATATTCATCATAAGCGGTTGGCGCATAACGCTCACATGCCTGTTGAAGCGTTTCGTGGAAATGTTTTGTATCTTCTTCTTGCGGATAGGCGGGGTTCAGGTCAGTCCCGCCGCCAAACCAGCCTTTCGAGGTTACAATCATCCGCGTGTTCATGTGCACGGCAGGGACGAAAGGGTTGCGCATATGGGCAACGAGGGAAATGCCTGAAGCCCAGAAGGCTCCGCCATTTTCCTCGGCACCGGGGATCTGCTTGCGGAAGGCTTCAGAAAACTCCCCATGCACGGTCGATATGTTTACGCCGACTTTCTCAAAAACCTCGCCGCGCATCAGGGCCATGGTTCCACCACCACCCTCGGGGCGGCGGACCCAATCCGTCTTTTCAAACTGTCCTTTGGTCTCCTCGGCTTCAAAGGCTGCGCATATTTTGTCCCGCAGGGCTTTAAACCACGCTTGGGCTTTTTCCTTGTTATTTTCAAAGTCTTGGAGCATTGCGCCAATAGCTAACATGAAGGGCCTCGGGCTACCATCATCAATTTTATTGACATATTAATGAAGGGCTTGCTATGCTCGCCACTTCAAATCAAAAGGAGTTTAAATGCCACAGGATCTAGAAGCGGCACGCAGAATAGCGATTGCGAGAAAAGACATCTCTATCGCGGATCATATTGAAGGTCGTAGAGATAATCCGGCAGGGGTGGCTTTGGCTGTGGCCATAGGATTTAGTCTTGCTGCTTTAGGCATGGTAGAAGCGGCCAACCAGTGGGAGCGTAATGGCGTAGCTGCGGATCAAGCCCGCATAGAAGCGCTCGCTAACAATAGATAACACATTATAGATTTACCTGCCTTAACGCCTCGCCAAGTATCATGGATGAGGCGTTTATTACATTTAAAGATCGCGCGGCCCCGTGCATCGGGATATAAACCCGTCCCTGTACGGCATTATGTATTTCATCGGGAACGCCGGCGCTTTCGCGGCCTGCTATTAAAATGTCGGTTTTTTCGAATTTAAAGTCTGTGTAGGGCAGGCTGGCCTTGGTTGTCATGAGAACAAGGCGACTTTGCGAGCGGTTCTTAACAAAATCGGCCCAATCCATATGTTTCTCTATCTGGGCAAGGGGGTAATAATCAAGCGCGGCCTGCTCTATTTTACGTTTGTCCCATATAAACCCGCACGGCTCGATTATATCCAGCGGTACCCCCAAACAGGCGCAAAGCCTGATGGCAGAACCCACATTCTGCGGAATATCCGGTTGATAAAGAGCAAGACGCATATTATAAATTATCTACTTTGATTCAACTAATTAGGTACCTGATAACACATGTCTTCTGACTCTTCTAGCGGCGACAAGCCGGACCAAACAAAACGTGAATTTCTTTATCTTACAGCGGGCGCAATGGGGGCTGTGGCCACCGGTGCGGTTGTATGGCCAATGGTCGATACAATGAACCCTGCCGCCGACACACTTGCCATGGCAACAACTGAAGTTGATGTCTCGAAACTCGAGCCAGGCCATTCGGTGACTGTGATGTGGCGCGGTAAACCTGTGTTCATCAAGCACCGAACAGCAGAAGAGATTGCAGAAGCAAAAGCAGTCAATGTTGCAGATCTGCGCGACAAACAAACTGACGAAGAGCGCGTACAAAAACCCGAGTGGCTGGTTGTTGTCGGTGTCTGTACGCATTTGGGCTGTGTACCGCTCGGCCAGAAAGAAACAGATGCAAAAGGCGAGTTCGATGGCTGGTTCTGCCCGTGCCATGGTTCGCACTACGATTCATCCGCACGTATTCGCAAAGGCCCTGCACCGAAGAACTTGGCTGTGCCGCCTTACAAATTCACTAACGATACAACCATTCTCATTGGCTAAAAGGATATAAGTACACATGGCTTCCGGTAACCGCACACCTTTTAAAAACCCTGTCGTTGAATGGGTTGATAGTCGCCTTCCATTGTTCACACTGATGAACAAGGAGTACGGCGTATTCCCGACACCGAAGAATTTCAACTATTTCTGGAACTTCGGCGCAATCGCTATGTTCATGCTGGTGACGATGATTGTCACCGGTATCGTGCTGGCGATGAACTATGCCGCGCATACAGCGCACGCGTTTGACTCGGTCGAGCGTATTATGCGTGATGTGAATTTCGGCTGGTTGATCCGTTACATTCATATGAACGGCGCTTCGTTCTTCTTTATTGCTGTTTACATCCATATTTTCCGCGGCATGTATTACGGATCATACAAGCAGCCACGTGAACTGCTCTGGATGCTCGGCGTTCTTATATTCCTGCTGATGATGGCAACCGCGTTTATGGGCTACGTTCTTCCATGGGGCCAGATGAGCTACTGGGGAGCAACTGTTATTACAAACCTGTTCTCGGCGTTTCCGGTGGTGGGTGAAAGCATTGTTCAATTGCTCTGGGGTGGTTTCTCGGTCGATAACCCGACACTCAACCGCTTCTTCGCGCTTCACTACCTATTGCCATTCGTCATTGTAGGCGTTGTGTTCCTGCACGTATGGGCTTTGCACGTCACTGGTTCTAACAACCCGCTCGGTATTGATGTGAAGGGGCCGCAAGATACGCTGCCGTTCCACCCTTACTACACAATGAAGGATACATTCGGCCTTGTGGTCTTTATTGCCATTTATGCGCTCTTTATCTTCTTTATGCCGAACCAGCTGGGACACCCCGATAACTACACGCCGGCCAATCCGCTTGTAACGCCGCCGCATATTGTGCCCGAGTGGTACTTCCTGCCTTACTATGCCATGTTGCGCGCCATTACATTCGATATCGGTATTCCATTCACAGACATCGTTTTCATTCCGGCCAAGCTCGGTGGTGTATTAACGATGTTCGGTTCGATCCTGTTGTGGTTTGTTCTGCCATGGCTTGATACGCATCCGGTACGTAGCGCGCGCTTCCGTCCGCAATTCCGCATTGCGCTTTGGGTGCTTGTCGCTGCGTTTATATTGCTCGGGGTTGTTGGTGGTAAACCACCAGAGGGCATCTGGGTGATCCTCGGCCAGATCGGCACGCTTTATTACTTCGCTTTCTTCCTTGTTATTCTGCCATTGCTGAGCCGCAAGGAAAAAGCATTACCATTGCCGCCAAGCATTCACGAAGCGGTTTTACAACAAAAGAAATCAGTAGGAGTACAAGCCTGATGTTACGCGCAATTCTTGCCATAGCCCTTCTGGCGGGCGCTCCTCTTGCGGTGCAGGCTTCCGAAAGCTCGCACACTTCTGTTATACCTGATGTGCAGTTTTCATTCGAAGGGCCGTTTGGCTCATACGATAAAGCCGCGCTTCAACGCGGTTATAAAATCTACCGTCAGGTTTGTTCGGCCTGCCATAGCATGAAGCGCGTTGCGTTCCGCAACCTTGAAGCACTTGGCTATAACGAAGCCGAGATCAAATCAATCGCGGCGGAATATTCTGTCACAGATGGCCCGAACGATGAGGGTGAAATGTTTGAACGCCCCGCACGTGCAAGTGATTACTTCAAGAGCCCGTACCCGAACGACAACGCAGCGAAGTACGCAAACAACGGCGCGTTGCCACCCGATTTATCGCTGATTACAAAAGCCCGCTTTGGTGGTGCAAGCTATGTTTACGGCATTCTGACAGGCTACGAAGAAGCGCCGGATGATTTCACCCTTATGACCGGCCAGCATTACAATAAAACGATGTCGGGCCATGTGATTGCGATGGCGCCGCCACTCTCGGCCGACATGATTTCCTATGAAGATGGAACGCCGCAGACGGTTAACCAGTATGCACATGACGTTGCAACATTCCTGACATGGGCTGCAGAGCCTGAAATGGAACAGCGCAAGAAGATGGGCGTTGGCGTTATCATCTTCCTGCTTGCCTTTGCAGGTATCATGTATGCAACCAAGCGTAAAATCTGGGCTGACAAACACTAATTAAATACAGTCATCCCCTCGTAAGAGGGGATCTTGTGATAATGGTACGAGATCCTCGCTTTCGCGAGGATGGCAACCGGAAAGAAAAATTTTATGGCGCAGCCACTTACTCTCTCGCAACTGTCCCGCAAAGCGAAGGTTTTGCGGGTTCTTGCCGCGGGCTTTGCTATTATCGGGCTGATGATGTTTTCATATCTTGCGCTTACAAAAGTGAGCGGCGAGGGGCTGCTGAAACTGCTTAATCCGGATTTTATCCTCGTGTTGTTGGTGCCTTTTCTGCCGGCCTTTATTCTTTCGGCACTGGCACGTAAAACCGAGAAGAAGATTGTCAACGAGTTGGCAAAAAGAGAGAAAGAAGCGGCAACGGCCAAATAATGCGTAATGAAAAAGAGGAAATTCTGGAGTTCTGGTTCCATGAATCCACCCCCACGCAGTGGTTTCAGGTTAACCCCGAGTATGACGAAACCATTCGCAAGAACTTCCTGAAGGCATGGGATAAAGCAAAGGCGGGCTTTTATAAAGACTACGAAGATGACCCCGATGGCGCGCTGGCGCTGATTATTCTGCTCGATCAATTCCCCCGCAATATGTTCCGTGATGATCCGCGTTGCTATGAAACAGATGCGCAGGCGTTAGAAGTCGCAGAAGAAGCGATCAAAAACGGGTTTGACCAAATGCACCCTGTACTTCGGCGGCGTTTTTTCTATCTGCCTTACGAGCATAGCGAGAATATGGAACACCAGAATCGTGCTGTGGAACTGTTCGAAGAAATCAAGGAAGATGACCCGATCGGTTATGAATATGCAATCCGTCACCGCAAGGTCATCGAGAAATTCGGTCGCTTTCCGCACCGCAACGCGCTTCTGGGTCGTGCTTCTACGACTGACGAGATAGAATTTTTAAAACTCACACCACAAGGATTTTAGATATGCAAGACGTACTCGAAAGACTTGGCATTGCCGCAGCTACAAAATCAGGAAAACGTAAAGTCTATTCACCTGTTGATGGTAGTTTGCTTGCACAAGTACAAGACACGGGCGATGTAAAATCAATTATCAGGAATTCTGTAGCAGCTTTCGAACAATGGCGCGCTGTGCCTGCGCCCAAGCGTGGTGAATTGATCCGTTTGTTCGGTGACGAGCTGCGTAAAAGCAAGGACGACCTTGGCTTGTTAGTAACACTTGAAGCAGGAAAAATTCTTTCCGAAGGTTTGGGCGAAGTGCAGGAGATGATTGATATCTGCGACTTTGCTGTTGGTTTGTCACGCCAGCTTTACGGTTTGACGATGCCATCCGAGCGTGCAGGCCACCATATGCGCGAAACATGGCAGCCGCTCGGCCCTGTTGGTGTTATTACAGCGTTCAACTTCCCCGTTGCCGTATGGGCATGGAACGCAGCTTTGGCCGTTGTGTGCGGTGACCCGACAATCTGGAAGCCGTCTGAAAAAACACCGGTGACTGCACTTGCAACGCAAGTGATATGGGAGCGCGCGGTGAAAGCCTACCGCGCAGCAGGCCATGAAGCGCCGGATAATTTGCTGCAGGTGATTATCGGCGGGCGTGAAACGGGCGAGGCGCTTGTGAATTCCAAAGAAATTCCGCTTATCAGCGCCACAGGGTCTGTACCTATGGGCCGTGCTGTAGGCGAAGCCGTTGCGAAACGCATGGGCCGCAGCCTGCTTGAGCTGGGTGGTAATAACGCCATGGTGATTGCACCATCGGCTGATCTCAATATGGCCACACGCGCTATTCTTTTTGGTGCTGTGGGTACGGCAGGTCAGCGTTGCACAACTACGCGCCGTTTGATCGTGCATGAGAGCATCGCCGAAAAACTAACAGCAACACTTGTAAAAGCCTATGGCTCGCTCCGCATCGGTGACCCGCGCGCGAAAGATACGCTCGTGGGCCCGCTGATTGATGAACAGTCATGGAAGAATATGGAGCAAGCCTTGCAGAATGCTGCAAAAGAGGGCGGTAAAATTCTGGTAGGCGGCAAGCGCCTTGATAAAGCAGGCGTTTATGTAGAGCCTGCAATTGTGAGCATGACAAAACAAAGCGAGATTATGTGCCACGAAACATTCGCGCCGATATTATATATTCTCCCCTATAAAACACTTGATGAAGCAATCAGGCTGAATAACGAAGTGCCGCAAGGGCTTTCGTCATCTATCTTCACGCTTGATGCCCGCGAGGCCGAGCGGTTCTTATCGGCAACCGGCAGTGATTGCGGTATCGCAAACGTGAATATCGGCACAAGTGGTGCTGAAATTGGCGGGGCTTTTGGCGGCGAGAAAGAAACAGGTGGCGGGCGCGAGAGTGGGTCTGACAGCTGGAAACTTTATATGCGTCGCCAGACACAAACGATCAATTATTCGGAAAACCTGCCACTAGCGCAGGGCGTTGTTTTTGATCTATAGGTTAAAATTAACCAATCATTAACCAATTGTGCAGCACAATAAAAGAATGCACATCGTATTTATGGCTCTTTTTTCGCTCTTTGCGGCTATTCTGCTGGTCAACCAGTCGAAAGTTGCGATCCGCATCAAATAACCATGCTATAGTGGACGCATACAACCATAAACATCTATAGGAGGATCAATGAGTACAGCGCAATCTGTTGTAAAATCACGTCTAGAGGCCCTCAAATCACGTCACGCCGAGCTCGAAGAAAAGCTTCACACAGAATCACTTAAGCCCTCCGTATCGGATTTTTACTTGAAACAGATCAAGCGCATGAAACTCCAGTTGAAAGACGAGATCGAAAATATCGCAGCAACAGCTTAAGCAAAAAGGATTATTCTAGAAAAAGGGCGGCCCGAGAAACGGGCCGTTTTTTTATTTCTTCTTTTCTTGTTTCTTGGCGAGGTCACGGAGATATTGCGCAGCCTCATGTGGGAAAATAATGGTCGCGCGTATCATATCCTTGAAATGCTCGGTAAAAAACTCAATCTGCGTGTCGCGGGTAAAGGAAAGATAATGCCCGCAATTAATCACAACACGCTTATGCCCGAAAACGACCATCGGGAAGGTGAGGATCTTCTTTTCATCAAATAAATAAAGCTGATAGTCGGGGTACTGGCGCTCAAGCTCGTCCGCAGCGTGGTAAAGCTGCGCAATACGTTTGTTTTTCGGGTATTCGTCCCATATCCAGGTGCCTTCGGCAAAGCAGTTTAAAAGCTGGAGCGAGCCGCAAACCTCGTAGTTTTTTGTTCTAATGCGGAGCTCTTCATCGAAATCTCCCTCATAGGCGTAGCGCTTGGCTTCTTCTTCACCGCTCAGGGGGATGAACTCATGGTAAACAGTATCCTGCGTTTTTAAATGGTGGGGAATGCCCGAAACCGCAACATAGCGCACTTTCGATTCAATCGCTTCGTTATGCCATTCTGTCCAGTAATCATCATGCTCCTTGTTCGGGTCTTTAATCAGCGCCATGGCTGATTGTATAAGCTCCGCCCCTTGCTGCGGGTCTTCCGAGAGGCCCAGTAGCCAATCAGAACTCACATTCAGGGCTGAAGCAATTGCCGCCACTGTATCAGCGCGGGGCATCCGGAACTCATCCGATGAAAGAAGCTGCGAGAAGGTGGAGCGGTCAATCTCGTTCCGCCGCGCAAATTCCGAAATGCTCAGGCCCGTAGCGCGGAAGGCATTATTCAGCCTTTCCTGCATAAGTGTAGCAATATCCTTCTTGCGCATATCAATATTGTATCAGATTGATGAAAAAATATCAAAATGCCGCAATATTGGCACAAGTTAATCATTCATTAACCAATTCATTTGCGATAATATTTTATCAAGACGAACAAAAACAAACATATAGGGGACTAAAAATGGCGAAAGATAATGGATCATCAAATGCATGGGTTGCGGGCCTTGGTGCCGGTCTTTTGAGCGGCATCATGCTCGGCGCGATGGGTGTAGGCAAGCTGGTTTCAGCGTCAGAATCAGATGTAACAGTGAACTCATTCATTCAAGAGCAGGGCCAGCGCGTGATTGTACACCAGCTTGCAGGTGGCGGTCGCTTTATATTCGAAACAGACCAGCAGGAAGTGCCAGCAGGTGTTCAGAACGCTATTGCACGCGCTGCAAGCAATCCGGCCCGTGGCCTTGGCTTTGACTTCGCCAATGTCGCCGAAATGAAGATCGAGGGCGAGCAGGTCACCTGCACATTCTCAGACGGAACAACAATCAGCATGCCTGTAAACGCAGCGCCACAAGGCGAGGCACAACAGGCTTGTGCAAGAATTCTAGCATTATAAGGAGCAGAAAATGGTTAGAGCCAAAAAAGAAGCAAAAGAATTTATTCTTGGAAACGCTGACGTTCGTCAGATTATCGAGACCTTGCCGGGTGGAAAAGAACTATGTGAAGAATTTGAACGTGAGGCAGCAGCAGCGGCTTGTGAGTATAATCTTGATGCCGAGCATGAGCAGATGGCGGAAGCGGCTGCAGCATTTTTTGTAAAGTTGTGGTTAGAGGAAGGTATTCAATTAGACAAAACCACAGAACGTCAGGCGTATCTCAAAGATATGGTTATGCGGAGAATGGAGTCGGAAGTTGAGAATATTGAGGTCGGGTTACGTGATGGTGATGCTGCAGTCAATATTGATGGCAGAAGTCTTATAAAATTCACTGTGACGCTAGATGGGTATGATGTAATGGCGATTATAAAGCCATATTCAAAACAAATGGAGGTCATAGGCCGTGGCATTAGATGTGAAATTGATTGGCGCAACCGCAAGGTTGATGGCCTGAAGCTTGAGTTTTAAAGGGGGCGGCGATGGCGGACGAACTAATTTTGAAAATCAACGGTGATCTGGCAAAGGCGACTGCGGTGTTTAACAAAGCGGTACAGAATTATCCTGACCTAATTGGTGCGAATGCAGTTCCGCAAGTCGTTAACCGCCGTAATGAGACGCACGGGACCATTGAGCATGTGTCAAGCGCGCAATATGGCATGCCTGTGCAGCGTTTATTAGCATTTGCAATCAGTCTTCGTGATGCCACATGCAGTGAAGGCTTTGAAAACGCTGTGTTTGATATTGGTTACAGATGGCCAAAAGATGGCCAGCATATAACAACGTTTGCAGTTACGCTTGCATAGGAGAAAAAATGACACAGCAAAACAAAATCTATGATTATACAATTATTGGCGGCGGGCCTGTGGGGCTGATGATAGCCTATAAACTGGCAAAGCAGGGGCATGAGATATGCCTTTTAGAGCAGAACCAGCATTTCCAGCAGAATGTTTCGATGAATGGTGGGTGTCATTCGCCATACTATGCGGATGAGCCCGCTTACCGTGCCGCGCAGGAAGAAGCCCTGGCAGAACTGGATGCGCTGGCGGCCGAGCTTGGTGTTGAGGTGGTCAAGCCATACACGGTGCAACTTGCCCGAACGCAAGAAGAGATGGCAGAAATGAAAGTGAATGCCGATTACCTGAATGGTATTGGCCTCCATGCTGTTATGCTTGCACCTGATGAAATAAGACAATATGCCCCGAATGTGAAATCAGAGTTTGCAGCTGCAATGGCAGGCGCTTGTGCATATCAGGAGCCGCGCTTTGCCGATGCACTTTCTGTCTATCAGGCCCTGGCAGATAAATTGGCTGCAATGCCGAATGTAGAACTTAAAACACAGGCCAAACATATAGCTAGTAAGTGTGACCCGTGGTCTTGCCAGTTCAGCACAGAATATCTGCATATGGACTATATACGCAAAAAAATTACCTCGCATCATGTTATCGATGCTTCAGGGGCAACTTTTCAAAATGCTCGTCATAGCAAAGAATTACTAAGGGAGTATCTTGTACCAACAGGTGGCCGCGCACTGAAAATGAGAGTGCGGGATACTACAACAACGGCTTACAAGCATATATCTGGTTACTTTAACCAATGGCCAAACGCTGTATATTTACCAATGGGTGAGAATGTTATCTATTTCGAACCAAATCAAAATGGTGACAAGGCAAATCTTGCGGTGACAAAAGAGAAGGGCCGCTATATAGCAGCTGAAGATTATACGGGCATAGATGATGATCGTCGTAAAATGCTGAAATTGGCGGATGAATGCTTTGATTTACAAGTGCCAATAAATGAAAGAGATAGCAACTGGGAAATGAGCCAGCATACACGCCTTATGGCGGTTGACGGGTTGCCAATTCTGGGTATGGGGCCAGGAAATATAAACCTCGCCGTAGCGTTTGGCGGCAATGGCTGGACGGGCGCTGTTTTTGCCGCAAACTTCTATTCCGATCCCGCTTGTCGCGCGAAATATGCAAGTGCTTTTAGCCCGCAACGCTTTTCAAAATGCGTGTAGGAGGGAGAACATGCCGAAATTTTATAAAAGAGGAATGATACAGGTAACACCGCAATATAATAGCGCAGCGTGGGATTATTGGGCGCATTTTGAGCCTGTCGGCCGTGGGCATTACGGCGGCAACGAGATCGAACAAGCGCAGGAATATCTAAAAGCAAGAGACATTGGCACGCATCCTTTTTTTGCCTATGCGGCACAAAAACCGGAAGCTTTGAAATTGTGGGTAGCGCAGGAAGCGCGGATTACCAACCTGTTTTCGCAAACCATGTTTGCTTTACTTGCGAATACACAAAACGTGAATATGCGCTCGCTGCTATTACCGGTTGCGATTGGCGAGCATAGCAAGGTGGAATGGAACGGACAGGCCGAGCGGTCACATCCGGCCTTGCTGGCAGAGTTATGTTCTCGCGTTGGCGTACATTTGGGAGTCAGGGACGCAAAAATTGACGGGACGGATTATGAGGGAATGCCGTACCCGTTAACTCCGGCCGCGGATAGGTTTTTTCAGGCAATGACAGAAAGCATTAGTTCCTTTCCCTATGCGCTCGGATTTCTAGGGGTGGGGACAGAAGAGCTGATCCATGATGAATATTCAGCGATAAAGACATCTTTTAAATCGGCGTTCGGAGAAGAATTTAATACAGATTTTCTGGATAGTAACATCAACGAGGATGACCACCACGCGCAACTTATGCGCACGGCTGCCAGCTATTTAAGTAAGCATGAAATGGCTGAATATCTGGAAGGGGCCAAAGCAGGTGTTGATGCGCGCTATGATTATTATACCAGTCTGCTAAACTATTGCCTTGAACATGATGTGGTTTCTGTGCCTCAACCGGCGCCAGAAGTAAAGTAAATGGAATTACCAATTATCAAAAGTACAGTGACTTATCTCGAGATGCGTAAAAATCCGTACCTGGTAGAAATGCCTATTGATGGCTTTGAATTACGGCTTGAAGAAAAGCCTGCTGTTGAAACATATATAGATATTTACCGCGAGGTCGGGCGTGACTATATCTGGAATTACCGTCCGGCGCAGAGCGTGCAGGAGATAGAAGAGATTATTCAATCAGGTAGAACGCGGCTCTATTATTTGTATAAAGATAAAACGCCAATAGGCATGGCCGAGCTGGACGTGACAAAGCCAGATGATGTCGAGCTTGTGCATTTTGGTTTATTGCCGGCCTATACCGATAGCGGGCTCGGGCGGAAATTCTTGAGCGAAATTATACGCCTGACATGGGGTGGTGGTGCGTCACGTTTATGGCTCAGCACCTGCGGGCTTGACCACCCGAAGGCTATAAAATTCTATGAGAATGCAGGGTTTTCAGTATTTAAAACCCGCGAGGGAGAATTCAAGGATTACCGCTATAGTGATTTCTATGATATGAAGGATGCACCACAGATTCCGCATGGAGTAGGGCGTCATGGATAACAAATATTACTGTATCGACCAGTTAATGGTGAAAGAGGGGATGATGGATAAAATCATTCCTGCGTTTGAAGTGATTGCCGAAATGGCGCGTAAATGCAAAGGCTGTGAGGCCTATGAAGTATTTCAGGCCAGCACC
This sequence comes from Alphaproteobacteria bacterium, assembly GCA_016125135.1. Lineage (GTDB taxonomy): Bacteria > Pseudomonadota > Alphaproteobacteria > Micavibrionales > Micavibrionaceae > RI-185. Next base: position 197,919 of record WGMJ01000018.1, on the reverse strand, counting down.
GACCCGTACATGATCGTTCTATACGAACGCTGGACAACAGAAGCCGATTTTATGGCCCATCTGGAAGTTGAAGGCATGCGTGATATCTGCAAGGCGCGTAACGAGTTTCTGGCAACGCACATGGTGCCGGACCTTTATTTCAAACGTGTTGTTTAGTGAAACTTAAAGCCCATTTTTGAGGGGCCTGTGTCGGCGTTGTCTCGAAGCTTGCGGCCAAAACCAATATGCGGCTCGTCATCTTCCGGCGCTTCTGCTGAAGCTTCTTCAGCCTGACGGCGGGCGAGGTGCTCAAGTACATCTTTCGAGTGGAGGAGTTCTTCCAGCAGGTGTAACGGCACGGCGACCATGGGTTCGGCAGCAGGCTTGGGCTGGGTTTTGAGAAAAGCTTGTGTGGCGGACATTCAAAACTCCCTGTTTTTATTATTGTTGAAGTTTCAGCGTGGCGAAAATTGGTTAACAAAGCCTTAATCTTGCCATAATACCATTTACTTACGCTTCACAATCACGAAAGTTTCATCGGTTCTGTAGGGATGTTCGAAAAGAATTTCAAGTTTCGGGTTCTGGCGTATATGCGCTGGCTCTTCGTCTTTCACACGCAAAACCATGATGCCGTTTTTATTTTTGTCCAGCCATGCAGGGTAGGCACTAATATCCATTGTCTCGAACGGCTTCTCCATTCTTGCTAGAAAGCCGAATTCGCCCTGATAATTACGCGCATAGCCCAGCGTTTCGTTTTTGTATTTTTGAAGCTCTGCCGAGAACGGGCGCAAATCATAGAAGCGTAAATATGTTCGCGATACTTCGGCATAAAGCATGCCGAAGAGTGCAAGGTTCAGCAGCGCGATGAAGGCCAGCGACGATATTTTGTTTTCCTTCAGCATAAAATAGCCAAAAACTGTAAACGACAAAAAGAAGAAACCTATCGCAGAGCTTAGCGCGGCAAAGCTTTCCAGCGTCCGGCTTTTCTCGGGGAGCATCTGGAGTGCAAAAGGAAGCAGTGTAATAAGTGCGCCAAAGATAAGGTAGAAAAGATAGGCGCCGAACATGCTTTTTGCTTTTTGTAGCTCCGGCAGCACAAGTAGCAAAAGTGCAGGCAGAAGCGGGATCAGATAATGGGCCTGTTTGCCGCCCATCAGCGTAAAAATAAGAAAGGTCGGGGCAAGCCAGCATAGCAGGAAGCGTGTAATGCTGCTTTCTTTCCATTGAATGGTGCGCAACGCCTGCCAGAAATTCTTTGTAAACAATAAAGGCAACACAAAAACAGGAACAAGCGGGATGTACCACCAGAGCGGCTCGTAATGGTCAAACGAATTGCCCATGCGTCCGGCTGACTGCGTCACGAAAAGTTCGTGCGCAAAATCCTTACCGCCTTGAAGTGCGGCTGGGATGGCCCACCCCAGCGCGACAATTGTCGCAACCACAAGGCCTGCAAGCATAGCCAGATACCATGCCGCCTTACGTGCCCGCGCTTGTGTTGACCATAGTGGTGCCAAAAGAATAACGGGCAATGTGTGAACAAGCACAACCGGCCCTTTGGCCAGTACGCCCATGCCGGCCGTAAGGCCAAACAGAAAGAAATAGTGAAAGAATTTGCCAGTATCGGCGGCTTTATAGATGGCCGTAATCCCCAAAGCAACAAAACAGGCCAGCAGGCAGTCAAACATAATCAGGTCACCATAAACAGCAATGAGCGGGCAGGCGAGTAAAAGCCATGGCGATAGTAATGTCTGGTTTTTGTATATTGTGCGCTCAAGTATACTGACGCAGTAAATGAAAAAGGCCGTTATCAGGCCATTCATGATGCGCGGTGCATATTCGTTGACACCAAAAACGCTCCAGAAAATATTGATCAGCCAGAAAAGCAAAGGCGGTTTGTGTGAATATGGTTCACCGTTTAGCGTCATCAGCAGGAACTCACCATTCTGGCGCATTTCCCATGCCACGGTTAAATAACGTGTTTCATCGACTGGCAGAAGCGGAAGTGCTGCAACAAGCGTGGCAATAAAAGCAGACCATGCAAGAAGCCATGAATATTGTTTAAGAGATGTCATTCGGCAGATTGTTTTTTACTAAAGAAAATAAAATAAATATTACGTGCATATATGAGGAAGCCAACAGACTGACCGGCAATAAAAACAGGGTCCTGTTTATAAATGGCATATATTAATAAAATTGATCCGCCGAGTATGCTGAAGATCCAGAAAATGTTCGGTACAATGCTGCGTCCGGCTTTTTCAGATGCCAGCCACTGGAAAAAGAAGCGCATAAAAAACATGGCCTGACCAAAAAAACCAAAGATAAGCCATAGGTGATGTGGAATCCATGTCAGGGCTGCAAGCATTATTTTATCTCCTGTCTTTCAATATCGGGAACGGCGCGGGCATTCAGCCACATCACGCCGAATAAATCACTAAGCGCCGCCCATAAACGGTCAAGCGTGCCATATTTTGATGTACCGCGTGCGCGTGCACGGTGTGAAACATCAAGGAAAATCACATTCACATGGTGGCGGCGCATAAGGGCGGGCATATAGCGGTGCATATGGTTGAAATAGGGCAGCCGCATAAAATCTTCTTTGCGGAAAAGTTTGATCCCGCAGCCTGTATCACGTGCGCCGTCTTTTAGAAGCCATGCGCGTACTGTGTTTGCGATCTTCGAGGCAATACTGCGCCATGGGTGGTCTTCACGTTTTACGCGTTGCCCCGCTACAAATACATTGCCAAGGCCGTTTTGCCTGTAACTGGTATAAAGATGCTCTATATCGGCAGGGTCGTTTTGGCCGTCACCATCAAGTGTTGCAACAAGCGGATCTGCCGCCTTGTTTACGCCGGTTGCAATAGCAGCAGACTGGCCCGACCGTTTACTATGGCGGATGATACGCAAGCGCGGCTCGTTCTTCTGGTATTCGCGTAACACAGCGAGCGTTTGGTCGGTTGATGCGTCATCAACATAGATGATCTCTGTAACCGGACATTTCGCTGATACGGCAACAATCTCATCGAGAAGAGGCTTGATATTTTCCTCTTCATTACAAACCGGAACAACAACGGTAATCATTTTATATTACCTGATTACAACTTAGTTATTGTCAGAGCCTGTGGCTTTGTTCGGGTTGTAGAAATTGCTGAAATCAAACCCGCCGGAACCACTGCTTTGCTGCTGCTGTTGGGCCGCTTCTTGGGCAAGGCGGTCTTCTTCGGCTTGCTGGGCGGCACGTGCTGCGGCTTCGGCATCAGGGTCACGGCCTAGTGCTTTCAAGCCTTTGCGGATAGCGGCTTCGTACTCTGCGTATGTGCAAAGGCCGATATCAGCAGGGTGGCGCGGTTTCAGGTTCGACATGTTGGGGTGCGTTTTTTCACGGATCATCTTGATCGTGTTTTTCGTTGTACCAACAAGCTTTACAATACGTGCTTCCGAAATCTCGGGGTTTTGCTTCAGGATGTAAGCAATTGCATCTGGCTTGTCCTGACGTTTCGCAACAGGTGTATAACGTGGGCCTTTTGCGCGGATTTTCGGCGCAGGCAAATCGCTGCGGCGGTTAATTTTCAGTCTCGTGCGCGGGTCAGCTTCACAGCGCTTCAGTTCGGCCTCTGTCAGCTCACCTGTTTCAATCGGGTTCTGGGGCATAATGCCGCGGCCCACTTCTTCATCAGCCAGCGCCTGAATTTCAATCATGTGCAGGCCGGTGAAGTCCGAAATCTGTTCGAAGGTCAAACCTGTTTCATCAATAAGCCATTGCGCAACAGCTTTTGGCATCAGGGGTTTTGTCAGATCAAGCTTTGTCATTTTTTGTTACTCCTAAAAGTGTAAAAACCTTCCATTACCACTCTTTCATAAGAGTGATATTGTATATAATTCAACGATGTAAGGGATAGCAGATTTATACCAGTTTCTGCGCGGTTTTCCAGCTTTTTATGGGGTCAGGAGGCTTTTTCCGAAAATTTCGCCTTTTTCAAGGCTTTCATGGGCTTTTCGGGCCTCTGTCATGGGGAAAATCCCGCCGATCACGGGCTTGATCGTCCCGTTTTCCAGCAGCGGGCCAACGCTTTTATAAATCTCGCGCGCCAGCATTTCCTTCTCAGGAAGCGGACTATTGCGAAGGGTGGAGCCTGTAATCGTCAGTTCCTTTTGCATGATAGCGGGGATCAGTGCTTCGGCCTTCGCACCACCCATATAGGCAATACTGATATGCCGGCCGCGATTGTTCAGCATGGCAATATGCTTGGGCAAATAATCACCGCCAACCATATCGAGAATAATATCGGCTTTAATATCGGTGAAATCCTGCGTCTTGTAATTGATGGCTTCATCAGCACCAAGCGCCAGACATTGCTTGCAGCGTTCATCGGAACCTGCAGTTACAACAACGCGCCCGCCCATGGCTTTTACCATTTGTATGGCCATTGTGCCGATGCCGGAAGCGCCCCCTTGAATGAAAACGGTTTCATCTTTCTGGAAACGCCCGATTTTGAATATATTTTTGTAAACCGTGAAAAGCGCTTCGGGCAGGCCTGCTGCTTCAACAGGATTTATGCTGGGCGGCACCGAGAGGCAAAGCGAAGCGGGGACTGTGACATATTCGGCATAACCGCCACCGGGTAGAAGGGCGCAAAGTATATCGCCCTTGTTCCATGGCCCTGCGGTCTCGATCACTTCGCCGCTGACCTCAAGCCCCAGAATATCGGAAGCGCCCTCGGGCGGGTTATATTTACCTTTACATTGCAATAAATCGGCCCTGTTTATGCCGGATGCTAACACTTTTAATAATATTTCCCCTTTGGCGGGCGCGGGGGCCGGCCTGTCCACAAGGCTTGGCATATTATCGGCGGCAATAATTGCTTTCATTCTGCTGTCATACTAGTCTTCTTTCCATGCTATTGGAAGATGATGACCGGCCAAAAAACGGAAAACCCGCGCTGAAAAAGCTCGACAATATGTCCGTATCCGAACTTCAGGAATATGTTGTCGCTTTGAAAGAAGAAATCATCCGCGTAGAAGCAGACATGGCAAAGAAAAAATCACATCAGGAAGCCTTGTCAGGCTTTTTTAAAAAGAAAGAGGAATAGGAATGTCACAGTTAAAAGGTAAGGTTGCGCTTGTAACAGGGTCAACCAGCGGTATCGGGCTGGGCGTTGCAAAAACACTCGCGGCGCAAGGGGCATCTATCATGCTTAATGGTTTTGGCGAAGCTGCAGTGATTGACGGTATTAAAACAGAAATCGCAGACGAATATAAAGTGCCTGTGTCGTTTAACGGTGCTGATTTATCGAAGCCCGAGCAAATCAAGAACCTTGTCGAAGCGACAGTGAAAGAGCTTGGCAGTGTTGATATTATCGTGAATAACGCCGGTTTCCAGCATGTCGATCTGGTCGAGGATTTCCCGCCTGAAAAATGGGATGCCATGGTATCTGTTATGTTGACGGCGCCCTTCCATATCGTGCGCCATGCCATGCCAACCATGAAAAAGAATAACTGGGGCCGTATTATCAATATCGCGTCAGCCCACGGTAAAGTAGCTTCTGCCAAGAAGTCATGTTACGTGGCTTGTAAGCACGGCATGCTTGGTTTCTCGAAATCTGTTGCACTTGAAACGGCGGAAACAGGCATTACAAGCAATTGTATTTGCCCTGGCTGGGTGCTCACACCGCTCGTGCAAAACCAGATCGATGCGAATGCCAAAAACAAGGGTATCAGCGTTAAACAAGCAGAAGTCGAGTTGCTGAGTGAAAAGCAGCCTTCCAAGCAGTTCGTCACGCCTGAACAAATTGGCGGCCTTGCAGTCTTTTTGTGCAGTGATGCTGCAGCCCAGATTACAGGCACTGAAGTTTCAATCGATGGCGGCTGGACAGCCCAATAATTCAAACGAAGGAAAGTAAAAATGCGTATAGAACAAGATGTAAAGCTTGATTTCAAAGATGTGTTGATCCGCCCGAAGCGGTCAACGCTTGCATCACGGCAGGATGTTGATATCCGCCGCGAGTTCAAGTTCAAATGGAGTAAGAATACATTCCACGGCGTGCCTGTGGTTGCTGCTAATATGGACGGTGTCGGTACATTCGAAATGGCCCGCGCGTTCGAGGAAAACGGGCAGGGGCTTACAGTGGCTATTCACAAGCATTATCCGCCTGAAGAAATTATAGAGTTTTTCTCGCAGGAAGGCGCAAACAGTGTCTGGTATAGCCTTGGCGTTGTTGAGCGTGATGTTGAAAAGCTTGAAAGTGTGATGAAGGGTCTTAAAAACAAAAAAGGCCGCACACTCGATAAGCTTTGTATAGATGTGGCCAATGGCTACAGCGAGCCGTTCGCTGAATTTGTTGCCAAAATCCGCGATAAATACCCCGATATTGTCATTATGGCGGGGAATGTTGTAACGGGCGAAATGACCGAGCAGCTTCTGCTGAACGGTGCTGATGTTGTGAAGGTCGGTATTGGCCCGGGCAGTGTTTGCACAACACGCAAAATGACAGGTGTTGGCTACCCGCAACTGTCAGCCATTATCGAATGTGCTGATTCTGCGCACGGCCTTAGTGGTCTTGTATGCGCCGATGGCGGCTGCACAGTGCCGGGGGATGTTGCAAAGGCATTCGGTGCCGGCTCCGATTTCGTGATGCTAGGCGGCATGCTGGCAGGCCACGCGCAAAGCGAAGCCGATATTGTTGAAGAGAGCGGTGACCGTTATGTCTCCTTCTATGGCATGAGCAGCGAAGACGCGATGAATAAACATGCGGGCGGTGTTGCCTCTTATCGGGCCAGTGAGGGTAAAACAGTGCGCATCAAGTTCCGTGGCGATGTGAAGGATACATTACAAGACATATTGGGTGGATTGCGTTCAGCGTGTACTTATGTCGGGGCCAAAACGCTGAAACAATTGTCGAAAAGAACGACTTTTGTGCGTGTAACCCAGCAAATAAATAATATCTTCGGTTCTGATTGACCTGAAGCCTTATTTCGTTTTATTGTGAGGCCGTAAAGACGGAGATATATTTATGGAAGAAATTGCACAGCGTTTAAAAGAAGTATCTGAAAGATGCCACACAGCCTACAATGCGTGGGGCAAAGCAAAGAAAGATGTTTCTGCGCGCGAAGAACTACAAGAAGCAATCCATGAGTTGCGTAAAGTTGCAGCCCGTCTGGAAATTGAAATTGCAGTGAGTGATCGTGATGAAAGCGCAGTCCGCGCTATGCCGATCCCGCCACACCGCGCAGCACGTCGCCAAGGTGGAGGAAATGATGATGCCGGTCTGCCAGACTTTATCAGTGGCAATGGCGGTGATGATGATTCAGATGATGATGCGCAGCCAAAGCAAAACCAGGGCGGGCAACGCCAGGGTGGACGCGACAGAGGCCCGATCCGTCATATGCGCCGCCCGCAAGGCGGTGGACAAGGTGGCGGCGGCCAGAACCGTCGCCCGCAACGTGATAATGGTAACGAAGGTTACTAGATAAAAAGCCCCGTAAAACGGGGCTTTTTTTATAGCACTTCTGTCAGGCTTTTTTCGCCGCTGCCGGGCCGAAGGGGCTTTTGCTGGCTTTCATGTGGCGCCCAGCCAATGGCATAAATAATCTCAAAAGTCGCTTTTACCGTGCCGTCCGTATCGGCAAAGTTTTTCATGTAATAGCGGTTGGCTTCGGCGAAAAGGTCACGCCGTGTAAAGTTTTTCTCGCGCGCAAGCAGGCAATTTGTTTCGCCCATCTCGCGTAAATCATGCATCAGTTTTACAGGGTGCCGGTAATTGATTGTAATTGTATCGGAATCAACAACGGGTAGGGCAAAGCCAGCGCGTTGCATCAGCGCGCCCATTTGCTGCTTGTCCATAAACGGGAATATACGCGGGCGCACACCACCTGTAAGTGAAAGTTCGGCCTGCATCAGTGACTGACGCAATTCTGTGAGTGTTTCCCCGCCAAACAACGCCGCCATAAAAAGCCCGTCAGGGTTCAGGCTTTTCTTCATTTGTATCAGCAAGCCCGGAATATCATTCACGGCATGGAGGGAGAGGAAGCTCAGAATAGCATCTTCCTTGATATTATCCGGCAATATCTCTGCCGAGTTATACGTAAAGCTTGATGTCGAAACGGCATCAAGTGTAATAGGCGTGCTTGCATGTAGTTTGATATGGGTGAAGGGCTTTTTAATGATACCAAGCCGCTCTTGTAAATTCTGCTTTATAATATCAAAAAGGAAAGACTGGCAGCTTCGCGCTTTTTTTAATGTGCGCGCATCAAAATCGAATATCTGCGGGGCGCTCATGGTTTATTTGGGGCGGCGGTCAGAAATGAACGCGCTGTCATTCGCAATGGTTTTCTTGTACGGGGCTGAAATAGATTGTTTCAGGCTCCATTTCACGCTCAGGTCGCTGTTATTACAGAATTGTTTATAAGCGCGCGAAACAACTTTAATAAAACTATCATGATTATCCCAGTAGCAAAGCTTCCATAAATCTTTTGTATTGGTGAGGGATGTTGTGCCGTGGCGCTGGCCCTTGAACGCCATGCGGGTGGCATTGATGACATAGGGATAAATACGCTGCGGTGTCATCTGTATATGCGTGAAGTAGCTTTCCCCCATGCGGGCAACATATTTGGGGTCAACTTCGAATTTTGCGGCAACAAATTTTTTCAGCTGGTCCGGCGTTTGTATTTCACGCGGAATAGGGAAGGACGGCACGCTGAGTGTCATGCCATTGCCACGGTAGCGTTGCGGCACAGGCTGGAACGACTGCACAATCTCGGCCATCACTTCGTCATTGTGTGATTTCACAAGCGGCAGCACCGCAACAATGTTGGTAATATTGCTTTCAGGCAAGATGAAGGAAATATTCTTGGTTGCGTAATCGGCCGTGCCGCCTTGTTCGTCTTGCCCCGCATCAACGAAGATCGATTCAATCACCTTGATATCACCGGCAACACCGCGGGCATTTTTGAAGCGTTTGTCTTCTTGCGAGGCGGCTTCCATGACCTGTTTCGAGGTGAGCGTTGCTTCTGCTTCAATTTCTTCAAGCTGCAACGGGCACTCACCCCACGTAATAGATTCAATGTTCAGCTTTTCAAAAAGCGCCAGTAATTGTACTTCAAGGTTCGAATTCGGAATAAGTCCTGCTGCAATCGCATCAAGTAAATCTTGTGCGCCAACCTCGCGTATTTTGGCTGTAACTGTTTCATCGCCTTCTTCAAGCTGTACGGTAAATTGCGCTGCGTGGGTACTGTCTGTTTCAAGTCGCACATAGCTTGTGTCGATGCGCTCATCTATCACGCTCGGGTCAGGGTAGAAGGCGGGTCCTTCCTCGGCAATGGCGCCCGGGGCCACACGCATAGCGAGTTTGCGGAAGAAATCTTCCAGCACCTGTGCGCCGCCCGTGCGTATGCTTTCAAATATTTCTGTTTCAAATGATAGCGGCTCCGTCATATGGCCCGACCAGCGGCGGCCATCAATGTTGTGGCTACCACGCGGGATTGTATTTGCCAGCGGGCGCGGTACGCCTTCACGGATGAAAACAGTCAAGCGGCCATCAGCCGAAACGCGGTAAGGCAGAACATCGGTAAAGCTTTTATTGCGTGTTGCAATGTCATGGATTTTTCCTGTTGTGTCATCGCGCATCGCGCGGACATCAAGCGCAGGGGTTTGGCCTTTTGTCGCACGGCGTTCTTGCAAGAGAAGGCTTTCGGCCTTCTCGGTTTTTTGTGCCAGAATAATATAGCTGGTGGGCGGCATACCCAGTGAAGTGCCATCTTCATTATATAAACGGAAAGATTGCTCGAAATATTTTGAAATATAGGCTTCGTCACGATGCGGCGCTGTATAAAGCACGCGGGCGGCAAGCGCGCGTAGCTCGCGCTTGTAATCACGGTCGGTGAAGAACGTATATTCTTCTTCAAGCTGTTCTTCCCAGTTGTCGCGGCCATCCTTGCGCAAAATAAATTCATAGGCCCATTTGTGCGGCAGGCGGTAAAGCTGCGTTTTGGGTACGCGCGGCGGCAATTGCTCAAGGAAGAACCCGCGGCAGACAGGGTCATTCTTCGCGCGGGCTGTTTCGGCATATAGTTCCAGCAAATCTGTTTCACACAGTTCGGCAATGGCCTGGCCTTTGCTTTCCTGCTCGAGGAATTGCATCAGCACATATTCGCCGGGGTTTGGCATCAGGTAATCGCGGATAAACAGCAGCCCGTCTGTTTTCAAACAGCGGAAATGCGCCTCGAGTGACTGGCGCACATGCAACTCGTTATAGCCGAAGGTAGAATAGATATCATGCAACAGGAACGAGTTTATAACCGCATCAAGCGAGCCGGCGGCAACTTCAGGCGCAAGCACATTGCCTTCTTCGAATTTCAGGTTTGGCAGAGTGAAGCGCGCTTGCGCTTCCTGGAATGATTTCTTGTTTTTCTCAAGGCCGGTAAAATCACAATCAGGGCGCATAACGGCCATGGCAAAGGTCATCTCGCCATTGTCGCAGCCCATGTCATACACTTTTGCGCCGGGGCTGAGTACAAGATGCGCGAGTGTAAACCACGCCTTCTTGACGCTTTCTATGGAAATATCCTTGAGAAGTTCGGCCTTGTCATCGCTGTAGGAAAGCTTCAGGGCGTCACCGCGCAACTCGCGGATTTTGGTTGCATCAAGCCCTTCCTTAATCCCTGGAAATTCATGTAAAGCGGCAGAAAGTTTTTTCTGGCTCGTGCTTTGCATTACGCCTATTCTTTACGCAGTTAGAGGGGCCCAATAACAGAAGGGCACCGTACTAAAAACGGGCGGGCAAATTCAAGTAAAATCGTGATGTTTCAAGCTGTTATACCAAGGTTTATGGCGCTGTTTTTGCCCAGCCGCTGCCCTGTAACGGGCGAAGTGGTTGAGGCAGCAGGCATATTTTCGGCGCAAGGCTGGGCACGCCTCAGCTTCATCCAGAAGCCCCATTGCCGCCAATGCGGCCTTCCTTTTACGTATAATATCAACGAGGTAGCGGTCGAGGACACGCTCTGCACCGAGTGCCTGACCGACGAGCCACCTTTTGCCAAGGCGCGGGCACGGCTTATCTACCGCGAGGCGGGGCGTGAACTGGTGCTCAAATTCAAACATGGCGACCGGCTGGACCTGATTCACGCCTTTACTCCGTGGCTGAAAGAGGCGGGGGAGGAAATGCGGGAGGAAACAGATTTGCTGATTCCCGTGCCGCTCCATTTCTGGCGGCTGCTGAACAGGCGCTTCAACCAGTCAGCAATTCTCGCGCAGCATCTTGCTAAGTTGTGGGGCAAGCCGGTGCTGTGTAATGCACTTCAACGTATCAAGAACACCGTGCCGCAAGCCAGCCTGCCGCGTAAAGAACGTTTGAAAAATGTGCGCACCGCCTTCCGCCTAAACCCGCAAACGCAAAAGCAGATTGAAGGCAAAACAATTTTACTCGTTGATGATGTTTATACAACAGGCTCGACCTTGCGCGCTTGCACGGAAACCATGTTAAAAGCGGGGGCTGCGAAGGTGAATGTGCTTACCATCGCCCGTGTTTTGCGTGATGGGGATTTGTGATTATTTCCTGTCATGCCAGCGAAAGCTGGCATCCATCCCGAATGCTGGACCCAGCTTTCGCTGGGGTGACAAGAGGATTAAAACACTCTTTTGAATATCGTATCAATATGATTTAGGTAATGGGTGCTGGCAAACAAACCCTGTAATTCTTTTGGTGTTACTGCTTTTTTAACATCTGCATCGGCTTCAAGCAGGGTTAAAAAGCTTTTCTCCGCATTGCTGTCCCACACGGCCATGGCATTACGCTGTACGTATTTATAGGCATCTTCACGTGAAACGCCTTTTTGCGTGAGAAGCAGCAAAACAGCTTGCGAATGGTGCAAACCGCCAAGCTTCTCGAGGTTTCTTTGCATGGCATCAGGGTAAACGACAAGGTTTTCAATAAGCCCTGCAAGGCGGTGTAGCGCAAAATCAAGCGTGACTGTTGCATCGGGCGCAATCATGCGTTCAACAGATGAGTGCGAAATATCGCGCTCGTGCCATAGCGTTACATTTTCAAGTGCAGGCGTAACAGCGCCGCGCACAATGCGGGCAAGGCCTGTCAGGTTTTCAGAGAGTACGGGGTTGCGCTTGTGCGGCATCGCAGAGGAGCCTTTTTGCTTCTCGCTAAAGAATTCTTCGGCCTCGCGCACTTCCGAGCGCTGCAAGTGGCGTATTTCTGTTGCGATATTTTCAACCGAGCTTGCAATCACACCAAGCGTTGCAAAGAAATAGGCATGGCGGTCACGCGGGATAATCTGCGTTGAAACGGGCTCGACAGCGAGGCCAAGCTTGTCGGCAACATATTTCTCAACATCGGGGTGAATAGTGGCAAAGGTGCCGACAGCGCCCGAGAGGGCACAGGTTGCAATATCTTTTTGCGCTGTTTTTAAACGCTCATGCGCGCGTTTGAAGGCGGCGTAATGTGTCGCCAGCTTCAGGCCGAATGTTGTTGGTTCGGCGTGGATCGCATGGCTGCGGCCAATGCATGGTGTTGTTTTATATTCCAGCGCGCGTTTTTTAAGCGCAGCGAGAACCTTCTCAAGCCCTTGTAATAAAAGGTCAGCAGCCTGCTTTAACTGCAAAGCCAGCGTTGTATCTAGAATGTCGGAAGATGTCAGGCCTTGGTGCACATATTTGGCATCATCGCCCACATGTTCGGCAAGGTTTGTAAGAAACGCAATAACATCGTGTTTGACATCGCGCTCAATCTCATCAATGCGCGCAATGTCGAATTTGCCTTTTTCGCGCAGGGCTTTTGGTACGCTCGCGAGGATCGTCCCCATCTGCGCCATTTTTTCACAGGCAAGTGTTTCAATTTCAAGCCAGAGTTTGAACTTGTTCTCGGGGTCCCAAATGCGGGTCATCTCGGGGCGTGAATAACGAGGTATCATATTTTCGATCCTAACCTATTTGTCATGCCAGCGAAAGCTGGCATCCAGAGCAACAAGCTGAAGTTTCGCACTGAAACTCTGGACCCCAGCTTTCGCTGGGGTGACATCAACTAAATCAGCCCCAATGTTCTTAAACTCTGAAAACCATTTCTGGAAACAATGATATGGTCATGTACGGTAATGTTCAATGTCTTGCCGGCGCTTATAATGGCTTTTGTCAGGTCAATATCGGCCTGCGAGGGGTTCGGGTCACCGCTCGGGTGGTTATGCACCAGAATAAGCGCCGTTGCGCCAATTTCTAACGCGCGTTTCAGCACTTCGCGCGGGTAGGCGGGGGTGTGGTCTACTGTGCCTGTCTGTTGCACTTCATCGGCAATAAGCTCGTTCTTTTTGTTGAGGAAAAGCAGGCGGAACATCTCGCGTTTTTCCTGTGCCATGGCGGCTTGCAGGTAACCTACCAGGCGCGTCCAGTTATTCAGCACAGGCTTCTGCATAACATCTTGCTTCAGGAAGCGGAGAGCTGCTTGCTGCGTGGCTTTTAATGTTGCAACAGCGTTATCACTCAGGCCGCAATCTGTCAGTTCTTTGGGGGATGCGCTGAAAACAGCATGCAGCGAACCGAATTTTTTAAGCAGATCTTTTGCCAGCGGCTTTACATCCTTGCGCGGGATCACAAATAAAAGCATTTCAAGGAGTTCGTAATCGGCAAGTGAATCAGGTTTATCGAGGAAGCGCTGGCGCAACCGTTCACGATGCCCGTCATGATGCTTCGGCTCAGGCATAGGGTGGTTTTGTGTAGCCCTTGGGCGAAAGCGTGAAAATCTCGTAGCCTGTTTCAGTCACAGCAATACTATGCTCGAACTGGGCCGAGAGGGATTTATCACGTGTTACCGCTGTCCAGCCGTCAGCCAGTATTTTTGTTTCCCATGTGCCGGCATTAATCATTGGCTCGATGGTAAAGAACATACCGGGTTTCAATATCGTAATGCTTTGCGGGTCAGCATAATGCAGCACCGCAGGCGGCGAGTGGAATGTACGGCCCAAACCATGCCCGCAAAAATCACGCACAACTGAAAAACGCTCGGCCTCCGCAAATTTCTGGATCGCCTGGCCAATTTCATCAATACGAATACCGGGTTTAACAACTTCTATGCCAGCCATCAGCGCATCATACGTTACTTCAACAAGGCGTTTTGCCTTTACAGGAATTTTATCGCCCACCATATACATGCGGCTTGTGTCGCCATACCAGCCATCAAGAATAACAGTGACATCAATATTCATGATGTCTCCTTCAATCAGTGATTTATCGTTCGGGATGCCGTGGCACACGACATGGTTGATGGACGTACATATTGATTTCGGGTAGCCCTTATAGCCAAGCGGCGCGGGCACAGCGTTATGTTGCAGAATAAATTCATGGCATAAGCGGTCGAGTTCTTCTGTTGTGACATTGGGTTTTACGTATGGGGTGATGTAGTCAAGCGTTTCGGCAGCCAGTTTTCCGGCTTTGCGCATACCGTCAAAATCCTCCGGCAGAAAAAGGGGAATACCTTCTGCGGTCGTGTTGCGGGTCGCAAGAATAGGGTCTTGTAACATGTGATCTTTTTACCACCAAGACACCAAGACACCAAGGAAAAATAACCCTCTCCCTATGGGAGAGGGTAGGGTGAGGGGTAAAAAATTATCAGTTTTACTGAATTGTCTTTAACCCCTCCCCTTAATCCCCTCCCTATGGGAGGGGGAATATGATAGAAATTTTTTGATGACACAAACGGCGGCAATTCTGATTATCGGCAATGAAATCCTCTCGGGCAGGACGCAGGATACAAACGCCAATTTCATCGCCCTGCAGCTTGAAGAGCTTGGCATTACGCTCAAAGAAATTCGCGTAATACCCGATATTCATGAAACGATTATCGCGACTGCTCAGCAGTTTCATAAAGGCTATGACTATGTTTTTACAACGGGTGGCATTGGCCCCACGCATGACGATATTACCGCAGAATGTATCGCTAAAGCCTTTGCAGTGAAGTTAGAACAAAACGCGCGTGCCTATGAAATTCTGCTTGCGCATTACGGTGCTGAAAATCTGACGGATGCACGTTTAAAAATGGCGCAAATACCTGTTGGCGCAGCGCTCATCCATAACCCTGTATCGGCGGCCCCGGGCTTTAAAATAGAAAATGTATTTGTCATGGCGGGCGTACCCAAAATCATGCAAGCCATGTGGGAGCATGTAAAAACGTTTCTGGCAGCGGGCGAACCGATTATCAGCGTCACGGTTTCATGTGGCCTGCCTGAGAGCGCAATGGCAGAACAGTTGGGCGTTATTCAGGAACGTTACCCCGCTTTATCTATCGGTAGTTACCCGTATTTCCGCATGGGAGCAGGCGGTGTGAGCTTCGTGATACGCGGGACTGATAAAGCCGCTATTGATAAAGCTGCGCAGGAAATTGTGGCTGCAGTACAAAAGATGGGTAGTGCAGTGAGCTTATTTTAAGGCCAGTATGTCATGCCAGCGAAAGCTGGCATCCAGAGTCAAAAAACTGGATTTATGTTTGTAGTTCTGGACCCCAGCTTTCGCTGGGGTGACATCATAAACTTAATACTTGAATAAAAAAGGCGGCACGTTAATGTGCCGCCTTTTGACTGTGTTCAGATAAATATTCTTCGATTAATGTGTTGCGTTGTCAATGTCCTCGCGCACATTGTCTGCGGCATCATCAATTGCATCGCCTGCACGTTCAGCGGCTGATTTATCTTCCATTTCGTTTGCGGCATCACCCAAGCTGCCGCCTTCAGAAAGACGTTCAACAGCATCATCTAAACGTTCACCAGCGCCACGGTTATCAGGCTGATTCATAAAGTAAGCCCCGACAAGAACCAGAAGTACCACAACAACAATTGTTATAACTGCATTTCTATTCATGACTATATATCCTTTCAAAAATAAAAATATCCTTTCAAAAATAAAACGCAGAAATCTGCGCTTTTCACGTAACTAACGATTATAAAGGATTCTGGTTCCAATTGAATGGTTTAGTTATGGTGGCCCCGACCGGACGCCGCCGGAGGCGGCAGGGATAGAGGCCGGAGGCGGCAGTTTAAAAAAAGTGGTAAAATTGCCGCGCACTATATTTTTTATAAGTGGTGGCCCCGACCGGAGTCGAACCGGTACGCCCTTACGGACACACGATTTTAAGTCGTGGGCGTCTACCAATTCCGCCACGGGGCCATAACCGCGATTTCATGTTATTAACATGTTTGTCATTCCCGCGAAAGCGGGAATCTCGGCAAATAGGCCACAAGATCCTCACTTTCGTGAGGATGACAAAGAAGAAAACCCTATTCTTTTTTTAACAAATATGGGCCACAATAACCGCATGAAAGTAAAGATTTACCAGCCAAGCAAAAATGCGATGCAATCGGGCCGTGGAAAAACCAAAACATGGCTTCTGGAATATGAGCTTGAAACACCGCGCACGCCGGAGCCTCTTATGGGCTGGGTCAGCTCGGGCGATACATTAAACCAAGTGCGCTTGAAATTTGATTGCGTAGATAAAGCTGTGGCTTATGCGAAAAAAGAAGGGTGGGAGTATACTGTGATCCCGCATCAGGAGCGTGTTGTCCAGCCGCGCAACTATCTTGATAATTTCAAATACAGGCCGCACGAAGAGGCTTCTTGATCCCATAGCTCAACTGGATAGAGCACCTGCCTTCTAAGCAGGGGGTTGCAGGTTCGAGTCCTGCTGGGATCGCCATTTCCTAGACCGGCGTATGTGCCAATTGTCTGGCTTGCTGAACACCTCTTAAATCTTCTACCAATATTTCAGCGACTGTTTGCATGAATTCCAGCGCTTCTTTTGCGTCGCGCAGCGGTTGCATAGCCGCGCTGTAATGGATTGTGCAATCAAGCGCACGGCGTTGTTCATTGATATTCAGTGATGCACCCGCCGCATCAGCCGCCAGTATGGGGTTTCCTTGCAGGAATAAACCATAGAGGAGAAGTGAAGCCGAGATGCAGGAGCCAATAGGGCGGTTCTTCAGGTCAAACAGGTCAGAGAGTTTTGGCAGTGTGCTCTCCGGCTTTTGTGCTGCCAGTAAATCTTCCAGCCGGTCGAAAGCGAGGTCTAGCATGTGGCGATCCCCCGGCGGGATAACTTTGGTCAGCGCGGCATATACTGCGTTGCGACGGCTTAAGTCTATTTGCTGAAGGTCTTTTTGTGCTTGCGCTTTGTAGCTGCGGGTAAACATGGTGCCGCCCATGCCAAGCAATAGCGAAATAATGCCGGCATTCATGCTTCTATCACCTTCCAGCAGCGTCGAAAGCAGGGCGCCCGTTATAGAGCCGGCAATGGTTATGCGGCTCGTCTTGTTTGCGGTTTTGATTTTATTGGCACTGTTGAAAACAGTTTTCAGATGGTCGGCGAGGATTTCAAAATCCTTGTTGTTGTACTGCGCAAGAAAGCCGGTCAATTTTTTCTCAAGGCCTGCCACAATCCGGGGCGAGAGATCTTTCTTCCATGAAGGGTTATCGTCAAGCACTCTTGAAATCAGAATAACCCTGTCAGGCGCAAGCGGCTCGTCCTGCTCGGCCAGCACACGTAATTCTTCGTAAGGGGTGTTTAGGTCCTGCATTTATCGCGCCGGCCTGAAAATAATTGCCTGCCCATGGACAAATTCCTGCCGCAAAGCATTCTCTGCGAGGGCGATTATCTTTTTTAGTCTTATTGTGCCTTGTTTGAATTCTTCTTGCTGGGTGGTTTCTGTGTCTTTGAGGCTTATAACGACTTGTCCTGCTGCAGCTTCTTTCGCCATTTGCTTGAAGACAATTTTATGGCCAGCCAGTGCTTTAATCTCTTCGCCTGTATAGTTTTCAATGAAGTGATCCAGCTGTGTGACAAGGGAGATCAGAACGCCAAATCCCAGCTCTCTTGCCCACAGATCTTCCGGGTACTCAACCAATAGATTTGAAATTGCGAGAACGTCTTGAGCGTTCAGCGGTTCAAGCTGCTCCGAAAGTACACCTATTGCCCGAAAAGGGTCCTGTTCCATCTATCTCTCGCCTGTATATTTTTTATTAGTTGAAACGAGGCTAAAGAGGCTTGTTTGCTATGTCAATTTAAAATGCAGATAAAAAAAAGTCCGGAGACTTGCGTCATCCGGACAAACGGCGGTAATAGAGGGTGTGTTAGGGTCAATATAGACAATCCCGTTTTTAAAAGCAAGAAAAAAATGTCAGAAAATACAAATAAGTTATTGAATTTATTTAATAAATTTTTAACCACCAATTTGTGATTTTACAAAATACAAATTTGGATTTTACCAAGTTAGGCAGCTACAGGGGCATTACAGCTGGTTAAACCCCATTCCGCCCATGAGCCGTCATAAACGGCAACATTCGTGATTCCGGCATGGTGGAGGGCCAAAGCAATGACGCAAGCCGTAATTCCCGAGCCGCAGGTAGAGACGATTCTGCCGCCACGGTAGAGGCCCAGTTCGCGGAAATTTTCTTCCAGCTCTTCTTTCGGCTTTAGTTTGCCTGTCATTAAATCAACAAGGCTCATGGCAGGTACGTTTACAGCGCCTGGCATATGGCCCATCCGCATATCGGGCCGTGGGTCGGGGATCTCACCGCTAAAGCGTTCAACGGGGCGGGCATCCAGTATAAAAGCGTTTTGCTGATCAACAGTATCCAGCATCTCGTCAAACGTATGGACAAGCTCGGGGTGGTAAAGTGCAACAAACATCATACGGCGGGCTTTGGGCACATCGGTACCGTTGACGACAGGCAGCCCGGCATTCATCCATGCATTCAGGCCACCATTTAAAACAACAACTTTCTCGTGGTCGAATACACGGAACATCCACCATGCGCGTGCTGCGGCCATGGCTATGTTTTGCTGGTCATAGACAACAACAAAATCAGTGTTGGTAATGCCGAGCTCGCTCACAGCATTCGCAAATTCGCGGTCGGTTGGCAACATGGCAGGCAAGGGGCTTTCGCGGTCGCAAATCTTCTCAATGTCAAACACTTGCGCGTTGGAAATACGCATGGCATCTGCACGCGCAGGGTATGTCGCATCAAGGATTTTGACTTGCTTGGCGTTCGGGCCCTGTAGCAATTCGTTTAACTCTTCCGGCTCGATAAGGCCGCGTCTGATATAGGAGGCAAATGGATCAGTCATGCTTTTATTTTTACAACAAAAAAAGCTTAAGGCAAACCAATGCGTAAAAAGCGAGGAAATAATGGCTCCCCGTGTGCTTTAGCACACAAAACCAAAAAGGCAGGATTCGAACCCCGCGCGCGGAAAAGCGCGCATTTAGACCAAAGCAGGTTCGAATAGTAAAAGCGGGGAAATAATGGCTCCTTGAGCAGGATTCGAACCTGCGACCGATCGATTAACAGTCGATTGCTCTACCGCTGAGCTATCAAGGAATACCGGTTAACGAAAGACTGTAATAAATCAAAAGGATGGGAATTTCCAGCCTTTTTTGCGGAAAATGCCCTTTAACCAAAACCCGCTTTACAAATGACATAACAGTCTCTATAACGGGAAAAATCAGAAAAACAGGGAGAAATTCAAATGGCTTCACCAAGAAACCTTCGTGCGCTTCAAGTCGGAACAGCTTTGGCTGACGGGTCAATTTATGCAGGTTTTTCACCAACAACAGCTAAGCCGCTTTTCACTGCAGCTACTGACAGAATTGTAAAAGCGGGTGATGTTGGTTTGGCGGCGATGACCTCTGTTGAGCATGGGTTGCTTGATTGGCGCGCCCCAAGCTATGAAGAGCTTAAACAGTTGTTCGATGTTCACGAGGCTGGTGCATTGAAGGACACATTCAATAATACAGGTGGAGCTTACACAAGCTATTACGCAACGTCAGATATCACGACAAACGGCATGAGCGATGCAGACTTCATGCGCGTCCGCATGATTGGCAAGGGTGACGCACATTTTCCCGCCGAGCGTCTTTTGCCGCTGATCTACCCTGTGACGCTTCGCCTTGTACGCGGGTAATTATTTAATGATATTCAATGGTGCTTGCAGAACAGCCTGACCACTCGGGCGGTTATCGGGGTTGCTGACAAAAGGCTTCAACGTTGCAGGCATTTCCTTGCGCACATAGGGCGAGCCTTTGGTTTTACTGCGGTAGCGCCCGCCAGCGTGAATACCGTCCATACAGGTTTCAACAGCGCTGTCGGCCACGACCAGATTACCTGGATGTGCTAGCGCGTTTTCCTTCAGTTTCTTGCGGTCTTCATCCGTCATTTTCCCGCGGCCAGCAAATATGTCGCTCAGTTTTGTAATTTTCTCCAATCTCTCATCGGCAGTTGCTGCGTGCTCCATCATTGCGGTCCAGCGGTTGTCAAGTGTGGCGAGTTGTTCTGCCATGTGTTTTTCCAGCGCATCATAAAGCTGGAGCGTCTCCATTCTTGTCTTGCTCCGGAAATGTGCCTTTAGGGAAGGCGCAAGATGATGTACCGCCTGCTTGAGGGCGGCGCCCAGATCAGCATTCTCTGCGCTCGGCAGTTGTAAAAAGGCAGCGAGCAGGTCTTTTGTGCGGTCTGTCAGCGCTTCCTGATATGTGCTGACTGCAGTTCCCCGCACGCGCTGGTCATCGATAAGATTATTGTAGGTTTTCAATGTGCCGAAGGCATCTACGATCTTGCCGGTCAGCGTATGGTCTGCCAATGTTGTGAGGCGTATCATAAAGCCGGCTTCATCTGTGTTGTTCAGGGCGAGGTCGATAAATGCATCTTTCAGCAGTTTCGGCAGTAAATCTTCCGGATTAACATTTTTCATGTAATGCGCATCATCCCCGACATTATGGCCGGCATGAACGTAATCGAAGCTGTCAGGCTGCAAAATTGCGCCGCGTTCCTCACTGTAGAGTGCCATATTCATGGCATTGGCAATTTGTGCAGAGGGCTCGATAACCGGCTCGAGGATGTAGTAAAGCAGCCATAGATCATCAAGATCGAAACGTGCACGTGGCGAAACGCGGCCATCAGCTGTTTCTATGTAGCTTTCCGAATTATATTCATAGCTGCGGCCCCATTCGCTTTTACCGGGAGGGCGTCTGTAAGACTCGCCTGAGGGTGTCCAGCCGGGGAGTTCGAACGCATAAGGCGTATCACCCAGAACCGTCATCGCCTGCTTGACTAGATCTTTCAAAAGCTCTTTATCTTCAGGATTTTTTGGTACAAACGAGACGCTGTAAGTTGTGATCCGTGCAACGGGCGTGCCGTAAATACCGTCATGGCAGGGGTCACTTCCATAAATCTGGATCAGTCCCGTGCCGGATGGCGCAATATGGATCTCGCTGCAAAGCTTTCTATCGGGGAATTCTATGGGCGGAATAAAGTCGACCTTTTGCCCCTCGGGGTGTTTTTCTGCAAAGAACTCTTCAAAGCCCCACATGGAAATATAGTCACTCTCCCATTCATCTTCTTCGGTCGCAAGACCAGCGTCTTTCTTTTTCTGTTTTTCTGCTTCTTTTTCGGCCTTTTTAAGTGCTGTCCATTCTGCAGAGGCGCGTTCTTCTGCCCATACGCGTGCCAGCGGTTGCTTTATGCTGTCTTCTGTATGTGGGCTGAATTGCTCGAGTGTCTCGTTAATGTCTTTTTTTAGTTCGCTTGCTTCTTGCCGTGCATTTTCCAGCCCGCGTATAAACTCTTTTAGCTTATAGGTATCCTTGCCTGTGTTTCTGGGGCGCGAAGCTGGTACATCATCCTCTTCATCAAAAGTTTCATCAGAGTGGTCATCAAAGATATCCTTGATTTTGACTTCTTTTTCTTTCGGCTTTTCTTCAGGGAGATCAAAAATAAACCGCGCTGTCTCGATAGCGGCTTCCCACGAATTTGTTTCTGCATTTTCGAGGCGGCTAATAAGTTTCTGTATATTTTCTATCACAAAGGGTGATCTGATATCTTCCGAGGCCAGATCATCCCGCATATGTTGGGTCAGGGTTTCACGCTGATGGCGGTATTTGTCGATATGCTCCTGTTTTTCGCGCTCGTATGATTCTTCAATATGCTCGACATCATACTCGCAATGGCGGCGGTAAAGCATTACTTTCAGCATTGCAACCTCGAGGGCGACAACGCCAAGGTCACGGCTTTCTTTTACAGCTTCGTCTCTTGCTTTAACGAGATCATTCATAACCCTTACATAAGGCGCAGGGCCGGTAATAAGCGCATCCGCTTGGGGAATCTTGATAGTGTCACCATACCTGACCGCTTGATGTTGCAGGCCCTTTAATTCATGTTTCTGCTCTTCGAGAAGTCTTTTTCTGGTTTCTTCAGTTACAGGACCTTTAGGATCATAAAGTCTTTGAACCCATTCCATCTGTCCATCCGCGATATGGTAGCAACGTTCACCGAGCTTTTCTTTTTTCTCGAGAATAGAGGGCTTTATGAGTGCGAGTTCTTGCTCGAAGGCACTTGTGCCGGGGCCATGCTTGCGTGCCCAGTTATAATCCCACGCCAGCATGCCATTCAGATCAAACATATGTTCGATATCTGTAATGACATCACCTGCTGTTATCTGGCCTTTTTCCCACTTGTTTAAAAGAACAAGCATTTCAAGAGATTGACGGTCATCAATCTCTTCATAGGTCGCGTACATATTTTTGACGCGTGTTTCATCATGCTCGGTAAAGCGCATGAGCGAAGCATAGACAAGTTCTATGCATTATGCAAATATATTTTATACAATAAAATCAATCAGTTAATACTAATTAAGGCTTTCTATCAACGGGCACAAGCAGGAATTCACCGCCCGGGTTCGTTTTGCCGAAGACTTCCAACTCGCCGGAAACAAGGCGTGTTGCGCCTTTGAATTTATCCGAAAGTTCTTTGGCAAGCGCACGTAGGTTGCGTTCTTCAATCACGTGCTCGCGGTAGCCGGGGATCACTTGCTCTGCAATACGCAGCATGCGCACATGTTCTGAGCCGCCGCCAACGCGATACAAAGATGCATCACGCTTGATAAGCCCTGCACGGTAATCAATCGTCTGGCCGTTACCACCGTGGTAGTAAACATTTTGTTCAGCTGCGCGTGTTGCAATTTGTGAGGCTTCAAGAAATACGGATGCGGCCATGCCGTTTGTTAAATCAATACCATTGTCTGCCATCGCAGCGGCAGTAAACATATTGGCAAGCGCGCCGGTAATTTCCGAATAGATATCGGCAAGGTCAAATGCAACATCTTGGTTATAGGCAATCGGCCCGCCAAACTGGCGGCGCTGGGTTGTGTAATCAACCGCATCATCAAACGCGGCAATGGCTAAGCCGAGGGCGCCTGCGCCCAGTATCAAACGTTCGGCATTCAAACCGGCCATCAGTACGTTTGCACCTTTATTCACTGTGCCAAGGATTGCATCTTCCGGTACAAAAACATCGTTAAATTCCAATTCCCATGTTTCGGAACCGGGTAAACATTCTTTCTCGATCTTGCGCACAGCGTTAAAGCCTTCTGTGCCGCCATCAACCAGAAACGCCGTCAGTTTTTTCGGCGCTGTATTTGTTACGGCATAAAGCACCAGCACATCAGCAGTAAGTGGCGCGCCTGTGGTTTCGTCGTTTCGGCCACCATTGGTAATCCATGTTTTGGTACCGTTTATCACATAGCCTTTTACGCCGTTACGTTCGGCTGGCTCTGCGCGTGTGCGCATGCTCATAACATCCGAGCCAGCTTCGGGTTCACTCATTGCAAGTGCGCCTACTTTATCGCCGCTTGCAAGGGCAGGCAGGTATTTTGCTTTTTGTTCGTCTGTTCCGTGTTTGATAATCTGGTGTGTGCAAAGCGCTTGGTCGGCAATAAAGCTGAGTCCTACCGAGCCTGATGCTTTTGAAATTTGTAGTGTGGCAGCTGTAAGCGCCAGATAACCCAAGCCCATACCGCCATATGTTTCGGGTATAATCAGCCCTTTGTAACCTTGCTCGCCCAGTTGTTTCCACAGCCTGTGCGGGAAGGCACCTGTCTGGTTATCAAGAATCTGGTCAAGCGGGGCAATCGCGGCCTGCGCAAACGTGCCTGCGTTTTCATACACCTCATGTGCAGTCATTACTTTCGCCGCGTCAGGTTTGTCGTGGTGAGTCAGAACGTTTTGAATATCCGCATCGAATGCCGAGGCCATATGAATCTCCCTTTTTTGCTATGGGGTGATCCTAGCGAACGCTAAAAATATGTCAATAAATCAAATGGTTAATACTGTATTGACATAATATATAAAAAGGCATATAATTTGTGCCATATTATTCAGCATTTCAGAAAGGCTACCTATATGAGTACGCAACCAAGCATGACAGAAATCATGAGAAGGCAGGGCGCAGATACAGAGAGTGTCTCTCTTATGGCCCTGTTGGAAATAAACAGAAGTGGCCTGGACATGAATAGCCTTGAAGGGCTTAAACTGCGGGCCGAGCTATCCAAAAACGAGACAGCAAAAAATACAAAACTGGCACTTAACACGGCGCAAGGCTTGTTGCCTCCTGAACTGAGACGCATTCTTGCAGAATATCCTGGACTGGTAAGTGTTGACCTTAAAGAAACAAGCCCGATTGATAACGTTGAGCATGTTATAACCCTTATTGAAACCTATAATCAGCGCATTGAGTCTTTGAAAAATCCATCATCTGCTGAACCGACTATATCGAATGATTTTGCCAAGGAAACCGCAAGTATTAACCCTGACGAACCTCTAAGTCTTGAAAGATTGGAGGAAAGGAGAGATCAGGCTCTGCAGACACTGCGCGAGCGCATAGAAGCAGCAGAAGAATTCCAAAGCAAGATTTGGAAAAGCCAGGTTGATATTACAGTAATGATTGACGAAGCGCAGTTTTGTAAAGATGAGGATAGAGACGGCCTCTCTCGTCGGGACACTAGCCATACGCTAAAAATCAGAGTTGATATGTCTTCACTGCCTGCAAATATTTCTGTCATGGAAAGGTTAGGATTAAGAAATGCCGCGCAAACCACCACAGATCGTATATTGCCAGTTGAAACGAATATACATACCGCTGCGAGAGTCTATGACGAGCAAGTAGATAAAAAGACAGCTTTTCTGGTAGCTGTTGGCAACCTTATAGGGAAAGAAAGCGATGTTGTAAGCCTTAAAACACTTACAGCGGCACTTGCGGAAAAGTTGCCGGCATCACTTCTGAACAGTGCTTCTGTTGCTGCGGCTAGAGAGCAGCACAGAACAGAGAAAGCCCTTAGAGTGGCTCAATTGGACTGTAAGGCGCATTAATAATAAAGCCCGTTGCCGCTAAGCAATCAGGCTATATACCCTTGATAAGGCAGTCTTCTGAAAAATGAAAATTGGAGGCACGGGCCGGAATCGAACCGGCGTGGAAGGTGTTGCAGACCTCTGCCTGACCACTCGGCCACCGCGCCCCATTGCTTTCTTATAAAGCAGCCCCATTTAATAGCATATTAAAGGTTAGATACAATAATAATTAACGGCCCCGCACGGGCTATTGTCACCAACCCCCCTGAATGGTAAATAAACCCATGTCTTCAAGCACTTCTTCCCCTTTATCCCCACGCCAAACCGGCTTTGAAACGGCGCGTTACAACATGGTTGTTTCGCAGCTCAACACAAACGGCATTGTCAGCGAGCCGGTATTGGCCGCTTTCCATGGTCTCCCGCGCGAGCATTTTGTGCCGGCTGACAGGCAAGGGGTTTGTTATCTTGATGAAGATATTACACTCTCGGGGGGGCGGTTTCTGGTCGAGCCGTTAATACTTGCACGTATGGTTGAACTGGCTGCCCTAAACAAAAATGATTCCGTTCTCACTTTCGGTGACCCGACAGGTTATGCCGCAGCCATTCTTTCACAGCTCGCTGGTAAAGTTGTGCATCTTGATAATAACGAAACACAGACACGCTCGGCGGAAATCCGCTTGCAGGAACTCGGCGTTCAAAATGTAACTTGCGCAACAGGCTCGCTGAAGGCAGGCCATGCAGCAGGCGCGCCGTACAATCATATTATTATTTCCGGTGCGGTTTCAGCCTTGCCGCAAAATCTGCTTTCACAACTGGCCGAAGGCGGGAAGATATTCTGCGTATTGCAGCCGCATGCACGCCAGCCTGGCAAGATCGCTATTCTCGAGCGCAGTGATGCATACGAGAGTAACCAGGGCGCACATCGCTTTGCCTACGATGCAACAACACGTTATATTCCCGAATACGAACCACAAAACGGGTTTTCTCTCTGATGCGCTTTTTCACGCTCCTTCTTGTTTCAGCTACCTTTATTACGATGCCTGTTATGGCGCAGCCTGCCGGCAATGAAACATTGCCGCTTGAGTTGGTATTAAAAAATACCTATCTCGATAACCCGCGGTTAAAATCTGCACGTTCTGAATTTAAAAGCGTGGTCGAACAATTGCCGCAAGCATTGGCTGGTTACCGCCCCACGATTACAGCCGATGCCAGCGTAACGCAGATCAGCGTTGATGAAGACCCGGGCACAGAAGAAGACAACCTCGCCAAGGAATTCGGTGTTGTACTTTCCGAGCCACTTTATCGGGGTGGCCGCACTGTTGCCAGCACATCACAAGCGCGTGAGTTGATTAAAGCGCAAGAGTGGGATTTGGCCACAACAGAACAATCCGTTTTACTCAGCGCTGTACAGGTTTATCTGAATGTGTTGCGCGACCGCTCGCTTTTGCAGCTCGCCGAGAAAAACCGCGAGACAATCGCCAAAGAGCTTGAAGCCACCGATGCACGTTTCGAAGTGGGCGAACTGACAAAAACCGATACATCACAAGCGCGTGCGCGTTTGTCCGATGCCGAAGCGAATGTCACAAGCGCCCGCGGTAACCTGAAATCATCCGAAGCCTCTTTCCGCGAGATTACCGGCATGCGTGTCGAGAAACTGGCTTTCCCGACGCAATATCCGTTCTCTATTCCTGAGAGTCTGGACTCTGCCGTACAAAATACGCTTGCAGGGAATACATCACTCAAAACCGCAACGCATGTTCATCAGGCAGCAAAAGCCGGTATAGGTGCTATTTCAGGCGCTTTGTTGCCAGAGGTCGCCTTGGTTGGCTCGCTGGGGCAAAGTTATGACCCGGGCCTCGGGACAATTGATGAAGAACGCTCGGCCGCTATTGGTATTCAGGCCGTCATGCCGCTTTATGAAGCAGGTTCAACGCGCTCCCGCGTGCGCGAGAGTAAATATGTTGCGAACCAGCGCTTTTATGACGTGCTCGATGCCGAGCGCCAGGTGCGTGACCAGATTATCAGTGCATGGGAAGATTATCGCGCATCACAAGCCAATATTGTTTCGCGCCGTGCGCAGGTCGATGCCAACCGCGTTGCGCGTGAAGGTGTATTGGAAGAATCCCGCGTGGGCGAGCGTACTGTGCTTGATGTGCTTGACGCCGAGCGTGAATTGCTCGATGCCGAAGTGGGCCTTGTAACAGCGCAGCGCGATGCTATTTTTGCGGCCTACCAACTCGCAGCGATTGCCGGTGAACTGACACCGGAAACACTGGGCTTTGCCGAGCTGAAGCTTGATACAGCAAAAATTGTAAACGAAGCTGAAGACAAATGGTTCTCGACCGCTATTGAGGACGACGTCCGTTAACGGCAATCGGCTCCTGTGCTGCTGTTATACCGCCCCAATAATCCGTCGCTTCACGGTAATCATCTATAATACGCCTGGTGAGTGCATGGGCAGGTCTTACTTCGCCTCTCTCGATTGCGTTTAGTGTTCTTTGGGCGGCAAATACACGTTGCGCCCATGAATCATGGCGAAGCCCATAGCGCAACATCAGGTCAAAAGCTTCATCGGTGGCGCCGGTAATGTCAGCATCATTATAAGCCCTGAAATGGCGTGAGCGCATCAGGCGTGGTATATCGCTGATATCGCGTAAAAGGCTTGGCGGGAAACTGCGCCGCTCTGATAATTCATTTAAATAAGATTCAATAATCTGGCCTGTGCCATGTGTTTCAAATACGGCAGTACGGCCGGGCCTGTCATCAAGCGTGCTGTTGATCGTTGTCATTTTACGCCACATAACAAAATCACGCATGGCTTGTGTGACGCCGCCGCGCAAGACCGCTAGCATTGTAAGGGCGTATATGTCGGAACAGGCTTCCGAGTGGTTGGCCGTTTGCTGAAAAGCCGGATTACCACTGCCGGTAATACAATAAGGATGCCCAAGCTCGTGCAACACAACAAGCAAGGCCATGTCCTGCTGGTATTGGCGTTGCTGCATATGCGGCAAGGTAAAGCTGGCATTCATAAGGGTAGGGAATGTGGCGGCAGGGTCAGGCGCATAAATAACGCCGCCGTCACAGCCATTGCAGGTATTGCCAAAATTCATTGTAAAATATGAATTGCGCATCTGGGTAGTCAGCGTGCCAAGCACACTGACAAGATGTATCATGCCGGGGTCAGCATTTTGTAGCTGAAAGTCTTCCATATATTCGTAAGCGCTCAGGAAGGCGAGAGCTTGCGGATAATTCTCGGTGATGACGGTATAATCTTGTGGCAAATAAGGTGTAACCCGTGCAACTGCATCTGCACTCAAACCAAAGCGCGCAAAATACTCGGCAGGCGTTAAAATATATTGCTCTTGGCCTGCGTTATACAGGTCGGCTAATGTACATTCTACTTGCCGTTGTCGCTCTGCGGCGCTTTCGGGCAATCCAGCCTGTGTCAGGCTTTGCGCTGTCATGCTGTTGTTTGTGCAATCGGTTGTTTGCTGTATGCGTGTAATTTCAGAAGCCAAAGGGTTGTCGTGTATGGTGATTTGTGCTTCCGCTGCTGTTGCGACTGCAAATTGCAGGCTTAGTGAAAGCCCGAGAGCACCTATAAAATCTGCTTTTGCCAAAATTGTTTCCGACCCTGTTCTTCTTCTTTTTATTATCGGTAGCAGGCAGGCTAGGGGCTGGCAAGCCCTTATTCTTATTTGCCGGGAACAGGTTCTGCGGCAGGCCTTCTTAAAACACCCGCATAATCAGGGCACCAGTGCAGCAAACCATCTATAAAATCGCTAATGACGCGGGGTGTCTCATGGTTTGTATATTCTATCTCACCGTTCTGGATGCCCGTCAGCACATTTTGTGCTGCTTGCAGCCGTGTAAACTGGCCTGCGCGCTGTGGGCGTTGCCAGCAATTGATCCGTTGCAAATGCTTTTTCCAGTATGCGCTCCGAATAATCACCGCGCGCTTCAAGGTCTGCCATATAGGCTTCAACAATACGGCCTGCAGCGTGCGTAATCGGCACCATGCCTGCAGAAAGCGCAAAGTTCATATTGTCAAACTTGCGCCACGCTACATAGTCACGCATGGCGGGGGTTATGCCGCCACGCAGATGTGCCATGATGGAGAGTGCGCATATGTCAGCAGCGGCTTCTGCATGATTTGGTATATCGGTACGTGTAAGCTGGCCCGATGCTTCACCGCCGCCATAGTGGCATAATTCATGAAACGCCATCAGCAGGCGCATATCGTTTTGATATTCCGCTGTTTGCCGCGCAGCTTGATGAAACGGGAGGTAATCAAATGCTGTAACGCGTTGCCCGCGGGCAGGAAGTATTGATATGCCGCCAGCTGCGCCTTGGCGGAAATCCGAATAGAGTAACGAGCTATAATTTTCATGAATACTTCCACGCAGGGCGGCAACACGGCCTTCCAGCATCCGGCGTGTGCTGTTTTGCCAGTCTTCTCTGCTTTCAATATTGTCTGATTGTATATCGCTTAAATAAATAATGCCGGCCATAAAAGGCATTAAGTCTTGGTAAGTTGCATTTACGGTTAGTACATCTTGCGGCAAGAAGGGCCGTAGTGTTTCCCACTGGTCTGCTGTGATGCCTTGTTGCAAAAGATAATCCTTAACGCTCAGAATATTGTTTTGCCCTGCAGGGCTTTCATAAAGCTGCTCCAGCACGCATGAAACCTGCACAACGGCATCTGGTGCCGTGTAAATAGTGGCGTCATCCAATAAGCTATCTGCAGCAGGAAGTTCATCAGGGCATTCCAGCGCGTTATCTTGTAACCTGCCATGCGGTGATACCCATGGGTTTTGTGTAGGTACAGCGCTGCCTGCCATCAGGCCGAAGAAAATTGCCGCGATTGTGCCGGAACGCTTCATGCCGGAAACCATTACCCTGTTTTATAATTTGTTTTTTTATTTGCTTATATCTTGCATAGCAAAATAGATCTGCTGCTGCAAGGAAACTCTATATTTTAGCCAGGCAAGCGTGGTCGTAACCCGTCCTGCGTTTGTTCAGGCGTTGTTAAAACTATTTGATCCGGATACCAATGCGTCATAGCGCGTATATAATTTTCCAGTACAGTTCGGGTCTGGAAATTATGGACATGCAGGGTACCTTGGTCTATTTCTCTTGCTAATGTTTGCGCGGCCGTCATACGCTGGCGGTAGCCGTTAGGGCCGTTTTCATTTCTACTGCAGATTAAAGTAGCAGCTTCGGCTACAGAGTCTCGTATACTGTTTTCATTGAACTTTACGAAGGCTGGCACTTGTATAAGCCTGTGCGTATCGAAGGCTTCATCAAGGAGGGCGGTCGAAAAATCAGTACGTGTGAGTAATGTTTCGTAATGCGGTCTTATAATTGTGCCTGTGCTATGCGTTGTCGCTATATTGCAGTCGGGCATTCCTATGATGGTATTGAGCGAACTCATATCCCGCCACATCGTAAAGTCTTGCATGGCAGGCGTAACCCTGCCGCGTAAGAAGGCAAGAGCACCAAGTGCAATGATATCGGGTGATGCTTCGCTGTAATTCGGGTAATTTGAAAAAGGGTGTCCTTGTGATCCCTCAATATAATGACCGATTTCATGAAAGAAGATCAGTAGCAGCATATCACGACGGTATTCTTCTGTTTGCCGGTATGCAGGCACGAAATTCATATGGCCGAGATTTAGGTCTGTTTCATCGGGAGAGGGCATAAAAATATAACCGTCATCGCGTTCCGTGAAATCATTCTGGGGGAGGCCCAGCCGGTAACTTTCGCCGTCCATAATCCCAAGGAAGAGTAGACGAACCCGCATTTCCCAGAACGAGGGTAGGTGGCTGTTCTCAATTGTATTTAAATAAACAGCGCCTGCTGCAACGCCCGTAGCAGAAGAAAAATTATAATCAACAAAATGAAAATTCTCAGGCAGGTAGGGGGCTAACGATTCCCATTGCGAATCTGTAACGCCGAGCTCCTGCAAATATTCTCTTGTTGTTCGTACATAGTCGCGTGACTCAGGCGCTGTCTCGAGTTGTTCCATCATGCACCAGATGGTCCGGGTGGCCAGCGGCTGAGTATAGAAATCAGCTGTTTCAAGTTGCGCATAAGAAGGGAGCGTGGCAGGGCAATCATCAAAATGAAGTGGTTGGCGTGGGGCACCAACAGGCGAGCTTGCTACATCCACATTCATGCTGGTTGGTTCGGCAATATCTTTACCGTCGCCGCCACAAGCTGTCATTAAAAAACACAATGCAAGCGCTCCCCGTTTCATGGCCTATGGCCCTTGCAGGGTGATAGGCGACGGGGCCACAGGGTGTGCTAGGCTAGGGCCATACCAATAGTTTGTAGCCTCCATATAATCTTCGACAATATCGCGTGTGATCGGGTAATAGGCATGGGTGCGGTCTGAATCGATTGCGGCAAGCGCGTTTCTGGCTGCTTGCGCCCGCACTTGCATATCCGGGCTATTCAACCCTTGTGCGCTCATCAGGCGGAAGGCCTCGCGTGTTGCGCCTGTAATTTCATAGGCACTATAATTGGTAAAGGCGGGTGTTCGTCCCAAGCCATTTATATCGTCCAGATTTTGCAGCATCGTTTGCGGTGTAAGAATGACGCCTGCATCATCATAAAAATACTCGTTTAAAATCAGATAAGTGCTGTGTGCGGCATCAACGGATCTCTCGAGCCGTAGCGGTTTGTTGATATCCTGTATGCGGCGATATTGCAGAAAATCATGGGCTGCGCGTGGTGTGTATCCTCTCACCGCTGAAAGAAGCGAGATGCCAACAACATCACCACAGGCTTCAAAGTGGAGGTCCGTATCGCCTATCGCAGGTGATACAAGCGAGAAGCAGGGGACATGCCCGAGTTCATGGAAGGTGATCAGAAGGTTGAAATCCCGCTGCCACTGTGGTGTTTGCATATGCGGCAATGTGAGTGGTGTTGCTAAAGATGTTTCGTTTACAATAGAAGGGACTGGCGCAAGGATAATACCACCATCGCAGCTATCGCAAATAGATCTGAACGGAAAGAGCGCATAATTGCTGCTGACAATTTCTTCGAAGACTTCCCGCTTGCCATCAAAGAAGTTCTGATCAGGTTCAATGCCTGCACTTTCAGCATTCAAATAGCTTTCGGCAAGCATGAGCGTTAAGGCATAAGGGTGGTCTTCCCGTATGAAAATATAATTCTCGGGAATGTAGGGACGTACAAGATTAATCTGTGCATCCGTCAGGTCATACTGCCGGAGATAGTTTTCTGTTGTTGTTACAAGTTGGTCGGCATTTGGAATCTGTTCCAGAACATCGCGCACGCAGTTCATAAGAACAAAACGTTGAGCTTGTCCTTCTGGCAGGGGTCGTTCTAGCAATGCAATGCGTGTCTGGTCCGGTGTGTATTGGCACGGGTCATCAGGCAATATATTGGGGTCAATTGTCGGTACTTGGGGCAGGGCAGGTGTTGTGATAGAGGCCGGTTCGCGGTAGGGCGGGGTTACAGGCGCAAAGGCACCGGCGGCAACAACCACCGCTGTAAAAACCCTCTTCAGCGTCCTTTTATCAAGCATTCCTACAGACATAGCAAACGGGCCAGCCATAATCAACAAATTATGTTAATATATAAAAGAATAAAACTATCCACATGGGGGGCGGGAAAGAGGGGCCAAGCCTTTGACAAGACTTCACTTATCGGCCAATATCCGAAATCTATAACCTAAAAACCAATATTTCGGGCGCAAA
Organism: Alphaproteobacteria bacterium; assembly: GCA_016125135.1. Lineage (GTDB taxonomy): Bacteria > Pseudomonadota > Alphaproteobacteria > Micavibrionales > Micavibrionaceae > RI-185. The sequence goes on along the minus strand of WGMJ01000018.1, from coordinate 165,064 downwards.
ATGGCCGATCAAGAACCGTCAATCGAGGAAATCCTCGCCTCCATCCGCCAGATCATTTCTGACGATGATGCCCCTAAAGAAGAGCCAAAAGCCGAGGAAGCAGCCCCGCCTGCGCCTCCGCCTCCTCCTCCTGCGCCAGAGCCCGCGCCAGCTGAAGAAGACGTGCTTGAGCTTACAACACCTGTGGAAGAGCCCGAACCTGAGCCAGAGCCTGAAGACGAAGAGCCGGCACCGGAGCCCATTATTTTCTCTGAAAAAGCATCTGATGCCACTGTCGGCGCTTTTTACAAGCTGGCTGAAACCGTACAGGTACAACGTTCGGGCCTTGGCCTGACGCTGGAAGATATCGTCCGTGACCTGATGCGCCCGATGCTGCGTGAGTGGATCCACGATAACGTGCCGCAAATTGTCGAGCGTCTTGTTGAAAAAGAACTCGAGAAGCTTTCACGCCGCGCACTCGACGAATAAAAAATCAGCAAAAACCTTTGCCACACAAGCCCTTTTTGGCTAAAACAAGCGCATGCTTGATAAAACATTCGACCCCAAACTTGTAGAAAAGCGTCACTACCCGAAATGGGAACAGTCCGGTGCTTTCGCCGCCAACCCCGAGCGCAACACAACGCCCTATACCATTATGATTCCGCCGCCGAACGTTACCGGCAGCCTGCACATGGGCCACGCGCTGAACATGACCCTGCAAGACGTGCTCACACGCTACCACCGCATGAAGGGGCAAGATGCACTCTGGATGCCGGGGACCGACCACGCCGGTATCGCAACGCAAATGGTTGTCGAGCGTAAACTTGCAGCCGAAGGTCAGCCTTCGCGCAGGGAAATGGGCCGTCAGGAATTTTTAAACAAGGTTTGGGAATGGAAAGCAGAAAGCGGCAACACAATTACAACACAGCTGCGCCGCCTTGGTGCAACGCCTGACTGGGCGCGCGAACGTTTCACAATGGATGAAGGCTTGTCGAAAGCCGTGCGCAGGGTTTTTGTGCAGTTACACAAAGACAAACTCATTTACCGCGACAAGCGCCTTGTGAACTGGGACCCGAAATTGCACACCGCCATTTCCGACCTCGAAGTCGAGAGCAAGGATACAAAAGGCCATATGTGGTATATCAACTACCCGATCGAAGGCCAGACAGAACGTTTCATTACAATCGCGACAACCCGCCCTGAAACAATGCTGGGTGACGTGGCGATCTGTGTAAACCCTGATGATGAACGCTATAAAGATCTGCACGGCAAATTCGCCATTCTGCCTATTGTTGGCAGGCCAATTAAAATCATTCCGGATTCCTATGTAGATGCAGAGGCCGGTTCAGGCGCGATGAAGGTTACGCCTGCGCATGATTTCAATGACTTTGAAATCGGCAAACGTCATAACCTCGAGATGATCAATATCTTTGATATTAACGCGCATGTGAACGAGAACGCGCCAGCCGAATACCGCGGCCTTGACCGTTTTGATGCCCGCAAAAAAATACTCGCCGAACTTGAAGCGCAGGATCTGCTTGTGAAGGTTGATAATATCTCGCATAGCGTGCCCTATGGCGACAGGTCAGGCGTTGTAGTCGAGCCAATGCTGAGCGACCAATGGTATTGTGATGCGCCTAAATTGGCTGTTGAAGCTGTTAAAGCCGTTGAAGATGGCCGCACCGAATTTGTACCCAAGCAGTGGGAAAATACTTACTACGCATGGATGCGCAATATCGAGCCATGGTGTATTTCACGCCAGCTTTGGTGGGGCCACCAGATCCCCGCATGGTACGGGCCTGAGGGCAGTATTTATGTTGCTGAAACCGAGGAAGAAGCACTGGCAGAAGCAAAAAAACAATGGGGCGATGATGTCCGCATCGAACAAGACGAAGACGTGCTTGATACATGGTTCTCGTCTGCGCTGTGGCCGTTTTCAACACTGGGCTGGCCCGATGAAACAAAAGAGTTGAAGCGCTATTACCCGGGCGATGTACTGGTCACAGGTTTTGACATTATCTTCTTCTGGGTTGCCCGCATGATGATGATGGGCCTTTACTTCATGAAGGACGTTCCTTTCCGCAAAGTGTATATCCATGCGCTGGTGCGTGATGCCAAGGGGCAGAAAATGTCGAAATCGAAAGGGAATATTATTGACCCGCTCGAACTTATCGACCAATACGGGGCTGACGCTTTAAGATTTACCATGATCGCCATGGCAGCGCAGGGGCGTGATATCCGTCTTTCGACCGACCGCGTGGAAGGCTACCGCAACTTTGCAACCAAGCTCTGGAATGCTTCGCGCTACTGCCAGATGAATGGCTGCCACCCGCGTGTTGATTATAAACCAGAGAGTGCAAAGCACCCAGTCAATCAATGGGTCATTGGCAAAATTATGGATGCCAAAGCCGACGTAGAAGCAGCGCTTGCTGCCTATAAATTCAACGATGCCGCAACAGCGCTTTATCAGTTTGTCTGGAATACATTCTGTGACTGGTATCTCGAGTTTACAAAACCATTGCTGGGCGAAGGAAATAGTGATGATGCGTTAAAGCAGGAAACACGTGACACCACAGCGTGGATTCTTGATCAAGTGCTCACCATTTTAAACCCGTTTATGCCGTATATTACCGAAGAGCTGCATGAAAGCCTTGGCGTACGTGATGGCAAAATGCTTTTAACAAGCGAATGGCCTGTTTATGCCGATAGCCTGAAGAACAAAGCCTCAATAGAGGAAATCGAATGGCTTTGTACGCTTGTTTCAACTGTGCGCAGTTTGCGTGCCGATATGAACGTGCCGGCAAGTGCTAAAATTAACCTGCAGGTCAAAGAAGAAAACGCGCAAACACAAGAACGCTTGAAGCGCCATGAAGAAGTGTTGCTGCGCTTGGCGCGCCTTGAAAAAGTCGAGGCTGTTTCAGGCTTCGGCAAAGGTGCTGTGCAAATGCTGGTAGGTGAGGCCACCTATGCTTTACCGCTGGCCGATATTATTGATGTCTCGAAAGAGCGTGAACGGCTGCAAAAAGAAGTCGAGCGTCTGAAAAACGAGATCAGTAAGATTCACGCCAAAATGGCAAACAAGGAGTTTGTCGAGAAGGCGCCCGAGGAGATTATTGCCGAGCAAAAGACCCGTTTGGCTGATTTCGAGCAGGCGCAGCAGAAGTTTTCTGCGGCTTTGAGCCAATTGGCGGCTTAATTTCTTGATTTTCATAATTTGAGACTGCTATTCTGCCGGTCTAATGGACGAGGAAGAAGAGTACCAACAGCAGGGCGCAAAGCCCACTGCGGCGCATGTCTTGAAAGAGATCGTGTTGTCGCCGCCTGTTCTTTATGGGGTCGGCAATATTCCTGTTCTGCTGCATACAGCCTCATGGGAAGGGCAGGCTTTAAACGCCAGTGTCTTGGTGGGGAGCATTTTAACGCGGGGGTTTGAGGCGGCCACAAACCGTGAGCTTGGCATGCCCTATGGCGTAAGGGCCATTTCAAATGCTGGTATTGCTTCATCGGTTTTTATGAAGGGCGTTAGCGAGGTCGGACTTGAAAATTTCGTCACGGATGACGCATCGCGGCTGGCTTTATTAACTGGTGTGGCTTTTGTTTGTTATAGCGCGTCTAACGCGTTTCAAGCTTATAAGGTTGCTTCTACAAAAAGCAAAAACGCTGTTAGCAACGTGGCGCAAGGTTTCCAGTCGGCAGGAGCTGCCGTGTGGATGGACCTTCAATTAATCCCTACAACGTTGCTTGTTGCTGCATTCGGCCAAGCGGTTAGAAATAAGAAATATGATGAAACGATAGAAGTAACGGATGCAGGATCATTTGTGCGTAAACACGCCACGCCGAGTGCAATTAACGCAGTCGCTTTTTATGCAAGCGCAGCGGCAGATGCATTTGTAAACCCCTATGTTGCATTTGCAAAAGGCGTGTGGGGCACAGCGTCACTTTTATGGGAGCCAGACAAAACCAAACAAATGGGCAAAGACGCTTTAGCGCTTCTCACAAAAAAACCCGCCTGATTTGGCGGGTTTTGTTTAAGCCGATAGAAGGGATAATTACTTCTTGCCTTCTTCGTCTGTTTGCGCAGCAGCAGCTTTGCCGCCCATGAAATTGCCGAACTTCTTCTCGAACTTCGAGAGCTGGCCTTTTTCAACAACCTGACGGTTGCCGCCTTGCCAAGCCGGGTGGTTCAACGGGTCGATATCAAGTTTCATGACATCGCCTTCTTTGCCCCATGTTGTGTAATTTGTGTATTCCGTGCCGTCCGTTAGAACCACTGTAATGGCGTGGTAATCGGGGTGAATTGCTTCTTTCATTTCCTTAAACTCCAGCTTATAAAGCGTAAAATCAGTTGTTTTTAATAACGACCTTGAGGGCAAAATGCAATCGAAATATGCGCAGAAATGGTGGACTCCCGAGCGTTTTTTGCGAAAAAAGCCGCTTTTAGAGCAAAGAATGGCCCTTTTAAGGGCTGTGCGGGGCTGGTTCGAGGGGGGAGGCTTCTGGGAGGTCGAAACCCCGATTCTGCAAACATGCCCCGTGATGGATGCGCATATCCACGGATTCGCAACTGATCTGAAGGACCGCAACCTCGCTAAAGTTAAAACCATGTATCTGCACACAAGCCCCGAATTCGCTATGAAGAAGCTGTTGGTCGCAGGCGTCGAAAAACCTTACCAGATCTGCCATGTGTTCCGGAATGGTGATGACAGCCCGAAACATAGCCCCGAGTTTACGTTGGTGGAATGGTACCGCGCTTCAACCGACTACAAGGCAATGATGGATGATTGCATTCACATGTTGCGCCATGCGGCTGAAAAGCTTGGCATTTTCGAATATAAATATAAAACCCTTGCGGCAAACCCGTTCCTTGCATGGAACATGATAAGCGTTGCTGAAGCTTTTGATAAATATGCACAAATTAACCTCGATGAGTGCCTTGAAGATAATGTAGAGGCGCTACGCACTGCCGCTCGCAAGGCAGGGGTGAGCGTGCGCGATGATGACAGATGGGACGAGATATTCTTTGCCGTGATGCAGGAGAAAATCGAACCGCATTTAGGTATCGGCACGCCTGCCATTCTTTACGATTATCCGCTCTCGCTTGCCTCGCTTTCAAAACACAAGGGGCGCTATGCCGAGCGGTTTGAAGTCTATGTCTGCGGGCTGGAACTGGCCAATGCCTTCACCGAGCTAACAGACGCTGCCGAGCAGCGCAAACGTTTCGAAGCCGAAATGGCCTTCAAGCAACAGATTTACGGTGAAAGCTATCCCGTTGACGAGGATTTCATCGACGCGCTGGAATATGGCATGCCCCCCGCCAGCGGCTGCGCGCTAGGCTTTGACCGGCTGGCGATGCTGGCCGCCGATGCCAAGGATATTGATGAGATCCTCTGGGCTCCCGTATAAAAAAAGCCGCCATATTCTGGCGGCTTTTTAGCATTTATCAGAAAGCTACAAATTAGACTGTTGGCGCAGGAGCTTGAGGCGCTCTTTCGTTTGCTTGAAGGGCCGCCAGAACTGCCTGCAGCATGTCATCTCTTGAAAACACGTTGCCCTGCACACCATTTTGCGAAACAGAACCAGATGCAGACGGAATAAAGAAAGTGTTATTCGGACCGGTTGCTGCAGCTTCATAGACACTGGCTTGAAGCGTTGTGCCAACAAAGTTCATAACAGAGTCGAATGATACATCGCTACCAGCGTCTTTTGCTGCTTTAACAATCTTGCCAATTTCATCACCCATGCTAGCCAGAACAGCAGCTTTGCTTTTCGCAAAACCTTGACCTTCACCTGCAAGTTCGATTTCACGGGATTCTGCTTTTGCTTTTGCCTCGATAATCATTCTTTCTTTTGTTTTTTCGGCAGCTGTAATTAACTGCGTTTCTTCCTTGATTTTAAGCTGCGCTGCGATAATTCTTGCTTGCGCATCCAGAATGGCCTTTGGCTGAATAACCTCAGTCACCTGAAGCGCTGTAATACGAAGGCCCGTTCTCTCTTCGATGCCTTTCAAGAAAGCTTCATTGCTTAGAATAGAGTTCGGTATCCTTTGCTTGTCGCCTGCAATTTCATCTGAACTCATTTTGAAAGCTTCATCGCGGAACTCGCCGATGATTGCGGCGTGCATATCTACCATAGGGGTTTGGTGTGTTAGCACTGCGAGTTGAGGATTAACAACTGCATAAGTAAGAGCGTACTTGATAATTGTATCTTTTGTATCTGTTGTAACAACATCAATTTCTTTTGGTTCTGTTATATTTCTGATATCTACCGGTGAAACTTTTGCCCACATACTCTTAAGACCAAGTCCTGAACTTTTTGTTCTCTTATATTTACCAAGAGATGTAACGAGGCCAGCATGGCCTTCGGGAACTTTGTAGATCATGCCTGCGGAAATGACTGACAGGAGACCAGCACTTGTATTGCGTGAACTTATTAAATTTGTATTCGCCATTTTTTTACCCTCTACGATAAAATAAGATTGATATGTCGCATGTAATACGAAAAATAATTGCAGTATGTCAAGTAAAATTGAATAGCGGTCAAAAATGGTAGGGGAGCGTCTCCGTGGATTAATTAATTGCTCATATATGAACAATTTATTAATAAAATAATTCATATATGAACAATAAATTTATGTTATAGTTCATATATGAGCTATCAAAAGATCATCAATAAGCTGGCCGAACGCAAACTGACCCTGGGCATGAGCGAAGAATATATCGCGCGCAAGGCGGGGTTGGCGCGCTCGCGTGTGCACCGGCTTCTGGCGGGGACCGACAAATCGGCCTCAATTCAGGATATCGAAAAAATTGCTGCTGTTATGGGTCTGCAGGCGCAAATCGTTCTGAGTGAAAAGCAAACGCCGCAGGAAATCATCAATAAGCAGGCGGGTGCGATTGCGCGCAAAATAGAAAAAATTACGCAGGCCACTGTGCAGTTGGAGCAGCAAGGGCTTTCAAAAGATGCACGCCACCGTTTGCGTGCGGACAAGCTCTTTGAAATTCTGGCATGGCCGCGCCGCAATTTATGGCTGCAGGATATTGATGAATGAGCGATAGCGGCCATACGTTGCCTGATGATATTTCAGGATTGAAACTAAAAATACCTTTCGTAACGCGCGAGCAAATTAACGTTGCGGAAGCACGCAACATTGCCGATGCCATGGCGAAGCTGCTTGTGAATAGGCACCTGCCGGATATTGATATTGTAACCATGCAAAAGCTGCACAGGCAAATGTTCGGCAAGGTGTGGACGTGGGCAGGAGAGTTTAGAACTGTAAATACAAATATTGGTAGCCCTGCAACACGTATTCAGGAGGATTTGATTATACTTTTGCATGATCTGGCAGCATGGGACAAAACGCTGGAAAGCGGTGTAAGGCTGCATCACCGTGCGGTGCAGATTCATCCGTTTCGCAACGGCAACGGGCGCTGGGCACGGTTAGTGATGGATATATGGCTACGCAAGAATTGCGGCTTGGCGATTGCATGGCCAGCAGATGATACGATGACAAGTAGTATTAGAAATGAATATATATGGGCACTGAAGCAGGCAGACAAGCTTGAGTATGGACTACTGGAAATATTGCACGAACGCTATGTGTATAGCGTTTGAATTACCTGAATAACGCCGCAGCAGGATTATTCACAATGCATGTGCCTTCGGGCATGTTGTATGATTTTACAATTCTATCGATCGCGCCGGTTTCAAGCAGTTCCATGGTCGCGTTATCGAACATGCGGCGGAGCGTATGCTCGCCAGCCTTCACCGCAAAGCCTTCGCCCGACACTTGCACGGGCGGTATGCCTTCAACGCGGCGGAGCTTGCCGGGGTTGGCTTGGTCATATTTTGCAAAAATAACACCTGTAACAATAAGTGCATCAGCTTTCTTCGCATCAACATCCATCATCGCTTGCGAGAAATCACTGCTTTGGGGCAGGGCAATTGTTTTGGCTTGCGGGAAGTTGGCTTGGGCGATCTGCAATTCTATTTGCCCTTCAACGCCAACGAATTTTACGTCAGCGCTATTCAATGCTTCGCGCTTGTTATCAAAGCGCTTGTCACTGGCACGCACAACAACATAAAGCGGCTGGTAGGTAATGGGCGTTATGCTGTCGGCCAGTTTGGCGCGCGCGGCTGTGCGCCATGCAGTTGTGCACCATGCATCAATGCGGCCTGTATCAAGCGCGGTGGGGAACTGGCCCCAGCCCATTTCTTCCACCCATTCAACCTTCAGGCCAAGGTTTGCAGCCATAAGTTCAATATAGTCATGGAAGAAACCTTTTATTTCGCCTGTTTCTGCATCCTTGTAACTGTAAGGCATTTCAAGCCCGTAGCCGCAGCGCATAATACCTGTGCGCATAACGCGCTCGTAAGCGCTTTCTTTTTCAGCGGCGAAAGCATAAAGCGGCAATAGCAGGGCTAGTAGAAAAAGATAGAATTTCATTTTATTCAGGGCAGCCGAGGCGCAGGCCATCGCGGTTCTGGCAGTCTGTTGTTTGATACTGGATTTCTGAAAAGGTGGATTCGAGATTTTCAATTGTTTGCGTTGTGCCAAAGAAAGCAAGAGCTGCGCCAGCTATGAGCGCTGTACCTAGTGCATTGCCCTTTAACGTGTTTACAACGGGGTTGCCTTCTTTCAAAGCAACGCCGCGGCCTTGAAACATAAGGCCCATGACAGCTGAAATGAATGCAGCCCACACGGTTGCCTTATTGATTAGAAAATCGGTGCTGGGGGATGTATTCGCGGCAACAGCATTGGCAAATGCATTGCCGGCAATATAAACGCCTGTTGAAACGGCGGCATTTGTAACAAGTCCTGCGCCATGTTGTACAACGCTGTTAAAGCGGTCGCGGTCGGCTATGGTTAAGAATGATATTGTGGTGCCCATAATGAAAATCTCCCGTTCACTTTTTTAAAGCGAACGGGAGAAATTACAAGATATAAAAAGGTTAATTAGATTTTTGGCGAACCCATGACGAGTTTATACAAACCATCTAGCTTCTCAGCACCTTCGGCAAAGCGGTCTGGCTGGGTTGCAAACGCAAAGCGGAGGTAAGATGGGCCAGTTTTCATTGTGTTGTTAACAACAACAATGCCTTCTTCCTGACCCGCAAACTCGATAAAGTCATTGAGGTCTTTAATTATGCGGGTGCCTGTTTTACCAGTGACCTGACGGCCAAACATATCGTCTGAAACTTCAACAAGACATGTCATTGAGCCGTCCCACTGCACAACAGCATCACCGAAGATGCGCTTGAGTGTCGCGTGGTTGGCTATATATTTCTCGCGCAGATCAGCGAAGTATTCGAGAACTGCTTCATCGAACTCAGGCGCAAATATTTTCGCCATCATCTCTGAGAAGAAATGCTTATCATGGGCGGGGCCAAGATCTTCATTAATGATTTTGCTGAAGGCCAGATATGTTTCGGGATGTGCAATAAAGGCTGTAACGCCGCGTTCAGCGCTTGCCAGCGCCTTGGAAAAGCTGAAAGGCGCATACCAAGGTGTTGCTGTGTCAGGGCGCAGCACGTTTGCAAGGCCTGCATCAAGGTAACCTTGGCGTGGATTTGCACTACGCTGAAGTGCATGGAAATATGGATTATCAATACAGAGGGCCACTTTAACACCACCGCGTGCTTTCAGCCACTCTTCGTTTGTGTTGAATTTCTCGAGCACTGTCATCACACGTCCCATCTCTTCAGGCGTGACAATCATGCCTGTGGGGTTGTGCGGCGAGTTGATATAAACGGCTGTAATTGTACGGCCCTGGCTATTTGTCAGCGCTTCTTCGATTTGTTCGGCAAGGCCTTCTGCCCCCATTTGGTAATCAACAAGCGCTAAACCTTTGCGCTTTGTTTGCGCATCAATCATCGGCCAACGCGTGTTAGGCACAAGGACGCATGGGTTTGGTTGCATTGCCTCACGGGCGAGTTGTGCGAGCCATGACCAGCCATGCCCCAGCATTGCGCGGCCATTTGTCGGGAATAAACCAACTGTGCCCTCAATACCAAAGAAGCGTTTCAGCCAGTCAGCTGTTGCTTGCTTTGTGCTTACTGCTCCGCCGAGTTGATTGTATTTTGGCTTTAAGCTAAGAATTTCTTTAACGTAGGCTCTAAGTTCTTCTGATGTTGGAAGCAAACCAAATTTGCGTGAAAGAATTTCACTGGCAACATCCTCTGGTGACTCTTGTTCGGCGCCATGGCCAAAATTGTAAGTTTTATAGCCGGCTTCAATAAGTTCTTCATTAAAGCGCGTTGCTGCGGGTGTCGGGCCCATCTCGGCCTTGTAGCGTGGAAGTGTTGATTGTGCTGTTGTCATGTTTTGTGCTGCTTGTGTCATTTTAATATACCTCTGGTTACCGGCCTGTTAAGTAGCAGAATTTGCGATATTCCGTCAAAGAAAATCGCTCTATTTGTGCAACGCGGCATGTGCCGCCCAAAGGCAGCGCTATACTCCTTAAAAAAACACAGGGAATCATTACCGTGAACAGGGCTAAACTCGGATTTCTTGCCGCCGCATCAGCCGCGCTGGCTTTTGGCGTGGCTGCGCTTGTGCCAAAAACAACAATCAATACGCGGGAAACGCTCGCCGAAGGCATGCAGGCACTTGAGGCAGCGGCTGCAGACCCACAAGGCCAGCTTGTTTGCATTGATTATAATGACCGTTATTACGGCACAACGTTTTATTTGGCTTCAACGCGTTCAGACAATAGTGACGCACATTTTGCGCTTATAAGGCACGGCAGCGGTTTTGGCCGTTATGCACTTGGCAGTTTTGAAAATACAGGCGGGCGTTACTGGGGTGACCATCGCCACGCTGTAGCGCTGGAAGGCGAGGCAAGGGGCCATGCTATTAATGCCGGTCGCGCGTTATCGGGCTTCGCGGTGGGTAACAGGCTTCAATATCGTGTTGAATATCAATGTGATGGTGAAGCGGATGGCGCGCCAACATCGGTTGCCTATAGAGCGCTTACCGCTTGACATAATCTATAAAAATGGTAAGCTCGTCTGCAACAGGGAAAAATGAAAAACAGATCAACATTACTGGCCGCAGGTATGGCGGCGGCTCTATTGGCAGGCTGCCAAGCCGCTGAAACGACTGGAGATTCCCAGCAAAGCACTGGTACAACTGTAGAAGACGTTTTTGTGGTTGCTGCGCAATTCGGTGTTAATGCCATGAACCCCGGTACAAAAAACATGATCGAGCAGGGCCGTTTGGCTCTTATTTCTATGATTTGCGCCTCAGATGAAGCGCTTGAAGATGATCCTGTCTGTCAGGCATCGGCAGCGCGGCAGAATAACTCCCCCGTACCTCCCTGAACACCCTTGACATAAACGTATAGTCCCCTCTAGGTTACGACAAAAGAGGGAGTCTTTCATATGAAACTTGCAAAACCATTTGGCGCGCTTGCGCTTGGTATCGCGCTTGCGGCTTGTGGCCAACCTGAGGATCCGGTTGAAGTGGAGCGCCAGCAAGTCGCTACGCGTCAGGCAGCATCAGCTGCGCGTGATTTTCTTTTGGCGAATGTAGAAAACCCTGAAGCGGTGTTACGATGTGTAAACCCTGTTACAAGCTCTAGCCGCAATACTTATACGGTATTCGTTGATGGCTACTACATCAGGACTGGCTATTACAACGATATTGATTTCACGCTGAATAGTGCGGATACCGAAAGGGAAGTTTTATCGATACATCTGCCAGATGCCGCTGCAGCGGCGGCAGGCCGTATGTACGGAGCGGCAATTGAAACCTATTACAGTGCGCCGGACCAGTGGACATGCTTTGGTGACCAGAATGGCAATAATACAAGCGTTGCCCACCAGAACAGGTTAAGCGTAGCTACAGAAAATGTTCCGCAACAGGTGCAGCCGCCTGCTGCAACACAGCCATAATTATAAATAGAGGAGAGAAAAATGACTAAACTGAGATTAGGTATGGCAGCAGGTGCTGCAGCGGTGATGGCGTTTGGCATTGCGGCGTGTGGAGAGAATATTTCGACAGATACGCGTGAGGCACGCATGGCGAGCCTGAGCGTGACTGAAATAAACCCGACGGGAAACCTTATATGTGTTGAGGGATATAGTGGTGGTGAAACTTTTTATCTGAATATACGTGATGTGGCGCGCCCTGACCATTATATTACGCTGACACGTGAGAGTGGTAATTATTATGTAGGCAGTCTGCGCGAAGTTGAGAGGTCTTGGGTAGATTCAGTTATAACGGCAAAATTAAGAGAGGGTGCTGATAGAGCTCAAGCACAAGAAACCTATGATGCCTTGATGGCATTGATTGCCAGTACGCAGGAAGATTATAACTGTGCCCCGCTTGCAGATGGTCGGCCAAGTTCACAAGCGTGGGAATCTTCTCAAGCGGCTTTGACTGAAGCACAGGCGGAAATTTCCAACCCCCAGCCTTAGATATAAAGAACGTTAACCCTCTCTGTTATGCCACCCCGAGGCGTTTTACGCCGAGGAAATGAGCGGGCATCCATGCTTGTATGGATCCCCGCGCGGAGGCAGGGATGACATCAGGATTTATAAATCTGGATAACGCTATCGAGCAATTTCAGTGCGTCTTTTTTCGGGCGCTGGAACAGGTTACGGCCCATGATAGAACCGTTACCGCCGCCCGCTTGAATGGCTTTTGCATCATCCAGCACACCGTCTTCGCCTTTTGTGGCGCCGCCCGAGAAAATAACAATGCGGCGGCCATTGAAGCAGGAGCGTACAACCTCGCGCACGCGGTCTGTGAGTGTATCGACTTTAATATTGTTGCTTTCAAAAGCTTTCTTGGCTTCTTTTTGCTCGAGATGTGCTTCAGGCAATTTTACCTTCACAATATGTGCGCCAAGCAAACATGCCATGTGCGCACCGTAAGCGATAACATCCATACCCAGCTCGCCTTCTTTTGAAAGGTTGCCGCCGCGCGCGTATGACCACATAACCGTTGCGATACCGCATGATTTTGCTTCGCGGCTCAGCTCACGGATTTCTTCATACTGGTCGAACATGGCGTCAGACCCGGGGTAAATTGTGAAGCCGATGGCCGAACAGCCGAGTTCAAGTGCGTCTTGAATGCTGGCAGTTACAGCCTGGTCGGGTGCGCTGCCACCAACTGAAAGAGAGTTTGAAGAATTCATTTTTAGAATAGTTGGAATTTGCCCTGCGAATGTATCGGCGCCTGATTGCAGCAAGCCAAGCGGCGCTGCAAAAGCGTTACAGCCCCCTTCAACAGCGAGTTGGTAGTGGTAATGCGGGTCGTAGCTGTCAGGGTTCATGGCGAATGAGCGGGCAGGGCCATGCTCGAAGCCTTGGTCAACAGGCAGGATAACCATTTTGCCCGTGCCGGCGAGTTTGCCGGTATTGAGCATGCGGTAGATATTACCTTTTACGCCTGCGTTTTCGTTTTCGTAGTTATCGAGAATTTTTTTGATTGTCGCGTTCATTTTTCTTTTCCTTCTTAATATCCTTTGGCGTGCATTTTAACCGCTGTGTCGAGCATGCGGTTCGAGAAACCCCATTCATTGTCGTACCATGTGAGAACACGGACGAATGTGCCGTCAATTACTTTGGTTTCTTTTAAAGCGAAGATAGATGAATGTGGGTTATGGTTGAAGTCTGTTGAAACAAGCGGTTCATCATAATAACCGAGAATGCCTTTCATGGGGCCGTCAGCGGCTTCCTTGATAAGCTTCTGGATTTCATCGGCAGTTGTTGCGCGTTTGGCTTTGAATTTGAAATCAACAACAGACACATTCGGCGTTGGCACGCGAATAGACGAGCCATCGAGTTTGCCGTTCAGGTCAGGCAATACCTTGCCGACTGCTTTGGCAGCGCCTGTTGAAGTGGGGATCATGTTGAGCGCGGAAGCGCGGGCGCGGTGTAAATCCTTGTGCGCTGTATCAACAACGCGTTGATCACCCGTGTAGCTATGGATTGTCGTCATAAAGCCGTGCTCGATGCCGATGCCTTTGTGAAGAACGGACGCAACAGGGGCTAAACAGTTTGTTGTGCAGGAGGCGTTTGAAACGATCTTATGATCTTTTGTGAGGTTGTCGCAGTTCACTTTATAAACAACGGTAATATCCTCATCTGTTGCGGGGGCGGAGATAAGCACTTTTTTAGCGCCGCCGACGAAATGTTTTTCAGCGCCTGCCTTATCGGTAAATACGCCTGAACATTCCAGTACGATATCAACACCGTAATCGCTCCACTTAATTGCGGCAGGGTCTTTTTGCTGTAAACAGGCAATTTTCCTGCCTTTAATTTCAATTGTTTTTTCGTCCAAGGCTTTAACATCGAACGGGAAGGGGCCATGGACTGAATCATACTTCAGCAAATGCGCGTTCGTTTTTGTGTCGGCAAGGTCATTGATGGCAACGATCTCGATATCGTTACGGCCTGACTCATAATAAGCGCGTGCCACCAAACGGCCAATGCGGCCAAAGCCGTTAATTCCTACTTTTAATGTCATGCTGCTTTCCTTTTTTCATCTTCAATTAACTCAGAAATAAAAAACCACTCACCGTTTAAGGGCACTTTTTCGTTCGGCATAATAAGGTAGCCGCTTATTGCTGCCTTTATAATTTCACCGTCCTCATATTCTGCCATTTCGGTTCCAGCTTCAACATATTGGAATTGTCGCCATGGCTGAAGGAAACGGCCTTCTCTTGTCCGGTATTCGGTGTGCTGAATATCATAAACGGCCCTTGATTTCTGGGTCGTGTCGGCTTTGAAAGGGCCATCCTTTACAATGCCTAGGAAGTCCATAATCTGCCAGATTGTTCTTTCGGCAGCGTCTATGGAGGCGGGGTCTTTATGCTGGCCACATTCAAGCGTAAAAGCAATTGTGCCATGTTCACGCGCGTATTCAGTTGTTCCTTTTGCGAGCTGCCGCTCTTCTTCGCTTTGTCGCCCGCGCTGAAAGCCAGAGATATATTTGGCAATGCTGGAAGCTTGAATAAACGCCCATTCGTCTTCGCTTTTATCGCCCGCGCAAATAAACTGATCGGGCCCTGCGGTGTATGAGTGTATATCCATCAGATAGTCGGCACGCTCAAGATAGGGGCGCAAAACCAGCTTTAGTTTATTTTCGTTTCCGCTTGTGTCCTGCGTACTGAAGCTGCGGTTGAGATTAGTGTCTATAAAGCGCACGTTTTTCTCATGCGCCAGCGGATTGCAAACGGGAATAAAGGTAACGCTACCGCGCTCTATTTTTTGCAACTTCGCCATAACACGTTTGATGCCTTCGGGGCCACAAAGCTCGTTACCATGCACGGCGCCTGTTACCAACAAATGCGGGCCTTCGTTCTCGGAATGGTATGAATGGGTTTTTATCATTTCTTCTTTAAATGTTCCGATACTTTATTGGCGATGTTTTCGGCAGTGAGGCCGAAATGTTCGTAAAGTTTTTCATACGGCGCGCTTTCGCCGAATGTTTCAACGCCGAAGAATAAGCCCGGCTGGCCGATCATGCCGTCCCAGCATTGGCGGATACCCGCTTCAACGGCCACCTTCAGGCTTTGATTGCAGAGGATTGATTTCTGGTATTCGTAGTCTTGCTTCCAGAACAGGTCGAGACATGGCACAGAGACAAGGCGCACTTTGAAACCTTGCGCGCCGAGTTTTTTGCCTGCTTCCATAGCGATGGATACTTCGGAGCCTGTAGCAAAAATTGTAACGTCTGGCTCAGCAGGGCATTCGTACAGTACATAGGCGCCGCGCGCTGTTTTATTCTCGGCGATATCTTCACGGATTGTTTGCAGGTTTTGACGTGTGAGAGACAGCACAGAAGGGGCGTTATCGAGCTTTAATGCGCAGTCCCAGCTTTCGGCTGTTTCAATGCCGTCGCACGGGCGGAACACATAAAGGTTAGGGATTGCGCGCAAGCTTGCGAGATGTTCAACGGGTTGGTGCGTTGGGCCGTCTTCACCCAGGCCTATTGAATCATGCGTCATGACATGGATAACGCGCTGTTTCATAAGGGCTGCTAAGCGTAGGGATGGGCGGCAGTAGTCAGCAAACGACAAGAATGTGCCGCTATAAGGAATGATGCCGCCATGTAGTGCCATACCGTTCATGATGGCGGCCATGCCGTGCTCGCGCACGCCGTAATGGATATACTGGCCTTTGTAGTTATTGGCAGCGCTGATAGCTTCAGGCCCTTTGACTTTCGTATTCACAGAGCCTGTGAGATCAGCCGAGCCGCCGATGAGGTTGTCAAGGGCCGGCACGAGGAACTCAAGCACTTTTCCTGATGTTGCGCGTGTAGCCATCTTCGGTTTTTCTTTTGCAAAAAATTCTTTGGCCTGATTGATAGGATTCTGCCAAGAGGCTGTTGTATCTTTAGGGTTGGCAGTGGCTGTTGTGCGTGTACCGGCTGCGCGCCAGAAAGCGAGAATATCTTCCGGTACTTCGAATGGTGCATGGTCCCATAAATAATTTTTACGCGTGCCTGCAATTTCATCAGTGCCCAAAGGCGAGCCGTGTGATGAGGCGCTGCCTTGTTTGGTTGGGGCGCCATAACCGATATGGGTTTTGCAGGCAATCAATACAGGTTTGTCGCTGTTTTGTGCTTTTGTCAGTGCGGCTTCAATTTCAGCGAAGTTATGGCCGTCAATCTTGCTTGTGGCCCAGCCATAAGCGTCAAAACGTTTGCAAACATCTTCGGTGAAGGAGAGGGCGGTCGAGCCGTCAATTGAAATGCCGTTATCATCATACAGCACAATCAGTTTGCCAAGTTTCAAATGCCCTGCCAGCGAGCAGGCTTCATGCGAGATACCTTCCATCATGTCACCATCGGACGCGATAACATATGTATGGTGGTTCTGGTTCAAGATACGCTCGGCAAGTGCGAAGCCAACGGCTGTTGAAATGCCCTGACCTAACGGGCCGGTTGTCATTTCTATCCCTGCTGCAACATTCACTTCGGGGTGGCCAGCAGTAATAGCGCCGAGTTGGCGGAAATTCTTCAACTCATCGAGCGTCATTTTCTCGTAGCCGAGAAGATAGTTAAGGGCGTAGAGCAGCATCGAGCCGTGACCGGCGGAAAGGATAAAGCGATCACGGTCGAACCAGTCAGGTTTACGCGCGTCGAATTTTAAAAACTTTGTGTAAAGGACAGTGGCGACATCGGCCATGCCCATGGGCATACCGGGGTGACCGCTTTTGGCCTTTTCAACGGCATCCATGGCCAGCACACGGATGGCATTGGCATAGCGGCGTAAATCGGCAGTTTCGGGGGAGGTTTTCAGGGCTGTTTGTGACATGCAGCTACCATGCAACTATGGCCGGAAAACGTCAATAATCAATAAGATGGGGATAGTTTCTGAAAGCCAATTATGAAGATTTTGATTTTTTCGTAAATTTGTACGTATGGAAATGATTCTACAAGCCCTTGAGTCGCTGGAAGAGGCCGTTAACGGTCTCGAGACATCGATTAACAACAAGCCGAAAGCGGTACGCGCCCGCCCGTCGGATAACCCTGATTTATTCGGTTATACGGTGGAAGTGCCGAAGCCTTCGAACCAGTTCAAGGAAAGGCTTGATTCAGCCATCGCCAAAGTCGAAACGATTTTGAAAGAAGCGAGTTGATATGGGAGAAGTTGCTGTAAAGCTGAACGGAAGAACATACGACATTGCCTGCGATGACGGGCAGGAAAACCGTGTGCGCGAGCTTGCAGCCTATGTTGATAACAAGGCCCGTGATGTTGCGCGTAGCGGCGCCGCACAAACCGAAACGCATTTGATGGTGTTAACATCCATCATCCTCTCTGATGAAATTGTAGAGTTGCAGCGCGGTATTGCCGATGTGCAGAGCCGTATGCAGCAGAAATCCTCCCCCAAGCCGGGATTAAGTAAAGAGGATGAAAAGGCTGTTGCCGATATGATTACCCAGCTGGCCAAGAAGATTGATGCCCTCGCCAAAAAGGTATAAGCTGGGAACTATAAGATGCGTTCAAGTGTTATTAAAACTCAAAAGGGAGATAGTTATGGCTAAAGGTGGTTCAGGTAAAAAATTAACAGATAGTTTTGGCTGGAAAGCCTCTGTTGCGGTTGCGAATGTCGTTGATAAGCATCGCGTGGCTATCCTTGCTTTCGGCACTGGTGCCGCGTTTGCAGGTCTTTTTGCTCTTCAGGCACAAATGGATGCAGCATCCTCTACGCAGGCGGCGCATCAACCTCCCGCATATGAGCAGCAATAACCCGCTCTTGCCCCTTAATAATTCTTAAGATAACCTGCCTGTAACAAAAATAATTACAGGCAGGTTTTTTCATGGGAAAAAGGAGACTGAGTCCTTTCTGGGACCGGGCATTATTTGGTGTCACTATGGTTGGCGCTTTGGGCGTTTCAGCAGTTGTTGGTGGCGTGTTGTGGAAATCGTATGACTTACCAGGCTTTCAGGAAATACATGACTTCATGTACGAGCCGATTGGCCGGCCTGACCCGACACTTCCTTATTCATATCAGTTGAATTGTAACCCCCATTACTTTGATTGCCGCGTTGTGCAGAGCATGCAGACGGGCGTAGGAAACTACTTGTGGGGTGTAATTGAAGATACAAACAATTACCGCATTTCCGTGCCGATTGCTCCGATGACAGATCCATCGGTTGTTGCACCGCGCGCAATTTACAACATGACTTTCTCGGAAGGGGTTGTTGTGCCTGTGGGCCCCACAGCGCACGAGCCACCAACACAAGCGCCGCCAGTGGCGACATTGCCGCCGCCAGCCGGAGATATTGAACCATCAGCAGGGCAAGGGCCTGTAGAAAATGGTGGCCTTATTGAAATCAAGCGCGGGGGAAGGGCAGAACAAGCACCCGCTGTTACATTGCCCGGTGTTGACCAACCGCCGCCACGTGCTGCGCGGGATTATTCGGGTCTGCGCTGTGTATTCGCACAGGCAACGTGGCTGAATGGTGACGAGCCACCGCAAGGCAGCCCGCGTGTTATGGATCTGACATTGATGGAAGACGGTGCACCGTTACCTGTTGGCTATACCTGCGTGTACGGGATTTAAAAGAAATAGGGCGAACGGCTTTCAAACTCGCCGGATTTAATGCGGTCAGACAGCATCATGGGCTGTGCAGGTGTTGTTTTTAGCTTTGAAGCAGTCTCATTTCTTTTACTGACACGCTTTGCAAAACGGTGAAAGTCAGACGGGGATAGCATAAAAGATTTACGTGGTCGTTCGCACGCGCCTGCCTTAAGAACGCCGTAGGCCATTGTTGAACAATTGTTAAAAATAGCGCTGTAGAACAGCCCGCGCCATGGCCGGTTCAGGAATTTCTTTATCTTATTATATTGTTCTTCTGACAGGTCGTAATGGATCATGTCATCTCCATTCCGGCTGCGCTCTGATTCAACTTCAAGCTGACGGCGCCCGCCAAGACGTGGTGTCATGAAGAAGGCTGCGAAACCCGAGGCGCCTATAGCGCCAACTGCAAAAAGTTGTTTGATAGGGTTATCATCGGGGAGGGCACTTACAAAGCCCATGATGATTCCGTAATAAGGCATACAAGTTAGTAAAGAAAGCGCTTGCGTGAAGTCTGCATCTTCCTTGTCATCAAAAAAGAAACGCTCTTTTTCACCGGAGGCGGATTCAATTTGTATATATACACAGCCAACGCGATAGTCGAGCCATTCGGGGTCATCAGCATCGGTTAGTCTTTTATGTGCATCGCTCATACGCATTTTTTCTTCATGCGTATATAGGCCTGGAGGCCAGCCGTTACGGCGGATGCAAAGACTAAGCTTGTGGCTGTTAGATTTTGACATGCGGGAGTAGATTAACATCACAATTTATAATATGTCAAATAAATTATGGTGCTTTTTAAGGTATTAATCTATATAAAGAATATGGCTGCGGGGTGCGTGTATCCGTACTTTTTCCCTTGGGCCGATAGTCTTCTAAGACGGGAGCTGTCCCTGCCTGTGCCCCTTGGGTCTGGTATATGGCACCCACCTGTTTAACAGGGCCTTAGCGGATAGTTCATCGGACACGGCCTTCGCGGCTATTTTATTCGGCGTATTTTGGGCTGCAAATCGCATCTTTCTGTGCTTCCGCTGCTCAAATACACGAAAAGTATTCTGCGTTGCGGTTCTCGAAAGATACGATTTTCGCCACAAAATACTTGAATAAAAAAAGAAACAAACAGGGCATGACAGAAAAAAATACTATCAGGGAAGAGGCCAAGCGTGTCCGTGCATCAATTCAGCATGCGGCGGATGATGCCGATAGATTCTATACGCAGTTCGAGGCTTTAAACACAAGCGGCATTGTTTCTGCCTATTGGCCGAAGCGTGATGAAGCAAGCCCGCTTGCGATCATTGAAAATCTTTTGCAGCAAGGGCGTACCGTTTGCTTACCGTGCCTGCATGACCATAAAATGGATTTTGTTCTTTATGTAGGGCAGGAGCTGGAGAAGGGCGCATTCGGCCTGATGCAACCGCGCCTTGAGCAGGATAAAATTGTAACGCCTGATGTGATGATTATTCCACTGCTTGCGTTTGACCGCACTGGCACGCGGTTAGGCTATGGCAAAGGCCATTACGACCAGTATATGAGTTTGGTTGAAAAGCCTTTGCTGAAGGTAGGCATGGCGTATGACGCGCAATTATGCCTGTTTCCGCTACCGGTAGAGCCACATGATGTGCGCCTTGATATTGTGATTACGCCGACGCAAGTGTATAAGTTTTAGCATGAAGATATTGTTTATTGGCGATATTGCGGGCCGCGCGGGCCGTGACGCCCTCGAAAAGCATTTGCCCACTGTAAAAGAGCAATACAAGCCTGATGTTATTATTGTGAATGTTGATAACGCCGCTGGTGGTTACGGCGTGACTGAAAAAGTGGCGCAGGAAATATACGGCATGGGCGCACACTGCCTTACTACGGGCGACCATGTATGGGACAAGCGCGAGATTGTTGGCTATATTGAGCGCGATAAAAACATGATCCGCGCGGCAAACTTCCCCGCTGGTGCTTTTGGACGCGGTACATGGGAACATGTATTGCCGAACGGCAAAAAAATTCTGATTGTGCATTTGATAGGCCGCGTTTTTATGCCGCCGCTTGATTGCCCGTTTGTAGCACTTGATAAT
Organism: Alphaproteobacteria bacterium; assembly: GCA_016125135.1. Taxonomy (GTDB): domain Bacteria; phylum Pseudomonadota; class Alphaproteobacteria; order Micavibrionales; family Micavibrionaceae; genus RI-185. The sequence continues at coordinate 143,980 of WGMJ01000018.1, read as the reverse complement.
ATTTTAAAAAATTACACACTCGGCAAAAACGTGCATGCAATATTTGTTGATATGCATGCCGAGGCAACATCGGAGAAAATGGCGATTGCGCATTTTGTAGACGGGCGCGTGAGTGCTGTTGTGGGCACGCACACGCATATACCGACAAATGATGCGCATATTCTGGCAGGTGGCACAGCCTACCAGACCGATGCCGGCATGACAGGGGACTATGACAGTGTGATAGGTATGAAGAAGGACATGGCTGTTTACAAGATGATGAAGAAGATGCCAACTGAAAAACTAAGCCCCGCCGAGGGTGAGGGCACAGTTTGTGGCACTTTTATAGAAACAGATGATTCAACAGGCTTGGCAAAATCGATTATTCCGATCAAAATAGGCGGCATATTAGGACGATAATTTGACAGCGCCGACCACCATGTTTGCCTCCCCTGACGATCTTGATGTTCAGACCCAGATAAGAAACTGGCTGGATGACCGTCATATGACAGGCGAGACCTTCCGCCAATGGCGCGAAAAGAAAATGCCGCGCCTGAAAGACTTTGCCGAATATATTGGACCAGCCTTTCGTAACCACCGTTTATGGCCGGTTGTACTTGTTGCCTGTGCTATGGGGGACGAGCCACACACGAACCCTTACCATTCGAATGATCACTTCCGCGAAGTGATGGCATGTTACCTGCGGCTCACAGCAGAAATAAACGGGCTGGATGATGATGCTTTCTTAACAGGGTTTATTGCCTGTTGTTTACATGATTATAAACATGATGGCTCTACAAACCGTGTGAATGATACACATGAACCAATGCGGCTTGAGATGCGTTCCTGCGGGCTTGCAGAAGAGGCGTTACGGGCAGCGGGGGCGGACGATACGCTCCTGACAAATGTACGGGCGATTATTGGCGCAACTGATGTTTCACGTGGTGGCGCGCCAACAAGCCCTGCGCATATTTTGCGGCATATCCATTTTGCGCATATCGGCGAAGACAAAATGCCAAAAGACGTACCGGAGGTGATGCAGCCGCTGGTAGATAACAAGGAACTGGCCTATGTCGCGATTTTGATGGAGGTGGCGGATATTATCCCCTCGGCGGCGATTGATCATGCGCACTCGGTCGCCAGTATCAAAATGCTGGAGGCCGAGAACCCGAACAGCATTAAGGCAGATGCCCAGAATCTGCTGTTTTTCCTTGATGTTCTTTGTGATAATATTCCTCACGTGGCGGTGGCCCGTGATTTATTTGGCTCTACCTATGCACGTATACGGGCAAAAGTGGGTGAAGAGGCTAAAAGCGGCGTTGAATACCGTTAGATATTGACTTTACATATTGTTATTCGTATAGTAGGGGCATGGATCAATCAACAAAAATCCAGACGCAGATAAAAGAATGGGTCGAAAGCAGCTATGTGCAGAGTGACTTATTCGCGGCATGGCGCATGGCCAATGATGGCGGGCCACGCTTGCAGGATTTTCTACCCTATCTTGCCTCCCGTTGTGCAGATCACCCTTTATGGCCGATTGCCTGTATGGCTGCACAACTTGGTGATGAACATCATAATAACCCGTTCCATGGTAACCCGCATTTCAGAGAAGTGACTGCAACAGGTTTAAAATTAGGCCATGCGGCAAACATGAGTGTCGAGCGTATTTTAATGCTTTTTATTGCTACCTCCCTTCATGACTATAAGCATGATGGTAAGGGTAACACAGTTGATGGCGTGCATGAGCCGATGCGACTGGAGCGACAATCATGGGAAGAGGCAGAAAAGCGCTTAATTACTTTAGTTGATAAAGGGCTTGTATCTCGAAATATATATGATGATTTTATAGTAAAATTCCGTGCTATTATTGCAGTAACAGATGTTACCAAACCTGCAGGCGGAACAAGCCCTGCAGAATTACTTGTCAAGATTTATGATGCCCATAACGGTGAAGGTGTGTTCCCCGAAGTGCCGGATGATGTTATGATGCCGCTTATAGAAGACCGCGAGCTTTGTGAGGTGGCGATGTACGCAGAAGCGGCGGACCTGATACCTTCGGCTGCAATATGTCCCGAACATACCCGTATAACAAGTTTTGCAGTTGAAGATGAAACTGCTCTGCAGGATGAAAAAAGTAAAATTCCAGCAACGCCGGCGAGTGCGGAATGGTTCATAGACAACATATGCAAGAACCTTTTAAAGATGCCGGTTGTGCGGCAAATGTTCGAGCAGTCCCTTGAGGTCGTAAAAGCTGAAACTGCCAAAGATAAGGCCGCAGGCCTGACATATCGTTAATTTCCGCAGTTTTTAGCTCTCTAAAGGTTAAAATCCTTGCTTTTCCCGCCCTGAATCTTTAATCAGGGTATATCCATAATAAATCGGGGTTGGGAAAAACATGACGGTTAATCCGTTTCTAAGCGATCTTGCGCCAAATAGCGGCACGATGACGCCCATTAATCTGGGGAATTACAAGTCGTTCCTGAAAATCAGAACAAAGAATCCGGAAACGGTCTGGAAGAAACTCCAGCCATATCTGGACCCTGCACAGGAATTCAGCCAGACACAAAAACTTGTTTCCACTATGAACAAGGAATTGTTTGCAGGGTTTTCACAAACTGAAGAATATGTGTTCGCAACACTGCTGCACCAGCTTTTGCAAGTGAAGCGCTTTATGTTTGGCGGGCAAATAGACGTGCATCACCCGCTCGACTTTCATAACTCGGTTGCAGATCATAGTGTGTCTGTGTGTGCGCGTGAAGGTTTGCCGATATTCCAGAAAATTATTGAGGACATGATTGGTGCGGATCAGTCTTTACAGCCTGTCGCAGAAAAATGGCGCGGCTGGATTTTACGCACGCTGATGCATGACCTTGGTGAAACGATTATGGAGTTTACGTCCTTTGCCGAGGAGAGCGCTGCAACGACCGAAGAAAAAGAAGCCGAAAAGAAAGACAAGGTGAAGCTGGAGTGCGAGATTGCAGGCTTTTATACAAAGCTTGCGCTGTATGCAGCGATTGACGGGCGGCAAGACCTTGTGCAGCAGGCGGTGCTTGATGTCCGTGCCTTGGTTGTAGACGAACAAAAGCAGCGTTCACGCCATAGCTACCGTGATACAGCACGTATAATCCGTAACTATTTTGCAAAATATGATTTCGAAGAGAATTTCCCTGGTAATACCCCATTCGTGAGCGCAATCAATATGCGCCATAGTTATTTTATGAAGCATTATTCACACGCTGAAGATTACCGCGGCGTTGGCGGTGTAGGTGTAAAAATTGGCCAGATTATCGATGGCAATAATACATTTATAGAACACGCCAAGCGCGGCATGGAGGCGGGCGATGTAATACCCTATCAATTTGCACAGAATGTGCGGGCTGCTTCGGCTTATGACAGAAGTGAACAACTTTTAAAAAGTCTTTTTACTGCGGCTGTTGATAGCGAAGCGCAAAAAGCAATTGCAAAACAGGTGGCCAAGCGTAATTACGCCGTGCTGATTGACCATATCAGTATTGGCCCGCCAGTGCTGAACAGAGCCGATAAAAGCCGCGAAAGCCCTGTGAACATATTGCCGCAGGATAAAGGCACGCGGACTTTATCAAATGCACGTATTATGGGGCTGGCAGCGCTTATTGTAGAAGATGCGACGGCTGAACTGAAAGACGATTTCCGCCATGCGGCTTCAAAAGTCTATGCACGCGATACAATATCGGCGCGTTCACAAATGCTTCTCTATGCCGCTGCCTATGCAAACGATACAGGGCGTGAAGATTTGACACTTTATGATAAGCCGCTTGCTTATGCCCGCGAGGTGCCTGAAGCCCTGAAGCCGCTGGTGCCGATCCTTGCTTTTGCATTCGAGAATAATCTGGATTTGACCTCTGTTGAGGGCATAAGTGCGCTGCGCAAGGAATTCAGATTTAATGAAGACCAGCGCTATGTGCAGGCAATCCACGATATAAAGAATAACGGTGAAGCGCTTAATGGTTTCTTTGCGACCTTCCGCGAATGGCAGGAAGGCTATTTCCCCGCTTACTGCCAGCAAAACGGAGCGGATTCTGTTCCTCTCAAGCGTGCTGTGAAATAGGGGGCGCGCGCTATGTCACGGCATCCATTCTTCACCGAGCTGGGGCCGCAGGCAGGCACAATGGAGCCTATTAACCTTGCCAACTTCCGCAGGTTTTTAAAAATAGGCCGCCGCGACCCGCAGAAGGTCTGGAAAAAGCTGGAACCGTATCTGGTCCCCGGCCAGCCCTTTGAAAATACGCAAAAGCTTATCAATATTCTCAATACTGAATTGCATGTCGGCTTTTCACCGAAGGAAGAATTTGTATTTTCAGCGCTGGCGCACCAGCTGATCGAAGTGCGGCGCTTCCTTTTCAACGGCAAGCCAGATGCGCACCACCCGAAAGATTTTCTTAATACTGTTGGGATTCATAGCTCCTCTGTTTGCGTGTGGGAGGGGCTTAGCATCTTCCTGCAAGTGCTAGAGGATATGCGCACAGCGAATAAACACCCTGAACGTATTGCCGAGGAATGGCGTGGCTGGGTGATCCGCACGCTGATGCACGATGTGGGCGAGATTGTGATGGAGTTTTCATCCCTGGGCGACGAAAGCGCACTCTCGGCAGACGAGAGAAAGGAAAAATCCAGAGATAAGAAAGCAATTGAAGCCGAGATAACAGCTTTCTTTACAAGGCTTTCGCTCTATGCCGCAATTGATGAAAAACACGAAAAAGTAACGGAGGCGGTACAATATCTGCGTCATGAGATTGCCAAACGCAAAGCGAATGACCCGTCATTTGATTATTTCGCGGTGGCAAGCCTGATGCGCGACTTTATGCAGAATTATGATTTCGCGCAGAATTTTAAAGGCGCAGACGCATTCACTGATATTATTGATATGCGCGTGACGCAATATATGGAGCATTATTCGCAGGCCGAGGATTTCCGTGGTGTGACGGGTGTGGGCGTTAAAATTGCGCAAAGTACGGATAGTAACAATGTTTCAAATATCAGTGTAAAGCGCGGCATTAGGCTGGAAGCGGAAGGCAATGAGGATGTTGTGCCATACTTCTTTGCGCAGAATGCGCGTATTCTGAGCACTTATGACCGTAGCGAGAAAGAGCTGAAAACACTCTTCGGGGCTGTTGTTTCTGATGATGCAAAGATGATGATTGCGAAGAGGCTGGCCAAGCGCAATTACGCGGTACTGATTGACCATATCTGCATTGGCCCGCCTGTTGTGCACCGGACGGAGAAAAGCGGAACACATTTGGTGAATACATTGCCTTTTAAGAGTGGTGAGCGAATATTAAACCCTGCGCGAGTTGACGTTCTTGCTGGTTTATGGCGCGAAGAAACCAGACTTTCAGCACGGGATGATTTCCAGCGGGCAGCAAATGCTATATTTGAACGGCCTACAATGTCAGCCCGTACACAGATGCTTTTATACGCAGCGGCCTATGCGAATGATACAAATATGGAAGAATTCCTGAAAGAAAACACAAGGCCATTGGTTTATGCAGAGCGTGTGCCAAGACTTCTGGAAGCGTATGTGCCGATTATTGCCCATGCGTTCGAGAATGATATTGACCTGAGAGATGCCGATGAAATCAATACTTTGCGCGGGCAATTTACCTTCAGGGAAGATACACGCTATTTACAGGCGATTGAGGATATCAAGAATAATGCGGATGAGCTGATGCGTTTCTTCTCGCAGTTTCGTGAATGGCAGCAGGGTTATTTACCGCGTTACTGCGCACGTGAAGGGTTATTGCCGGAATTCGTTGATGATATGGCGCGTCAGGCGCGTGCGCATTTAAGAAAGGCGTGAGCCACGATTGCGCGGGTATTTCTCGAGGAAGCGTGCGCAGGCATTATCAAGCGCGTTCATCAGTTCAACACCTTTGGCACCACCATCACCCCTAATATCACCTATGAGCACAATGCGGATTGTCGTCATAAAGGCCTGAATAATTTCATGTGAGTCAGCATTCATGTGATGGATAACTTCGAAGAAGTTCACCAGTTTCTCGCTAATACGGGTGACAAGTGGAAAGCCGAACATGCCACCATTGGCTTTTAACTGCATCGTTGCGTTTAACATGCGTTTGATAAGCCCCTCATGGTCAAGATCGTCGCCCATTGTGCGTGAAAGCTCGAGCGCGTTCTGAAGCGCTTGCAAATAGATTTCTGCCATCGGTTTGAAATCAATTGCTGTATTTTCGATGAGCGCCTGGGCTTTATTCAGAATATCTTCAGACAGGCCGCCCGTGCCGACTTTATCCTTCAACGTGTTTTCAACTTCGATAAACTGGACGTTCTCGGGCCCGTTTTTGACTTCAACTTTTCTAGGCATTTGTATGGTCCTCTTCGTCTTTCCAGCCGATTGTAAAATTATCGAACGGTTTTACATCCGTGCCGCGTTTTGGTGTCATAAAGGCGTGGGTTTTCTTGCGCCGCCTGTCGGGGCCGAAGAAGCCGTTTGCCTGTACGAACTGGCGCGGTTTCTCGATAACCTGCACCAGCCTTTTGAATATATCAAAAGCGGTGAAAGGTTTCATCAGATATTCTGTGATACCGCAATCGCGCGCGTGGATAACACGCCATTTTTCGGTAAAGCCAGTCATCATGACAACGGGGACATAAGGGTCAGGACTGCGCGAGTCCTTGCGGATCATTTTGACAAATTCAATGCCATCCATCGGTTCCATGACCCAGTCAACGAACACAACATCGGGTTTATGCTGGCAGAATTGCTGGAAGCCCTCATTGCCGTCGCGCGCAACATAAACGTGCCCGACACCCATTGTGTGGAGAATGCTTCTCGTCAGGTCCAGCATCGGCTTGTTGTCATCGACAATCAGGATGCTGATATTTGCAAGGTTATAGCTCATTAATTATATTTTTTAGTTATAAAGAATTGTACGCTATCTCCTTATTTTAGCATAAAAATGGTTAAAATTTGAAATTTGGCGCAATCGCAGAATTACTTGAAAAATTCAGCTAAAATAAGCGTTATGTCAGCTATATCACTATAATGTTTAACGGTGAGATGAGGGCTGCCGCGCACCATGGCTGAGAGGCTTCTGCCATCTTGCGCACGGTAAAGGCACAAGATGCGTTTGCCCAACATTTCCGCCTCGCGTATTTCATAGCCGACACCAAGGCTTGGCTGCGTCACTTCGGCAACCAGTACATCGCACTCTTTAATCCAGTCCATATCACGTTGATAAATGAAGCTTTCGGCAACCATGTGTTCGCCCAGTTCGCTTAAAGTCTTTTCACCAACATGTTCGGTTAGCACGGGGCCATACTCTTTGAGCAGATCAATGATTTGCAGATAAAGCGCTTTATCTTGCCGCCCGCCGCGAATAGAACCGCCAAAATATATCTTCATAATGCATGCCTACTTGTTATGCAGTGGTTTTTCGCCTAAAAATAAGGGCCAGTCAATTTCAGGGGTTATTCTATGGCAGGACATTCGAAATTCAAGAACATTATGCACCGCAAAGGTGCGCAGGACGCCAAGCGCGCAAAAATTTTCACAAAAATCGGCCGCGAGATTACAACGGCTGTAAAAGCGGGCGGGCCTGACCCTGACGGCAACCCGCGCCTTCGCGCCGCTATCATTGCAGGGCGTGCCGAGAATATGCCGAATGACAGGATTAAAAAAGCAATTGATGCAGCAACAGGCGCAGGTAAAGGCGATGACTATGTTGAAATGCGCTATGAAGGGTACGGCCCCGGTGGCGTTGCCGTTATTATTGACGCGCTGACAGATAATAAAAACAGAACGGCGAGCGAAATACGCTCGGCCTTTACGAAGAACGAAGGGAATTTGGGGGAGACGAACTCGGTTTCATTTATGTTCGACCGCGTAGGCGAGATTGTATACCCCGCTGATAAGGCAACAGGCGATGCAATGTTTGAAGCGGCTGTTGAAGCGGGCGCTGAAAATTGTGAAAGCGATGAAGATGTGCACACAGTTATTACGCAGCCCTCTGACCTTGCTGCGGTACGTGATGCCTTAATTGAAAAATTCGGCGAACCGCAAAAAGCCGCGCTGATATGGAAGCCAAATGTTATGGCCCCGACAGATGATGAAACAGTACAAACCGTGATGGACCTTGTTGAAGCGCTGGAAGACAGCGACGATGTGCAGACGGTAACAACAAACCTTGAACTTTCGGACGCGCAGATGTCCAAACTGGCGGCGGCATGAAGCGTATACTGGGCATTGACCCGGGGTTACAACGCACAGGGTGGGGCATTGTCTCCATTCAGGGGAATGCGCTGTCATACATTGCAAGCGGTGTTATAAAAACAGACGGAACCGATGATGTATTCGCGCGGCTTGTTACAATCGAGCAAGAGCTTGATAAAGTGATTACGCTTCACCAGCCTACACATGCCGCAATTGAAGAAACTTTTATGAACAACAATGCAGCCTCGGCGATCAAGCTGGGCATGGCGCGGGGCGCGGCCGCGCTTGTGCCAGCACGGCATGGGTTGAAAGTTGCGGAGTATGCCGCGAACACTGTTAAAAAATCGGTTGTTGGCGCAGGGCATGCCGATAAAGCACAAATTCAGGCCATGGTGAAAATACTGCTGCCGCAAGCACCCAAAAGCGGTGCTGACGAGGCCGACGCGCTGGCAATTGCCATTTGCCACGCGCATCATATTTAAGGTGATGTAATTTGCATTTCTGAAACAGGCGCTGCAGGAGTAGCAGTGGGATTTTCTGGGGCGTAGGTATTGATGCGGTCAAGTGCTTCGCCATAAACTGTATTTTGCCTTTGTTGGTCAGATACCGAGTTTGCAAGATTCTGTTGATCGTATTGTTCTGCAATGAGAAATAAAGACTCGGAATCTTCGACAGGGGGCAATTCTCCCCTATTATGGAGGCCGATAGCCTGATGAAAAGCATCATAAGCCTCAATGCCGGACAGAGAATTCATGTTCGGGTTTCTTGCTGCGCCAATAACTCTTAGATCTGCCATATGTTCAAGAAATCTTGTGACATCCGGACTGTCTGGATAGCGGTTCAAAAGAGCGGCTGCGGCCATAAAGTCGGCCCCAGCTTCATCCAGGTTCAAAACAGCATGCGCAGCCTCATGATAACGCACGAATTCTGCATAGAGCGCTTCTTGCTGTGGGGTGTATGCAAGCGGGCAGGGGTCGCCAGCCGGAATTCCCAGTGCAAGGTTTGTTAAGATCGAGAGGCCATCAAGTTGTTCATTAAGATATATTGTATTGTGATAAGAGCTTCCTCTTGCTGCTTCGCTTAATGCGCCAGCCGGGTTGGCGGCTTCATTAAATAGTTCGTTCGTTAGCCAATTTTTGGCGCTTGGCGATTCCGGATCCTGAAACCGTCGACCTGATACTTCAACATATGTTTCGATATCTTGTTCATGCGCATCAAGTTCTGCATTAGTATTCAGAGAACCTAACGCATGATAATTAACGATAAGGAGATCATCGGCAGTACCTTCTTGTCCGCCATCAATAAGTTGCATGGGGGTATTCGAAATGTTTTGTGCGGCGCCTGTTACATAGCGCTCATATAGGTCGAAGGCCTGTTCATCGGGCATGCTTAAATTATGCAAAATATTGATTAATAATGGATTAACCGGTTTATAAGGGGCTGTTTTCAGCCGATTTTCCCTATGTTCTCGTTGTGTTCTATGTTTTAATGATTCCATGATCGGCAAACTCAAAGGCCTTGTAGATTCCATCCAGAAAGACCATCTGATCCTCGATGTAAACGGGGTGGGGTATGTCGTATTTGCGAGTAGCCGCACATTGGCCATGGCAAGCATTGGTGAAGCCATGAGCCTGCTGATAGATACCCATGTGCGCGAGGACCATATTCACCTTTTCGGGTTTTCAGGTGTTGAAGAACAACGCTGGTTTCGTTTGCTGACAAGCGTGCAAGGTGTTGGTGCGCGTGTGGGTATGGCGATCCTTTCAACTTGTTCGGCAGACCAGCTTACTATGGCGATTGCCGCGCAGGATAAAGCGCCAATACAGCAAACAGACGGCGTAGGACCGAAACTGGCAACACGTATTGTAACCGAGCTGAAAGATAAAGTAGGCAGTATGGCAACAGACAAAGAAACTGTTGTGGCCTTCACGAAATCACAAAAAGCCGATGCGCAGCAAAGCGCTGATCAGGACGCGGTTTCTGCCCTTATTAATTTGGGTTACGGGCGCACAGAAGCCTTTACCGCTGTGATGAGCGCCAAGCGCCGTGATGAGAAGGCCGATGTGTCATCGCTTATTCGCCTTGCCTTGCAGGAGCTTGCGGCATGAAATCAGACGCGCTTGAAAAAACAGTGATACAGGAAGAAAAGAGCGACGAGCAATCGTTACGCCCGTTATCACTGAATGAATTTATTGGCCAATCAGCGCTCAAAGATAATTTAAGTGTGTTTATAAACGCAGCACGCGGGCGCAAGCAGGCGCTTGACCATGTGTTATTATTTGGCCCGCCGGGCTTAGGCAAAACAACGCTCGCGCAAATTGTTGCGCGTGAGCTTGGTGTTGGCTTCCGCGCCACTTCAGGCCCTGTGATTGCCCGTGCGGGTGATTTGGCAGCGCTTCTTACAAATTTACAGCCTTATGATGTTTTGTTTATTGACGAGATTCACCGTTTAAACCCCGCTGTTGAAGAAATTCTTTACCCGGCCATGGAGGACGGGAAGCTTGATTTGATTATCGGCGAGGGGCCAGCTGCAAGATCGGTGCAAATTGATTTGCCGCCTTTTACACTTGTGGGCGCAACAACGCGTAGCGGATTACTGACGAACCCTTTGCGTGACCGTTTTGGTATTCCGTTGCGGCTTGAATTTTATAACGCCGATGAACTGACAAAAATTGTGATGCGCGTGGCAGGGCTTGTTGATATTGCCGTGACCAAAGACGGCGCAACGGAAATTGCCCGCCGTTCACGTGGGACGCCGCGTATTGCAGGTCGCTTGACGCGCCGTGTGCGTGATTTTGCCGAAGCTGATGGCGCGCGTGAAATTACCAAGGAAATTGCAGATAAAGCGTTACAGCGCCTTGATATTGACGCGCAGGGGCTTGATAGTATGGACAGGCGCTATTTGAAATGTATCGCCGAAAATTATAACGGCGGGCCTGTGGGGATTGAAACGCTTGCGGCGTTCCTCTCGGAGCAGCGCGATGTGATTGAAGATGTGATCGAGCCTTATTTGTTGCAGCAGGGTTTGATACAGCGCACACCGCGCGGCCGCGCGCTTTCAGCCAAAGCCTTTACTTACCTTGGCTTGAAAACACCGAAGAATATTTCGCAGCTCGATTTATTGACGGGCGATGATTCATAAACTCCCTTTACGTGTTTACTATGAAGACACAGATGCCGGCGGCATTGTGTTCTATGCGAATTACCTGAAATTCGCCGAGCGCGGCCGCACCGAGTTTTTGCGCGCACTTGGTTTCGAGAATAGCGGGTTAGCGGCCGCCCATAACGTTCTACTCGTCGTGCGCCATATTGAAGCGGACTACCTGAAACCTGCAAAACTGGACGATATGCTGGAACTGAGAACCAGTGTAACGGGTTTGGCCAAGGTGCGGATGGAGATGCGGCAAGAGATATTCCATAACGATGTAAAGATATTTGACATGAAGGTGGTATTGGTTGCTATAAATATGGACGGGCGACCATGCCCGATTCCCGATGAAGTTGCAGATAAATTGAAAGGCGTTTTAACAATTTCCTGATGTCATCCTCGCGCACGCGAGGATCTTGTGCAAAAATCCCTGAGATTCCCGCTTTCGCGGGAATGACATTGGTGAAGAAAAAGAGAAAAAAATATGACAGCAGAAAATGGAATTATGGCGGCACCCGCCGAAGCAGTGAACGGCGCAGCGCTTGCAACGATGCATCACGATTTAAGCATGTGGGGCTTGTTCATGCAGTCTGATGTTATCGTGAAATGCGTGATCCTGATGTTGTTGTTTGCATCTGTCTGGGTGTGGACGATTGTTGTTTCAAAGCGCATGACGTTGAACAAACTGAACCGCCGTGCAACACGTTTTGAAGAGGCGTTCTGGTCGGGCGAGCCTTTGGAAAAACTTTACACACGCGTAAAGAAAAACCCTGCTGACCCGCTGCTCGTTACATTCACAGCTGGCATGGAAGAATGGCAAACAGGTGTTGCCGCCGGTATTCCTTCAACGGAAGCTTTGCAAACAAGCCTGAAACAACGTATTGAACGCGCAATGTCGGCTTCGATCCAGCGTGAAATGCACAGGCTCGAGCGCGGCATGACGTTCCTTGCGTCTGTTGGTTCCAGCGCGACCTTTGTTGGTCTCTTCGGGACTGTGTGGGGGATTATGCGTAGCTTTACGGCGATTGCGAATTCCAACAATACAAGCCTTGCCGTTGTCGCGCCGGGTATTGCGGAAGCTTTGTTCGCCACAGCGATTGGTCTGGTGGCGGCGATCCCCGCGATGATTGCCTATAACGTCTTTGCAACCTTGATTGCGCGTTATGCCGACAGGCTTGAAACATTTTCATCTGATTTTCTGGCAGTGCTTTCACGCCATCTTGACTCGCATGACCGTGGTGGCGGTGCACGCGGGCAGAAAGTAGCCTGACGATGGCTGGTTCTTCAATGCATATGGTGCGAAGCGGCAAGAAACGCTATGCGTACCGCCAAGTCGCCGAGATTAACGTGACACCGTTTGTGGACGTTATGCTGGTGCTGCTGATTGTTTTCATGGTGACGGCGCCGATGCTGGCAACAGGCGTGCCGATTGATTTGCCGGACTCGCAAGCCAAGGCGATGAACCAGAATGATGACAAGCCGCTGGAAGTGACTGTTACAAAAGACAAGAAAATATATGTCGGTGAAAGCGAAGTACAGTACGAGAAACTTGTGCCATTACTTGCAAGCATCCTACAAAACGCACCCGAGCGCGTTATATATGTACGCGGTGACCAAGGCGTGATGTATGGCGATATTATGAAGGTTATCGGCGCGATCAATGGCGCAGGGTTTACAAAGGTCGGGCTGATGTCCGAACCGTTGAAAACCAAAAAATAAAACAGGCCCGTCACGCGGGTTTGGATGCGGTATCATGACGAACGACAAGGATAATAATTATGGTGATTTCAAGGGGCCATTCCGGTGGTCACTGGTCATTCATATTGCGATTATTCTTCTGATTGTTGTGGGCTTGCCGCGCTTGCCGAAAAAAGAACTGGTTTTGAACACGCCGATACCAGTTGAGCTGGTTGATATTGGCGCGCAGACAACAGCCAACAAGCCGCCCGTAGAAGCGCCAAAAGAAAAAGAGCTGGAAGCACCCCCCAAGCCAGTTGAAAAGCCACCGCCAGCACCCAAGCAAGTGGACGATGTAAAAGAGAAGCCGAAAAAGCCGCCACCTGAAAAACCAAAAGAAAAACCGAAGCCAAAACCTGCCGAGAAGCCGAAGGTAAGTGAATTACCTGCGCCTGATAAACCGAAAGAGGAAGAAGAGAAGAAGGAAGAGGAGGCTGAAGAAGAATCCGCTGATTTCAATTCCCTGTTAAAAAACTTACAAGAGACGGAACAACCCACCCCTGATAAACCGTTAGAGGATGTTAAGGAGGATGCTGCGCCTGATGCATCGCCCGATGCACCGATGTCGCCCACAATTACGATGAGCGAGCTTGATGCGCTTCGTCAGCAACTCAGCGGTTGCTGGAATGTGTTGGCAGGTGCAAATGATGCGGGTGATCTCGCGGTCGATGTGCGTTTAACGATTGGCGCTGACCGCGTTGTGCAGCAGGCGGAGATTATCGATATGGCGCGTTATAATAGTGACGGGTATTTCCGCGCGGCTGCTGATGGTGCTATTCGGGCTGTGCGTAACCCGAAATGTACCCCTTTGAATTTGCCCCCTGACAAGTATGATCAGTGGAAAGTAATAACCATAAGATTCGACCCGAAGGATATGTTCTGATGTTTGCACGTTTACTCTTTGTTGCTCTGGCCTTGCTTCCGTTTACCGCGTCTGCCGAGCTGACACTGAACCTGAACCAAGGTGTGCGGAACCCGCTGCCAATTGCTATTCCGTATTTTCATGTGGATGCGGGTGCCAGCCCTTCATTTGCAACAGACATTCCGAACGTGATTGCCAATAACCTGTCGCAAACAGGGATGTTCAAGGTGATTGACCAAGGCGCTTACATGCAAGATGCCGTATCACTTGCGGCGGGCCCCAAATTCGATGCGTGGAAAACAATCAACGCACAGGCGTTGGTTTCCGGCATTATAAAGCCGATGCCCGATGGCCGCACACGTGTGGAATACCGTTTGTGGGATGTGCTGGCGAACAAGCAAATGGCAGGAACTGCCTATATGACGAACCAGCAAAACTGGCGCCGTATTGCGCATATTATTTCCGATGATATTTACAAGCGCCTGACAGGTGAGCAGGGTTATTTTGATACACGTATTGTTTATATTTCTGAAAGCGGGCCATTTAACAAGCGCGTAAAACGCCTCGCGATTATGGATCAGGACGGCTATAACCACCGCTATTTAACGGATGGTGCGAACCTTGTGCTGACACCGCGTTTTTCGCCCAGCACACAAATGATTACATACCTTGCCTATGTGGGCGGCAAGCCGCGCGTATATTTGTATGACCTGAATACGGGCCGGCAGGAAGTGCTGGGTGATTTTCCCGGTATGAGTTTTGCGCCGCGTTTCTCGCCCGACGGACAAAAAATTGTTTACAGCTTAGCGCGTAACGGCAACACCGATATTTACGTGATGGATTTGAAAACACGCCGCGCGCAACAGCTTACGAATACACCATCAATTGAAACGGCGCCTTCATTCTCGCCTGATGGCCGCTTTATTACGTTTGAATCTGACCGCTCGGGTACGCAGCAAATTTACGTGATGGATGCCAGCGGCGCGAACCAGAAACGCATTTCGTTCGAGAAGGGGCGTTACGCAAGCCCCGTATGGTCACCACGCGGCGATACAATTGCCTTTATTAAAATGCGTGACGGACAATGGTATATCGGCGTGATACGGCCGGATGGTTCGGGCGAGCGCCTGATCACCAGCTCTTACCACGTGGAAGGGCCAAGCTGGGCACCGAATGGCCGCGTATTAACCTTTTTCAAGGAAGGCTCAAGCCGGAATGGGCGCACAGCCAAGGTCTATACCATTGATTTAACAGGCTTTAACGAGCGCGTGATGAAAACCCCGCAGGATGCTTCCGACCCTGCCTGGTCACCGCCAAATCCGTCTTAATTATTGACATAATTTATGGGGCTTGTTATTCTTTCTGGATAAAACAGGGAAAAACGCCATGGGACTAATACGGGACATAGTACGATCTGTAGAAGCTGCATTTGCACACCATGCGGAACCGCCAAGTGTTTGTAGGCCCAAAGAGATAATAGAGCCAAGGCAGGATCCTCCAAGCACACGTATGCGGTTGCCAGATCCAACGACTAAGCTATAGCTCTTAGAAACCCGATAACTTTCGTATAGGTATCCCGCTTGAAGGGGACGATGAGGCCGAGCATGTCATCGAGCGTGGCCCATTTCCATTGTGAAAATTCCGGCTGGCCATGCAGGTCAAGCTTTACATCGCTATCTTGCCCTGTAAAACGCAGTGCAACCCATGTTTGCTCTTGGCCTGCATATTTTCCGTCCCATAAATGTGTTAAGTGATGCGGCATCGAGTAGCGAAGCTTCTCGGGCATGATGCCAAGAATAGTTGCGTGGGCTTGTGTTAGCCCGACTTCTTCTTGTAGTTCGCGGAAGGCTGCTGTTTCAATATCTTCGTTTTCATCAATACCACCTTGCGGCATTTGCCAAGCGTTCGGCGTGTCAATACGTTCGCCAATAAGGGCGCGGCCTGTTGAATCAAGCAGTGCAAGGCCAACACAGGGGCGAAAAGGTTTTTCTGACATTATTTTACAAGGTCATAAAAGGCGGGTGCGTTTACCGAAACGGCGTTCGCGGGTATGGTTTCGTAAGGCACCATTTGCTCTTTGAGCATTTGCATGATGGCTTCTTTTTGCGCTGGTTCTTTATCAAAAGCGCTCGTTGCGGGCAGTACAAAGCCGGAAGCATCGGGCGCGAGCGCCATGAGTTTGCCGATTTTTTGCGCAAGTGTTTCGTTATTGTCTTTTATCATGAGCGTCATAGCGCCTGTATCGCTGTAGGGGAAATCTGCAGGTTGCAGGGGCAGTTTCACTTTTACGATAAAGCTGTGCTGGATTGCCTCGGCAATAAGCTGTTTGAGTGCAGGCGCGTGCGGGTCAAAAACAAGCGCGGTGCCTTTTGGCATTTTGCGTTTGATAAGATCGAATTTTTTAGACGAGAAACCAACATCGGTAACTGTTATACCATTACTTAAAGGCTTTACGGTTTCTTGCGCTACGATTTTTTCTGCAGGAGCTACTTCTTTTGCTTCTGGTTCGGCTTCAGTTGCATGCTCTTCTTCTGTTAGCGGTTCGGCATGTTGTGGTTCGTCTGCTTCTTCTTCCACAGGCGCTGCATTTTCAACATGGCCTTCACCGGCAACCAGCGGAATGCTGACTTCGGCCAGTTTTGCGTATTTGGAAGCCGCGAACGGAGATGTGGCTTGTGCTACCAGATAAAGGCCAAAGCAGGTAAACAACACAGCAAGCGTTATAAAGAAGGACTTCAGGCTGATAGCATGCCTAAGCGAGAAACCTTGCAAGCTGCTTGCGGAAACAGCCATGGCTATGACTGTTCTTTGCCTTGACGGTACAGATTAACGCCGCGGAGCAAGTCAAGCGCACGTGAGAGCTGGTAATCGTTTTTCGCTTCGTCAGAAATAGCGGCGTTTTCAGCTTTTGATTGCTCTTTTGCTTCTTCGGCTGATTGCGGGTTCTTCAGCGCGCGGTTGAGATCTGACTCTTTAATGCTCTTGCTTGTCAGCTCTTCGATTTTTGCCTGCTCAACCTTGATATCAGGCGTAATGCCTTTTGCCTGAATGGAACGGCCTGACGGTGTATAGTAACGCGCTGTTGTCATACGCAGGGCACCGTGGTCAGACACGGGGATTACAGTTTGCACAGAGCCTTTACCGAAAGACTGTACGCCAAGCAGAATAGCACGTTTATGATCTTGCATTGCGCCGGCAACGATCTCGGATGCTGAAGCGGAGCCGCCATTAATCAGGATCACAATAGGTGCGCCTTCAGTAATGTCACCCGGTGTTGCGTTGTCGCGCTTGGTGTCGCGCTCGTTACGGCCACGGGTAGAAACGATTTCACCTTTTTCGAGGAACTCGTCTGAGACGGCAATTGCCTGATCGAGCAAGCCGCCCGGGTTATTGCGCAGGTCAAGCACGTAACCAACCAGATTTTTGCCCAGCTTCTTGCGGATATCTTCAACCGCGCGGCGCAAGCCTTCATCGGTGTTTTGGTTGAATGTTGTAATGCGGATATAGCCAACATCGCCGCCTTCAACGCGCGATTTGACTGACTGGATACGAATAACATCGCGCACAAGCTTGAATGTCATTGGTTCGTTTACGCCTTCACGACGGACAAGCAATGTAACGGAGGTGCCGACTTTGCCGCGCATTTTATCAACGGCTTCGTTCAGTTTCAGGCCCATGATAGGCGTATCATCAATTTGCAGCACGAAATCACCAGCTTGCATGCCTGCGCGGGCGGCTGGAGTGTCATCGATAGGGGATACAACTTTTACAAGACCTTCTTCCATTGTCACTTCGATACCAAGGCCACCGAATTCACCACGTGTTTGCACGCGCATATCTTCGAAATCATCTTCATTCAAATAGGCTGAGTGTGCATCGAGGCTGGTGAGCATGCCGTTGAGTGCGTTCTCGATTAATTTTTTATCTTCAACAGGGTCAACATACTGGCCGCGGACAACATCAAACACGTCGCCAAAAAGATTCAGTTCGCGATAGGTATCGGAAACGCCATAGACAGGTTTTGCGCCTGCGGTTCTTTGCTCTTGCGCCGTGACTGACGAGAGGCCAACTGCCAGTGTGAAGCCGACAAGAAAAAATAAAATGGCAAAAATAGTACGCTTCATTGGAAGATCCGTGTGCTGATTAAAGAAGTTTTGCAGGGTTTACCGGCTCACCTTGCTGTCGTAGCTCGTAGTAAAGGGAAGGAGGGCTTCCATCCTGCCCTGTACCAAGCGTTCCAACAGGTTCTCCGGCGGTAACTTGCTGTCCTGCTACTGTATCAATTTTTCCCAAACCTGCAACAAGACTATGGTAACCACCCGCATGTTCTATAAGGATAATTTTGCCATAGCTGCGGAAATTGCCGGTATATTTGACGGTGCCCTTGAGGGGGGCGGTTACGAGAGCGCCTGCGGCAGCGCGAATACGGATGCCTTCGCTTTTTGCGCCGATGGAATCTTGCTGGCCAAAACCCGTTGTGATCTGGCCGGAGACGGGTAAACGGAGGTTTTTAGGCGCTGGACCGCTTAAAACAGCCTTTTTGACCTTGGATGACGCGGCTTGTGCCTGTTTTTTACGATTTTCGGCATCGATTTTGGCGATCAGATCTTCAAGGTTTTTGGCTTCACGGGCAATCGCCGATAATTTTTCAGAATACTGGCCGAGGGACTTCTTGGTCGATTTCAGTGATTGCTGCCGTTCATCCACGATCTTGCCAAGTTCTTTCTGGTCTTTGCCAAGCGTATTCTGGCGGTCTTTGGCTTCCTTGATGGCTTGCGCCATGGCGAGTTCGACCTGCTGCAGTTCGGCGATCTGGCGGCGGGTGGTTTCAGCCTCGTTCTGGATAACCGGCATAACGCTATGAAGCGCAGCATATTTAACTGTGTTATCTTTCATCGCCTGGGGGTTGAGCAAGTATATTTCAGGCGGGTTCATGCGAAGCTGGTAAAAAACACCTGTAAGCGCTGTGAGCTGGCCGCGCTTGTCGTAGAGGGATGTTTCAAGGTCGTTTTTTGTTTTTTGGAGTGTTGCAACTTTGACCGAAAGATTTTCAAGTTCTTTCTCTTGCTTGCGGATATTGTCGGCAAGGGAGGTTGCTTTTTTTTGCAGCGAGGCAATTTCTTTCTCCTGCTTTTCCGCTTCGCCTTCTAGTTTTTCTTTTTTCTGCGATAAATCTTTTTCTTCTTTTTTCAGATTATCAAGCGGTTTGGCAGCAGGGGGTGCTGGCGGCGTTTCAGCATAGGCTGCGCCGATAGAAAGCAGGAAGATAGAAAGTAGTAAGGCTTTATGCATCCATCATCTCCAGATGTCATGCCAGCGGAAGCTGGCATCCAGAGCTACAGGGCTGGACCCCAGCCTTCGCTGGGGTGACAAGTTGAGGATGTATTATTCACGATGATAGGGATGTTTGCCAAGTATTTGCTGCGCTCTATACAGTTGTTCTAACAACATTACGCGTACCAGCATGTGGGGCCATGTGAGCTTACCTAAAGCGAGGCGCAAATGGGCCTTTTCACGTATTTCGGGAAGCAGGCCATCGGCCCCGCCAATAACGCACTGGAAATGGCTTTGCCCGTTATTTTGTTGTCGTTCGATAAAAGAGGCGAATTCTACGCTTTTGAGGCTATCGCCGCGTTCATCAAGGACAATGAGGCAGGCATTGCTGTCGATTTTGGCCAGCAGCGCTTCGTTTTCCTCGGCCTGTGTGTGGCCTGTGCATTCGATAATTTTTACGGTTCCTGTAAGGCGCTTGATATATTCCTGACACAGGTCGTTATGTGCGCCCTGTTTCATTTTGCCCACGGCGAGGAGGGTAATTTTCATGCGGCCTTTGGAATAGGTTTAAGTGGCGAGGCGCGAAGCTTCGGGTGGTTGCGCCAGCATAATGTGAGCCGGTGCGCCCCACATTTTCTCGATGGCGTAAAACTCCCGCACTTCGGGGCGGAACAGATGGATAATAATATCGCCTGTATCAACAACAACCCAGTCACCTTTTTGTGTGCCTTCAATACGAATGGCGCCGCTGTGACCAGCCTTTGACATGGCTTCTTCAATTTTCTGGGAGAGGGCGACGACCTGACGGCTTGATTGGCCTGTCGCGATAATCATGAAATCTGCAATGATGCTTTGATCACGTAGATCTATTGTTTCAATATCCTGGGCCTTGTTGGCATCCAGTGTGGTTTCAATCAGTTTTTTAATTGTCTCGACTTCTTTTTCAGTCTTTACGGGTTTTGTCAAAATGAGGCGACGCTCCTTTCAGTGTGCGTTGTTACCGCACGTGCGTACGCCATGCAATTTGCATGCAAGTCTCTCTCTTCGCTTGTGCGGGGGGTTAAATAACGATAATGGCGACTCTGCATAGAGTTCAATATCATACTTTCATTTTAAGGTTTCGGGCCAGTTTATGCAAGAAAAAGCCTTTTTGCGCTGCTTCTTCGTGCCTTATCAAGGAGGAGGAAACGGGCTTCATTTCCATCTCCCAGATATAGTAAATCTCCAACGGGCGAAGGGGCGCTTTTGTTCCAACGCCTTGATTTAGCACGTTTATTTTGACGCCATTCTTATGCGCCCAGAGCGCGCGGCGGGCAATAGAAGTGGCAGGCGGGCGGGCAATAAAGCAAAACGAGATGGATTCCACCAGTTTTTGCCATTTATGCCATTTTGGCAGTTCATGGACGATGTCGGCCCCTGCGATAAAGACGAATTCAGTATCGGGGTAATGCTCACGCAGGGCTGCAATTGTGTCGGCTGTGAGGCTTACGCCAAGCTGTTGCTCGAGATCGCTGATGCGCATGGACGGGTTATTTTTGCCAATAAGGGCATCGCACGCGGCAAGGCGCTCGGCGTAGGGAAGTGTTTTCTGATTGGCCTTGAAAGGGTTGCCCGGAGAGACAAGCCACCAGACTTGATGCAGACCCAACGCACGCATGGCCGTTTTTGCAGCGTGTAAATGGCCCTCGTGCGGCGGGTTAAACGAGCCGCCGAATAAGCCAATGCGCAGGCCTTTATAGAGACGTGAATTAAGACGGTTTGGACGGGCTGGATTAAGCGGCACGATTTTGCTTCAGCGTTTCGATGGTACTATCGACCATACGCTGGTGCGCACTTTCATTCATGTTCTGGCGCAGGATTTCGGCTGCGGCATCAAGTGCGATTTTTGCAGCCTTACGGCGCACTTCATCAAGTGCGGCTTCTTCGATACGCTGCAGGCGTTCCTGCAATTGCTGCTCTTTACGGGCGATTGTATCGTTAAGCGCGGTTTCTGCTGCTTTGCGGACTTCTTCGGCTTGTGCTTCGGCATCTTTTACGATGGTAGAGGCTTGTGAAGAAATGGCAGCTTTTTTGGTTTGGAATTCGCCAAGAAGTTTTTGTGCTTCGGCATGGAGTTGCTCGGAAACAAAGAGCTTTTCCTTGATGGCTTCGATTTTGCGGTCCAGCGCTTCTGCAGCTTTGCCACGGCCTACGGCATAACCAAAGACAGCGAAAATAACGAATGAAATAGCAACCCAGAAGTTTGCATCGTGGAGAAGTTCGCTCATGCGGCCTCCTGATTTTGGCGGAGTTGCTGGACAATCGAGTGTGCTTTTTGACGGTCAGTTGGCTGGCCGATAATTTTTTGTGCAGCTTCGTTCGCGATATCGGCAGCGATTTGTTCGACATCGGCCATGACTTTGGTCTGGTTCTGTTTTACGCGGGCCTCTGTATCAGTGATTTGCTTTTCAGCTTTTGCACGGAAAGAAGCAAGAGATTCTTCAAGTTTTTTCTTGGCAGTTGTTTCCTGCCCTTGAATAAGGCCTTCAGCCTGTGTGCGGGCGCTTTGCAGTTCGTTTTCGCAAGCATCGCGGAGCGTTGCTGCTTCTTCCTGCATTTCTTCGGCGCGTTTCAGGTCGCCGTCGATTTTGTTTTGACGCTGGCTTTTGATCGCGAACAGGTCAGGCAGGATAACGAAATGGAAGAACGCATACATGGCCGCAAACGTGATTGCCAGCCAGAAGATCTGGCTCGGGAACCATGTCGGGTCAAACTGCGGCAGGCCGCCGGATGAAGCATGTTCTTCACCGTGGGCGACATCAGCTGCAAACGCCAAAACAGGGGCCATGAATGAAATGGTCCCTGCGGTAATGGCAGAATATGCGTTCACGCTTTTCAAGTTCAATCCTTACACGAACACGAGGTACATCGCGATGAGAAGGGCGAAAATCGCCAGAGCTTCTGTCAGCGCGAAAAGAAGGAAGAATTTTTTATCGAGCAGTTCGGCTGCACCAGGGTTGCGGCCAACAGCTGTGTTATATGATGCGAAGATCATACCCAGAGCGATAGCAACACCGATCAGTGGCAGGAGAGCCAGTGAACCAGCGATGAGTTTTGCGACTTCTAATTCCATCATTTTTTCCTTTAGTTAGAGTTACTCGCGTTAATTTTGTTTATGCCCGCACTATACGGATTTAGTGGTGTAAATCAAGCGTATCTTTGAGGTAAATACAGCATAAAACAGTAAAAACATAAGCTTGCAAATAAGCAATTAGCAGCTCGAAACCGATCATCACGATATTCATGCCCATAGGCAGCAAGCCAAGGCCAAAGCCAAGTGCGCCAAGGCTGAGAAGGCCGACGCTGAAACCGGCGAAAACTTTCATCATGATGTGGCCCGCAACCATGTTTGCGAACAAACGAACCGAGAGCGTAACAGGGCGGATAAGGAACGAAATAAGCTCAAGCAAAAACACGAGCGGAACAAGCCATGCAGGAACACCTGGTGGCAGGAAGATGCTGAAGAAGTGTAAGCCGTGGCGCGCAATGCCAAGGCCGATCACCATGAAGAATACAAGAAATGCCAATGCGGCTGTAACAGCAAGGTGGCTTGTGTAGGTGAACGAGTATGGAACAAGGCCCAGTGCGTTGCCGAAGAACACAATGAAGAACAGTGTAAAGATAAGCGTGAAATATTGTTTACCATGCTCGCCTAGATTATCGCGGATCATGCCATCGATAAAATCGTACATGCCTTCGCCAAAAGCCTGCATGCGGCCCGGAACCATTGCCATTTTGCGGGTTGCGAGTGACATGAGGCATATTGAAACGCCAAGGGCAATCATCATCCACAAGGATGAATTTGTGAAGGAAATATCAACGCCTGCAATTTCAAGGGGGATCAGGGGCTTGATTTCGAACTGGTGGGTTGGTGATGCCATTCGTTTTTACTCTGAATCTTGTGGTTTTACGGGCGTATTACTAGCGGAATTATTGGCGGTTTTCAAGTGTTTTGCCACAGGTTTTGTGTCTCCGTAGATGGTTAATTTGTAGATATTGAAAAAGGCCGTTGTAACCCCCAGAAAAACTCCCGCTATAAGGCCGATAGGGGAGATATCGAGCCATTTATCAAGCCCGAAGCCCAGAAACCCACCCACAAGCGGGCCCACTACCAGCTCGGTGCCAGCGC
Organism: Alphaproteobacteria bacterium; assembly: GCA_016125135.1. Lineage (GTDB taxonomy): Bacteria > Pseudomonadota > Alphaproteobacteria > Micavibrionales > Micavibrionaceae > RI-185. Next base: position 120,600 of record WGMJ01000018.1, on the reverse strand, counting down.
GGATGCCGACCGATTCATAAAAGCCGCTTTTATCCGCCTTTTGTGGTTTTGGTTTTAGCGCGTCTATTTTTGCGCCCAGTGCATCGATTTCGTCAGTCATTTTGCTTTCCGATGTCATCCTCGCGAAAGCGAGGATCTTATGATTGTTGCCCGAGATTCCCGCTTTCGCGGGAATGACAAAAAGGGAAATTAGGCAGCTTCAGCGAACATATCAAGCTGTTCCATATTAACGGAGACAAGCTGCGATACGCCGCGCTCGGCCATGGTGACACCGAAGAGCCTGTCCATGCGCGCCATTGTGAGGCGATGGTGCGTGACCACGAGGAAGCGTGTTTGGCTTTTCTCGGCAATTTCACGCAGCACGTCACAGATACGGTCAACGTTTGCATCATCAAGTGGTGCGTCAACCTCGTCGAGTACGCAAACGGGTGCTGGGTTTGTTAAGAACATTGCAAGTATGAGCGAGAGCGCTGTTAAAGCCTGCTCACCACCTGATAGGAGCGAGAGTGATGTCAGGTTTTTGCCAGGGGGCTGGGCGTAAATTTCAAGACCAGCCACTGATGGGTCATCACCTTCGATCATTTCAAGATGCGCTTTACCGCCACCAAAGAGGCGTGTGAAGAGGCTTTGGAAGTATGTGTTTACCTGATCGAACGCGGCTGTCAGGCGTTCTTTTGCTTCCTTGTTCAATTTCTGGATGGCGCTGCGGAGTTCATCAATCGCTGTTTCAAGCTCGGCTTTTTCAACATTGACTTTCTCGATGCGCTCGCTGATTTCCTGCAATTCAACATCGGCGCGCAGGTTTACAGGGCCGATATTATCACGGGTTCTGATTTGCTGCTCGCGCTTGGCGCGGAGTTCGTCACGGTTTGCACCTTCGAATTTCGCGGTGATTTCAGCGTTTGTTTCGCGTAATTCTTCAGCCTGTTTCTCGAAATTCTCGAAAATGCTTGTTTCGATTTGTGTGACTTGCGTGCGCGCGTTCTCAACCATGGCTTCGGTGCGGCCGCGGCCTTCTTTCACTTCTGAAAGGGCGGCTTCGGCATCGCGCAAGGCTTTGCGTGTTTCTGTAACGGCGCTTTCAACTTCTTGTAGTCTGTCAGACGCTTCTGATTTCTTCGCTTCTGACTCTTGAAGCAGCGAAAGCAGTTCCTCGCGGCGTGTTTTTATAGAGCTTGGCTTGTCTTGCAATGTAGTTAGTTTTTCGCGTGTGGCTTCTTCGCGTACTTGCAGTTGCTGCAGGTGTTCGTTCGCGCGGATTGTACGGTTTTGAATGCTGATGCGCTCGTCGGCAATAGCGTGCAGACGGGCATTGCGGCGGTCACGTTCTTGCTGCAGGCGGGAGACTGTAACCATTACATTTTGCAGTTCCTGACGTTTGTCATCAAGGGCGCTGCGCTGGTTATAAACGCGGGTCTCCATGTCTTGCAGGGCTTCATCGCTGACATCAGACAGTGAGTGCTTGACTGTTGCGACATCGTTTTCAATACGTTCGAAATCTTCTTGTGAAACGCGGATATTTTCTTCGAGCTTGGCAAGCTGTGTTTCAGCGGCGCTACGTGCTTCAAGAATGCGTGCGTATGATTGGCGCGCTTGCTGCAATTCGCGCTCGGCAGATGAAATTTCCTGATTGATAGACTGGATTTCAGAAATAAAAGTTGCTTCTTCTGCTTTGGCAGTATCATAACCGGCTTGCGCTTCGTTAACGGCTTGCTCGAGCGCTGGTTCTTCGTTTCTTAATTGCTCGAGTTTGTTTTTCTGCTCGAGGATAGCGGCTTGACCACTTTGCTGCATGTTGGCGGAAGCTTTCAGGTGGTAGCCGTCCCAACGCCAGAAGGAGCCGTCACGTGCCACAACTGATTGGCCTGTTTGCAGGCGTGCATAGACTTGCTGTGCTTCTTCGGCGGTTTCAACAAAACCAATACCGGCAACCGCTTTTTGTAAACGGGCTGGTACTTTTACAACATCGGAGAGTTGTTTTGTGCCTGAAGGAGCAGATGGTGTTGAAACAGAAGCGGGGGCTTCAAGCCAGCAGGCCAGCGCTTCAACATCAAGTGATGCTTGCAAACCTTCACCAAAGCTTTGTGCGAATGCCTTTTCAAAGCCGGCTTCAACGTTGATTTCGTTGAGCACAGGTGTGAAAGAATTATCAGTATTAAAGCTTGTGACGCGCTCGAGTGCTTGTTGCTCGGCCTTGTTGCGGTCATAGGCGCGCTTGGCTTCAAGCTGTTTGTTTTGCCATGTTGAAAGCGTTTCACGCACTGAAGCAACAGAGCTTTGTAGTTCGGCGTAGCGTGTACGCTTGGCTGTGATTTGTGCATCGAGCGTGTCAACGCTTGTGCGTGTTTCATCAAGCTCGGCATTGCCGGGGATGTTCGCTTTTTTCTCGGCGAGTTCGTTTTGTAAGCGTTCTACGCGCTCACGGATTGACGCAAGGCGTGCTTCATCCTGACGGAGTTTATTCTCGTATGAATTTTTCTGTGCTTTTGATTGCTCGAATTGCTGGAAAGACTCGCGGTATGTTTGCTCGGCGCTACGCACGGCTTCATCAAGCGTATTCTGTTTTTCTGTCAGATTATTCAGCTCTTCCTCGTGGCTTTCTTGCGAGGTCAGGCCTTTTTCTTCTTCTTCCATGCGGGCGAGCATGGCCGAGAAATCGGCAAGGCTTGAAGTTTCGTAAGCGCGGTCACGCTCGATCTGTTCGAGAAGTTGTGAAGCTTCGTTGATTGCATCTTCAAGGCTACGTTCTTCGTCAGCAAGGCGCTGGAGTGCAATATTGCGGGTTTGCCATGCGGCTGATGCTTCGGCTTCCGCCTGACGCAGGGCTGGCAGATCTTCTTCCTGTGTTGAAAGTGTGCGTGAGAGCTGGGTTACGGCAAGCATTTTATCGGCAACGTTGCGCTCGGCCTCGGTGAAGTTGCTCATGGCAACCTGTACTTGTTCTTGCGCGGTTTGCCATTCGACAATTGCGAGGGCGATTTCAAGTTCCTGAATTGAATCGCTCAGCTTTTTATATTGCTGTACTTGGCGTGATTGCTTCGAGAGTGATTTGATCTGCTCTTCGAGGTTGAGCATGATATCGCCAACGCGGGCGAGGTTTGTTTCTGTTGCGCGGAGCTTCAGCTCGGCTTCGTGGCGGCGGGCATAAAGGCCTGCAACACCGGCTGAATCTTCGAGAATTGAACGACGCTCGATTGGTTTGGCGTTGATGATAGCAGCCACTTTACCTTGTGAAACAAGTGCGGGCGAGTTTGCGCCACTTGCAAGGTCGGCAAAGAAGATTTGTGTATCACGCTGACGCACAGGCTTGCCGTTGATCAGGTAGCTGGAGCCGTAATCACGTTCGATGCGGCGAACAACTTCGAGCTCTTCAACATTGCCATAGGGCGCTGGCGCATTATGTGCGCGGTTTTCAAGAAGCAGGCTGACCTCTGCCATGTTGCGGGCAGGGCGGTTTGCTGTACCGCTGAAGATAACATCATCCATGCTGCTGGAGCGCATGCTCTTGGCAGAGTTTGAAGCCATAAGCCAGCGCAATGCTTCGAGCAGGTTTGATTTTCCACAACCGTTTGGCCCGACAATACCTGTGAGGCCGGGCATGATTTCAAGTTCCGTTTTTTCAACGAATGATTTGAAACCCTGTAAACGTAGTTTGGAAAACTGGACCATTTAATTGTTACTCTGTTTTTGCTGGTTCTTCTGTTGTTGTTTCTTCAGTTGTTGCCGGTGTATCTGCAGGCGCTTCTTCAGTTGCGGCTGGTTCTTCTGCCGGCTGGAGTGTATCGGTTGAAGGTGCTTCTGCATCGGCAGCAGGTGCTGCTTCAGGTGCTGTGCCTGCAGCTGCTAGCGCTTCGTCTACAGCGGCGCCGAAGGTCTCGGGTGTGTGGTCGCCGCTGATAATTTTTACGCCGTTGTTAATCACGAACGTTGGTGTGGCAGATACTTTCCATGCTTTGCCACCTTCCTGCATGTCTTTGGTGATGCGCTTGCCTAGTTCTTCGTTGTCAAGACAGGCTTGTGCATCTTCAGCTGAAAGGCCGGCGAGTTGTGCGTTCTGCAAAAGCAGGTCACGGTAATTTTCTTCGTAGGCCCAGTTCTCCTGATTGGTAAACAGCACGTCTTGGAAGGCGAGGTATTTATCTTCAGGCATACAGCGCAGAAGTTTGCTTGCATCAAGCGCGGCAGCGTTTAAAGGAAATTCCTTGAAGATAAAACGGACTTTCCCTGTATCAACATATTGTTGCTTGATGGCAGGAAGTGAATTTTTATGGAAGTCAGCGCAGTGGCTGCATGTAAGCGAGCTGTACTCGATCACTGTGACGGGGGCGCTTTCATCACCCAGGCTACGCACACCCATCATGTCTTCAACAGTACGGGCGGGTGTTGCTTCAGGTGCGGCTTCGGTCAGGTCTTGTACTGGTGCTTCAGCTTCTGCAGTCTCTTCGGCAACAGGTTCTGCTGTTTGCTGGGTGTATAAATAATACCCTGCACCGGCTACGCCGATGATTAGCAGCAAAATAACAATAGTGAGCACATTGTTTGATCTCATAACGCAAGTCTCCGATTCGTCCTAGGAAGTACATTTTTCATAGCGCAAACTGCTTGCGCACGTCAAAGTTTTTCTAGCCTTTTTGGCTACTTATGCGGAAGTATCTGCGGAAGCCTATCCACAGCAATCATTGAGAATTAGCTCTACAATATCGCCTTTTCCTTCGATTGTGTCGCCTAATGCCTTTAAATCGATACGGTCCGCCCCGATTTTGTTAGACATAATATATTCACGAATGGCGACGCCACGGGCAAGGGCTATGCGCCGCGCCCCGCTTTGGAGGGTATCGTCGGGGCTGGCATAGGCGAGGATGGTAACGCGTGCGGCGGGGTCACTTTTCAGCTTTGCCAGTATGGCAGAGAGAATTTCAAGCTTCTGGCTTTCAGTAAGGTCAGTTGTTTCCGGTTTGTACTGCAGCAGGCTTGTGCCTTCTGGTGGAGGGGAGATGCTTGCTGCTTCAGGCTGTAGCGGCGCAGTAATATCGACAATGGCAGGCTTTTCAGCTGCGGGAGGCGGCAACACTTCACGCTCGACTGGTTTTGGTTTTACAGCAGGCATGGCGGCTTGCGTGCTGGCGGCCTTTTGCGGTTTGGTATTGGGCTTTTCAGGTTTGAAGGTTTTTTGTGATGGCTTGGTAGTTGGTTTTACGCCTGCATCGCGGTAATCTTCAGGCGAAAGCACAGGGGCCGACTTCACGCTGCTTGAAGTTGATTTTGATGAAGGGGACGTAGCGGGTGCGGCTACAGTTTCTGAACTGCTGCCGCCAAACATGGGTGGCGGTGCATAATTCTCAAGCCCTTGGGCAGAAGCCGCGAGGGGCAAAGAGAAGCAGAGTAGAAACGTTAAGTAACGCAGCATAGCGAAAAGATAGGGCGGTTAAGCCGATTTAACAAGCTTGAGCATATTCTGGTGAACAAGTGCGTTAGACGCCAGCACCGAACGGCTGTAAACAGGGTTTGGCTGTTTGGGGTCGAGGCTGCTGATATAACCGCCAGCTTCCTTAACGATAATGGAGCCTGCTGCAATATCCCATTCTTTGGGGCCGTTTTTCTCGAAACAAGCATCAAGGCGGCCTGCAGCGACATATGCGAGATCAAGCGCAAAAGCACCGAACTGGCGCACGCCAAGAGGCAGCTGCTGCAGTTTTAGAATATCTTTTGTGCCTTCTTCCCAGTCATTCTGTGCACGTGAAGAATAGAACATACATGAGCCAACCATGGTTGGTTCGGCACGGCCTGAAACGCGGAGGCGTTTCTTCTGCATAAAGGCGCCATAGCCTTTTTCGGCCCAGAACATCTCATTGCGTGTCGGGTCGTAAATAACGCCAGCGATGACTTCATTGTTTCTCTCAAGGCCGATTGAAATATTCCAGTGCGGAATACCGTGCATGAAGTTATGCGTGCCGTCGAGCGGGTCAATAATAAAGCGGTGCTCCCCATCAGCGCCTTTTACATCACCTGTTTCTTCCATCAAGAAGCCAAAAGACGGGCGTGCTTTGCTGAGTTCTTTGTAAATGATTTCTTCGGAGCGTTTGTCAGCAGCCGTCACGAAATCGCCCGGGCCTTTGACAGAGACTTGCAATTGCTCGATTTCGCCGAAGTCACGCAGTAACGAACGGGCCGCTTTTTCAGCGGCCTGCATCATGATGTTTAGATTAGCGGATATAGCCATTGGTTAGTCTTTAGCGCGTTCAACGTATGAAGAATCTTCTGTTTTTACAACAATGCGTGTGCCGCTTTCAATGAACGGAGGCACCATTACTTTAACGCCGTTTTCAAGGATTGCTGGTTTGTATGACGATGACGCTGTTTGACCTTTTACAACAGGGTCGGCTTCAACGATTTGCATGATCACTGTGTCTGGCAGTTCAACGCTGAGTGGTGTGCCTTCGAACGATTCAATATTTACTTTCATGCCTTCTTGCAGGAACGCTGCTGCGTCACCGATAATTTCGGCTTTCACTTCAACCTGTTCGAAATTCACTTGGTTCATGAATGTATAAATTTCCCCGTCTGTGTATAGGTATGTGCAATCATCTTGCTCGAGGCGGACGCGCTCGACAGTCTCTTGTGTGCGGAAGCGGACATTGTCTTTTGTGCCGGAGCGGACATCACGCATTTCAACGTTGATGACCGATGCGCCTTTACCTGGCTGCATGATTTCGCTGTGGGCCACGACCCATAATTTGCCGTTATGATCAATTACGTGCCCTTTACGCAGGGTGATCGCACTTACTTTTGCCATTTGACTATCTCTTTTCCTGTAATACTGCTTCGCCGAGAGTTTGAAGTTTTTCCCGTAAGGTGGGGTCTTCTATATTTTCGACAAGGGAAGATACACCCTGTTTCTCGGATTCCGTCAAGGTTTTTCGGCGTTTCGGGGCTTCAACACTCTGTTTTTTCGAAGTTTCCGGCACAAGTTTTATATTTTCGATGATGTTTTGCCCGAAAACCTGATTGATACGCTGAATAAGAATGGGCATCTGGTGATGAAGGAGCGGGATTTGCGCATTTGGTGCTTCCAGCACCAATGTTGCGGCCATGTGCTTGTCTTTGCCGCTTTTGGTATATTTTAATTGTGAGGGCGTGGTGATAGAAGCAAAGTTGGCACCGGCGATTGTGGGCCAGTCAGAGAGCAGGCGGCCAAGCACAACAAACTTTTTGCGAAAAGTGTTGCGCGTAAGTGAACCAACCATATTGCCTATAAGCTTAAGGGACATGATAAGGTTTTAGCTGAATGACGTTTCAAAAGGCAATCATGAAATGGTATGACCGCGAAGGCCGCGAGCTGCCTTGGCGCGTAAAAGGCGGATTACGGCAAGATGCCTATAAAGCATGGCTGGCCGAGATTATGCTGCAGCAAACAGTCGTTAAAACGGTAATTCCGTATTACCTGAAATTCTTGAAGAAATGGCCGACGGTTGAAAACCTTGCGAAAGCGAAGGAAGAAGATGTCTTACGCGAATGGGCGGGGCTTGGCTATTACGCCCGTGCGCGTAATTTGCTGAAATGCGCCCAAGCTGTTGTGCGGGACTATAACGGCGCTTTCCCCGATCAAGAGGAAGAATTACGCAAGCTGCCCGGTATTGGCCGCTATACGGCTGCTTCTGTGCGGGCAATTGCATTCCAGAAACCTGCAAACGTGGTTGATGGCAATGTTGAGCGTGTGATGGCGCGTATCTATGCCGTGAAAGAAAAAATGCCAGCAGCAAAAGAAAAGTTATATACGCTTGCTGGAAAATTAGTGCCGCGAGAGAGGGCAGGGGATTACGCGCAAGCGCTGATGGATTTGGGTGCCACCATTTGCACACCAGATAACCCGCAATGCGATAAATGCCCTGTACAGAAATTTTGTAAAGCCTACGCAGAGGACGCGCCCGAGAAATATCCGCAACGCGAAGCCAAAAAAGCTGTGCCGCAAAAATACGGCCATGTTTACTGGCTGATGGGAAAGGACGGTGTTTTATGCGAGCGCCGCGCAGAAAAAGGATTGTTTGCAGGGATGGTAGGTCTGCCAACGTCAACTTGGGAGCTAAAGCAGGGCAAAACCAAGCCGCCCGTAAAAGCGCTATGGAAAAAATCGGGGCTGATAAAGCATAGTTTTACCCATTTTGATTTAACATTACAGATATGGCACGCTAGTGCCGAGAAATATGATAAAATCAAAGAAAGCTATTTCTGGATCCAGAAGAAAGATATCTATGATGCCGGCCTTCCTACCTTGTTCAAAAAAGTTTTGCCTTACACTCTTGGCGCTGCTGCTGCCACTGCTAATTCCACAGGCCGCAAACGCGCAAGATAAATTCCTGCAAACGAGTGCGTTGAATTTAGCCAAGGCTGCTTTTGCGCTTGGTGCATACGAGATGAACGATAATACGAAGATCGATAATTATCTGGCGCTTGCAGAATGCAAGATCTTCAAAGATTACTATAGCGATGATTTTGAATGGAAGAGCATACGCGATATTACGCGCTCTTACCTGCAGATTAACGGAAGTAAATTTCCGCGGACTTTTGAATATTTACAGCCTGTGATTTTTGAAACCTATGATTTCAAGAGACAGGGCTTCCCGCTTTCACCAGACACCGCGTTTCGTAGCAATACAAAGCTGCAAATATCAGGGAATAGCCTGCGTGCCGAGCCTTGCGCCGAGCCACTAGAGCTTTTTGCAGCCAAGGGTATCCCCGGGAATGCCTTGATGGTATTAAAAGCGCCGCTGGATTTACGCTTTGTGCCAATAGCACAAGAAAAAGCCGACCCTTATATTAAATCGATTGCTGTGCGCAAAAGCAAAGATGACCGCGAGAACAGAAAAGTGTACGCGCGGTTCCGCGTAGAGCTGGTTGATTATTTAGGCGAGGAAGCAATGGGGTCGGGCGAGAGATTCATGCAGTTTGAAGGCATGATAAAAGAAATTACCTTCTTTGCGGATTACGAGCAGACATACGAGTTGCATAAGTTTACAGGGCAGCCCGCGCCCGACTATGGGCTTCCGCCAGCCGATTTGCCGGACAAGCCTGAAAACCCGCTGACGGGAAATTAATAACGTAAAATTGATTTAGTTGATTGTGCGGCCGCTATTGTCGATGCCGTCGCGCAGCTTCTGGCGCAGGCGGTCGATAGGGTAATGCCGGCCATTTTCAAGATAATGCCAGTATGTCCAGCCATTACATGACGGCGCATTTTGAATAGCGGCACCAACTTTGTGTATAGAGCCTTTATATTTGTTTACGCCTTGTATGGCTGTGACCTGCCCGTCAGCAGCAACGCGGGCTGCGATTTTCTTCTGCGGGTCGGTAAGCGTTGCGCCTGGTTTCAGCACGCCCTTTTCAAGCAGCCAGCCAAACGGGATACGTTGCTCTTCGCGTTTGCCGATTGTGATGAGGTCTTCGATATTCTCGACCTGCTGGATATTCGCCAAGCGCTCTTTCGCGGCTTTGATGTATGATTTCTCTTGCTCGATGCCGATATAATCGCGGCCCAGCATTTTTGCGACGGCCCCTGTTGTGCCTGTGCCGAAGAACGGGTCGAGCACCATATCGCCCGGCTGTGTGCATGAAACGATGCAGCGATAGAGCAGGGATTCAGGCTTTTGTGTGGGATGTACTTTTTTGCCTTCGCCATCTTTCAGGCGCTCGTTGCCTGTGCAAAGCGGCAAGAACCAGTCGGAACGCATCTGGAGGTCATCGTTGAGCGTTTTCATGGCATCGTAATTGAAGCGGTATTTACTGTCTTTTGATTTCGCGGCCCAGATCATTGTTTCGTGCGCGTTTGTGAACCTGCGGCCACGGAAATTCGGCATCGGGTTTGACTTGCGCCAGATAACATCGTTCAAGATCCAGTAGCCGAGATCCTGCAGAATTGTGCCGAGACGGAAAATATTGTGATACGAGCCAATCACCCAGATTGTCCCGTCATCATGCAACAGATCACGTGCAGCCGAGAGCCATTCACGGGTGAATTTGTCGTAGGCTTGCAGGCTTTCGAACTGGTCCCAGTCATCATCTACGGCATCGACCATGGAATTGTCGGGGCGGTGCAAGTCACCACCAAGCTGGAGATTGTAGGGAGGGTCAGCAAAGATCATGTTGCAGCTGCCTTTGGGCAGGGTGCGCATATGCTTGATACAATCGCCTTCCAGAATAATATTCTTCTGCGTCTTGTCAGACGTTTTGGCGGCCTTTTTGCCAGCCGCTTGCTTTGGTGTTTTGCCGTTTTTCACTATAGAAGCCCCGTAACGATACGGTCGAACTAATTTCGATACGTTTCGTTTTAATTACCGAATCATCATGAATCATTCGCGATTCCGCGTCAAACAGAATTTTGATTCACATATTTGAATCAATGGGTTATTTGATTTTTTGAAGGAAAAATTAAGGATTTGTTAACGATTATAATCTAGGTCGCGAATATAGGAATTTTTAAAATCTTGCCGTTTTATGAAGCTTTACCAAGGATTAACCGGCCTTCTGTAAAATCTGCCTGAGGGAAAAGGCATGGCCACAGCGGACATCAAGCATCCGGCTTTAGCGGGGTTTAAGCAGATCATCGTGGACTGGATAGACACTGGTGACGGTGTGAAGTTCCTTGAGACGCAGGATCTCTATGCTTCAGAAACAGATGGTTATGATGCGTGTTATGGCGAAGAGAGTCTAAAAGCTGCTGCCAGATTATATGAGCGCTTAAGAGATAAAGGCATAGAAGATGAAAAAGGCCTTGGTAATCTTATCCTCAATGACAAACATTCGTTATATGCGTTAGCGGCTATAAGTCTTGGCGATTATTTGCCAACAACAATGTTTTTCGGTTTTGACCCTGCGAAGCCATCTGCCGCGCGTGCAATCTATGAGCAATGTCGTGCGCAGGGATTTTCTGAAGTAATTTTCAAATCACGATTACAGAGGGGTGAAGGGAAGATTGCTGTTCGCACCGAGGATATACCGAATAATCCGGTCATCGAACGCGAATATACCGGCCGTAATGGTGCTGCCGTATGCCGGTTATATTTTAATCATAATAATATGCCTCAGAACCTTAGTTTTGCTGTGCAGCCTGTTGTAAAGGCAAGGCCGGTAGAATTTGGTGGCAAGTATGGCCTGCCAGCAGGGCGGAGTGTTGTATCGGTTATACCAGTGCACCTGATTACAGAAGAAGAAATTGCTGCATTTACAAAGGATGTTCCGGGCGTTCTTCACAGGCGCGGAGATACTTACTTTTTTATTCATGGTGAAATGACATTAGTAAACGGAGAGCCGATTGTTGGCGGCGGCTATTACAAGGTGCCCAAAACAAGATTTAATACGCCCGATGAAGCGTTGGCTTTCAGAGCTTCGACAATTGAAGAGGGGCGTGATGCCTATATTTCACAAACGGGCAAAGACATTGAAGGCCTGACAACCTTTGCGCCACTTCAAGACGTAGAAACAGCCAACAGGATTAATGAAGCGCTTGTTTCAGGGCTTTCAGGCCTTTGTGACTATTTGCAAAGCCATAGCGCTGATGAAATTCTTAAGGCGGGGTTGCAATCGGGCTGCCCCGGAAAAGGATTTGAAGCACTTTATTGTGCGTTTGAAGCGCACCAGCATGGTGACCAAAGTATATATGAGGGTGGTGGATTACAGCGTGCGGGCATTCTGCAAAGGCTTGAAAAAGAGATTACACAGTTCATGACTGAAAACCCTATATATTTGCCTTACCTGATAGAGACTTCTTATGGGCGTAGATATGGTGACGAACAGCAACAAGATTTATGCGGCAAAATCTTAAAACGGATGGACCTTCTTGAGCCGAGTGGTGTTTACAGGACGATGTGGCTAACGGGAATATTCGAAGCGATGAAAGGCGGAGACCCCAGTTTGATAGGCCGTTTATCAGAATCTCCTGCATTTGAAGCGGTTAAAAAAACAATTTTTACACAGCATAGGATTTAAAAATTCTTATATTTGAGCGCGGCGCTTTGTTATGCTGCGAAGAGGTTTTGCTGCTTCAAGGGGGCAAAACTAAGGCGGTGATAAGGCGAGGGGCCGTAGGCCTCGATAGCCGCCAGATGGTCCTTAGTGCCGTAGCCCGCATTCTTCACCCAGCCATACATCGGGTATTCCTCATGGATATGCGCCATAAAGCGGTCACGTGAAACTTTCGCCAGTATGGATGCAGCGCCAATTTCGAGCACGGACGCATCACCACCTACCACGGCTTCGCACGCAATTGGCAAGGCAGGGCATTTGTTACCATCAATCATTGCTTTGACAGGCTCGTTCTTGAAACGGTCAATCATTTGTTCGTAAGCACGCTTCATGGAAAGAAGCGTCGCTTGTAAGATGTTGATATGGTCAATCTCTTCGTTGGCGCATTGCGCGATACCGAAATGCGCATGTTCAACGATAAGCGGAAAAAGCTTTTCGCGTTTGGCAGCGCTTAGTTTTTTGCTGTCGGTAACAGCACGCCAGAAATCGAGGTTCTTTTTGTTTTCAGGAATGTAAACACAAGCCGAGAAAACGGGGCCGGCCAAGGGGCCGCGCCCTGCTTCATCAATGCCGCAGATATAATTCTCTGACATGGCTCCCTTTTGTCATTCCCGCGAAAGCGGGAATCTTGTGTTTTGTTCAACGAGATCCTCGCTTCCGCGAGGATGACATCACTTTTTAGCATATTCCTGTTCGATAAAGGCAAGCGTAGAGCGGAGGCCCAAATCACTCCCGCCTTTTTGTCTGCCCGGGCGGTCGCCATTTTGCCATGCGAATGTATCGATATGCGCCCACTTCACGCCGTCTTCGATAAAGCGCTCGAGGAACAGAGCTGCCATAATTGCACCGGCCAGATTGCTTGATGAGTTCACGATATCGGATTGACCACCATCAACATCCTTGCGGTAGGCAGGGACAAGCGGAAGGCGCCAGAGCGGATCTTCAACCTGCCAGCTGATGTTTTGCAATTTAGTTGCAACGTCATCATCGTTACTGAAGACAGGAGGTACCTCTGTCCCCAGTGCTACGCGGGCAGCGCCTGTGAGCGTTGCAAAGTCGATCAGCAAATCAGGCTTGCCTTCACAAGCGAGTGTGAGGGCATCGGCCAATATCAAGCGGCCTTCGGCATCTGTGTTGTCGATCTCGACCGTGAGGCCTTTGCGTGACGGGTAAATATCGCCCGGGACCATGGCCTCATCGGAAATATTGTTTTGCACGACCGGTGTTACAACATGCAACTGGACAGGTAATTTCAGCGACATGATGATATGTGCAAGGCCAAGTGCGTGTGCGGCACCGCCCATATCTTTCTTCATGTTGCGCATGGATGCACCAGGCTTCAGGTTATAGCCGCCTGTATCATACGTAACGCCTTTACCGACGATGGCGATTTTTGGATGGTCGGGGTTGCCCCATTTCATTTCGATGATGGCGGGATCTTGCGCGCCTGCTTTACCAACAGCATGCACAAGCGGGAAGTTTTTCTGGAGTAATGCATCACCCTGAACAACTTTTGCTTTGATATCGTGCTGTTCAGCTACGGCTTTTGCAGCAGCGATCATCTGGTCGGGGCCAAGCTCGTTTGGCGGCATGTTAATAAGGTTACGCGCAAGGTAAATGCCTTCGAGGATTGCTTTTACGCGCTTCTTGTCAACGCCTTCTTGCCAGACAAGTTTGGGCGTTGCTGGCGCCTTCCTGCTTTTGAATTTATCGAAGCGGTAGCTAGCAAGGCCCCAGCCCAGTGCGGCGTCATCGTGAATGTAATGCTCATCTTCAATACTGAAGACGGCATCTTTCAGAACGCTTGCAGGAATGTTTTTGACGATATAGTCAAACACGGCTGCGAAGTCGTAAGGAGACGTTACACCATCGCGGCGGATATAGACGACTTTCTCGGGCGCCATATCGCGTGAATAAAGGTTGAAGCATTCTTTTGCTTTACCTTTTATTTCTTGTCGCTTGATATAAGCCTTCACGTGCTTGGGCTGTTTTTCCAGCCATGCAGGGAAGTTGCTTTCAGTCAGCACTTCGATTGGAAAAGTATTTTCGGCTTTGTTCGCAAAGCAGGAAAGCGATGGTATGTCTGTAAGGGTCATGCCCTTATAGAAGATGTTTGCATAACAAAAAGCAAGAGGCTATTTGCCCTTATTAAACCGTTTTTTTGGTGCGCCGCGGGAGGGTTTGGAATCATCCTTGCGCCAACCATGATACTGGCTGCCGGTTGATTTTTTCTGCTTGAAGCTGCGTGGGCCGTCATCATCGCGGTCAAAGTCGCGCTTCTTCTTGAAGTCAGGCTTATCACCACGTGGTCTGCGCTCGCCATCATCACGGTCAAATCTGCGGGGGCGCTCGTCTCTATCACCAAAGCTCTTACGTGGGCCACCACGTGAAGGCGGACCATCACGGCGGGGTGGACGAGAGTCGCGGTCGAACTTGCGCGGCGGTCTGTCATCTCTATCACCACGCGCAGGGCGTTCGCTTGAGGCACGCAAACCAAAAGGCAAGCCGTTATGAATGACGATCTGGCGGTAGAAAAGCTTTACGGCCTCTTCAGTTGTTAGGCCGATCTTTTCCAGCACCAAAGCCGCTGAACTTTCAAGATCAGCGGCATCTGTTGTCTCTTTTGTCATGAAATTACTCGGAAACTTGCAAGTCGCCGGCAGCTGTTTTGCCGCGCTCGTTTAGCAATTCGTATGTTACTTTTTGTCCGTCTTTCAGAAAGCGAAGACCTGCTTTCTCGACTGCTGAAATGTGAACGAACACATCGGCGCCGCCATCATCAGGCTGGATGAAGCCGTAACCTTTTTTGCTGTTGAACCATTTCACTGTACCGGTAGCCATTATCAATTACTCCAAATCAATCAAGTTAAAGTTAGTACCGGAGTAACGTCTACGGAGCACGAGAGGCAGTTAAAAACTCCCCTAGGTGCTAAAAAGCCCTAAAAACGGGGATTCGTCAAGCGGTTACTTGCATAATAAGCTTGCTTTTTCGCGCCGCAATAGAGTAAGAACGGGCAAACCATTTTAAAGCGTATGAGTCAAACTTATGAATTTACGGAATATTGCCATTGTTGCCCACGTTGACCACGGGAAAACTACCCTTGTGGATGCCATGTTGAAACAGGGGGGTGCTTTCCGCGCCAACCAGCAAGTGGCCGAACGTGCCATGGACAGTAACGACCTTGAGCGCGAGCGCGGTATTACCATTCTTGCCAAATGCACAGGCGTGCAGTGGGGCGACTATAAAATCAATATTGTTGATACACCGGGCCACGCTGACTTTGGCGGCGAGGTTGAGCGTATTTTAAGTATGGTGGACGGAGTTGTATTGCTGGTGGATGCTGCTGAAGGGCCGCTGCCCCAAACCAAATTCGTACTAGGCAAAGCTTTGGCGCTTGGCCTGAAGCCGATGGTTGTTATTAACAAGATTGACCGTTCGGACGCGCGCCCTGATGAAGTGCATAACGAAATTTTTGATTTATTCGCCGCTCTGGACGCAAGCGACGAGCAGCTCGACTTCCCAACACTTTATGCTTCTGGCCGTAGCGGCTGGGCAAAAGAAAGCCTTGATGGTGAAGAAAAAGATTTGAAACCGCTTTTTGATTTGATCGTAAAGCATGTACCGGCACCAAAAGTAAATGCTGATGCGCCGTTCTCGATGCTGGTGAGCATTATTGAAGCGAACTCTTTCCTGGGTCGTGTTCTGACGGGCCGTTTAGAGTCAGGCAAAATTAAAGTGAATATGGCTGTTAAAGCGCTGACACGCGAAGGCCAGCAAATTGAAGCGGGCCGTGTCACAAAAATTATGGTGTTCCGTGGTCTTGAGCGCGTTGAAACAAACGAAGCGCAAGCCGGCGATATTATTGCGGTTGCAGGCCTAACAAAAGCAACAGTTGCCGATACAATTTGTGACCCTGCTGTTGAAGCGCCCATTCCGTCGCTACCGGTTGACCCGCCAACAATTGCGATGACATTCTCGGTGAATGACTCTCCATTAGCGGGGACTGAAGGGGACAAGGTTACAAGCCGTGTGATCCGTGACCGTCTGCTGCGCGAAGCCGAAGGTAACGTTGCCATTAAAATTAAAGAGACAGCGGGTTCTGATGCATTCGAAGTTGCAGGTCGTGGTGAACTCCAGCTTGGTGTTCTTATTGAAACAATGCGCCGTGAAGGTTTCGAACTTTCAATTTCACGCCCGCGTGTTCTGTTCCAGACAGATGAGGCAGGCCAAAAACTGGAACCAATCGAAGAAGTGCAGATTGATGTGGACGAACAGCACTCCGGCACTGTTGTGCAAAGCATGTCCGAGCGTAAAGCCGAGATGATTGGCATGCGCCCGTCAGGCGGTGGCAAGGTGCGTATTACATTCCTTGCGCCATCACGTGGTCTTATTGGTTATCACGGTCAGTTCCTCTCCGAAACACGCGGTACAGGTTTGATGAACCGTATATTCCATGAATATGCACCTTTCAAAGGCAACATTCAGGCCCGTCGTACAGGTGTTATTTTGTCGAACGGTAATGGTGAAGCGGTTGCTTATGCGATGTTCAAGCTTGAAGATCGTGGCCCGATGATGATCGAGCCAGGTGCAAAAGTGTACCAAGGTATGATTGTAGGCGAACACAACAAGAGCAACGATCTGGAAGTGAATATCCTTGAAGGGAAAAAACTGACAAACGTTCGTGCCTCAGGTAAGGACGAAGCTGTGAGGCTGACACCACCATTGAAATTCACACTCGAAAAAGCGATTGCCTATATTGCCGATGACGAGCTTGTGGAAGTAACGCCGAAGAATATCCGCCTGCGTAAGCGTCACCTTGACCCGAATACACGCAAGCGCGAAGAAAAAGCCCGCGCAGCAGAAGACGCAGCTGCTTAACTTTTAAAGCAGATCGCGCGATATAATATTCTGGAAGAAGAATACGGCTGTTTTAAGCGCGACGATCATGATGCTGTACATGAACACAAGCGTGACTGATGACGCAGCAATACCCAGTAACAACACAAGGCCGTCTTTTGCCAGCAGCGCCAGAGCAAAAATGGCGATAACAATCGCCGGTATGAAATTTGTAAGCGGAATAGGCAGCATAACGAAAAAGGCCAGCACCAAGCACAGCAGGCCGACAAATCTTTCAAAGCCCAGCCGCGTAAAAATAGGTAAGCGTGGCTTCAACAGTTTCTCGACTTTGGATAAATAGGGGTAGGTGCGGTTAATCACATTTGCAAAATCTGTGCGGGTAAAGGCGCGGTTTAAGATCACTTTTGGCAGCCACGGGTGCACATAGCCAAGCAACAATTGCCACGAAATAAAAATAAGCGGAATGCCCATAAGCGAAGACAGGCCCGGCAGAGGAAGCGGGATAAGGTTCGGCAAAGCAAAAAACAACAGCATTGCCCCGTAGGTACGGTCTTTGATCTCGGTCGTGATGTCTTGAATGGATATGGTAAACTTTTTTTCGTCATATGCCATATTCCGGAGAACTTCCGAGAGCGGTAACGGTTTTTCCGAGGGAACATTTTCAGCAGGTGACATAGGCATGTTCCTAGCATATATTTTTTACAAATCAAATGATGCGAGGTATTCAATGTTGAGGTTTTTATTAGTCATAGCATTTCTGGCAATTTCAGGCCCAGTTTCAGCGCAAGAGGCGCTGGATACAAGAACGAAGCTTCATATCTCGGCGCAGAGCGAAGTGACGGGCAAACCAGACCTCGCGCTTATCTCGGCAGGGATTGTAACGCAGAATATTGCAGCGGATGCAGCGCTGGCTGAAAATTCAACCAAAATGAATGCTGTTTTTGAAGCGATCAAAAAAGCCGGCATCGAAGAAAAGGATATCCAGACATCGGGCATCAATATCAATCCGCAATATGTGTATGGCGAAAATGTGCCGCCGAAAATTTCCGGTTATCAGGTGAGCAATAGTGTGAGCATTAAGATCCGCGATCTGAAGAAGATAGGCAAAACGCTAGATGCGCTTGTTGCGCAAGGGGCAAACCAGATTAATGGCCCGAGTTTTTCAATAGAAAACCCTGACCCGCTACTGGATAATGCGCGCAGCGATGCTGTAGCTAAGGCACGCAAGAAAGCCGAGCTTTACGCTAAAGCCGCGGGCATGAAAGTGAAGAAAATTCTGAGCATTTCAGAAGCAGGAGGCTATATGGAGCCGCCGCGCCCGATGATGGAAATGGCTATGGCAAAAATGGATATGCGGGCAGCATCAACGCCTGTTGCCATAGGCGAGTTGAACATGACAGCCAGTGTGCAAATGGTTTTCGAGCTTGAATAATTGCCATAACGCAAATATTGCATCGCTTATCAAATATTAAGAGAGACTCGTGTAGTATCAACGGCTTGATTAAAATATTTCACGTTAATTCATGCCGAGCATAATACTCTTACATATATTAGGAAGTGTCTTCCTTTTACTTTTCGGGCTTTCGCAAGTGCGTAACGGCATTACGCATGCTTTTGGTTATTACATTCGCAAAGCGATCGAGCACGGTACGAAAAACCGCTTCGCTGCTTTTTTCTCAGGGATCGCTGTAACGGCTTTTCTGCAAAGCTCGATGGCGACTACGCTGATAATTTCTTCTTTCGCCGGCCAAGGCCTTATAAAAACATCAGCAGCCATTGCTGTGGTGCTGGGTGCGGATGTGGGAACAACACTTGTTGCACAAGTTCTGACGATTGATCTTTCAGGGCTTTCTTACGTGATGGTGATTATCGGTTACCTGATGTACCGCCATGACAAGGAAGCAACCATACGCCAGCTTGGCAGCGTGTTTATGGGGCTGGGGCTTATGTTGCTTTCGCTCGGGCTTATCAAGGAGGCGGCCATACCGTTGCGCCAATCTGAAATTCTGCCGATTGTGCTGGAACCGCTGGCAGAAGATACATTCTTTGCCATTCTGGTGGGCGGGCTTCTAACATGGATTTTCCACTCGTCACTTGCTTTTGTACTTTTAACAGCAAGCTTGACGGCAACCGGTGTGGTGCCGGTGCATCTGGGCATATTGCTTGTATTAGGTGCGAACCTGGGCGGTGTGATGGCCCCCCTGACCGCCAATTTGCGTGACAGCCGCGCAGCGCTGCGTATACCGCTTGCGAATATTCTTATGCGGCTTGTGGGCGTTATTGCAGCGGTCTTCCTTATTGATGAGGCCGTGCCTTATTTCAAAATGGTTTCGGAAGATCCGTCGCGCCTGATTGTAAACGCGCATATGTTCTTCAATATCGCGGTTGGTATTATCTTCCTGCCGTTCCTGAGTATGGTGGCATCGTTTGTAAAGAAAATATGCCCTGACCGTGATATGCAGAACGACCCTTCGACACCGAAATATCTGGATATGCGCGTACTGCATACGCCCACCGTTGCGCTAACGAACGCTTCACGCGAGGCCTTGCGGATTGCCGATTTCACTGTGCAGATGATGCAAACAGCATGGGAGGCTTTCCAAAAGAACAACCGCTCGTCTGTTGAAAAGGCCAAGGCCCTCGATGTCACGATTGATAATCTTTATAAGGAACTGAAAAAATATCTGGTGATCCTCGGGCAGGAGTCTTTAACCGAAGCGGAGGCGCGCCAGCATTTCCAAATTTTGACCTTTGCCACGAACCTCGAGCATATCGGCGATATTATTGATAAGAGCTTGCTGGCGATTGCCGAAAAGAAGATAAAATATAACTTAAGCTTCTCGAAAGACGGTGAAGCGGAGCTTGATGAATTTGCGCGCTGTGTTCTTGAATCGATGCGTTTGGCGCAAACTGTTTTCATGACGAACGATGTGGCGCTGGCCCAAAAACTGATTGACGAGAAACTGCGCATTAAAAAGGTAGAAACGCAAAACCAGATAACCCACATGACGCGTCTGCAGCAAGGCGTGCCTGAAACGATTGCGACAAGTGATATACACATGGATATTGTGCGTGATTTACGCCGTGTGAATAGCCTGATTACAACAATTGCCTACCCGCTTCTTAAAGACGCGCAGGCAATGAAGCCGGAAAACTTCTAGAAATCCTAATTATTACTTGGAATCTTGGGCGCTGCGCTCAAGGCTTTTGCCGCCTTGTTGCATATCGCGGCCGAAACCTTCAACCGTATTGCATGCGCTGAGGCTTAAAACAGATAGAACAAGTAAAGCTGCTATTTTTTTCATGGGTTTCGAATCCTCATATTTGTGCTAGAAATCTACCTGCGGGCAAAAAGCCCGTCAATAAGGGTTAAACCTTTGAAACGTAGAAAAATATATACATATCAGGGCAGGGGCGCCTCACAGAACTATATTGATGGAAGCAAGCAGTCTTTTGCGGCTGCTGTTCCGTGGCTGAAGCAAGAGTTTATTGACGCGGCTGGCATCAAGCGCGGTGACTTTAAACAAGACGGTGCCGTGCTGAATGTTTCGGGCGGGATTGGCAGCCGTTTCTATCTTGCTGATTGGGGCGCAGACGGGCTGCAGCAGATTGACGATTTTATTTTCAATGGTGGTGTGTATACAGGATGGTGTGCTGGTGGTACGCCACTTTTCCCGCTTACTGAATTCGCTCTTGGCACGCCGGAAGAAAAGATTGGAAACGGAATAAATTTATGCGGAGGCCGTGCTGTTGGCCCCGAACATCCGGGGTATGATTCATACTCGATGGCGGGGGCGTGTGCATCACCAGTCGGGTGGGAGAAGGGCAAGCTTTCAGCTTTCTTCAATGGCGGTTGTGCGTTTGTTGATTTGGACAGCAATGCAGAAGTGATTGCACGGTATGAACAATCAAACCGTGCTGCGATTGTAGAGATTAAACACGGGCAGGGGCTGGCAATTGCAAGCGGTATCCATATTGAAATGCCTGTGGCTACGCTTGATAAAACCAACCCGCATATCGGCGCTATACATGCAGAACTCGTGGCAAACGAGGGCGAAAGGCAGCGTTTATTCTATCATTTGACCCGTAGGGCCAATTTATAGCGATTTTCCTTGCTTTTTGCATATTGCTTCATATATAACCGGCTCAAGTTTTGAGTAACTCTTCTTTCGTGTCTTTGTTTATACGCGTTGGCTGGGGGGCAAGAAGGCCCTATCCGTAAGAGTTTTGAAACGCGAACGTATAACAGAAAGACATGTCACATGACGACGTTTGACGCGCTCGGTCTACCCGAGAGCCTATTAAAAGCTATTGAAAAGAATGGCTTTAACACACCTACGCCTATTCAGGTGCAGGCTATTCCACCAGCACTTGATGGCCGCGATATATTGGGCTCGGCTGCAACAGGTACAGGGAAGACAGCTGCTTTTGCCCTGCCGATGATTGTGCATTTAATCAATAACCCGAAAGCCATGGGGCTTGTGCTTACACCAACACGTGAATTGGCCGCGCAGGTGCTTTCAACCATGCAGCCGCTTTTGCTGATGGAGCGCAATATTAAAACCGCGCTGCTGATTGGCGGCGAGCCGATGCCAAAACAATTCAAGCAGCTGCAACAGCCAATTCCACCACGCATAATTGTGGGCACGCCGGGGCGTATTAACGACCATTTGAAGCGTGGCAGCCTGATGTTGAACCGCGCCAGCTTTATGGTGCTTGATGAAACCGATCGTATGCTTGATATGGGCTTTGGTACACAGATTGAAGAAGTCATGCGTTATATGCCAAAGCAGCGCCAGACGCTGCTTTTCTCGGCCACGTTGCCACCAGCGATTATCAAGATTGCCAGTAAATACCAGCAAGACCCTGTGCGCATTGCTGTTGATACGGCGAACAAGCCAGCCGCGAAAATAAAGCAGGAAACACGCCAAACGGGGGATGCCGATAAATACAAGCATTTGCAAGCCGAGCTGGAAGTACGTGAAGGTTCGATTATTATTTTCGTGAAAACGAAATTCGGTGCTGCGAAAATGGCAAAACGCCTGTTCCATGAAGGCCATGCGGCTGATGCGATCCATGGTGATCTGCAACAGCGCAAGCGCGATGCTGTGATCAGGAATTTCCGTGATCAGAAAATCCGTATTCTGGTTGCAACAGATGTGGCCGCACGCGGGCTTGATATTCCGCACATTGAGCACGTGATTAACTATGACTTGCCGCAATCACCTGAAGATTTTATTCACCGTATCGGCCGTACAGCCCGTGCGGGCGCTGAGGGGAATGCGCTGAGCTTCCTTTCACCACAAGACGGCGAGAAATGGCGTGCGATACAACGTTTGCTGAACCCTGAAGTGAAAGTTGAAAGAGCGCGCAACGATAACGCGGAAGACAGGCAAGACAAGCGCGGCAAGAAGCCTTTTGGCAAAAAGAAACAATCATGGGGCAAGCAGCGCGATCAGAAATCATGGGACAAGAAAAAGCGTTTTGGCGATAAGCCGAAATCACGTGATGCTCGTGATGAGAGAGACGATGAAGATAGACGTTCCGATAGAAGAAGTGACGAGCGTAAGCCAAAACGCTGGGGTGATGACCGTTTCAGAAACGAGAAGCCGCAGCAATCACGCCGTTCATTTGGTGATAGAGCGGGCCGTGAAAGAAATGATCGTGATAACGACGGCAACAGAAAGCCGCGCGAGCGCTTTGAAGCCGATGGGAACAGAAGGCCACGCGAAGATAGGCGGGATGACAACCGCGGCAACCGCAATTATGGCAGACGTGATGAAGCGCGCCGCGATGACAGGCGGAACGACAGGCCGTTTGCGAAGAAGCGTTTCGACCGTGATGACGCAGGTGAGTTTCGTAGCGATTCACGCCCGGCCAAAAAGCGTTTTGCAGGGCCTAAAGGAGGGAAGCCATCAGGATCTGGCAAGCCTTCAGGTAAACCGTCAGGCGGTAATAAGTTTGGCAAAAAATTCGGTAAGAAGCCGGATGGTAAGCCTCGCTTTGCAGGTAATGGCGATAAGCCGCAGCAAAAGCGCCGCGCCTATAGCCGCTAATATATATTGACATAACGTATAAATAGGGGTATGGTCACGCCATGAAAATATCACCTCTTGCAAAAGCGCTTCGGCAGGCTGCATCCGAGATTGCCATTCCATTATATGAGCGGGCGCGGGCAGGTGACATGGCGGCGCTTGGTGTAGAAGAGAAGCGCCCCGATGTAGACTATATGAAAGACAAGAAAAATCTTGTTACACAAGCTGATAGAGAAATTGAACATTTCTTTGCAGCAAGGATGCAAGAATTGGCACCCGGCGGCTCGGTATTTCTGGGTGAAGAAAGCGTTGCAGATGTTTACAAGGATGTTGCACAACGCCTTGAGGGGCAGGACCAAATTCTGTGTGTTGATGGTATTGACGGTACAACAGCTTTCGTGAACGGCACTGATGAATTTACAATTATCTGTTTCCGGACTTTAAGAAATGAAGTTGTAGAAGCTGCAATCTACCGCCCGATGACCCGTGAAATGATTTATGGCACAAAAGAGGGCGGTGTAAATTACATGCGCTTTGCAGATGATGATTTTAATAGTGTGCCGGACTTTGTAACGAAGGTTTCATTTGAGGGCGCTGAAGCAGCATCAATAACCAGCACGCATAAAATTGATGCCAGTGGTATTGTTGTAAGGCCTGCAAAAAACCCAGGCAACCTTGCGAGCTTGCGAAATACATTCACCCAAGCTGTGGGGCACCGTTATAGCGGCTGGGATTTCTTCCAGCTTTTGCGCAGTCATGCCGAGAATGTAGAACAGCCGAGAGAGCTTGAAACAAGCTTTATTATTTTTGATGAAGGCAGTTCACCGCCATGGGATGTGGGGGCTGGTGTTGCGCTTACCCGCTGGGCAGGTGGTTATGATTACCTGCCGCAACACGGGTTTGATGTTCGTTATGATCATCATGTAACGCAGCCGCAGTTGGTTGTTGTGACATCAAAAGCGTTGGCCGGACAAATCTATAATTTTACGCAGCATAATCTTGTCAAATAAGATGCGGCATCCACTCGTGCGGTTCTAGCTTCAGTGGCATGCGTACCTCACGGGCGTGGTCATTAAAGCGTGATAATTTTGCGTGGACAAGTTTTGCAGTTTCAAGCTGCCAGAGTGCAGTACCACGTGATGAAGCTAAATCATCTACTCGCTTTTCGGCAAGGGTTTGTATGTGGGCTTGTGTATTGCCAACAAAGGAGAAATATACTCTTTGCGGGTTATCGCCGCCGCCAAGGCCGCCACAAAACCTGTCATATTCACCGGCATAGCCTTGCGCACGATTTCCTAGTATGGCAAAGCCGATGCCGCGGAAAAGGTGAACTTCCATCAGCCATATTTTGCGCAACGGGTTTTTTTCATGCAGATAAGCCTGATCAAACTCTGCCATTTCTCTATTATATCTTTCTTGGAAGTGCGAATGTGTTTCTTCCCAGCGCAGCCACTCGGCACGCTCACTTGCGGGAGTAGAACTGGAGATATCAGCAATGATAAGGGTCAGCCAGAGACGTGAAAGTGGATTCTTTTCTTGATCTTTTTTCTCACGGAGGAATTTTAATGTGCCTTCTTGTACGCGCTTTGCGCTCTTGTTGCCGTAGGTATCTTCAATGTAATCTAATGCTGCTTGCAGAGGTTCTTGTATGCGCGCAGTATCCTCTTGCTGCTGATCTGCCTCAAGATAGCCTAACTCTTCTTCTTTTTCGGCAATAAAACTTTCGGCCTGGGCAATTAATTCGCCGACCGTAAAAGGGACCAATCGTTTAGGGGTATTTGCACCCGTCACCGCTACAACCTCCGCCTATGGCCGTTAACCGCCATTTGATATAACAACCTATACGCCTGCAATGCTCTGAATTCAATCAAGAATTACAGGCTTCATGAAAACGAAATAAAATTGCGGGCTTTGTTCAGGGCTGGGGAGCAGGCTGTGCTGTTGCCGTGGGGGATATTGACGAATAAACAACATCACGTGTTTCGCGGTCAATAAGCACGACCCCCGGAAATACTGGCCAGACCATATCGGAGGTCGGGGAGTCAGGAAAATGTACGACCATGAATTTTACTTCTTCATCGGAGTCCGCTTCTTGTTTTTCTTCAATTTGCGGTACAAGGCTGGGAAAACTCTCTTTAAGCTCTGTGAGTGTGCCGTGATCAGATGTTAAGAAATAAGTGGGAGATACACGAACAGGTATGCCGTCTACAAACTGGCAAAAGCAGAAATAGGCAACGTTATCAGGAATTTTCAGGTCCTGAATGTCTGAATTTTCAACAGACTCATATTCGTGCTCGGGCCCAAGAGTGGCGAATTCAACAAATAACTGATTTGCGTTTTGTGTGGCTGTCATATTTATGCGTCCCTGTAATTATTTTTTTGCAGGTTAGCAAATATTCGAGGGCGAAGGAAAGCGCTTTATAGGAATTCTTTTAAAAAGCTGATGATTTCTTGTCGCATGGCAGGGATTTCCTTGTGCCCGACATCGGCCCAGCGGAGGAGCTTCCAGTGTTCGGGCTTATCGGCATAGGCATATTTGAGGGCTTCATCAATCCGCTCGAGTCCTGCAGGCGGGGTGAGAGGGTCAAGGTCCCCCGCCACACTAATATGCGCGCGCGGGGCAATAAGGGCATTAATGTGCGCGCTTGAAAAATGTTTGATAAGTGAAGGCACATAGTAATAAATACCGTGATAT
Source organism: Alphaproteobacteria bacterium (assembly GCA_016125135.1). Taxonomy (GTDB): domain Bacteria; phylum Pseudomonadota; class Alphaproteobacteria; order Micavibrionales; family Micavibrionaceae; genus RI-185. The sequence goes on along the minus strand of WGMJ01000018.1, from coordinate 94,997 downwards.
TTCAGGGCATCGGTTTTTATCAGTTCTTCAAAGTCACTGAGGCAGCAAATATCGGCGCAAAGTTTGATACGTGTTTCAAGCGCTGCAACCCACCATGCCATTGTACTACCCATGGAAAGCCCAAGTGTGCCGATGCGGCTAGTATCAATATCATCACACGAAAGCAGATAATCAAAACCGCGCAGCGTATCGTATACCATCATGCCCCAGAGGCTTTGGCCCTTCCATAGCATTTCCTTGAAGGTTTCAAGTTCGGTGCGTGTGTTGCGTTCGCCGAAACACCACATGTCCATACAGAGTGCTGCGTAGCCCATGCCAATAATCTGGTCGGCCCATGAGAGGTTGTCATTACGCGCAATAAAAAATTCTTTCTTGCCGTGGTCATATTTATTGCCGTGTGGATGGTTATAAAGAATGGCAGGTATTTTGCCTGTTACATTTTTAGGCTTGATAAAAACCGCGGGGACAAGCTCAAGCCCGTTTACATCCATCTCAAGTTTTTCAAGTGTGTAGGTGCCGTGGTCTTCTACGCTTAGAACGCGTACCTGCATGGGGCGGTCACGCGGCGGTAAATCACCGAGAAGGTTATATAGAAGCGCTCTTTTATCCATGCGATATGTTTACCTTATTTGTTATCCTCGCGGAAGCGAGGATCTTTTGTTAATTTCATGAGATTCCCGCTTTCGCGGGAATGACGCGGATGATAGAAGGAAAAAATGATAAAACTAGAGCAAAGCTGGCTGAACGAAATAGGGGACGAATTTGAAAAACCTTATATGAAGCGCCTGAAAGAATTTCTGCAGGCTGAAAAAGATGCCGGCAAGGTGATATACCCGAAGGGCGTTGAAATTTTTAACGCGCTTGATACAACAGGTTTTGACAATGTGAAAGTTGTTATTATCGGACAGGACCCATATCACGGGGAGGGGCAAGCGCACGGGCTTTGTTTCTCGGTGCGCGAGGGCGTTGATGTGCCGCCGAGCCTTGTCAATATTTACAAAGAAATTGAAGCCTCATGCGGCAAGCAGCGACCAAAGAGTGGTGATTTAACCCATTGGGCCGCGCAAGGTGTTTTGCTTTTGAATGCAACACTCACCGTGCGCCGTGCCGAAGCAGGCTCGCACCAGAACAAAGGATGGGAAGAATTTACGGATGCAGTTATTCGTGCGGTAAATGAAAAACACAGCAATATCGTCTTTATGCTATGGGGTGCCTATGCACAAAAGAAGGGGGCTTTTATTGACCGTAAAAAGCACCTTGTTTTAACAGCGCCACACCCGTCACCCCTCTCGGCGCATCGCGGTTTTTTGGGCTGCGGGCATTTTGTGAAGGCAAATCAATACCTTAGCGAAAACGGCAAACAGCCAATAGGCTGGTAAGCTATTGAATTTCTTGACTTTCCTCTATATTTAACATAATATTTTACTCATGATTGATAGACGTCTATTCTTGGGCGCTGCTGCTGCTACGGTGTTTGGTGCAAATGCTGGGCATGCGCATGCCGCGGAAGTGAGCGCTGTGCGGTTCAAGATTGGCAAGGAGCCATACTTGCCCAATCTCGACATTGCGGAAGACCAAAAAGAATATTTAGGCGCTGGCTTTATTCAAGGCATCAGTAGCAGGTTATCACGGTCACGCCTTGCTTTTATAACACCCAAAACCTTTGCCCCATTAAAAGCGCTTGCTGATAGTGGTGTGATGGAAATCCTTAGAAGCAATGATGCTTCCCATGGGCAAAAAGAGGCAGCAGCAGAGCTGGTAATTGCAGAGCTGGAAAAAATTGTACAGGGACGGCCGTTACTGGCTGAAGCCTTTAATAATAAACTGGTTGAAGCAGGTAGTGATTGGGTCGAGGGTATAAAATCTACTATGCAGTCATGTCTTGATATACAGGATCTGGCAGAGGAGGGCAACTTTGCGGCGACCTCATTTGGAGGGGGGGTATCAATTATTCTAGCGCCGGCGAATGGATTTGATCGTAAGCGTTTTATAGTCAGAATGTTTGGCGGGGCCTATACTGAGAATAGGGCAGCCATGATGGATATTCCTGGAGGTGATAAGGATTATGCCAGACTTATGACCCTGCATGAGGTTGGCCATGCGGAATCCGGAGGGCCCGTTTTGGAGCAAACCACCCTGCAAATGCACTGTAATAATGCGCTTAAGACTATAGAGCAGGAAATTTTTGCTGATGAGTTTATGCTCGATAATTTTGACCTCGTTGCGGCTTCTGATCAAGCTGCCGTATTGGACGTCTGGCTTATGGCGCGTGCAGGTAGTCTCTACAGGGAGGCCAATTTAGAGGACTATACAAGCGGGATGAGTTCGCGCTTTCATTCCCATGCAACAGCTTTGGCTTTGATGCCTGAGAGAAGCGCAACGTCTGTTTCTTCCGAGGAATATTTAGCGTTTAATGTGATGGCGACCTCAATGATAAGAGGCGCTTTTGCTTATGCGGAGTATAACATGCTTACGCCAGAGGACAGGCTAGCCACTGCAGCTGGTGTAAACGCCTCTCTTCCTGCTGGTTTTGATTATGCAGCCGGTAATCCTGAATCAATGATTGCGGCGGGTGGTTTACTTATATCGGATATAGAAACTTTTTGTGCAGTTGCTGAGGGGCTACTTGAGAGAGATTCTAATGCTTTTGCAGACATGCCTGTTGCTAAAGATCTGGTTACACTTTTTGTAAGAGGTGCACATAGATTTATACCTGATGCTATTGCAAAGATGGGGCAGGGTTATATCGATATAAAGGAGGCTGCTAGAAACCTGCCTGAGGATCAAATTATTGCGCTGAAAAGGGCTATAACTTCTTCTGCCACGGAAAGAAACTTTTGTAGAGTGGAGCCTGTTGTGGTTTCCGACTTTTTTACCCCTTAAATCAACTGCAATGCGAAGCTAAAAATTACCAATATGAGTAATTTTATTTTAAAATTATGAATTGTCTTGACCTTTTTTTACTCTTTTTACTACTATAAAGCCAATTAAATAACAAAAAGAGTAAATGATGAACAGGCGACAACTTTTAGGCGGCGGAACCGCTGCATTGGCAACAACAGCATTTGGACTAAGCACAACGGCAGCGGCGGTGACGCCTGTTCCGCGCGAAGCGCCATCTGCGGATCGTCCTAACAGCTTTGTTGATGTTTCAAAAATACAGGAAGCTTTTTACGGTGAAGAATTTCTCGCCGGCTTAAGAGATATATCGCCAGATAAAGGCTTTATATTTGTTGATGATACCACTTTTGTTCCTTTGGAGAGGTTCCTCCGAGGCAGAGATAATCCTTTTCTTAACCCAACCTCTACACCGTATGAAAAAGAATTTTTTACTGCGGGTGTTATGAGAGCTGTAAATGAAATAACGGAAGACCGGCCGCGGTTACGGGAATATTTATACGCCTTTACCGATATCAACCAGTTGCTGGAATTTTGTATTACCCAGGGTGCTTATGCGAGGATGCGCGGTTATCATCATTGGCATGACCATGAGCACCCCATAGATGCGACGATTCTAAATTTGCCTGCGCCGAGTTTTAACCATCAGGAATTTTTTTCTTATTCACTGGGGTATCCATATAACCAGCGAGAAATCATATTCCCCGGAACAAGCCGTGACTGGGCAAGGTTTGTTGCCTTGCATGAAGTAGGGCATAGCACTGAGAATGGTTCGGCAGAAACAAATCGTGGTGCTCCTGCCAACTGCGAAGGGCGGCTCGAGCAGATTGGCTATGAGAGGATTGGAGACAGGGTTGCGCGCCTTCACTTCCGTGCTGAAACCCCGACAAATACACAGAAGGTAAACGACACATGGGCTTCATACCGTGCGCTCGGGCTTTATTACGGCATTGATACGAATGCGTATCTTGAAGGCAGGCTGGGGGACCCGCATATGACAGGGATTGACTGGGCTCCCGCGCGTCGCGAGCAAGAGCTTATCAGCAATGTTTTGAGCCATGGTGCAAATGCCGCTGCTGTTTCAATGGTAAGGGCTACGCACTCGCTTTTGGAGACTATGGGGGTAATGCCCGAGCCTGTGTTCACACCTTTGCACCCCTCTCTGGAAGCAATATTCAGGGCGCTCGATATACCTATCCCCCAACCTCCGCCACCACGAGAGCATGTGGAAATGAATCCGCAATCGCCACAACATATGATTACACACGCAAGGACGGCCAATATTACGGTTGATGAATTTGCCGGTATTGCTTTGGCATTGGTACAAAAAGGGGCCTTTAATGAGATGCCGGTTGCGCGTGATGCCGTTTTAGGTTTCTTGCGCGCGGTTACAACCCTGTTGCCAGATGCTATAAATGATGAATTTGGTAGAGTATGGACCCAAACAAGAGGGTTGCCGGATGAAACGATACAACAAATGGCGCGGGCGATAGCACGCGATGCTGCACCGGAAAACTATTGTTCGGTTCTGCCGCCGCCGCCGCCACGTCCGCCAATGCCGGTAAAATCATGAAGCTTGACCGTCGTTCTTTTGTATTTGGAAGTACTGCCACTGCAATTGTTGCGGGTGCTAATGATGCCTTTGCACAAATAGCTTTACCACAAGAAGGGTTTGCCGAAATTTCACCTTCACAACTAGCGCTCGTCGGGGAGGAATATCTACGCCGAATTCTTGCGCAGACACCGCAAAATGAATTTCTTTTTATTGACAAGCAAACTTTTGCACCTGTTATGCGGTTTTTGGGGCGGACAACGAACCCTTATCTTTCATCCGGCGCTACAGCGGCACAACAGAGAAATTTTGACAGGCAATTATGGCGGATGATTGACCGTGAGTTGGCTGACAGGCCCCGCTTGCGGGAGTATTTGCGCGGTTTTGCCAATACAACGGAGGTGATTGTGTTTTGTATGGAGCAGCATATGTGCGCGATGCAGGGTATGTATCACCATATGCGGAAACCCACACATACACCCTTAATGACAATTTTGAATGTACCAGGGGCTGATTTTAATCATCAAGCCGTGCTCACAAGTGCAACAGGTTTGCGGCGTGGGCAACAGGATTTTATGTTCCCTGGTACTTCGCGGGACTGGGCACGCAAGGTTATTACACATGAAATTGGGCATAGTCTGGAAGGTGGTTCTATTAATGGAGGGGCGTCACGGTTGGAAACTTGTGAGGAAAGACTTGGCGCATTGTCATTTGAACGTATAGCAGACCGTTTTGACCGCCGGAATTTTTTTGCCGAGGACCCTGCTAATACAGAAACGATTAATTATACATGGAAGCTTGTGCGGGCGCTTTCACTGAATCGCGATCTGGATACAAATATATATAGCGAGGGCGGTATATTAACATTGCACGCAACCGCACTTGAATTATTGCACGGCGATGAATCGATTACGAATGTCCAGATGCTGGGAGCCAATGCTGCGGCATCTTCTATGATCCGCTATGCGTATGGTGTGCTTGATCATAATGGTTTGTTTGGTCCGCATGCGCCCATACCGCTGCCGGATTTCAGACGGCCGGGACATTTTATATTTACGACACCTGACACAATCATGATTCCGCCACCGCCCGTACCTATTAATCCTGATGACCCGCGTGAAACAATTGCGCATAGCCGTGAGGATACCATACCCCGCAGTGTTTTTGCGGCTATTGCGGAAGCGTTACTGGAGCGAAATGCCTTTGGCGAGATGACGCTTGCACGTGATGCTGCAGCTCTTTATGTAGAAGCTGTACGGCACTTCAAGCCGGATATGGTTGATACACTTGACTACAATACTATAAAAACCCAGGTGTTGGCTTTACCGCAGCAAACAATTGAAGCGGTTGCTGCTTACGTGCGTGAGGCGTCGCGTGCCGAGAATTTTTGCAGGGTCGAGGTTGCGCCTTCGCTTGCGCACAAGTAGGGTGATATATGCGCAGTTTCAGCCGCCGAGGAATATTGACAGGACTAGGCGGTGTTGCTGCCAGCACCGGTCTGCCATTTGCAGGAACTGCTAATGCATATGCGGGCGATAGAATTGACATTGATGCGGGCCATGAGGAATTTCTGGGACGTGGATTTCTTGAAAATATTGCACAACTGATACCGGATGTCAGGTTTGTTTATATCGACAAAAAAATATTCAGCCCTACGCTGCGCTATCTTTCAAATGTAGCGAATCCGCTTTTATCTTTAACTGCAACGGACGAAAATAAGCAGACATTTGCCCGTGATACTATTACGCGTTTTTTTGCCGAGACCGAAGACAGGCCCGTTTTAAGAGAGTATCTGCAAAACCAGATGCTTGGTGGTGAGGCGGAGCTTGTTCGCAATGCGAACAGGCTTGTCCAGCTTTGTGGAAATATGCATGCTATGGCTACTGCTAACTTCCATGCACACAGACGTGATGCCAGATCGAATATCTCGATTATAATTGCGCCAACAGATGATTTTTTCCCCGATGACCTCATCAGTGATATTGCCGGCATTGCGAAAAGTAATGTTGGTGATATATCCGGCACGCAAGTGGATTGGGCCCGGCTTGTGGTATTGCATGAATGCGGCCATGGTGATTTTGAAGATGTTCCACGTGCCGATTTCAGTGGCGTTCGCGATGTGTGCCATAACGCTTTTCATGGCGTTAACCATGAACGTTACGGAGACAGATTTATGCAACAACATTTTGTGGCGGAAAACCCTGTTGACTCTGAGGCAATCCAGCGCAAGTGGCTTTATACGCGGGCGTTATCATTGTTTGATGAGGCGACCTATCAAAATCTCGTAAATGGTGATGAGGCTAAATTCGTTTGGCATTCAACGGCTTTGGCAATAGATCCGGAAAGAGCGTCCACGGCTGTAAGCTCGCAAGAGCATGTTATTGCCAATATCATTGCCTCTGATTTTATAAGGGAGGTTGCGTTTGCCCTGCCTGTTGCAAGGATGATTGAAGATTTGGCTCCCGAAGGCGTTGATCCGAAATTAGGTATAACCCGCATGCCGAATGCAAATAATCGCGGACTGGATAAAGCAACTTTTGCAGCAATTGCCCAAGGGATAATAGAGCGCGACGGCTTTGAAAATATGCCGCTTGCAGGGGACGCTGCCCGTCTGTATGTAGATGCTGTGAATATTTCGTTTCCTGCATTAAAAGATGACATGCTTGTTCCTTATGAGCGTATGATGAAATATGTAAGAGATTTACCTGCACCTGCTTTCGCGACGATTAAATCTATCTTCGAACACAGAATAAATACCAATAGGATATGTCTGGAGCCTGCGCCTGAGGTCAGTGTGCCAAAATGATGGACGATACTACCTATATAGAAAAAGCAATTGCACTTTCCCGTAAATCATACGAAGAAGGTAATTTTCCGGCAGGGGCTGTTCTTGTAAAAGATGGCGTGGTGCTTGCCGAAGCGGTTTCATCGCCTTATCCCAATTTATTACATGCCGATGGTAAAGCGCTTTCAGCTGCCTATGCCGAGCACGGCCCACTAGATGGTGTTACACTTTATGTAGGGATGGAACCCTGCATCATGTGTATCAGTATGTTATACTGGGCAGGTGTGCGACGTGTTGTTTATGCGCTTGCCAAGAATAATTTAAGCGGTGACTATTACGAGAGCCACAGTGACTTACAGGATATCTATACAAGGTTTAACGAGAAGATAGAGTTTGTATTATACCCTGAGTACGGCCCCGAAGTATTGCAGATTGTTAAAGAGTGGGAAGACAAGTATATGCGTTAACGCATATCAGGCTGGCATATCTGTCAGCTTTTTTTCAATTCTGCGGTCAGGAACCAACCATAGCAGCGCAACAAGTATATAAAGCCCAATAGCCACCCACTGATTATAAAAACTTGCTGCAATTGCAAGGGCATATAGTATAGGGGAAATCTTTCCCTTTATATCGCGCCCTAGAGCATCGGCTAAAAGCGATTCCGGACCATGTTCTGCCAAGATAGCTTTTTGTAATATCCAGTAAGCTATTGCAGCCATAAATAAAACTACTCCGTACAAAGCCGCAGGATTTGCTGCAAAATGGTTCTCGCCCATCCAGCCTGTAGTAAAAGGAATTAGCGAAAGCCAGAAAAGCAGGTGTAAATTAGCCCAGAGAATTTTGCCATTAACCTTGTGTGTAGCTTGCAGCATGTGGTGATGGTTATTCCAGTAGATTGCTAGATAAATAAAGCTCAGCAGATAGCTAAAAAATATTGGCCATAAAGGGAGAAGGGCTTGCCAGCTCTCGTTATGAGGCACTTTTATTTCCAGAACCATAATTGTGATGATAATAGCAAGTACGCCATCACTAAAAGCTTCAAGGCGCCCCTTATGCATGAGTGTCATAATTATATTTTTCCTATTAAAATTGGCTTTATTTTAAGGTAAGCTTGCTGCGGAATTCATTAGCATTTAAAGAGTCATGCGTCTATTAAAAAAACTATATGCCGAATATGTATTCGTACTGGTTGTTCTCATGCTGGGGCTTACAACTAGCGGATTTTTTGCGTGGGTACAGCAGCAGAGTGCGCAGGAAGCAACGGTACGTGGTTTTCGTATAGCGGCGCAGGACCGTATTGAGCTTATTACAGACAAATTTGACCATAACGATATTGTCTTACGGTCCTTGAGTGCCTTTTTCCGCGCGTCCGAACATGTGAGCCGTGAAGAGTTCCGTATTTACACGATGCAGCTTCTGCAGGATTACTCGTACATTAAGGCATTGGAGTGGATTCCGCGCGTAATGAACACCGAGCGTACAGCGTTCGAGCAAGCCCACGGACTACACATTACCGAACTAAGCGGCGGCTTGTTTGGACGTGCAGGTAATCAGGAAAGTTATTTCCCTGTTACCTATGCCGAGCCGGAAACAAACAATAAGCGTATTCTGGGCTTTAATATTCTTTCTGACGAGATGCGAAAACTGGCCATTACAAAAGGCATGAATGGCCGCCAGACAACCGCCACTGGCCGTGTGAACTTGCTGCAGGTCAGCAATGAATATGTACCAGGTATTGTTTTTTACGAGCCGGTGTACAAACATGCGGGCCATAATGCAGACGGGCATGAGCTTGAGCAAATGGATGGGTTTATAGGTTCGGCCGTACCGATGAGCGATTTGATTGAAGCTGCTATAAAGCCGCTTAACTATTCGGGCGTTAATATTATTATTCATGATCTGATGGCAGATAAAGATGAGGACAGAGTGCTATTTGTCCGCTCAACACGGCTTAAGAAAATACCATCAGAGGAAATTCTGGAAGATTACCGCGTTCGTGAAACTCTTTTCGAGCAAGCTATAATTGATGTGGCGGGTCGTAAGCTGCAAATTACAATTTTGCCGGCGCGCGGCTTTTTTACAATGAATGTAACGCCGGCTGTTTATCTTATTCTAATAGGCGGCATTGGGTTTACGCTTCTTCTTGTTTTCTACATGTATAGCCATATCAAGGAAAACGAGCGCATAGCCAAGGAAGTGGAAACGCGAACAAAAGAGCTTGCCAAAGCAAAGCGCGAGACTGAAATGATTTTGCTTTCAACGCAAGAAGGCGTAACGGGTATAAACCAGCAGGGAGAAATTGTATTCTGCAACCCGACGGCCAGCCAGATTTTAGGCTACAGCAAAAAGGAGTTGCTAGGGCAAAGCCACCATAACTTGCTGCATGGCAAACGCGCAGATGGTACCGCTTACATGGTTGAGGATAGTCCTATTCAGCATGTGCTGGAATACGGGACACCCTGCAAGGTGCGGGACGAAGTTTTCTGGCGTAAGGACGGCACGCAGGTACAGGTGGAATATACAGGATCCCCGATTTTTGAAGGCGGTGATATTGCGGGCGCTGTTGTTATTTTCCGTGACATTACAAAACAACTGGAGATGGAAAAGCAGCTTGAGCAGATGGCGCGGCATGACCAGCTTACGGGCCTTGCGAACCGCATACTTTTTAACGAGCATCTGAAAAACGCTTTGGCACGGGCCGAGCGCAATAAAACCATGATTGCAGTTCTTTATATGGATCTGAACGGATTTAAACCTGTAAACGATACACTGGGCCATGCAGCTGGCGACAAGATTTTATGTGACTTCGGCGCGATTTTGCGTGAAGTTGTACGCGAAACAGATGTGCCTGCACGGCTGGGTGGCGATGAATTTGCAGTGCTTGTTGATACGATCCAGAAGCAGGAGGATGCCCTTTTGCTCGTTGAGCGTTTGTTGAAGCGACTTGAGGCCCCCTTTGAAGTTGCAGGGGAGAACTTCCCGATAGGGGCGAGTATTGGTATTTCATTTTACCCCGATAACGGACAGGACGCCGAAACATTAGTGGCCCATGCGGATGCTGCTATGTACAGCGCCAAAAAAGACAAAAAACTGTCTTACATAATTTATGGCAACGCCGCATAAGCGGGAACAAAAGCGGGTATTCAAGCGTATGTGTAATGGCGCATAACGGCATTAGACCGTAATCCTTTTAAAACAAGGAGTTAAACCCATGGCTGCGCAAGTGCACGTAAAGGTTGACCACAAAAACAGCATTTTTAGCTTTAAAACTGGTGGAATTGGCGTATGGTATAAGAATATTATACACCATAAACACAACTCGTTCGGGAATTGGGGACGGCATGCGGGGGATGCAGCCATGAAAATTCTACTTGTTGAGGATGACAGGCTCTTCTGTGATCTTATCTCAAAGGCTTTAGCCAGAAAAAAATATGAAGTAACTTGCGCGCGCGACGGCAATGAAGCGCTTGTACGGCTTCAGCAAGATAAATTCGATCTGATGATTACAGACCTGTTTATGCCGAATAAAGAAGGTATCGAAATTATACAGGAAGTAAAAGCGGTAAATAAGGACATGAAAATTATTGCCATGTCGTCAGGCGGACAATTGCGCCACTCGTATTTCCTGCGGATGGCAAAAGCATTTGGTGCCGATGCAACATTACAGAAGCCTTTCGGGCCTGAGGATCTGATAGAAAAAATCGATGGTTTAAATATTGCCGCTTCCGCTACCGGACAAGTAGGCTAGGATCGCTTTATAAGTTTCGCGATAGGCGTCTTCGATATCTTGCAAAAGCTTCTTTCTTTCACTTTCCGTCGCGCGGGCCATACCCTGCGCCTTGTCACATAGTTCATAAAGTCTATGGGCTTTTACCATGGCAGCCCCGCCCTTCAGCTTGTGCGCAGCGCTCACCCATGCAGGATTATTTCCGCTGCAGGAAACGCGCAAGATGCCGAGGACTTCTTCTGATTGCTCGATAAAAGTATTTATAAAATCGCGCAACTCACCATCGTCCTGTGCAAATTCCTTTAGACCCGCTGCATCGAAGGCTGTCGTTTCTGTATCTTCACTTTCTCTTACATTCGTTTCGGTCTGTGCATCGGGGAAAATAATCCATTGTGAGAGAATGTTTAAAAACTCATCCTGACTGATGGGTTTGCTGAGATAATCATCCATGCCGGATTTCAGACAACGCTCACGCGTTCCCACCATGGCATCGGCCGTCATGGCAATAATGGCCGCATGCTTACCAGTTTCTTCTTCCCGACGGCGTATTTCTTCTGTTGCGTCATAGCCGCTGAGAACGGGCATGTGGCAATCCATCAGGATGATATCGTAATGGCGTGTACTGGCAGCATTTACGGCGGCTTCACCATTATCAACAATATCAATGTTATGAAGGCCACAATAGCTGAACAGCTTCTTCATAAAGGCCTGATTGAGTAAGTGATCTTCTGCCATAAGGACATGTGCCTTGGCCGCTTCGATGCGGTGTTCTTTAGGTGTGCGGGCGCTTGTAGGTGTGCGGTAGGATGTGCGATCGGCAGGTCTTACATCGGCGGTTTCAAAAGGAATCTCTACGGTAAAGCGTGATCCCATACCTTCTGTGCTTTGGGTCTGGATAGTCCCGCCCATTTTTTCAACAATTTCTTTTGTAATAGAGAGGCCCAGGCCTGTACCGCCATAGCGGCGCGTTGTTGAACTGTCGGCCTGAATGAATTTATCGAATATTTTATCCAGCATGCTGGCGGGTATGCCGATGCCGGAATCTTCAACGCTGATATAAATGCCGCCTTTTTCACTATTATATTTAACTGTGAGCGCTACAAACCCCTGGTCGGTATATTTTACGGCATTGCTGAGCAGGTTCATAATAACGCGGCTGAGACGCAGCGGGTCACCAACGAAATAGGGGAGGTTGTCGGCATTGAAATTACAAGTGAAAGACAGGTTCTTCTGGCTTGTAAGCGGAAGGATTGTATCAACCGCGTTATCGACGACCTCTTGAAGCGAGAAGGTTATGTTCTCAAGAATGAGATTTCCTGTTTCAACCTTCGAGAGATCAAGAATATCATTCACAATATCGAGTAGATTATCGGCCGAGCGATAAGCTACGCCGGCCATTTCATGGTGTTCGGGGCCGAGTGTTTTATCTTCATGCATCATACGTGTCATGCCGATAATACTATTGAGGGGTGTACGCAACTCATGCGACATATTTGCAAGAAAATCAGACTTTGCATGATTGGCATGTTCGGCCTGATCGCGGGCGCGCTGCACTTCTTCTTCGATATTACATCTTTCTTCTTCAAGCGTATCCAGCTTGCCGGCAATACGCCACGTAACAAAAGTAAGGAATACAATGTTGAGCAAAGCAAACAATGCCAGTGCCATACGGTCGTCCAGTACGCCGTTTGCTTTTATAACGGCGTAGATAGAGCCAAATGCGATAGGCAGCAGGAAGATGATGGGAATAAGGCGACGTAGTAGTAATGCACCGGGGCCAGCGCGGCCGAAAATGCCAAAAAAACCTTCTTTACCCAGAGCAGTTAAAATGCCGAGATTGAGAAATAGCAGGCACAGGGCCGTATTGAGTGCCATAGGTAATGCATTTGTAAACTTCATGAGGGGCAGGGAGGTGTAGCTATAGCCGATCACGGTAAAAAGCCCCACAAGAAACCCCAGGACGGCAAGAGCCTGCGAGGTAGGGATGAACTTTTCGGCTCTTAACAAGAGAAGGGAAAGTGATGTGAAAAGGAGGGCAATGGCAGTATTAGGAGCCATGCGGTTGATATGTTCTTTTGTGAGCGACTCGGCCTGCAGCTTATCGCTGAAAAGGAGTTTATCGGGGCTGATATTTCCACCTGTAAAATTATCCAGAAAATAGAGGAGCGGAATTATCAGGGTTAGAAATGCAAGTACGCGGCCCATGATATGAAAGCGGCTTCGCCGCATAAAAGTCTGCAAGCATAAAGAGGCTGCACATAGAAAAAGAGCAAGTGCTGTTCCGCCCGGGTTCATGGCCGTAAGGCCCGGCAAAACGCTTTTCAGCCCGTCGATATCATAAACCCAGCCAGCAATAACTCCCGCCGTAATGGCCATCACGAAAAAGGCCAGAAGACGTGAAAACGGGAAAGAAGCCATTTCCCCTTTTCCCTGAATAAATGTGTTAGTTACAACCATTGGTAATCAATTCATTGTTGTGTTTTGATGAATATACAACTAAAATGGTAAAGCTTGAAGATATGGAGGGGAAGTCATATGGAAGTGTTGTCATATTATAATCCGACCCGTTTTCTGGGGTTGGTGCCGAAAATTAAAACCAATATGAGCGAATGGTGGGTTGTGGATGTCGCGTTGACAGGCGAGACCGCACACAATGTTGGGTATATTACCTTAAAACTAAAAGAGTTTTTCAAAGGGCGCGACGGCGCTATTTTTATTTGTAACCGCAAGAACATCCTTGTATTTGCCCATTTGGGAAATGAAGTGTGCTCTGACACGCTTTCGCACGACCTGCACGGAAAAATGCCAAAATATAGTTGCGCTGCCAATATTTCTGAAGCAACGACAGAAGGGCTTTCGAAAATGCAATTACGCTTGGGGGATATCGTCAAGGATGTTGCAAATGACCCTGTGCTTTCTTCGCCCCTGTTCCAGACGCGTAAAGAACGGAAAGAAAAAATATTCATGGTGGCCGAAGATGATATGTTTATGCGTTCGATTGTAACCAAGAACTTCGAGCCACGCGGCAAGGTTTACGAGTTTCCGCATGCAGATGGTGTTGTAGAAACCTATCTGGAGCATTTGCCGGATATTGTTTTTCTGGATATTCACTTACCCAGTAATTCGGGCATGAATTTACTGCAGGAGATATTGAGTTTTGACCCGTCGGCTTATGTTGTTATTATGAGCGCCGACAGCGTAAAAGAGAATGTACTGGGCGCTAAAAAATCAGGTGCGAAAGGCTTTCTGGCCAAGCCCTTTAACAAAGAGCGGCTCGATGAATTTTACGGCAAGTGCCCGTCGATAGATGTAAACGCGGTATAATGTTATTGTGGTGTGAGGGACGTGAAAATTTCAATAGCGCGGTCGTAGTGATCAAACTTGACATGGGCTTGCATATTGGCTTGTTCATCAGCATCGCTAATACCACCCATATAATACCAGAACTGGCAGCCGGCAGCTTTTGATGCCTTCTCGTCTGTCTCCATATCGCCGAAGAACCATGTATGGGCAAGAATTTCCTTCGGTAGCCCCAGTCTTTCGAGCGCAAGGTAAATCGCATCCGGGTAGGGCTTGCCGCGCGGGGCTTCGCCCGCGCCGACGATAACGCTAAAATAATCCTTCAGCCCCATTTTCTCGACTTCTTCAACCAGTGAATTGTGCTTCATATTGCTGACAATGCCGAGCGTAATATTATGCTCTTTTAAAAGTGAGAGCAGATTTATAACGCCTTCAATAATCTCGAGTGTTGAAAAACGATTGGCATTTATGTGCTCATAATAGGTATCATGTGCAATGTCGACATGGTCAGGGTAGAGAACTGTAAATGTTTCCCTTGCGGTGCCTATGCGTGCGGCTTTTTGTATAAGGGCCAGCATATCCCATGGCTCTAGCCCTAGAATTTGCCTGACATGATTGTGCGCATTCAGGATCGACATTGCGCTATGCACAATTGTTCCGTCCCAGTCAAACAGGGCAAGCTTCGGAAAAGTTACGGTAGTCATTATTTTATTTGTCTTTTCGGGTAAAACATTGCGGCGGCTTGCCCTTCTTCGGCAATGTGCCGATCGGAAGTATGCACGCAAACACATGCGCGGTCTAATGGATTTGATAGATCACGCAGTTTCTGGCCTTTTAATATGAGAAGATCACCAAGGGCGGCTCTTTCAAAATCCTGCGGGTTGTGTTTTACAAAGGCAGAAAGGCTGGCCTGCAGGGGAAGGTTCGCGCCTTTAGGTAGCTTATTGGTTTTTCTTTTATCTAACATTTCCCACAAAAACGCGGGCGGTTCTTCTATCATTATTTCAAGGCTTGAAAGTGCCGCAGACCAGTGCCCTGTAAGAGGCAGGTTATCGACATGCAACATGGGCGAGCGGCCTATCCCGCCTTTCGGTGTAAAGAGTAAATGAGTTACAATAGCGCTATCAGTATCGCCAGAGTATTCGCGATAGGCTTGCGTAAACACATTGCGCATCTGGTTGATACGGCGTGTGAGTAGCGCTAGAGAATTATGGTCATTTGCAATTTGAATGCCGGCAGAATCTGCTTCAGCCTGTACCTGATCCATCGTAACTGCATCCATATAATGAACACGGCCTGCGCTTTTTTCCCGCGTACCGTCATCACTTATACGTTGATACGCCGATGCCAGCGTAGCGTTATTGCTTGCAGTAATTGCCGGTGCAAGCTCGCGGATGGTTTTAGGCATGCGTGGGTCTGTGTAAAAGACAGCGCGTGTATGTGCATCGTTTAAGGCGGGTGCAATTTCTGCAGGATCATCTACAGCAGGGTAGGAAGGATTGTTGTATAAGCGTGACACAAATTATACCTAGCAATACTATAACTATATGTCAAATATTATTGAAGGCCTTGCAGTATTTGCTGTGTTTTTGCCTGAAAATCGGCATCACAGGGGCCAAGCTGTAGCGCGCCCTGTGCGGTGTTTTGCTGGGCAATGCCATGGAGTGCGCCCATAAAAGCCAGTTGTTTTTCAGACCATTTACTGCGTGCGCGTTCTTGCGCCATAAACGGCGTGAAGCTTGCGTTTTGCCAATCAAGCCCGCAATGCATGGCCATGCCGCTTAATATGCCGCGGCTAACCGTGCGCCGTGCATCTTCGAGCGGAAGGATGGGCTGTGCTAACTCTTGCGGTGTTTCAGGCGACACAAAGGAACCATCAGGCAAACGTAGTTTTGAAATGTTGGGCCGGAGCATCTCGATATATTTTGTAACAACTTCCGGTTTGTCGCGCACTAGGTCAGGCCCATCTTTAATAGCAAAGGGTAGCGGGTTTGCCGCTATAGCAAGGCTTTTCTGCATGGCATCTATTGCTTGCGTATAAGCAGGCCAGTTTTCAGCATAAGCAAGACAAGTAATATCAATCGTATGGCCTGAAACTGTGCTGTAGGTGAAAAGCGCTGCGTTTTTTGTGGCGCGGCCATCCTTTACGCTGTCATACACAAGGCGCTGCGCAATTGTATTGCCAAGTGTTATTTTTTCTTTTTGTAAATTGGTAATGTTTTTATCAGCAGCCTGTATTGCTTTTGCAAAAATATCTTTTTCAACCACTACATCCATCAGTTTGACGATATCATCGTCTTTGGCAGGCGGGGTGCTTTCGGCCCGTGAAAAACAAACGGCTGTGTCGTCGCCCGTATTCGGGGTTACTAGCACCATGGTGCCCTGCATTTGCTTTTGCCAGTCGTCAGGGTAGGTAAAACTGTATATTTGCTGCGGGTTTGTGTATTCGGCGGCCTGTACGGGCAGGGCGAAAAGCAGAAGCAACAGGGCAAGGCGGAATGTCATAAGCGAGCCTACCATTTTGGTACTTGAATAAAAAGGGCGGGCTTATATATAAGTTTCACGATAGGATTATATTTACGAGGGACCCCCATGGAAAAACTATTCGAGCCGTTAACGATAGGCGATGTGCGTATTGATAACCGTATTATTATGGCGCCGCTGACGCGTTGCCGCGCTAGCGCTGGCCGTGTGCCGAATGACATGATGGTTGAATATTACGCACAGCGCGCGAGCGCAGGGCTTATTATTACCGAGGCAACGAGTGTTGACCCGATGGGCGTGGGCTACCCCGATACACCCGGTATATGGTCGGACGAACAAGTAGAAGGCTGGAAGAAGGTAACCGAGGCCGTGCATGACCAGGGCGGGCGTATATTTTTACAGCTCTGGCATGTGGGGCGTATATCACATTCATTATACTTGAATGGTGAATTGCCAATTGCACCAAGCGCGATACAGGCCAAAGGCCATGTAAGCCTTGTAAGGCCGATTACAGATTATGAAACACCGCGCGCGCTGGAACTGAATGAAATACCGGCCATTATTGCGGCCTATAAAAAAGGCGCGGAAAACGCGAAGAAGGCCGGTTTTGACGGCGTTGAAATACACGGCGCAAACGGGTATTTGCTTGACCAGTTTTTGCAGGATAGCACCAATAAACGCACAGATGCTTATGGCGGCTCGATTGAAAACCGTGCGCGGCTGTTGCTGGAAGTAACAGATGCTGCGATTGATGTATGGGGTAAAGGCCGTGTAGGGGTGCATTTGGCCCCGCGCATGGATAGCCATGATATGGGTGACAGCACGCGCCTTGAAACATTCGCGCATGTTGCGCGCGAACTAGGCAAGCGCAAAATTGCCTTTATTTGCACACGCGAATATGAAGGTGATGACAATATATTCCCTCTGTTGAAAAAAGAATTTGGCGGTGTACTGATTGCCAACGAAAAAATGACGCAGGAAAAAGCAGAGGCGATATTGGCGCGTGGCGATGCCGATGCGGTTGCCTTTGGAAAACTCTTTATCGCAAACCCTGACCTGCCGGAGCGTTTTGCCACTGGTGCGGCCCTGAATGAGCCTGATGCATCAAGCTTCTATGGCGGCACAGAAAAAGGCTATACCGACTACCCGTTTATGGAGCGCAAAGGCTGCGGCGAGAAATGCGCCTGCCACGGTTAGGCCATTCTAAAATGTGATTCAAAACGCTTGGTTGGTGTTAGGCCTAACCCTTGTGCAACCTGTAATGCTGTTTGATAATCATTCTCTATGATGTCAAGTGCAAGACGAGACGGGTTGCCACGGATTTCAAACGAAGATAAACCACGGTTCCCTTTTCCGTCAGCCTGAACAGCCTGAGGGCCCGTAAAGATTTTCTGAAGGACGTTAATTTTAAAGTTATTAAAGTCGGTATGGTCATTATTGTTGTAGTTGAAGAGTGCTTTGAAAACAGGCCGTTGGTCAATAATGCCGTATTCAGCAAAAATACCAGCAAGATGTATGTCGCCAGGTTGTGGCCCGCTAACTGAAACACCGCCTCTCTCGGCAAATGCACGGATAAGTTTAGTGGCGAGATACTCTTTCACAAAAACCATATCATCTTCATAGCCAAAAACAGGTTTGGTAGCTTCTCTTTCAAATTGTTTTGCTATAGTTAAGGCATAAGCCTTTTTTTCTTCTGCTGCGCGATCAAGGGATCTTTGCGCTCTATCGGTTTCAATTTCAAGCGCCCCGATAAGATCTTTTACGGGATAATCCGTTTTAATTGTAAGGATAATAAATTTATCAGAGGCTTCAATTTCAACGCCGTCATAAAGCTTTGTTATGCCAGGTCGTAATTCAAACATGAGCGTGTCAAGGTCAGTCCTGTCCTCACGCTGCCCTGTTAGTACTTCGGCATGTTCCAACGCTTCGGTTAGAAAATTTATCGCATACAGGCTACCTTTGGCGTATGAGCATGTAAGTCCAAATTCATTTTCAGATATAACAAAAGGCAGGCCTGGATAATCATCACTCCATCCACCATGCTTTTTCATGAATGTTTTAAGTGCTTCAAGTAATTCTCTTCTTGGTTCCATAAATCCCTCGCACTGAGATAATAGAGAAAACAAATGGTGATGTCAATTATTATGTAATTAAAAATATCATTTATAATCAATAACTTAAGTAAAGTATGAAGAATAAAATGGGGGAACATCCTCTTCCACGACTTTAACGCGCCTATCTTGTTTAAGGAACTGCACTGTTTGTAAAAACGTATGCGTTACAACAGGATAGAGGTTGCCTATGTTTAAAAAGGTAAAGATTTTTCTTGAATCAGGGCACGAGAGGCAGCTGGCAGATATTGTGTTAGCGCATCGTGGAATGGTTTTATCGATCAGCGTTCTGGCCATATTGGTTCTCTATGGCCTTCCCATCTATACAGTCATAACAGATACACAAAGTGGCAATGCTTCATTTTGTCAGGCAGGTATTGTGAGGTTTTGTTCGTCGTAAATAAAAAGGGAGCATTATTTATGAGTAGAAAAATGTCTAAACTGAATGATGGTGATCATCATGAGCTACGGCAGCTTGCACGCTTTGCAGCGGTTTTTATGGTGCTGGCCTTTGTTGCAGCGCTGGCCGTTTTTTATAAGCCCTCATCTTTTAATACATTCGATTCAGGCTATGAAAGCGCATTTTTATCAGAGCGCGAATAGGTTTCTTACTTCTTCTTGATATCTGTGCGGTCGGCAAACCATGTAGGGCCGTAGCTTGTGCAGATTTCCTTGCCCTTAGGGATGTCTTTTAAAGCTGTAAGCACGTAATACAGTGTGCCTTCATGTTCTTCCCAGTGGATTTCAGCGTTATTTTTTTCATCATGGTTACAAAATGCCATGAGACCCATGATAACCGCGCTTGCGTGGTCAAGCTTTTTAATGCCTGCGCTCTGTCGCATCTTTTTTGATAGATCACCCATGACAAAAACATAGTTCATCAACATGGTTTTGTCGGTATGTTGTGTATCGCGTTCGTTTAGCAACAAAGCGGGGGCGGTTTCCAGTACTTCGCCCTTTTTAATGTTTGTTTTACAAAAAACACCGCGGCCTTTGTGGCCTGCATCACCTAAATACAGATTTGCTTTACGGTTAAGAATAATACCTGACATTGTTACTCGAATTGTTTGTTGTTCCCCGCTAGACGGGCGGAAAAGCTTATGCATGGAAAGTGGCGTGAAGTCATCTGCCGTGGCGGGACTTTCCACAGATATTTGGAGTTATGCTTTAATGATTGTTCGGGTGGCAGTGCCAAGGCTTGTGCCCAGCAAGGCCAGAAGAAACAGAAAGGCCTGTATAACCACAATAAGCGGGGCTGTGGCTGTATCGAAGTGATAGCTAAGAATAGTACCGCTTATGCAAGAAAAGAGGGAAGCTGCCAGTGCAATAGCCAACATATGGTCGAACGAGCGGGCAAGTAAGAACCCGATTGCCCCCGGCGCTATAAGCATGGCAACAACCAGAATGATACCGGCGGCTTTCAGCGCGGAAACAATTGTAAGCGCCAGCAGAATAAGTAAACCAAAATGTAACAAGCGCACAGGCAACCCTATAGTTCCTGCATGTACGGGGTCAAAGCAGTAAAGCATGAGGTCTTTACGCTTCACCAGCATAATCACCGCGCAGAGAAGGGCAATGATACCAGCTTCTATAAGGTCACGCTGTGTGATGCCTAATATATTGCCAAAAAGAACATGAAGCAGGTGAACATCTGTTTCGATTTTTGTGATTAGCACAAGCCCCAGTGCAAACATGCCCGAAAAAACAATGCCCATAACGGCGTCTTCTTTCACGCGGCTGTTTTCTTTTAAATAGCCGGTGGCAAGTGCACAGAAAAGCCCTGCTATAAAAGCGCCAATGGCCAACGGTATACCGGCAACAAAAGCCAGTGCAAGGCCCGGCAAAACAGCGTGGGAGACGGCATCGCCCATCAGCGACCAGCCTTTAAGCACAAGAAAGCACGAGAATATCGAGCAAACGGATGCGATGATAACTGACATGAGTAAGGCGCGCTGCATAAACTCGTGCGCAAGTGGTTCGGTAAAAAATGCAAGCAGGCTATCCATGGGAGTTGCCCTTTAATATCATTTTTGTAGCGCGGTGCTTGGCCCACAGCCCGTGGCGCGGCGCAAAGAAGAAGGCGGCAATAAACAAAAGTGTTTGCAATGTTACAATAAGCCCGCCGGGGTTGGCGTTCAGGAAAAAGCTGGTATACGCCCCGACAGCACTTGTAATACTGCCCAGCAATACAGCGATAACAATAAGCCTGTTGAATCTGTCGGTGAGTATATAAGCCGTTGCACCGGGGGTGACAACCATAGCGATAACAAGGCAAGCGCCTACAGTTTGCAGGGCTGCAACTGTTGCCGCGCTCAGCAACGTAAAGAATAGAATTTGCAAAGGTTGCACAGACAAGCCCAAAGCACGGGCGTGGTTTTCATCAAAGAATACAGCCATCAGGTCCCGCCATTTCAGAACAAGAACAAGCAAGCAGATAAACGAGATGATAACAACTTGCAGCGCGTCTTCATTCGAGATGGCGAGTATATTACCAAGAATAATGCCTTGAATATTCACCGATGTCGGGTTGATGGAAACCAGCAGCAGCCCGATAGCAAAGAAGGTGGTAAAAACAAGGCCAATGACTGTGTCTTCGCGCAGGCGGGTTTTGCGTTTAACAATATTCATACTGAGTGCAGCAAGAATACCGGCAAAAAAAGCGCCAGCGGCGTAAGGCAGGCCGAGGAGATAAGCAAGCGCAACGCCCGGGATAATAGCATGGGCCAAAGCATCCCCCATCAGTGACCAGCCTTTGAGCATAAGGTAGGATGAAAGAAACGCGCAGGTGGCACCCACCAAAGCCGAAACCCATATGGCTTTAACCATGTAGCTATAGGTAAATGGCTCGAGCAGAAATTCCATTATTCCTTGTTTCCGTGCTTTGTGATTTTTTGGCCGCCTGTTTCGCCGTAGAAAACCAACGGGCGCTCATCATCGGACAAAACGGTAATGCTGCGTTTATCTTCATCATCATGCAGGTCAGCGCCCACAAGCTGGTGATGACGCAACATGCCGCCAAACGCTTTCACAAGGTTTTCTTGCGTGAACACAGTTTCAACCGGTCCATGTGCGAGTAATGTGCGGTTTATCAACATTACATCGTCACAGAAGCTAGGGACGCTCCCCAGATTATGCGTGGAGACAAGGATTAATCTGCCTTCGGCCGCAAGCGAGCGGAACAATATAATAAGCGCATCTTCGGTTTTAATATCAATGCCGGTGAAAGGTTCGTCGAGCAGTATAATTTGTCCGCCTTGTGCGAGCGCGCGCGCGACAAACACACGTTTTTTCTGCCCGCCACTGAGTTCACCAATCTGGCGTTTTCTGAATTCCGTCATATTTGTGCGTTCAAGGGCGGCGGTAACAGCTTCGTGGTCAGCCTTTGACGGGTGGCGCAAGAAGCCCATATGGCCATAGCGGCCCATCATCACAACGTCTTCCACTAATACAGGGAAGTTCCAGTCTACTTCCTCGGTTTGGGGTACATAGCAAACAAGGTTTTGCTTCAGCGCCTGCTTTACAGCCATACCAGAAATTGTAACGCGCCCTGTAGAGGGTTTTACAAACCCCATAATCGCTTTGAAGAGCGTAGATTTACCAGCGCCATTCACACCGACGAGCCCGCAGATAGAGCCAGCTTCAATTGAGGCTGTTACGCCTGTGAGCGCGTGATGGCCATTGGGGTAGGTAACGCTGATATTTTCCAGCTGGATAGAATTTTTACTCACTTTTTCTCCAATGCTTTGCTGAAGCCGTTAGCGATTGTGCTGGTTGTAACCTTCAGCAGGTCAAGATAAGTGGGGACTTTTCCGCTTTTTTCGCTTAAAGAATCTACATATAGAACGCCACCATACAACGCACCGGTTTCCTTTGCTACTTGTTTGGCTGGTTTATCGGAAATTGTACTTTCACTGAACACAACCGGAATATTTTTCTTACGCACGGTATCAATAACATTTTTGACCTGTTGCGGCGTGCCTTGCTGGTCGGCATTAATCGGCCATAAATAAACCTCCTTCATACCTAAATCTTTTGCCAGGTAACTAAAAGCGCCTTCACTGCTGACAAGGTAGCGTTTATCAGCAGGAATATTTTTAAGGCTTTCAGCAAGTTCAGCCTGAATGGATTTTATTTTTTCACTATAGCTCTCTGCGTTTTTATTATAAGTATCTGCGTTTGTTGGGTCATACTTCACAAACGCTTTGCGGATATTTTCAACATAGATAAGCGCGTTTTCAGTCGACATCCAGGCGTGCGGGTTTGGTTTGCCGGTGTAGGGGCCTTCGTAAATCGACATAGGTTTTACACCTTCTGACACAATCACATCAGGCACGTCCTTAACATCAGCAAGGAAACGTTCGAACCAGCGCTCAAGGTTCATGCCGTTCCAGAAAATAATATCAGCCCCCTGCGCACGGACAATATCTTGCGGCGTTGGCTGGTAGTCATGAATCTCGGCGCCGGGCTTTGTAATCGATTCAACAATTGCTGCATCACCGGCCACATTGCGGGCAATATCGGCAATAACGGTGAAGCTGGTGGCGGCTTTAAATTTTTCAGCCGCTAAGGCCTGCCCGCTACCAATGAAAGTTATTAATACCGCTGAAACAGCTAACATGCTGTTTTTAATAAGTTTATTTTTCATTCTCATCATATCATACCTCTTCATATTAGATTGGACAATTATATTTAGCTTGACAGTTAATATTTAGCAATGGCTAAAATAATATGCATTAACTTAAATAGAGCTTCTTTATGGCACGAAAAGTACTTTTCTTAAGCTTGTTGGCAATATTTTTAAACGGCGCGGCAGCAAGGGCCGAAACGCCGGTGCTATCTGGCGAGGTTGTTATGGAGTTGCAAAACGAGTTCACAGCTGATTCAGATGATGCAGCAACAGATGGCTATAATGATATGTTCTTTCGTACCGAGGTGGCGCCGACTGTACGGTTGAATGATTATTTCTTTATTGATGGGGTCGGTGTACTGGAACGGATGCAGGATAGAAGGCCTGCTGAAAATAACTGGTTTGATAATGAAGGTGTTTTTGTTGAAGAGCTGAAACTGAATTATGAAAGCGGTGCATGGGCGCTGATGGCAGGTAAATTTAATCCTGCATTTGGCATGGCATGGGATTTCGGGCGAGGCATATGGAGCGAAGACTTTGCCGAAGATTACGAGATAACCGAGCGTATTGGCGTTGGTGCGGCTTATAGCATTGATACGCAAAACGCAGGGACGTACACGCTTACTGCTAGCACGTTTTTTGCGGATACAACATTTCTTTCAGGCTCCACTATTACAAGTAGGGGGCGCACAGATAAGTCTGATGGCGGGATAGCAAATACTGAAGATTTTTCTTCTTACGTTGTTTCGCTTGAGGGAGAAAACGCTGGCGGCGTTGAAAATCTGTATTATCAGCTGGCGTGGCGTGATCAGGCACCGGGAGACGTGGATATCGGCGCAGAGCGTGAGCGTGGGGTTGCTGTAACGCTTGGCTATATCTTTAAAATATCAGAGCGTATCGAAAGCGATATGCTGCTGGAATATGCGGATATCAGTGATTTTGAAGGCGGTGCAGATGACAGGCAGTATTACACAGCCAGCTTTGTGAACCGTTTTAACGAAAACTGGAATGTAACATTGGGTTACACTGCGCGTAACATTGATACGCCAGCAGGTGATAGTAATGATTATTTGCTACAGGCTTCAGGCGGGTATGATTTTGGGCAGGGCACAACAGCCGAGATAGGCTGGCGCAGCACAGAAGAAAGCGGCGCCAATACAGATATCATTGGCGGTCTTATAAGGCATACATTAAGTTTCTAAATGCGCTTATTACAAAGTCAGCGAATTCGGGTTGTCATACAGCTTTATTTCCGTGGCATCCGGGGGTTGAAAAATCTTTCCCCATGCAATTAAATCTTCTTTTCGGATGGGCGGGTCTTCCTTTCCGCGTAGTTGAACACGCTTGTAAAGCTCCTCAATAGGGGCGGTGAGGTAATGCAATTCAACGGAAGCACCCAGCTCACGTGCACGGAGGCGCAACGTGTCACGTTCACTTCGTCCCCATGTGCCCCATTCAATAATTGCAGTGCCACCTGCCTGTAAAACAGCTTGCGCTATCTCCCATTGCAAGGTTTCGATTTTACTCCGCGTTGTTTCATCATAAAGATTGATGCCGAGTTTTTCCATCCATTCATCGGGGCAAAACCTGATGGCTGAAAGTTCGCCCGCTAGCTTTTTTGCATGCGTTGTTTTGCCCGCACCGGGTAAGCCGCAAACGATGATAAGCCTTGCTTGTTTGGTCATGTGTTGTCTCCTTACAGGGGTTTCAGTAATGTAGTTGATGCTATACCTTGCTGGAAGCCGACCTTCTGGTAGGCGCGTCTGGCGGGCTCGTGTGCTTTATCAGCACCGGTACTGACCTTTACAGCCGTAATGCCTTTTGCCCGCATACAACTAAAAGCATATTCGTACATAAGGCGAGAGCATCCTTGCCCTTGATAGGCAGGGGCAACGGCATTCAGCCCTAGTTCGCCAATGCCGGTATTTAAATCCATTGAGAAAGAGATAAAGCCGGCAACATTACCCTGCTTGCAGGTGAGCACAAAAACACGTCCCTCCATGGCAACTTCTTGAAGATAATCGGCTTGTTCTTTATCAACATTTTTGTATACGAGCCCGTATAGCGATTGGCCAAGCTGGTTTTGCCAATCAGCGAAAATATTGGCAAAGGCTTGGTGCCGTATATCCTGTATGATTGGCAGATCGTCGGAGTGAAATGGTCTGATAGTAAAATCTGAAGAATGCGCAGACGCATCTTGCGTATAAAAACTCATAATAGTGTTCCTTTTGTATTGATGAAAATAAGCGCAGCAAACCGCAAAGGGACGCTGCGCGTGAATGCCGAAAAGGTGAGTTTTTATACTGACATAAGGCCGAGTATATACGAAATTATGAAAAAGTCAATTTCTTCGGTATTAATTGTAATTGCTTATTGCAATCCAAGCTGTTGCTTAATCGAGGCCATGTCTTCTCTGGCTTTGCCTATAATGCGCGTATACTCAGGGTGCTCTTGTGCCAACTGGTCAAGTTTCCCAAGAGCTGCCTCTGCTTTAGACATATCTTGCTCGCAACCGACACCGCAAAGCGTAAAATTATAGTACATGCCTGCTGCATCTAGGTTATTGGCAGCGGCAAGCTCGAAAATTTCGTAGCATTTCACAAGGGTTTTTTCTGCAACTGCATCAGTAAGGGTGGGAAGCATTTGTTGCATCTGCGCACGGGACTCAGGCCATGCAATGCCTGTTTGTAGCGCAAATGCAAAATCGAATTTGTCATCAATCGAACCGTTAACAGCTTTCTCAAACCCATCACGCAAATGGGCGGCACCCATTTCATTGCCTGGTGCGCTCTCAAATATCGCGATGAGAGGAAAATCTTCTTTGGTAAATGATAATGTCATACAACCCTGCCTGTTTTTATATTTTATTAAATGGGACGAGAACCGCCTAAAACGCACATTATCCCATTGATTTATAAAAGTAAATATAAAATCACCACCGAAAATACGCAATAATATACGCATTCAAACACTGGCTTCTGCCTTACTGCACTGGATGTTGCTGGATATAGTTTCAAAGCAACAGAGGGAGAAGGTTAATGGCACTCATAAAATGTCATGAATGTAATAATGAAATAAGCAGCAAGGCTAAAGCCTGTCCAAAATGCGGAGCAAAGCCAAAACGAACTGGCTTCTTTGGATGGTTATTCATCATTTTCGTTTTGATAGTGTTTGTTAGTGAAATGATGAACCCGCCTGGCAAGCCTGCTACACCTGAAAGCAAGCCAGTAGCTAAACAGGAAAAGTCACCTGAAGAAAAAATGCGTGACACCAAAGTGGTTTTCTATGGCAATTCAATTAAGGCAAATTCGCGTGATCCAAAATCCCTCGAATGGATAACAATTCTGGCTAACCAGGATGGCTCTACAATTTGCTTCAAATACAGGGGTAGGAACGGCCTTGGCGGTATAAGCGTTCAAAACACTGTCATTGTAAAAGATAGCTTACAGAAGGCTTCTAATGCTTGGAATCAGCATTGTACGAAAGAGGGCGTAGAAGACGTAGGCAACAGCATGAAATGGGTGATTGATAATATTGATAAGTTTTAACGTCTGTAGTATTACGCGCGCGTGCGCGCGCATGAGTCAAAAAACTTCCCTAAAAAAACTGGGTTAGCGTTTTAACGAAGGATACAGTGCGGTGTGCAGGGTAGGTGTCGTTCACTTTTGAATATCCCCCCCACATCTAAGATGTAGTCCAATTAGTATTAAGTAAGTGTATAAGGGGTGTATTAGCCACAACCTCCTAGAGGTTGCAGGGGGGCGTAATTTCTACAAGTTGCAGGGAGTGAAACCCCTAGAGATTGCAGAGGTAAAAAGGACTAACAGAGTTATCTACAAACTTATCCACTAACAATAAATTGTCGCTATGTTTATTAAAGTAAATCTGAATACTAGAAAAAATACTCGTAACCCCTAGGCTTATTTAACATTTTTTAGGCTATTGCAAATAAACTTGAAACATATGTTCTGCCATGAGACAATAGGTCTATGGGTTTCCATCGCTTTCTACGCACCATCTTAATGCTTTTGATGCTTACCCCATCAATGGTGTGCTTTATGGCGGTTTGTCCAGGAGTTGCCAATGCGGCGGTTGAAAATCCAGCACCCCCTTGCCATGGTATGAATAAGGAAACAGAATCTTCTTCTGGCATCATGCTAATGGAAGATTGTATGCAGAATGATCTGGGGCAGGCTTCTGCTTTTGATATGCCATTGCCTCACATTGTTTGGGTTCTGGTTGCCTTTATCCTGCCTGTTGTAGCCTTTAACTTTCCTGCTTTCGCAAATATACGTTTGTCTGGTGGTGATCCACCTCCTAAAGGACGAGCTTCTTTTCACCGCATCCTTATAACGCAGAGAATACTTCAATAAGTTTTCATCAAACGTAATCACGTGTTGACAATTTAACTTATTGAGGAACTTTATCATGAAAATTGTACATCAGGCTTTATGCCTAGGTTTGCTGATGTTGCCCTTGGCAGCACAGGCACGGCCTATAACTTATCCAGGTGGCTGGAGTCTCATGACCATGAATGACATGGATGTGAACAGTGCCGAGGTTTACTACACTCCTGACCCCAATTATTCGATTGGCTGGCGTCACGATTATTGGCGTGATCCAAAAGCCAATATGGACGCAGCGCAGCTTAATTATCTGCTCAAGCGTTGGAATAACCCGGGTTCGCAAGGCAACCTTTACCTAAAATCAGGTGCAGGCTTTGCATATGAAGATGGAGAAAGCCAAGCTGCCGTTTATGCTGGTGTTGCCGCAGATTGGGAAGATCGTCGCTATTACGTTTCCTATAGCAATGAGTTTCTTACTGCGGGGGACATCTATAAAAAAGCTTCTCATACAGCACGTGTTGGTATTGCCCCGTACAAAGGTGATAGCGGTGATTTGCACACATGGCTCATGCTGCAGGCTGACTATGACCATTATCGGGACAATGAATTTTCTGTTACGCCACTTGTACGCCTTTTCAAGGGAACAACCCTTGGAGAGGTCGGCGTTAATCTCGATGGCGGCGTTTACTTTCACCTCATGAAAACATTTTAAGGAGAACTACCATGAAAAAACTATCATTTCTAACTGTATTAACTTTTGTAACTCTGACTGTGCCCCTTGCTTTTGCTGGAGAAGTGGTGCACGTGAAAACACTCGGTCTTGTCTGTGATTTTTGTTCCAAAGCCATAGAAAAAGTATTCCTCGACACAGGCAAAGTCGAGTCTACGAATGTTGATCTTGATAATGCTTTGGTCACAATTAACATGAAAGATGGACAGATCCTTGATGATGAGTTTATTAAAACTAAAATCACAGAAGCTGGTTATGAAGTTCAAAACATTCATCATCAGGCAGAGGTGAAACATGACTAATAATTTAAGGGGTCAACTTTTAACACCTGCTATAAGCCTTTTTACATCTTCTGCTACGCTTGTTTGCTGCGCTCTTCCCGCTTTGATGGTTTCCCTAGGGATGGGTGCGGTGCTAGCGGGACTGGTCAGCGAATTTCCCCAACTAGTTTGGCTATCTAAACATAAAATTGCAGTATTTGGGTTGGCAGCAGTTCTTTTATTGTTGGCAGGAGGAATGTTATGGCGTGCGCGTTCTCTGCCTTGTCCGGTTGATCCAGTTCAGGCAAAATCATGCACAAGACTCAGAATTATTAGTTGGGTGATTTATTGGGTATCTGTGCTGATATTTGGGACAGGGGTATTTTTTGCTTTTATTGCGCCACTGGTGTTAGAGAAGTAATTTATTTAATCCAAAGCCATTTAATAAAGATTGTTGATCAAACTGCGCCTATAAGCTTCATAAAGATAAAGGCAGACATTCTCGCGCTGTATAGCTACAAATGCGTCAGTGAATATGAATATATTTTATGGAGTTAGGTCAGATGTTAGATCCTTTGCATATTGGTCTGGGTTGTTTTTATAGGTTTCAATAAGGTAAGTATTAAGGGTGTATATATTGGCTTTTCTTCTAGCTAGGGTGGAATAATCTTCCTGTGCTGTTATAAAGCCGTTTGCAATAAGCCTATGCGAAGCGCGGGAAACTTGTGATCGTGCCACGTTTAGTGTTTTAGCTATCCAAGTCAGTGAACAACTTGCGGAGTTACTTTTGGTTCTTATACAGCCGCATATAAAAGCTAAAACGCGAATATCAAAATTTCTTTTACGCCCATATTCTGTGCACATGGCTATCTGCAATAAGCAAAGGGCTGCATTTGCGCCATACAATCCTCCTGCATACGACCTTTTCAAAGTGGTGGTCATTTCACGGCTCTTGCATCTGCTTTTTGCTGCAGCCAGGTTAGAATTTCCTTTTCCACCCATCCTACGGCACGTTCGCCTAATGATACTTGTTTAGGAAAAGAGCCGTTATTAGCCATAAGATAAATGCTGGAGCGGCTTAATCCAGTCATTTTTGTAACTTCAGGCAGTCTTAAAATTGAGTTATTCATGTGGTTTCCTTTGTATTTGTTTGTATCAAAGGAATTTAATAGTGTTTATTTGGTAGGGGCAGGCACGTTAAAGACATTTTTTATATCTAAACTGGAAATAGCGATGGTAACTGTAAAATTTGTTACAGGAATAAACGGTGATAAAAGGGGGCTTCTTACGGCAGAGGAAAGGGCAGAGGCAGGTGATGGCTTAGGTGTTTTTCTTTATCTTAAGAAAGCAGAAAACTATACAGGTGCTACTTCTATGCTTGTATTCGATGATAAGCCGCCTGTAATTTTTCCAGAAGACGCATATCAAGAAACTCCTTCTAAACAACAGAGATATTCTATTCATAGCAGTATGAATAGCAAAACAGGGAATCTTATTAAACATACTTTAGAATTAGAAAATGGAAAAATATTTGAAGGAGCGCATTTCACCGAGGCAATAAAAACACATGACCGATTTGCGTTTGTGTATGCGCGCAGGACAACAGAATTATTTGGCGCTCATTATGATGTTCAGGAAGATGAAGGTGACATTGTAATATCACTGCCTGACTTTGATCCACATAAATACAATCTTTGTTATTTTGTATTAGTTAGTAGACCTGACAGGAAGATAGAATTAGAGGAGGACAGCTTTTTTAGTTATGTAGACCACTGTTTTGCAAACTTTAGAGTCAGCATCTTATATACTTTCTTAAAAATACCCTCCTATAAAAGAGGGCATTTGTTTCATTGTATCACATTCAATCCGAAGGACTTTGAAGATACTACAACCCAAGAAATGTTAAAAACATTATCAGAAGGTGTTATGCCAGAAAATGTAATTACTTTTGCAACAAACCGTGTAAAGGAATTGATACAAGAATGTATTGAAACTGCGTGCAGAATGGATTTGGAAGATAAGGGGCGTGATATACCCCTCATAGCTTTTCTAATGGGTGAGAATTATATCCAATTAGTCTCTAAAATTGGGAAGAATAGCTAAAATTCTTTAGAGATAGCGTTTTGAATGTGCCTTCGATAATCTTCAATCTCCGCCTCTGGAACATAGTTAGCAAACCATATCTCAACATATTTATAAAATTTACTTGTTTGGCTTGATGATATTTTATTCATTGGTAAAGCTGATCTGAAATATCTTTCTAGTACTTTAATAGCTGGAATATATTTCTTTCCTTCTTTACGTGCATTTCCTCTACCAGGTGTTGCCACTTCTTCTAAAGAAAACTCCATTGTGTTCTCTAATTTTTCACAAATTACTTGAATGCCAGATTTATGTCTCTCATCGGGGTATTTTTCAAACACCGTTACTGTCATAAATTGATCTTTATTATTTGCTGCGAAGTAAATTGTATCTAGTGTGTGTAAATGATTATGGCCTAATCTTTTAAGGGCTTTGTTGAGCCGCTTAAGGGCATTATTAGCAATCTCTATCTCCCTTCCATACTCTTTGATAGGCAGTAAAGTTTTTCGATAGTCTTCGAGGCTATCGTATTCAGCCTTTGCTTGGTCTAAGCCTTCTTGGAGAAGCATGGCTTCTGTTTGAATTACACCAAATTCATCCATAATGTATTTTATGGGATTATATTTATACATTTTGCCTACCAAATTGAATGACATTGTCAAAATCTATTCCCTCTTTGAGGCGGTCTAAAATATCTGCGTAATCCTGCATTAGCTTTTTGCGTTCAGTCATATATTCGGCGCGGTTATAGGCACTACGAATTTTATCGCTGTCTTCATGTGATAACTGTCTTTCAATAGCGTCACGCGAATAGCCTTTTTCGTTTAGTATCGTAGAAGCAAGTGTTCTAAAACCGTGTCCTGTCATGCGCCCCTGATAACCCATGCGGCGTAAAGCCATAAGTATTGAACCATTACTCATGTGCTTTAACTTGCTTGCTGCACTAAAGAAGATAAATTCTTTATCGCCTGTTAATTCTTGTATTTCCTTTAGGATCATCACCGCTTGTTTTGATAATGGTACGCAGTGAGGGCGTTTCATTTTCATGCGACTTGCTGGAATATGCCATTCCTGTCGCTGCCAATCTATTTCGTCCCATTTTGCACCAATCAATTCTTGAGTGCGTACAAAAGTTAAGGCCATTAGTTTCATGGCAGCTTTGCTAAAATCACCACCGCCATAATTGTCTATGGCTTGTAATAAGGCAGGTGCTTCTACTGGTGATATGCAAGGGTGGTGTTTTTCTTGTGGTGTTGCAACTAAACCTCTCATATCGGCGGCAGGATTATGAAGGCACAAGCCACGCCTGGTAGCATACCGAAAAACCTGTCCAATCATTTGCCCCATACGCTTAGCAGTTTCGAGAGTGCCGCGATCCGCTATTCGGTCTACCACTTTAACAATGTCAGGAACTGTTATTTCCGTAAGTGGAAGGTTGCCTATGGCTGGAAATACGTGCTGGCGCATACGGGCGATTGTTTGTGTATGGTATTTTTGGTTAAGCCTTTTTCCTTTTTCTTCTAACCACCGCTCTGCAATTACTTTGAAAGTGTTTCCGCCTTCAGTCGCTTGTTTTAGCTTCTGTGCCTTTTTGAAGCGGGTAGGGTGCTTTCCGCTCTCTTTTATGAGTTTGACTTCATCTCTTAGTTCTCGTGCCTTCTGTAAGGAAATTAGAGGGAATTTTCCTAAAGATGCTAGTTGCGATTTACCATTAAATTTATAACGCCACCGCCATAGCTTTCCTCCTGTAGGGCTTACCTCGATACATAACCCACCGCTATCTGTTTTGCGATAGGGCTTCGCTTTAGGTTGCAGGCTTTCTATTTGTTTATGTGTAAGTGTCATATTTCCTCCAGTAAAAAAATATACGCACGTTTATACGCACGCTTTCTCTGGCTTCTATAGAACCTCACTAGCAGGCATGGAATAAAAGCGTCAATGTTTATTGACGCTTTTTTGTGCATAAGAACTTCTTTGGATTTTCTAGGAAGAATAATGGCGGAGACGAGAGGATTCGAACCTCCGATACAGTGTTACCCGTATAACGGTTTAGCAAACCGCCGCCTTCAGCCACTCGGCCACGTCTCCAGCGTAAAATACTGAGAAAGGCTGAAGGCTGTTTTTATTTTGCCTGCTGCGCAGGCGGGCAGCCACTCGGCCCTATCTCTATAGATCCAAATTGATAAACATATTAACGGGTTAGGTCAATAAATTAGTCGAGGTAATTCTCGTCCCGCATGCGTTTGGCCTGCAAAACATCCTCTTTTATTACGATTATCAGCGCGATAAGCCCGATAACAAGGAGTTGGGAAAAGACCATTTTACTGAATGTGGTTACGGTGAATGCGTCCGTCCAGATCTCGGCGAGGAGGGTGAGGGTCAGGAGGGTTGCAAAAACGGCGAGGATTTTAAGGCCGATAGGGTAGCGCGTTCCCGGCGCGTCGAACTTCACCATCACCAGAAAGCCGAGGTAGCCCCCCAGCACGGCCGCTGTGAGTAGAATATCCCACAGCAAGCTACCGCCGATGGTATCTGTCCACATGAACAGAAGTAATGACACAACAACAAGCGCACCGATGCCAATAAGCCCGAGGCCCAGAAAACGGAATTTACGGTCTTGCATTATTTCGCTCATGCGACCTCACGCTCAAGAATGGTGATAAAAGCTTCACGTTTGAAGAATAGAAGCTCGCGGCGGATTTCACGTTCCATTGTTTTGACGCGCCAGCCTTGTTCGGCGTTGCGGTTGAGGAAGTTTGAATATTTTTCAGGGTCCACTTTCGACCCGCCAAGGAAGATAGAACCTAAAAGCGGCTCGCGGTATAAAACGACTTTATATTCGTATTTTTGTGGCATGTTTTTCTCCTGAGGAAATTATAATGCAAAACCCGTGTTAATGATAACGGCATTTTCGCCTGCGTTCTGTTGAAAAAACTGCCATATTTTAGCATCACTGAACGGGTAGGCAGGGTAGGGTGGCGGTGTGAGGGCGACTTGGTGATATTTCTCGGGTGCTTGGTACAATGTTACGCCTTCAAAATCGGGCGTAAACTTTGCCACCTTCACACCGTGCAGCTGCGCACGCGGAGATGCTTTTATAACAGCTTTGGCAATTGTGCCGCTGACGATTGGGAACCAGATTTCTTCGGCATCCTGCTTTATTGTTTCTGCCATTGCATTAATAAAGCCTGCATCATCAAAACCAAGCGGCAACGGTTTGCTCAGCTGCTTGTGAATATCTTCAACAGGTTTGGCTGCGTGCCATACAAGTTTGCAATTTAGCGCAGGCAAAGTTTCAAGCCATTTAGGTTTGTATTTGCCTTCCGCAATATGCAGGGTTGATGTAAAACCCAGCGTGTTACAAGCATGCGCCAGTGCCAAGCCCCCAAGGCCGTATACACTGCCTGCATATTCAAAATGGTTTTGGTTAAGAGTAGGGAGCCAGCGTTCAAGCGCTGCTTGTTTCAGCCCGCCTTTAATTTCATGCCCTGAAATAAGCGAATATCTGTCTGTTTTTCCCGTCGCCGATAATTTCAACATAGTCTGCATTTGTAACAGGTTTGTCGTCCATCAAAAAGTGCGGAGATTTCTTTGGCAGTAATATAACAGGCTTTTTGATGCAACCGCGGGGACGTGTAGCAATAGGAATTCCTGTAACTTCCGCAAATTGACGCGCGTGCACGTTGCCTGCCAGCCATTTTGCGCGTTTTGCTGTATCCATACGGAATTCAGCAGCTTTAAGAAATTGGCGTTTGCATGTGCCAAGGTCAGCCTGCAAGCTGCCCGTGCGCGGATGCAGCGAACGCAGGCTTAACGTGCCTGTTTTAAACCTGAAGTGAACGCCAATTCTCTCTCCCATGATGCATGGTCACGCAGGGCGTTGGAATGGCAAAATTGTGGCCGTATGAAAGCCGCCTTCTTTCAATTTTGATAACTTGGCAAGCCCTTGTTGCACAATTTTTTCTTGTGAATCTTTCAACCTTACAAAACTGAGAGCGGCTTGCAGCTTTGCCCTATGTCGTATACCCGGGTTAGGGGACTTTAAGGATATTTTTGCCATAGCCTGCGCTATAGTATTGTGTGCAGTTCTATCTCCCAGCAAGAAAGCGCCTTCTTCTAGCGAAAATTCGCCGAGTTTTAAGAGTCTACTGTTCATATAGTTTGTTATTTTTCTTGCGTACATCTTCTTTATACTGTCAGGTTGGTTTTCGAATTCTGCACTTTCAAGCAAGTCATTAATACGCAGCGCTGTATCAATAAGTACATTACCTTTGTATTTGATATCATTGCCAGGATGTGCATCGCGTAGTGTTTCGTATGCGAGTATTATTAATTCTGGGTTGTAACGCCGGATCTGTTTGAAAGTGGCAAGATTAAGTTGCTTGCGGAACGCGTCTCTTAAGTCTTTAATACTGAAGCCAAAGGGAAGATCGAGCAATTGCATTGCTGAAATTTGTGAGAAATCTGATGTTAAAGCTTGTCCCATAGAGGCCCCGATTCATACATAACGTATAGACATAAGAGACCAATGTCAAGCATGGGTCGACCAAAACTATTGAAATGAATCAATAGGTTAGAAAATCTAAGGGCAATGGGTCTATGCTAAAGTTTCAACATCTCCGCCGTGGAAATACCAGCCAAGCCCCGTTAAAAACAGGGCATTGCCGTAAAGCCCGTGCTCGATTGTGACAAGGGCAAGGGATTTATGCTTCATATAGGTGAGAGCAAAGATAACACCGGCCGCGAAGCTAAAAGTAGGGGCGATAGGGTTGATAAACAGTACATGGGCATAGGCAAAGGTAAGCGCGCTTGCCAGTATCAGGCCCCAGCCTTTGAAAAACACTGCATAGCGGGCAAAAAAGAACGTACAGAAAATAAATTCCTGCGGCAGCGCTGATAAGAGGGGGTAGAGCAGGAAAATACGCGGGATAATTTCCGGCTTTTCTTTAGCAAGAAAGAAAAAACGCTCAGGGTCATAAAAGTAAGTGAAGGCAACAAGGAAAACGCATACAGCGGCAAAGCGCAGCAATATGGGTTTCAAATTCTGCCATGTCACCGCGCCCCAGCCCCAGAGTTTGTGCCAGCTTTCAAAATGGGTGTAGCGGTAAATAAAGAAGCAATAAAGCGTTGCCAGCCACAAAAAGAAAAACATATAAGCTGCACTGCGTGTGGCAATAATATAGCCGGGCAACGCGACACAGAGCAGGGTAAATTCGATGACGAGGAGGGCTGTTCCTAATTTCATATCAATGTCATACCCGCGAAGGCGGGTACCCGGCAACACTAATATGCGACCTTGGGTTGTTTTGTATAAGTAACGTTGTCTCTTCTGGCGGGGCTGTTAATCTTGTCAAGAAAGATTTTTCTTCAAAACATTATTAACAGCAGCTGGACTGCTATTATCAGTGGCCATATGAACGCTAAATCCTTGTGTACGGATTTCTTCAAATTTATTCAGGCCTATTTCCACGAGGTCTTTTTCAACAAGGGGTTTAAGTATTGCAGCAGCGAGTGCGGCTGCGGCCAGTGATGCTGTAGCGTCTCTAGATTTTGTTGATTGTGGTTGATGTATTAGAGATTCTAGTTCTGCTAATTTTTCAGCTGCTTCAGGGTAGAAACTGGCAATTGTAAAAAGCTTATCTTTTATAATATTTGCAATTCTTTTTTCGAAGATGTTCTTTAGTGGGCCAATCTCGCCTGAGAAATGGATGTTCTCAAATATATCATTTACTTCGAGCGCGGTATCAATGAGCGGATCATTGGTATATTGAATGTCATTTTGAGGATGGTTTTGTCGCAAGCACTCATACGCTGCGATGATTTTCCGCAGAGTCTGGTCATCCGCTTTTTGAATGAGTGCGGCCAATTTCAAATTCTTACGAAATGCTTCTCTTAATTCCGCAATTGTGCAGTCTTGGGTTAGGCTAAATGAGCGTAGAAGCTCTTGTGTGCTGAGTGATTGTTCCAAACTATATCTCGCGCGAATGATTTATTAGACATAATTTATATACGTAATACAAAAAAATGTCAAGCCAAAAATCTACAATAAAATCAATTAATTGATATCGTTTAAGAGGACAATTTCTTCTTCAGAATATCGTTAATAGCGGCGGGGTTACCTTTGCCCTGCATTTTCTTCATGACCTGGCCCACGAAGAAACCGAACAGCTTGTCTTTGCCCGAGCGATATTCGGCAACATTGTCAGGGTTTTCGGCAATCACTTCGTCGATGATCTTCTCGATCGCGCCTGTGTCAGTCACCTGCTTCAGGCCTTTTTCTTCCACAATAGCGGCGGCTTCTTTGCCACTCACAAACATTTCAGCAAAAACATCCTTTGCAATTTTGCCTGAAATTGTGTTGTCGCTAATGAGCGCAATAAGGCCTCGAAGCTGCACGGCTTTTACCGGTGTTTCTTCCAGCGTTTTGCCGTCTTTGTTCAACGCGCCTAAAAGCTCGTTGATAACCCAATTGGCAGCCAGTTTTGCATCAGCGCCTTTCGCGACTTCTTCAAAGTAATCCGCGCGGATTTTCTCGGCGACAAGTACACCTGCATCGTAAGTCGGCAGGCCATACTCGCCTTTGAAGCGGTTTTTCTTTTCATCAGGCAGTTCAGGCAATGTTTGCTTGATTTCTTCAATCCACTTTGTTTCAAG
Organism: Alphaproteobacteria bacterium; assembly: GCA_016125135.1. Lineage (GTDB taxonomy): Bacteria > Pseudomonadota > Alphaproteobacteria > Micavibrionales > Micavibrionaceae > RI-185. The sequence goes on along the minus strand of WGMJ01000018.1, from coordinate 57,441 downwards.
CTTAAGTGGCAACAAATCAGGGTCAGGGAAATAGCGGTAGTCATGCGCATCTTCTTTCGAGCGCATTGAGCGTGTTTCGCCTTTAACAGGGTCCCACAGGCGTGTTTCCTGATTAATTTTTCCGCCACCTTCAATTACTTCAATCTGGCGGCGTGCTTCATATTCAATCGCCATTGTAACGGCTTTAATAGAGTTTACGTTTTTAATCTCGCAGCGTGTGCCGTATTCCTTCACGCCCACTTTACGGACTGACAAGTTTACGTCAGCGCGCATCGAGCCTTCTTCCATGTTGCCGTCACATGTTTCAAGATAGCGCAAAATCATGCGGAGCTTGTTGAGGTAAGCAGCGGCTTCCTCGGGCGAGCGTAAATCAGGCTCGGACACAATTTCCATCAGCGCACAGCCGGCACGGTTTAAATCAACGTAAGATTTTGTCGGGTGCTGGTCGTGGATGGATTTACCCGCATCTTGCTCGAGGTGCAGACGCGTAATGCCGATTTGGCGTGTGCTGCCATCTGCAAGGTCAATTTCAATGACGCCCTTACCAACAATCGGGTGCAGATATTGTGAAATCTGGTAGCCTGTTGGCAAATCAGGGTAGAAATAGTTTTTACGTTCGAAAACAGAAACGGGGTTGATCTCGGCCTTCAAGCCCAAGCCTGTTTTAACGGCTTTTTCAACGCACACTTTATTCAGCACTGGCAACATACCGGGGAAGCCGGCATCAACCAGGCTGACTTGCGAGTTTGGCTCGGCACCAAAGTCAGTCGCTGCGCCCGAGAATAGTTTTGAATCAGCCGTGATCTGTGCGTGAACCTCAAGGCCCATCACCACTTCCCAGTCACCTGTTTGTCCTTGCAATATGTAGCTCATGCGACCTCCTGTGGAAGTGCTTTGAAATTTGCGGCTTGCTCCAGCGCCCAAGCAACTTGAAACATTGTTGTTTCATCCCATGGCTTGCCAATCACCTGAAGGCCAAGTGGCAAATTCTCTTTATCCAGCCCGACGGGAATGGAAATGCCCGGCAACCCTGCCAATGACGCAGGGCTTGTGAAGATATCGCATAGATACATTTGCACAGGGTCATCCGATTTCTCGCCAATCGCAAAAGCAGATGAAGGCGCAGTTGGTGTAAGGATGGCATCAACTTTTTTGAAGGCTTCCACATGGTCATTCGCAACTTTGCGGCGCACTTTTTGAGCTTTTAAATAGTAAGCATCATAGTAACCAGCAGATAGCGCGTAAGTGCCAATCATAATACGGCGTGTTGGCTCGGCACCGAACCCTTGCGCGCGTGACATTTTATAGCTCTCGTTCAAATCCTTGCCATCAACATGCAGGCCGTAACGCACACCGTCATAACGGGCGAGGTTTGATGACGCTTCAGCAGGTGCGATAATGTAATAGGCGGGTACCGCGTATTTCGCGTGGGGGAGGGAGATCTCGACTACTTCTGCACCGGCATCACGCAACCACTGCGCGCCCTTTTCCCAGATATCTTCAATCTCTTGCGGCATGCCGTCGATACGGAATTCTTTTGGAACGCCAATCACTTTGCCTTTCAAGCTACCGCTAACTTCTTGTGACCATTTCGGTACAGGCAGGTTGGCGGAAGTGCTGTCTTTCGGATCAAAGCCGCACATATGTTCCATTAGTAATGCACTGTCAGTGACTGTGCGCGAGAAAATACCCGCTTGGTCAAGCGAAGACGCAAACGCAACAATGCCCCAGCGTGAAGCGCGGCCGTATGTTGGCTTCATGCCCACAACACCGCAGAAGCTGGCTGGCTGGCGTGATGAACCGTTTGTATCTGTTCCTGTAGCGGCGATACACAAATGCGCAGCAACAGCAGCAGCAGAGCCGCCTGATGAACCACCCGGCACAAGCTGCTGGTTTGAACGTGCGCCGCTTGCTTTCCACGGGTTAATTACATTGCCGAAGAAGCTTGTTGTGTTCGACGCACCCATCGCGAATTCGTCTTGGTTTGTTTTACCAAGGAGTACAGCGCCTTGCTTGTTCATCTGGTCAGAAACTGTGGACTCATATGTCGGGATAAAATTATTGAGAATATTACTTGCAGCCGTTGTGCGTACGCCTTTGGTACAAAACATATCTTTTTGCGCGAGTGGCATACCTTCCAGCGCGCCTGCTGTACCAGCGGCATATTTTTTATCGCTTTCCTCGGCTTGCTTAATGGCAAGATCAGGCGTTTCGGTGATGTAACAATTCAGGCCACGGAATTTATCCATCGCTGCGATATATTCTTTTACCATGTCAACGCATGAGAATTCGTTTTTCTTCCGCGCAGCTACAGCTTCAACAATGTTCAAATCAGTTAGTTTGGTCATTTCAGTCTCTTATTCAACAATTTTGCCAACAACAAAGAAACCCGATGTTTGCTCGGGGGCGTTCGCGAGAATATCCTGCTGCTTGTTACCATCATTCACCACGTCATCACGCAGGCGCAGGGCGATGTCGGACACGTTTGAAAGTGGTTCAACACCCTCGGTATCAACCTCGTTCAACTGGTCGATAAACTTGAGAATATTGTTCATGTGGTTGCCGTAAAAATCGAGCTGTTTTTCATCCAGCGCGAGGCGGGCAAGATTGGCGACTTTTTTAACGGTTGCAGGGTCTAGGGACATGGCTCTTTACTCTTTTTCTAATGCCTATAGAGTTAGCACCATGACTTCGCAAGCGCAACAAAATCATATCTATCTGGGGCTTGATGTGGGCTCGAAAACCATCGGCCTTGCGCTGGGCATTGCCGTTGCTGGTGTGGCAACGCCGCTTGAAACGATCGAGCGCACGAAATTCCAGAAAGACGCGTTAAAACTGCAGGAAGTGATTAAAAAATATAACGTCACAGCGCTCGTGGTTGGCCTGCCCCTGAATATGGACGGGACAGAGGGGCGGCGGGTGCAGTCAGTGAGGGATTTTGCCGCCGAATTGGCTAAAGTTATTAATTTACCTATTTACTGGCAGGATGAGAGGTTATCCACAGCCTCTGTGGATAACTTTCTGGTTAACACTGTGGATATGTCTCGTGAACGCAGGGGACAAGTGGTGGATAAACTTGCCGCCCAGCAGATCTTGCAATGGTTCTTGGGCAGGGTTTAGCCGTGTTTGCGTACTAATTGACGCTCACCGTTTTTATCTCTTGCAATGGTGTATTCGGCGCCAGTCTGGCTACTTACAATAGCAAATCCCGACGTTCTGACATAGGGCCTGCCAAAAATTGCATCTTTTAGACCGTCTTTAAGGGATTGTCCCAGTTTTTCTAGTTTTGACATGAAGCCTCCTACAGCCATTTACCATTTTATAGCTAATATTGGCACATATAGCAATTATAAAGCTTGCATTAATAATTTACATATTGTAAATTGAGGCGGTTTTAGAGGATAGAAAGATGACGCAATATTTAGGCTGGGCCAAACTGGCTTTTCAAAGAGCCTCAGAGCGGATTGAAAAGGCCGACATAGAATTCTGGGGCCCTGTCATGGACCAGATGCTCATTGCAGAAGAATATCTTGGCAAGCATTACCATGTCTTATCCGGCCAGCAGGTGCCAGTACAATCGGTTGGTATGCATTACCCGATACCTGAAGAAGGGTATATGGAAGCTTTTGGCATTGATAAGAAAGCATTCGCTGAACAATCTTTAATGTGCATGATGAATGCAGCGCGTTATTATTTTGAAGTCGCACGTGATGAGCCAGAGCGTAACTTTGCACAAGACATGTTTAATAAAGCGGCGGACTATGTACAGCGTGCACAAGAGAAATATGGGCTAGATGCAGCAACAGCTTACGAACGTGCAGGCGGAAGTGCTGAAGAATTTGCGCGCGTAAAGCAGGCATTTACACCTTCTTAAATTTTAATCCAAATAACCCTTTTCCAGCGTCATATACTGGCGGGTTTCCTTATGTTCCAGCTGCCATTTGATGATAGAGCCGCTCTCGGGCGTGGTTTCAGAAAATGTTCCTGCTTCTCTATTGAATAAAAAGCCGGACGTTTTTAATGTCCGGCTATTATAATAATTCCTATAAAATTACAGGATTTTATTGTGCGTAAAGATCAGATGCTGAATCTCTTCCGTTTCTTTTTTCAATGTTAAAAGAAACAACTTGTCCCTCATTAAGAGTACGTAATCCCGCTTTCTCTACAACGCTTCTGTGAACAAACACATCTGCGTTGCCTTCGGCCGGCTGGATAAATCCAAAGCCCTTCTCGGGGTTAAACCATTTTACTTTTCCTTGTTGAGCCATATTGGTCTCCTTCTTTTATAAAGCACTCGCGTGCATGAGCGCCGCGCAACCATTGCGCGGCTGTATTCGAACATAGCGATGTCTTGAGGAAGGCCTTAGCGCATAAACAAGCGGTACGAGATATTGAATAAAAGGAGTATAGACGAGAAGCATTACAATAGCCAGCTTTATTATTACTTTTAATGTTTTTCACACTTATGCAGCAAAATAGTATATAATTGTCCTATATCCTCAGTTTCTCCTGTCTTCTTACACGTACTTACAGAAGTTTCTGCTTGAACAAAGACGAAATTTTCTTTGTAACCCTTTATGAAAGACTCTCTATTATGGACGATAATATTCTAGACATTACAAAAGCGCAGATGCAGCAAAACAGTGCTGACATTCTTAAGAATACACAAAAGGAACAAGCCGCACGTTTGAAGCGCAATCAGGTTTCGGATGCTGCCTATTTAAAAGCAGCACAGGAAATAGATACTGCCGAGACTTTACGCGAAAGTCAGGAAAGGGCAGCGTCTGCGCTAAAGCTGTCACAGGAAGATGCGGCAGAAAATCTTGAGCGTTCTCAAGCAGTAAGTGCTGTGATTTTGAAAGATACACAAAAGCAAAGTGCTAAAGATATCCGCGAAAAAAACAATCTACTTAAATGGCTATTAGGTGCGTACTCCATTGACAAAGAGCAAGAAAATTAATTGTAAAGTTTATGACGCGCTCTCGCTTACAAGAAAATGTTAGTCTAGATAACCTTTTTCCAGCGTCATATTCTGGCGGGTTCCCTTGTGTTCTAGCTGCCATTTGATGATGGAGCCAGTTTCGGGTGTGGTTTGGGAGGAGAGGGTACAGGTGAATTTCTCGCCTTGTTTTACATCCACCGGTTTTTCAACGGGGAAATAAAGCTGCTCCCAATGTGTAACGGGCGAGGCAGGGCCTGTTGAAATAGAAATGCCGTTTACCAACTCACATTCCCACCATACGGCGAAACCATAGACGGTTAAATCCTGCGCGGCTGTCCACGCGGCATTGCCTTTGCGGTTTGACGTGTTTTCTTTATCAAACGTCACTGCGTCCCATTGCTGCGCTTCAAGCAAATCACTCTCGTTAAACGAGCGCACATAAATATTATTCATGCTCATGGTTTTGCAGAGGTCGAAATTCAGGCCATAGCCCACACGGTCCCACACGGCGAGTTCATTGTATAAACGCCTTGTTACAACAGGGGCCACAAACTGCTTCACGCCTTGTGGCATAATAACGCCGTCTGCTTTCAGGAAGCGTTGGCGCGCATCATTGAGCGTCTGGATGATATGTTCCTCGAATGCATAATTGCCGAGTGTTTCTGATACAACCACATCAACCTGCGGCGGGTTATCATCTTCCAGTGACGAGCCTTCGAAAAATTTGACGTTTTTAATTTTGTTGTCTTTCGCAAGCTGGAACGCAACAGCGCCAATGCTTGCCTGCTCATACATATAAACCTGCTTTGCGCCTAGCTTTGCCGCCATAAAGCCCAGCAAGCCTGTGCCGCAGCCAATATCGGCCACGCTCGTTTCGCCCGGTTTGATAACGCGCTTCAAGGCCTCGTAAAACGCATCATTCCGCGCTTTATCGGCCAGCATGGTACGGTGATATTCAATTAGCATGGGGAATATCTATCATATTTTACTGGCAAATCACGTCGAATATATGCTTATATTCCATAATGACTGTAATGAGATTTCCCACACCGTTGTTTGGCTTTAACAAAGATGCGTTTGAAAAGAAGATTTTGCAAAACTTCTATGGCGTTGACGCTGATGGTGATGCGCTGATTGAGAACGCAGAAAGCGTATTCAGCCAGAATGGCGTTACGATGGATTTTGTCGCCGACCATGCCACCGAGTTACTGATGGATTTGCAGGAGATCATCGATAACGTTCCTGAAAGGCACAGAAAAGGTTTTCTGGAAGACCATATTCTTGGCAATGGTGTTTTTATCAATCACTACCTCAAGCAATATATCGATATCCAGAATATGCTACGGCAATTCAAAGAGTGGGTGCCCGCACAAGACAGGGCAGCCTTTGATGAAACGCTGAATGACTATGTGTTTGCCTATCCGCTGGAACTGGAAACCAAACAAACTATTGCACCTGTATCGGTATCATTTTTTAAAACAGCGCGTGTTAGTAAAGCCGAGCCTTATGCAGTAAGGGTTATTGCCCATGATAAATTGCCGGCTGATGGTTGCGTTTGTGATTTCGAGATGGATGAAATAACAGCGATTGTAACGCCCAAAGGCCGTAACGATCTGGTTGATGTGTTCGCGAACCTAGCAGCAGGTGGGTTTCAGCAGGGTGAGCAAGCGCCGCCAATGTGGGTACGCCAAGCTGCGCGGCTGGAGCTGAATAAACTTTAATTTCTGACAGCCTCATAAAGCATAATTGCAGTGGCAACGGACACGTTGAGCGAGTCTGCCTTGCCGAGCATCGGTATTTTGGCAATGGCCGTGCAGGCATCAACAAGCGTATCTGTCATGCCCGCTTGTTCGTTACCCATGACAATGGCGAGCGGCTTTTTATATTCTATTTCGCGGTAATCTTTGGCGGATTTCAAATGCGTGCCGACCAGCGTAAAACCTGATGTTTTTGACCACTCTATAAACTCATTGCGCGTGCAGCGAACAAGCTTTACATGTGGGAAGGAGCCCATAGAGGCACGGATTGATTCAAGCGAGTAGGGGTCACAGGTTTTCTCGATAAGAATAACACCGTCAAATGTTGTGGCATCACATGTGCGGATAATTGTACCAAGATTGCCGGGGTCACGGATTTCCTCAAGCACGGCCCAGCTGCCGCTTTTTACATCATCCAGCGTATGCCAGCGCTGTTTGATAACAGAAAGAACTGTTTGTGCATTATCGCGGTTTGCAAGGCTCTCCATGATATCGGCTGTGACTTCAAGCCTGTTGATTTTCTGTTTTTCGAGAAGTGATAGCAGCTTTTGCACGGGCGGCTTTTCAAGCCATTCACTCTGTATAACGATTGTATCAAACTCCCAGCCTGCTTCGGCGGCTTCCAAAGCGTGGCGCACACCTTCAGCGACGAATACACGTTCTTCCTCGCGGTATTTGCGCATGGCAAGGGCTTTAATACGCTTGATATCGGGGTTTGCGCGGGAGGTAACCTGCTTGAACATTAGCGGATAACCTTGCAGAAAAGGGACGTCGAAAGTTTCCGGCCGCTTTTCTCTTCTTCCAGTACCAGTTCACCGCTTTCAACATTGGCTTCGGGGAATATTTCGCGGCATAGCTCGTAAAGCGCATAGTGCGAGGCACGCACAGCGTAAGTTGTAAGAATAAGGAATGAATTTTCAGGCGCTAGAATATCACGGCAAAGCTCTGTCATTTCTTTTAAATCATCAAACAGGTTCCAGACTTCCTTGTTAGCGCCGCGCCCGAATTTTGGCGGGTCAAGTAGAATGCCGTTATATTTATTACCGCGACGGCCTTCACGCGCCACAAACTTGCGTGCATCCTCACAAATCCAGCGAATAGGGGCATCTTCCATACGTGCGAGTTGTTGGTTTTCCTGCGCCCAGCCGATGGCCTTTTTCGAGGCATCTACATGTGTTACTTGCGCGCCAGCTTTCGCTGCCAGCAATGACGCAACGCCAGTATAAGCAAATAAATTCAGCAGTTTCGGGTTTTCAGCTTTTTTCAGTTGTGCATCGGCAAAGTCCCAGTGTGAACATTGCTCGGGGAAAAACCCGACATGGCGAAACGGTGTTAAGCGGCCATAAAATTTAGTGCCGTTATAATTTGTTTCCCATTTTTCAGGCACGGCTTTGCCGCTAAAATTCCATCTTCCTTCATCAGCATCTTGGTCGCCAGCGAAAATGGCATCAGCGTTTTGCCAGACATGATCCGGTAACTGGCGCGACCACATAGCTTGCGGTTCGGGCCTATCGATTGTGAATTTGCCGTAGCGCTCAAGCTTGCGCCCGTCGCCGCTATCAATGAGGCGATATTCGTCCCAGCCTTGTGTAATAAGATCAGCCATGGCCGCAACATACTGTTTTTAAAAGCGATATGCCATTAATTTTTCGCCGTGTTGCTTCATCCAGCGGTGGCCGTCGCGGTAATTTTCCGAAAGTTCCATGCAAGTACGCCAAAAAGCGCGGGAATGGTCGGGATGGAGCAAGTGGGCGGCCTCGTGCGCGACAACGTAATCGAAGGCTTCGAACGGGGCAAAGGCAAGGCGCCAGTTCAGTGATACTTTGCCATCAGGCCCCGCGCTGCCCCAGCGTGATTTTGTATCACGTATACTTAAATGCGCTATTTTTTTGCCGATACGCGCTGCTTTTTCCTGCAGCCTTACCATGAAATATTTTTCGGCTTCGCGTTTAAGGTGGCGTGTGAGGCGTAGCGATATATTTTCCTGATTGGTGAAAACTTTCAGTTCACCGTTCTCTTTGATAAAGCGTGTTGATTTTAACGCGGTATCATAATGAACGCGCAACGTTAAACCTTCACCCAGAAATATAAATTCAGAACCATCCGTGACGAAACGCTCTTCAGGCAGTTCGGCAAGCTTTTGGGCAATCCATGCTTCATGTTGCTCGGCAAATTCAAGTCCTGCCTTCATACTGGCGCGCATGGGCAACACAAGGCGCATGACGCGCTCTTTAACGTCCAGCCTTAAAGCGATACGCCGCGCGCGCCTGTTGCGCTCTATTTTGAGGTTATCAAAGCTCATGGGTAATTTTTACCATGTCATCCTCGCGGAAGCGAGGATCTCTTGCAAATAATGAAAATATTCCCGCTTTCGCGGGAATGACGTAGGTAGTTAAGCAATACGTCTGTCAGCGGGGCGGAAGGTTTTCCCGCGTGTGTTGGGGTGGTTGTCTTCGACATAGCTATCGCGTACACCAAAGTCATTCTGGCGGAGCTCCAGCCATTCTTTTCCTTGCGCATAACCATCTTTGGCGAGCCAGCGTAACCAGTTCGGGGTTGAGAAAAAGCGTGATTTACGGCTCCAGCCGCTACCGGGCTCAAGGCAAAGCCCGTGCACTTTATAGTCGCGGTCTGGGTCTTCCATTAACTCTAAAATATCATGCTGTACTTCAACGCCTACGATACCCGCGTCAATTTCCTTTAACATACGTGGCTGTGTCGAAGTGAATTCAGACGGTTTGCCATGCAGCTTGATTATAAACAGGTCATCTATTTTATGATCGACAACAGGATCAAGGTTCGGATTGGCATGGTATGCGCCATCGTAATGAAGTTTATGGCCTACGTAATGCCCACCAAGTTCGCGCAAGGCGCACGAGGCAAGCACCGTGTTAATGCCTATTTCTTTGCCTGTAAACAGCTTGGGCTGTAATGATCCGTCAGGCTGTTCTTCAACCGCATTTGCGTAAAACGCCACAGGGCCATTCTTCACATACCGCCATTCCGCTGGCTTGATATGACTACCAAGTGTTCTTTTTAGCAGAGATAAGTGGAAGCCACTCGCTTGCGTGAACGCGTCAACGACTGCCACGTTAAGCGGCATGGCTGGAATATGCGGGCCTTTGTTAGCAAAGTCACGTGTACTTGGATTTGCGTAGTCCCACCAGTAGGCAAGCTCATTTTGTTGAATAATATCATCCCAGAAATCTTTTAAAACTTTTGCGGCATATTCAGGGCCGTTGAGCCCTTCGGCTTTGGCTTTATTTAACGCATAGGTGAGGAGGGCACCGTTTACAGCGCCGGCACTTGTGCCCGTTACAAATTCAATTTCGATTTTGCCTGAGCGAACAGGGTCGGATTCAAGATACGCGATAAGCGCATAGGCTTCCCAAATGCCTAAAACGCCCCCACCTTGTAAGCCTAATCCCTGTTTTATAGTTCCCATTATGGCAAAAATTATAACGATTCTGCGGCTTCAGGTGGTAATGCAGCGCAACAATTTTACAGGATATATGGGATTTATTGGGTAATTAAGGCGTTTGACAAAGCTGGCGAAGGTCACGGCCACGCGAAGGATGCTTCAGCTTACGCAACGCGCGAGCTTCATGTTGTCTTATGCGTTCGGTGCTAACAGCAAGTAAATCGGCAGCTTCTCGTAATGTGTATTCGTAGCCGTCTGCAGCCATGCCAAAGCGCATTCTTAAAACACGCTCTTCTTTTGGTGTTAAGGTTAGCAGTGCTTTTGAAATTTTATCTTGTATTAAAAAATCTGGAGTTTCGGAATCAAAATATGATTCATCATCAAATGGTCTTTCGTGCGCGTAATGGCCTGCTGCAATTAGTTCTCTTTTCAGTTTTGGGTGAGGGCCGAAAAGTTCTTCTGGTTCCCTTTTTAAAGCGGCGGCAATTGATATGGCTGCGATGCTGTAATCTTCCCTTGTAAAGCAGAGGTCACGCGCGCCGCGTGCAGCGCGGGCAATAGATTGATAATCGGGGAATTGCTGGCAGGCCTGATAAAGCTCCATGAGGGATAAAATCCCTTGTTCACGCATGGCTTCAGCAACTGGTGGCAGATATTCATCCAGTTTAGTTGTTGAACGTGCATGGCCAAGCCGCGCAGAATTCATAGTAGCTCCTTGCATGGAGGGTATTTAGCAATAAATATGAAATATGTCAATTTTTTTTTAAATTGACTTATGGGGGCGATATAAATAGACATAATGCTATGGATCTAAAAGCAAAATTTGCGGCAATAGGGGCCTCTAAGACAATTTACGCCTTTAATAATATGCCCGAGACGAAAGCGGTCATTAATACTGTATTGGACGATCGCGAAGGGTTTCACGACATGTTCGAAGATTCATGGACACAAAAACAGGATGCAATGCACCGCGAATTTTTTGATACCTGGATACAATGGACTTCTGATTCAATTCATTTTGACACTGCACAGTTTCCGCATGCATATCCGACAGGCGGCGCAAGTGAAAGCCTGCGTGAAATAATCCAGCAGTACGGTAATGATGCACGTGCGGGCAATTTCGAGCCGGTGATACATGTTTTTGAAAGTGAGTATGAAGGTTACCAAGCCTATGCAGACAATGCCCATGTAAAAGTTGTTACACATAAGCGTGAGAACTGGCGGGAAGCAGTAGAAACACTTGGTAAAAATGACCTGTTTTTCTTGAGCCAACCATCTGCAATCGATGGTAACGTATGGGAAGATTACGATATTTTTATGCGTATGCTGGATGATAAGCGCCCCGACGCAAAAGTTATTCTCGATTTAACCTACGTTGGTGGCGTGAAGCCGGCGCTTGATATCAAGGCAGACTACCCCAATATTTCCCATGTTGTGTTTAGCCTCAGCAAGCCATTCGGCGTATATTATCACCGTATTGGCGGTGTGTTTAGTCGCGAGGAAATGGGTGGCTTGTGGGGTAATATGTGGTTTAAAAATGTAGGGTCTCTGCGGTTTGGCACAGAGCTTATGAATGCATACAAGGCTGGCGAATTGCCCCGCAAATATGCGCATGTTCAGGAGGAGGCCGCTGCCCGTATAAGCAAAGTGCTGGGTGTTGATCTGCAGGTGAGCGATGTATTTCTGGTGGCAACGGCAAAAATGCCGGATAACCCAACGGAAGAACAAGAATATTTTCGCCGTGGTGACCTTATTCGTGTATGTTTAACGCCAATGATGGACAAGATCCTCAAGCAAGAAAGAACAGGGCCATGAAGAATATAGAAGTTTTATATACGCCTGAGGAAATTCATCAGTATATGTATGCCCGCTGGAAAACGCCGCTTTTCCGTGACAGTCATTTAAGAGGCGGGTTTGTGCATGAAATTGTTGAAGCATTTGCTCGTTACCCGAAAGCCTTTTTTGACCCAACCGACGCGACTGCCGAGAAGGCGCATTTCTCGCCGTGGTGGGGAATGATCCAGAACCGCGAATACGACAACGACTTTGTGCATGACCTGTATTTGCTGCATGAAATTAAGCACGCGGGTAAAATTATTTATATTTCCGATCTTTGTTTTGACGGCTTCGCCCGTAAAATGCAGGACAGCGAGGATGATGCTTCTGTTTATTCTGAAATTATTTCGTATTTTGCTATGCCGGGTTTACGCTCGCATACGGCAACGGCCTTTGGCGGCGGCGTTATTTATGCTGACCGGTTTTTACAGGACCCGCACTATCATAAATTCTGGGAGGCGAACCCCAAACATATGATTGATGAAATCTTTTTGCACCGTCGTAATACGATGTTGAAAGGCAAGGCAAATGACCCTGCGGAAGCGTGGATTCAAAGCTTTAACAGCTCTAATGAGAAATGGCGCGAGATCTGGCGACAACGTTATAACGAAGTTGAAGCTTTTATGATGCAATTCCACAGTGAATGCGACCATGCACAAACACCTGAAGAGCGCCGCGCAGCGACGGATAAATGGATTAAATGGATTTCATCGCCCGAAATATGCCGCGGCACAGATATTCCCTTCCCGCAAGAGGCCTATGAATTTGCAAGCGTATATTGGCGCAATGACCCTGCAAAGCTGCAACAAATTGTTACACCGCAATTAGCCGTATAGAAGAAGGGCCTGCGCCTGTAGTGGTTTAATTCCAATTATTAATTTATAGGTAGTGCATACATGCGCCAAGCGAGGCCATGCTCACACCAGCGGTTGCCGCTGCACGTAAACGCGGGTGGTCTTCGCTATTCAGATTTGCGGCTGCCATACCGGTTGCTACAGCGGGTGCTGCGGCGGCAAGTGCAAACTTGACTGGGTTTGCAACGGGGCTGAAATCTTGAGGAATACCATCAGGGCTTAATACAAAAGCAGGTGTACCCGCCATAAGGACATTTACTGTGTTAGACGAAATTGTACTTGCAAAAGCCGTCTGGAAATCGCCTTTAAGTGCATAACCCGTTGCAATGGCAGCTTCAGGTGCGTTTGTAAGCAGGCCGCCGATGCCACCTACAACGGCTTCCGAGAGGCCAAAGCCTTCACCGCAGGCGATAGCTTGCTCAACCATCTGGTCAGCAAAGGCCACCAACAGCGTGAGGGCAGCTAATTTACCCGATACGGGCATGATGTTGCGGGATATGGTCTCGCCCAGTTTATCCATACGTGGCTGCCATATATTTTCTGCGGCCTTCGTAAAGTCGCGGGCAAAGGCAGGAATGGCATCGGAAATTTCAGCGCGTGTTTTTTGTGAAAATAGTTTGCCCGGTGTTGAAACAAGGTAAATGCCAAGATTTGCAACGGCGCTTAAACCACGCCCGAGCATTTTTATTTTTTCTTTCGACTTCCAAAAACTGGCAATACCATCGCGACTTGCCTTCAGACTTTCTTTTACCTTGTCCGGAATTGTTTTTACAAAAAAGTTTTTAATTTTCTCATGATGCTTGGCGGCAAGCGGAATGCCTATTAGCAAGGCCCCTGCTGCAAATGCTGTGAGCGGCCCACCAAAAGTGGCTGCAACCGCAATAGCCCCCATATTGAAAATTGTTGCGCCAAGGGCAATGGCCGCTTGTTTTTTAGCATCACCCGCCGCATCAAGCGCTTTTTTGCCGAATATCAGCATTAAAACTGAAACAATCAGCGGGTTTGAAATGTTGGATGTCGAGACATTTGTTACTGCATAACCCGCTTGTCCTGCGCTTGCAGCAATGGCAGATGAAGCAATTTCAGGGCTGGAAGACGCCATACCCGCAAGAGGGCCCGCAACCCATTTCGGCAAGTTATTACGCTCGATAATCTGGTCAAGGCGGTTGCTGAACGCATTACTGCTTTTCACAAGGCCGTATGTAGCGAGCGCTGCCGAGGTCATTGATGAAATTGCAGGGCCGCCAACATTGCTTGCACCTGCAAGTTTTGAAGCGCCAAGTGTTAAAAGCAATTCTATATTGTTTTTAAAGAAGTCTGTTTCAATGAGTTTTAAAAGTTTTTCCTGTTCCTTTTCAGGGACGCGCTCTTTGATAAGTTTGGCCAGCGAGCCATCTTCAATCGATTCAGTTATTTCGTTCAGAGCATGGTGCCAGAATAATGTTGCTGATCCAGCAGCAACAGGGGCGGCAGCAACTGTAGCCCCGTTTAGCTCCAGATAGGTAGCAAGGCCGATGCCGGAGAGAGCCGTTGCACTACCAACAAATTTATTGGTAAATGGCGCCGCAACAACGGAACCTGCGAAAGCAAATATCTGGCTTAATGTTTGCTTTTGCGGCTTCTGTTCGCCGTTAGCTTCAGGCAATGCTTGTGCGTCGTCACTCATAGAACACCCGTTAACCTTTTATTAATTAGTTATGGTAACTAATGGGGGCGGCCATGTCAACGAAAAAGCTGTAAAAGGATGCCTTTTATTCTGGGTCTTTGGCGTGTGATTTACGGGTCTTTACAAACTCCCGCACGGCTTCAATCCCGTGTTTTTCCTCGCGGTATTGCTCTGGGGCTTTGTCTTTTGTGAGGGCCAGATCATCTGCGGGTACAGGGTCAACGCCCTTGTCGAAATGACGAATGAAGTGGCGGATGCGCGGCATAATCTCGTTGCGCCAGCGTTTCCCGTTGAAGATACCGTAATGGCCGACATCAAGCTGGAAGTGGTGATACTGCTTATGGGCAGGCAAGTTTGCGCATATCTTGTGTGCAGCCGTTGTTTGGCCGTGCGCCGAAATATCATCAAGCTCGCCTTCAATCGTAAGCAGGGCGGTGTGCTTAATATCCTGCGTGCGCACGTCAACGAGCTGTTCTGTTGCGGGGTCGCGCCATTTCATTTCGCCTTTTGGCAATAAGAAGCGCTGGAACACTGTTTGTACGGTTTGCAAATAGAAGCCGGCATCAAGGTCCATCACCGCCATATATTCATTGTAGAATTTACGGTGTGTTTGTGCGTTATCACCATCACCTTGTACGAGGTGTTTGAAGAATGAAAGATGCGAGCCAACGTGGCGATCAAGGTTCATCGACATAAAGCCCGAAAGCTGGATAAAGCCGGGGTAAACTTTGCGGAAAGCACCGGGGTAATAGAATGGCACTTGGTCCACCACCGTGTTTTTAAACCATGAAAGCGGGCGGTTTTCTGCGAGTTCTGTCACGGCTGTTTTTGAAACGCGGGCATCAACCGGCCCGCCCATAAGCGTCATCGACAGAGGTTGTTTCGGGTCATTCATTGTGGCCATAAGTGCAACGCTGGCAAGCACTGGCACAGCGGGCTGGCACACGGCAATAACGTGTACATCGGGGCCGAGCTTGCGGATAAATTCCATCACGTAAGTCATATAATCATCAAGATTAAAACGGCCTTCGCTGAGCGGCACTTGGCGTGCGTCCATCCAGTCGGTGATGTAAACATCATGGTGCGGTAACAATGCTTCAACAGTACCGCGCAGTAGTGTTGCGAAGTGGCCCGACATTGGCGCGACAATAAGAACTTTCGGGTCTTTGCGTTTTACCTTGCGCTTGAAATGTAGCAGATTACAAAATGGTTTCTCGAGAATGAATTCTTCTTCAATTTCGACTTCCTTCTCGTTGATGAGCGTAACATCAAGGCCGAAAGCAGGTTTACCGAAGCGGCGTGTCATACGCTCGAATACTTCAGCGCCAGCGGCCACTGTGCGGCCTACTTGTGTGAACGAGGCGGGGTTGAACGGGTTCTGGTAGGTTGTGCGGGTGAGTTCCGCCATAATACGGGCCGGTGTAAGCAAAGCGTGCTGTAGGTCGTAAAGCTGGTAGAGCATTGGTTTTCTGCCTAATACTTTGTTTTTCTTGGAAATTCTTTCACGATTTTAACAATTACACAACTCTATGAAGAAGAGGTAAATATTGCTAAAATATTGAAATGTCTATGAATTTCCAGATTCTCGATATCGTTCAACAATTATGGCACGACCTGCAGCTCAACTTTAAAAACGGGCCTGCAGGGCAGTTTCTGGCGCGGATCCAAATCCCCGAGATTGGCGATATACATCTGCCTGCCATAAATTTCGACTACAGCCCAGATAGACCGTTAGTTGCTTTGTTTACACTTCTGGTTGTATTTGTCATAGGATTTCTACTGCCGGCTCATTTCAACGCCCATATTCCCCCGCTCTGGAAGCTGCTGCGCAAGGTCTTTGACCGGATTGTCGAGAAAGCGGATAATTTCAGCCGTACAGCAGGGGCTTTGTTCTTCCGCGGCGGTTTAATTTTAACTTTAATAATTGTTTTTATCTTATTGATTTATATAATATTTTGGCTATCACAAGGGTTCTTTCCAGCCTATCGCCAACTTATAGAAGGTTTTGGCCTATTGCTTTGTATAGCGGGGCCGCAATCTGCCCGTCTTTTGCTGGCAAGAGACCCTGATTTCGGGTTTTTGCAAAAGGCCACGCGTGTGCACCTGAGCAAGCTGGATGAATCAGGCCGCATCAGGCTCTCGATTTACTGGCTTTCTACGCAATTCGCCCGCTGCGTGCTGCTGCCGGTTTTTGGTTATCTGCTGCTCGACCTGATGGGGGCATTCCTGTGTTCGGCCTTGGGTTGGCTGGTATGGCGGATAGGGCGTGATAACCCGCCTTACACGATCGCCGCGGTCCCGATTTTCTTTGAAAGAATTACTGGAACAATTCCGCATATAATTTTGACTTTGTTATTGATTTTTTCATCGTTAATTGTTTCACGTGTGTCAGTGATTCGCGCGATCGGTGGTTTGGCTGCTGGCAAGCGCGGCGCATCATACGGGGAGGGTGGAATGCCTTTAACAATAATGGCTTATGCGAATAACACTGTGTTGGGCGGCCCGATGATTGGGCCCTCCGGCGCTCCGCGGCGTACAGCGTGGATAGGCCCGAAAAACGCGTCGGCACAGGGAAATCTCAACCATTTGCGACAAGCTGCAATGATGATTTTTATCGCTTGGCTCGGGCTTATTGGCCTGTTGGCCGCGGCTACAATGCTATAATGTATTGACATAACGCAATTAAAGCTATAGTATCTACGGGTTTGTTGCTGGATGTAATTCCGGTTTATAATACCAATTGAGCTTTTAATGCGTATAAGGAGCGGGAAATGTCGGGATGCTATATAATTACAAGCCGTGCCAAGGCTGGTGAAGTAAAACAAAGACTCTCGAGCGAGTTCGGGCCATGCACAGATGGCGAGCATGATGGCGTGTTAGAGCTGGAGTATCCGGCAGATCAGCAGAGCGCTGTTGATGCCATTCCCGATGTTATACCCGGAGTCAGAATGATCATCCCTAAATAGGGTTGACATATACGCAAGCAAGCTTCTAAGCTGCTTTCAAATAAATAAAATAAAAAAGAGTGTTGTGTAATATGGCGGGTATTAATCTGACAGTATTGTTAGGCGTCGGAACTGATTTTGAAGGGTTCCCTGACAGGCTAAGAGGCGTTGCTGCGCAGGCAAGGCTTTCGAACAAGTTTGAAATCGAAGCGTGCCCACGTGTGCCTAGCCGCTATTTCATTAACGGTACTGTGCCAGCTTTAAGGGGTGTTTTAAATGCAATGGATGAAGTTGAAGCGGTTATAGCGGGAAATTCTTCTCCGCGTGAAATCCTTGCAATGGCTTAAAAAGGCCGATTTCACCCATCCGGCCGTTTTATTTATTGACTTGTAACCCCTGATTCCCTTATGTTTTGCCTTCGATTTGGGCGGAAACCGCCTTTTTGACAAGATTCTAGATTATTTGGAGTAGAGACCATGAGCCGCAAATGTGCAATTACAGGCAAGAAAACGACCTTCGGCAACACGCGTTCACACGCTGAAAACAAAAGCCGCCGGACGTTCCGCCCGAACATTCAAACAACAACGCTTTATAGCGAAGCGCTGGGCTGTAACATTAAAGTGAAGCTAACGCCAGCGGGCCTGCGCACGCTTGACCACAAAGGCGGCATTGATGCTTACATTGCCGACACGGCAAAGACAAAGCTTGATGAAAGCCTGCGTCCTTACAAAGCAAAAATCGAAAAAGCACTCGCAAAAGCATCTGCTTAATGCTTGGAGAGTTTAATAAATAAAAAGGCCGCTATTAAGCGGCCTTTTTTGTGCCTGGGTTAAAATCTGAATAGAAAACCAAGCTTGACGTTGTTCTCTTGCGGCTCGAAGGAGGTTGCGCCTAAGTCTTCCTCACCGTAATTCGTGTAAGTGTATTCGATACGTGTTTTAAAGGCTGTGTTTGTATCGAATTCGGCACCGGCACCGGCAATGAAGCCGTTGAAGTCTTCGTCGTCGCCTGCGCCGTTATACTCCGCACGGCTATAACCAAGAATGGCGTAACCCAGTGTGTCTTGCCACATGGTTAGACCAGGGCGGAACGAAATATTCCATGCATGGTCTTTTTCAAAATCAACACCGCCAGCTTCACCATCTTGTCCGCTGAATTCGTAGGCAAGTTCGATTCCAGCATAACCGCCAAGCCAGCTAAAGTTATGTTCGAAGCCATAGCCCAGTAACAAACTGCCGTTGGCGCCATCAAGCCCTACATCTGTGCTGGTGGCCAAACCCCCTACATCGGCGGTCCCGATGCCATAGCCCACATCGCCCCCGAAGTAGAAGCCTGTAAAATCATCGAAATCACTATCCGGACGGCCAGCAGCAGGTTCAATTGTGTTGACTGTTTCTGTACGTTCGATACTTGATGTTTGCTCAAGCGGGCGCTGATCATTCATATAGCGCATATCGCTTGTGGTATTGGTATCACCTTTAACATTATTATAGTTTGATTGTGCATGCGCAGGCATAGTGGCAGCGCAAAGAATGCAAGCGGCAACGCTTGCGTAAAGATAGTTTTTCATGACCTGTTCCTTTGTAGTTTGTTTAACTAACAGACAAGGGGACAACGTCAGGAGAGCGCGATTGTTCCTGTTTTAATAGGGCGGGGGGGAAGATAGAAAATACCTGTTGTATATATGCAACAGGTTAGAAGCGGTAGAGAAGGCCTAATCTAATAGCGTTATCAACCGGTTCGAAGTCTACCCCGCCAACAGTTTCTTCGCTGTAGTCGGTGTAAGTATATTCAAGACGTGCGCGCAGCGGCGTGCCTGTTGCAAACTCGGCACCAAGACCGAAGATAGCACCACCGAAGGTTTCATCACTACCAAGCCCTTCGTAAGTGGCGCGGCTGTAACCTAAAATACCGTAGGCCAATGTGTTTTCACCAATCGCAAAACCAGGGCGTACTGTGAGGCTCCAAGCTGTGTCGCGGTCAATTGTAACGCCGGCAACAACGTCACCGTCGGCACCGCTCCATTCATGGGCAATTTCAAAACCGAGGTAACCACCGAGTGTACGCATTGTATAACCGGCATAAGCACTGCCGCTAATGCCTTTTACATCGGTATCAAGATCAACACCGGCAACATTGATAGCAACTTCACCGAAAGAATAACCAAGTGCTGCTCCGAGATAAGCGCCTGCGAATTTATCGCGGATAATTTTTTCAGTCATAATTGTGCGCTCGATAACAGGCGGTGGCAGAGTAGGCGCAACTGGCGCGACGATAGGCGCTGGCTCGACTTTCATGAAGCGGGCATCATCAAGCATATTGGCTTCGCCCTTGCCGCCACCACCGGCGAGTGCTGGTGAAACGATAGCAAGGCTGGCGCAGGTCGCCATAAGAGCTGCATATTTCATAATAATGGTTCCTTGATAAAGAAGAATAGTGTAGAAGAATCGGGATGAAGCACCCGGCACTTAAAAAGTTTAGACGAGAAAAAGGATTCGCACCACACCAAAATCCAGGGGCGCCTGAAGGCCTGACATACCCGAAATTCGGCTTTACTGTGACGGCGCAGGCCAAGGATTCACGCGCGCGGGTGGGCACGTTTACAACGCCGCATGGCAGCTTCGAAACACCTAATTACATATATGCGGGCACAAAGGGCTCTCTCAAGAATCTGCACCCGCATCAGGCGAAAGAAGCGGGGGCCGATATTATTCTGGCGAATACCTACCATATGTATGTTCTGGGCGCGGTTGATATTATTGCCAAGCATGGCGGGCTTCACAAATTCATGAATTGGGACGGCCCGATGTTTACGGACAGTGGCGGGTTTCAGGTATTCTCGATGGGTGCGGGCACGGAAGCAGACGAGCTGCAATCACGCGGACGTAATTTCGGCAATGAAAACGCCGTGAAAATTTCCGAGGAAGGCGCAGTCTTTAAATCATATCGCGGCGGGCAAGCTTTATCACTTACGCCTGAAATGTCGGTTGATATCCAGCATAAGCTGGGCGCTGATTTGCTTGTGCAGATGGATGAATGCACAGCGCTGCACCATGACTATGATTATACAGCCTATTCAATGCGCATGAGTACGCGCTGGGGCGACCGATCGTTGCATGCCTTAAAAGCCAAAGAAACCGATATGCAGGCCATGTATGGTGTTATTCAGGGCAGTATTTACGAAGATTTGCGTATGGAATCCATTGACTGGACGAATGACCGCCCGTTCTTTGCAACAGCGGTTGGCGGCTGTTTTGGCGATAGTAAACAAAGCCTGTGGCAGATTATTGACTGGTGTTTGCCGCGCATCAAATCCGAACGCCCTGTGCATTTGCTGGGTGTTGGTTTTATCGATGATATTTTCCACGGTGTGAAAATGGGGATTGATACGTTTGATTGTGTGCACCCCACACGTATTGCGCGCCATGGCTGGGCACTTGAGAAGGGGGCCGAGAAAGGCCGCCTGAATTTGCGCAATGAAAAATACCGCGAGGACATGGCACCGCTTTCAGATGCTGTGCCTTATACGCGCGCCTATATTCACCATTTGCTGAAAGCCGAGGAGATGCTGGCTTTGCAGATTATCAGTCAGCATAATATGCGGGTCATGGTGCAGCTTTTCCGCGAGATCCGTGAGGCCATTAGGGGCGGAACCATTGAAAAACTGCGAAAATCCTGGCTGGAGGGCTAGGGGCCGGTGCATTTACTTGACGTAATGTTATAAATCAGCTATACCAAAGCAAACATAAATAATAAGGAGAGGTGTGATGAGTATGGAATGTAGTTATATTGACCTTGGTCGCGCATTTAAAGAGACAGTATATTTTTTAGAAGACAGATTTGGCGAGGCTATTCTTGAGAGAAAGCTTGCAGTTGATGGTGCTGAAATAACTTTTACAGCAAAACCATGTGTTGCAGTGCCAATGCGCGAAAAGCCGAACGAAAGCCCTAGACGCAACATGGCCGAAAAGCCTGAATATCGCATTCATATGGATGCAGAGATCCGTATTTCTGACGAGATGAAGCAGAAAGATGATGCAGCGCTCAAGCTTGCAGTGCGTGAAGCGCTTGTAGAGCTAGGAGAGGAGCTGGATGGCTTAATGAATGCTGACCAGAAAGCCTTGCCAGTACGTTTTACAGCCAAGGTGTTTGGAAAAGATCACAGAACAGATCTTTGCCGTTCAAATGGGGATCAGGCTTTGGCAGTTCATGCTGCTAAATCTGTTTCATTCGCAATCGATAGGCAGATTGACCGGATGATGCAAAATCGCCTCTCATTCTGGGGGAATGTGCAACGTGAGTTAGGTGCCATAAGAGCAAGTATGCCGCGCGTCTCTTTTGCCTAAGAAGTTCTTGGCAATCCTTATACAGGGGACAAAAAATGAAACTTACAACTGTTGCTCGATGTGCAGGGTTTATTTTAGCAGGGGTTTGTATTGCAGCAGTGGCTACTGATGCAGCGTATGATAATGATTATAGAAGTTACATTGATAATGCAGGTGGTGCAGAGATCGTTTTTAGACAGCCAACTTCAGGACAAGCAAATATTGTGGCGGCTGAAGGTGTGATGTCGACGGTTCCGGGCTATATTTCAAGGGGCGACCAGCGATTCCCTTGTGCGCGGCTAGTCTTCGAACACACAGCTATGCCAGCGGCACCGGACGAAGAGCAAATCGCTTATGTTAGCCAAGGGGGGCGCGTAGAGATAGTGACTCCAAGACAGTCAATTGATAGAAATATTGAATGTAAGATAGGCTAAGATTTCAAATATCCAGTTAGACATTGTTTTCAATGTAATTACGGCGCATGGTATTGTCCACATTGCCTTTGCTGGCATTGTATTGGCTTACGCCCATTCTGGCACCGGCGAAGATTATAGAGAGGCCCCCAATTGTGGAAAGCAGGGTACCTGTAATAAAAGCAATTGTATCTGTCGCGCTCATGTTGGCTAAGGCATTTACGGTTTCTGGCTCAGTTATAAGTGATTTTACTGCATCGCCAATGTTAATGGCGGCCATGCCACTAAAGCAGGTAAAGGCGCGCGTTAGTTGTACAGATGTAAAGCTGGCCTGTGCGCGGGCACCTTTGAGCGAATCAAGCTTGTGTGCTTCTCCCACAGCGTCCAGACACTGGTCTATATTGGGTACTATATATTCGCTAGGTTTTGACATGTTTGTGGCCTCTAAAAATTGATTAAAGAACCTTAATCATTTTTATTTAATATGCCAATAAATATTTACCTAATCAAGTCACGTTTCAGCAACCTTTAATCGCTAAAATGGGAGGGATGACTCAGGATTTTCCGTCATTGCTTTCATCTGTCCTGTCCGGTGAACTTCCCCCCAAGTTTCCGGAGGAAGCATTACAGGCATGGCAAAATGACATGGCGCAGCTGAATACGCTTGGGCCGACGCGAAACATCGAATTGCAACATGCAATTCTTGAATTAAGAAATTACATTAATGCATTAAAAGAAAACAAAAAAACAGCTATTGATGGTGAGGTATTCAAAGCCCTCGAGAAGATCCAGATTTTCTGGCTTGACCACACCATGGCACGGCACGGCATTGATGAACAAACAGGATTAAGACATCACTCCAAGCTCATGGAAATGCTGGAGAATGAGCTGGAGCGTCGCTCACGCCATAATGTTCCGTTTGCCTTTGTGATGGCGCGCGTTAACGGGTTGATATGCAATGGGCAAACGTTGTCGGCAGAGACACGTTTGAGTATCCGCCAGCGTGTGGCAGGCGCTTTTAAAAAAGCACTGCGCCCATACGATTTCGGCGTTCAAGGCTATGGTCTGAATTTTTATGCAATCTTGAGCCATTCATCACAGGATGGTGGTACACGTTTTATGCACCGTGTAAAAGAAACACTGAAGGCCGAGCCATTCAAGTTTGCCTACCAGCAAAAGACCTTGGAGCTTTCGCTCTCTTACGTTGTTTCGGAGCCATATCCGGGCGATGAACTGGACAAGATAATGGCCTATATGGAGAAGGACCTGAGCGAAGTCCTGAAACGGGTTGGCGAGGGGGAGGTACGATTCCACGAGATGTCGGACCTTCGGCGCTATATTGAAGCCATTGAAAAAGAAGGAAAAGTTCCGGCTTAAGATAATACTTGTTATTGCGGTTTATCTGGCATATCATCTTGAATATGGAAATTAACTCAGATTTTTCGGCTTTTGCCGCCCAACGCGCGCACCCGGGCGATTTTAAATATGTTGAAAAATTGCTGGCGCAGGAAATTGCAGAGGGTAATCCGCATGCAATGCTGGCCGCGCGTCTTATTGAAGGTGCGAAGATCATGGATATGCGCAAGGCTGAAAATCTTGAGGTGGGCTTCAGATACACGCAGCCTGATGAAAGCGGAAAGGAAATACCGCTCGTACGCGATAAAAAGAATCCGGCTTTTTATGAAGATATAAAAATGGCAGGCGCTTCATGGGCCGATGTAACAGACACTGTTTTACAAAATCCACAGATCTGGAATAGGGATGCACGTGCATCGTTATCGGGGATTATTTACGGGCTGGGTAAAGATGGCCTGCCGATCAATCCGTTTTTTGCGAATGGGACAGGTATAACAGGCCGCGGTACGCTAGGCCTTTACGGGCCAAACCGTGCCGTTGACCTTGCGATCAGAAGCACTTCTATTGACCCCGCAACAGGTAAGCAAGTGCGTTCGCTTGTGACAGCCATTACACGCGCGCATGATAATCATCAGTTTGCTGTTGCCGGTGGCTTCGAAAAATATACAATTAACCGCGATGGCTCCATTAACTCAAGCCCCAAGCAGGTTTATGAAGCCATGGCGATGGAATTATTCGAGGAAATGATCAGTAATTCCGTGCCGCTAAATGAAGATGAGTTAGAAGAGGCAAAACAGCGCGCGATATTGGAAATTATCCAATGCGAGGCAGGTATTGACGGTGAGCTTGATGCCCATGCGGCAGATGAACTCCGTGTTCAGGCGCTTGTTGAAAGAAAAGTGGAGAAAGTTAAGCAGCATGACCCTGAATTTTTTCCACGCTTGATACAATTTTTGATGAAGAACGATCTACAGGATGCGGAGCAGGAATATTTATATCAAGGCCCATGCCAGTGCGATAACAGAACGACTGATAAAGCCTGGATTGAAACGCGCCTGAAGGTTATTGAGGCGGAAGATCTTCAGCGCGAAGTGCTTGATGTTTCCGGTAACGGCGTTTTCAAGTATGAATGGGCAGCAGGGGATGATGCAAGTTCTATTCAGGAAATTCCACTTGATGCAAAGCTTGTTAAGGGCGCGTTTGCAAGCCACGGTATGATTTTCTCGATTATTGCGGCGTATGATTTGCTGACAAACGCAGATACAGGGCCTGATATTGTTGCACAATACCAAACGATCGAGCGTTATTTCGAGGAAGAGGGGTTCTTGCTGCCGCTTGTCCATAGTAAAGTTGAGCCTTCACCAGGAGTGCCGTAATGCAAATGATTTCAAAGCTACTTCAGCAGGCTTTTGGTCAGAATAACGAACTTAAGACTTATGCAACGGCTGGCAATCCATCGGGAGACGATATGCTTGACGGTGAAGATTTAAAAATCGTTAGCAAAATGTTGAGGCATGCCATTGAAAATGGCGTTGCTGACTCTGATGGTGCATCCTTAATCAAAATCGGTGAGTATAAAGGCCATTCAGTATTCGAACATAAAGCAGTTGATCAAATTCAAATCAGTATTAATGATGATGGCCAAGCTTACGTGAAGCTTATTGTGCGGAAGAAAGATCCTGGGATGGGGCTTGCCGCTTTTGCAGGTGGCCGTAAAGACGAAGGCGAGTCAGATGAAGTTGCAGCAGAGCGTGAAGGTTCCGAAGAAGCAAAAAGTAAAAAGGGCAAACTAATAGCGAAATATAAAATTGATCGCCATCCCGTTGCTGGTGATGTGCGTGTAAAAAATGGAAACGACCGTGCGGAAGGTGTTGAATTAGGAGACATCACGGCAATATCAACCGCTGCAATTATTATAGTCGAAGAAAATGTGCATGATGGGATTCAGGCCGGTGATGATGCGGCAGGAGCTGGCTGGGTGCTTCTCTCAACAATTACAAACGCAAATTTATTTAGTATTAAAGACCATGCTGAAATGCTTGTGCAGGCAACTGAACTGGCGGGTGTTGATAATCAGTTGCCTGAAAGCTTTTATACCAGTCTGCTTGAGCGGAAAGACGATATTGCGCGTGCTTCACCCGAGCTTCAAGGTAGTGCCAAACTTCTTGTTACGGGCTATCTTTCAGCCGAATTAGGTATGAGACAAGAACCATGACAGATCTAACGCCTGACTTTGGCAATATTTCATCGCCAAACGCTTTAGCGGAAAGCCTTGCTGCGCGTTTGATACAAACGGGCCGTGATCTTGAAGCGGCGCTTGCGAACCCGCTGATTGTGAGCGTACCCAAACAATTTGCGCATTTGCCGCGCGATATAAATAACCCGCCCTTTTGGGATGTACCTGCAAATATTGCCAACGCGCCGTGGAACATGTCGGATGAGCGGCTCCTGGCCGAGGGGCCCGAGCGCTTTACCATCACCGAGAGAATAAACGGCGTTGTTTCCAACTTTTATGAAGTCATCAAAACCGCAGATGGTTATGTGGGCCTGCCAAAAAACGGCGCAGAAGGCCCCGGCATTATGGGCGTAGGGTACAACGAAAAGGGTGAGCCGACACCTGTAACAGAAGGCGCGGATTTTGCAGGATTTGCAAAAATTGGCAAGCGGTTAAAATTGCTTTTGGGCCAACGTAAACCGCTTTCGGGCGAAGATATATTTGTGTTCACGATGCTGGGCGGCTTTGTGGGGAAGGGTGAAACGCCGCGTTATTCACAAATGCGCGAATTTTTTGAAGAGGCAGTTAGCCGTTCTTTTGAAATTGAGGAAGATCTTAAGCAGGCTTTCGATGAGCGCGAGGATCACCCAGAAAATTTGCAGGCGATTGCCGATAAATACGACCTTGATGTTTCTATTTTCAATGAGCCGGCAATGCCCGAGTTCAAGTTCGAGATACTAAAACATCGCGACTCTGAATTTATTACGAAACTTTCAAACCTATTAGAAGAAAGCCTCTCGTCTTCTTACGAGGCGCTTGCTAAAGGTGCGGGCAGGGCCTGTAGCCGCCAGATTTTCGTGCATATTTATGCGGGTTTGTTTGATATGGATGCGCTCGATCGCCTTTTGAAAGAACACAACCTCGCGCTGGATGGATCGGACGAGATAGGCAAGCCAGAGCTTTATGATTTGGCTGATATTGACTCGCAGCGTATGTTTGGGAGCCAAGGCTTGTTCTTACTTTTTAGCCTTGCAACGGTGCTAACAAAGAACCCTGAACTTGCTGCCGAGCCAGAAATTGTTGCGCAGATAGAACAATATATTAAAAGCGCAGAAGCGCATTTAGATGCAACAAATGAAAGAATTATGGCGAAACAGCAGTTAGTCGCACCTGTTGCGAAGCCAGCTTAATCACCTTCACCGGCGTTGGGTGAAAAGAATTTTTCAAACTTGTCGTGTATCGTTTTATATTCGTCGGCTGTTGC
Organism: Alphaproteobacteria bacterium; assembly: GCA_016125135.1. Lineage (GTDB taxonomy): Bacteria > Pseudomonadota > Alphaproteobacteria > Micavibrionales > Micavibrionaceae > RI-185. The sequence goes on along the minus strand of WGMJ01000018.1, from coordinate 30,447 downwards.
GAGCGCCTCTTTTTGCCGTGTAATGACAGGCCAAGGGCCAGTAGAATATTGGCGATTTATATCTAAAAATTTTTCTGCACTTTCATGGCTGTCAGGCACAATGGCTTCAATCGGGCATTCAGGCTCGCATACGCCACAATCGATGCATTCATCGGGATTGATTACCAGCATGTTCTCGCCTTCGTAGAAACAGTCGACAGGACATACTTCTACGCAGTCAGTGTATTTACACATTATACAAACATCGGTTACGACAAAGGTCATGCCATCTATTTACCGCAAAATTTTGCAGACGCAAGGGCTATTTTTATTGGTGACAAGTGTTATATTTAAAGAATGATACGTTTATTGCTTTTATTGTGGTTTGTTTCATTTCCTGCGCTTGCAGAAGTGGAAAAAAGTTATAACTCCGATGAGCCGTTTGCGCTGAACTACTGGATTGCCAGCCCACAGGCCGAGAATTTAAAGGCTGACCTTGATTTTATAAAAGGCATGCGCCCGCACCATGAGGGAGCCTTGCCGATGTCACGCGAATATCTGGGCAGCAAAAAAGCTTCAAGCCTTATTTTGCAGAAGCTGGCGAAGGGCATCATTCATAACCAGCAATTTGAAATTGATATGATGAATAATCTGGAAAAAACGCTGAAGGATGCAAAAGGGGAGAACGAGATTATTGCCAAGCAGGGGCTTGCACAGAAATGGCGTTTTGTAAAAATGCCTGCGCCAGGTGGGTTTATTGACCGATGGAATGATGATGGTGAAGTTTCAGCCCGTGATGTGGCTTTTGCCAAGGCCATGATTGTTCACCATGAGGGCGCGCTCGTTATGGCGCAGGGATATCTGGATAACCCGCATGCAGAAAATGGTTATTTGCGTTTGTTGTGTCTGGATATTTTGCGTGATCAGTCACAGGAAATCGGCCTGATGAAAGAGATAATCGGGCAATATAAAGGTGACGCCGATAAGGTGAAGGCTTCTCCTATTTATGGTATGGAGCATATGAACCATAAGGGGCATCATAAAGTATCTGAGAAAAAGCATAGTATGGGTACGCATCACCATTAATTTTATTAATCAAAAGTTAATTTAATACTCTACTAACAAGCGCGCCCTTATCATTATGGGATGGGTTATCAGCAGGGACAAGCCGCCTATTTTATGGATATAGCCGCCATGCCGATTGCTTACGAGCAGGCGCTTGTCGCTGGTGCCAGTCATGATGACGCTTTGCAAACGCTCAGGGACTCCCTGCCGCCACATATGTCGGTTGACATTGTAAGAGTTCAGAATTCAACGGCGATTATTCTTCTTGATGAAAACACTGGTGAAATTACAGTTGCTTTTGATGGCTCTGACGAGGCTGCCGACCGACGTGATGATATGCGCTTCTGGAATCATGATCATGCCATCGGTGGGGATGTGCATTCCGGCATGTGGCACTCTGTTATGCGTGAGAATGGTGATGGTATTTTTCTGGATCAGGTGCGTGATCGTGTAACAGAAATTGCAGAGAACTATGGCAGGGATGTTTCTCTGAATATAACGGGGTTCTCGCGTGGTGGTGCCATGGCGCATGTCGCGGCAGGCCAGTGGCTGGCAGAAGGATTTCCGTTAAGGGAGCAAGGGTTGGGTGTCGATATAAGGCTTGATAATGTGTATGCCTTTGGTTCTTTACCCGTAGGGGATAGGGATTTTGTAAGAGCCTATGAAGGTGCTGCGCAAAATGCAGATGTAAATATTGTTAGTGTAAATGTGGCGGGCGATGGCATTACAGGGATCCTGGGGCCGGCATGGCGGCCGCTAACATTGCTGGGCGCTCCTTCATATAATCAGGCCGGACAAATTACACAATTGGAAGCGCCTGAAGGAAGTGAAAGTATACATAGCCCTGCTGTTTATCAGGAAGCCATTCAGGAATCCGCGTTTGTAAGCAGGCAAGTTCAAGGCCCACAACCTGCGCCTACTCTGCTATGACCTTACAGCAATTGCCTCAATTTCAAGGCTCGCACCACGCGGTAATGCAGAAACGCCGATTGCCGTACGCGCAGGGAGCGGGTGATTAAAGTACGTCATGTAAGCTGCGTTCATGGCGGGCAGCTGGCTGATATCGGTAATAAAAACATGCACGCGTATAACATCGGCAAGCGTCAGGTTTGCTTCAGCCAGAATTTTTTTGATGTTTGTCATGATGAGGTCGAGTTTTTCCTCGATCGTTTCGCCAATCACTTCACCTTTTTCGTTCTGGTGTATCTGGCCCGAAACATAAACGAAGCCATTTGCTTCCCATGCGCCCGAATAGGGCCCTTTTGTGATTTCAGAAGAGAGATAATGTTTTTTCATATAGGTATTAAACACGAACTTCCTGCTTTTTCAATCATTTGTAGTCTGGGGTGTTTAAAAGAAAGGACATTCTTATGACAGTCTCGACACTTTTACTGGTTCTTTTACTGCTTATGATTATTGGCGCTTTGCCAAGCTGGCCTTACAGCCGCAACTGGGGCTATTTCCCTAGCGGTGGGTTGGGTTTGGTGCTTGTAATTGTAATTATTCTGGCGCTGACAGGGGCCGTTTAACTCTGCTGTTTGTTGCTCCGGTGTAGCCAACGCTCCATAACGGTTGCGGCGGTAAGATCACCTGACACATTTACTGTTGTGCGGCACATATCAAGGATGCGGTCTACACCAAGGATCATGCCGATCCCCTCGGGCGGCACGCCTAAACCTGCAACAATAGCAGCCAGAATAACAATGCCTGCACTTGGCATGGCCGGTGCGCCAACAGAGGCCCCCACAAGTGTGAAGGCAAGTAACATCATTTCGGTGAAGGTAAGATCAATGCCGAAAAACTGGCACAGGAATATTGCTGCCGCTGTTTGATACATGGCTGTGCCGTCCATATTAATGGTTGCGCCGAGCGGAATAACAAAGCGCGCTGTATCAGGGTGGATATTCAAACGTTCTTCGGCGGTTTGTAATGTCACCGGCATAACAGCAGCCGAGCTTGAGGTTGAAAACGCTAATAACTGCACAGCGCGTACCGATGACAAGAATGAAAACGGGTTACGCCCTGCGACAAAAAAGACAATCAACAAATAAAAAGCCAGCAGCGTGAGCAAGCCGAGCAGCACGCTGAGCACATAGCCGCCAAGCCCGATAAAGGCTTCGGGGCCCAGTTTAATCGCCATATCGGCCATCATGCCGAATACGGCAAGCGGCGCAATGGCCATGACCCATTCAATGACCTTCATGCTGATACTTTGACCAGCCTGACAAAGTTTTATAAAAGGCTCGATGGTTGCATGCGGAATAGCAAGGCACGCGAGCCCGATAATGATAGAGGCAATAACAATTTGCAGCAGGTCGAGGTTTACCGCCGCCTTGATTGGATTTTTAGGAATAATATTTTGAATACGCTCGGGGATAGTCGGGTTCTCGATCATTGTTTCAGGTGCAATTATTTCAACCGGTGCACGTGCTTCATTATTTTGTAAACCCGGCTTTATAAGGTGCGCTGTGCCAAGGCCTATAAAAACCGCAATCAGGCTTGTAAGAAGAAAGTAGGGGATTAAGCGAATAGCAAGATCTTTTACAAAAGTGGCATCATTGCTGCCGGCAATACCTGTAATGATAGAGCACACAACAAGCGGCAGGATAACCATGCCGATAAGCCCAAGAAATACAGCACCCGGTAACGCCAGCCAACTGCCAATATGATGTGCTGTGTTTTCGGCAACGACAGCCAGCCCCGCAGGGGCCAGTGCATAGCCCAGCAACGCACCCAGCGCCATACCAACAAGAATTTTAAGCCATAATCTCTGCTGCAATATTTTCATGCAGTCAATTGTAAAGCAGTAAAGAGGGAATGTGAACCGTTTAAGACTCGGTATATAATGACTGTAATGAAAACCCTGAGTAAACCTGCATTGGCTCTTGCAATTTGTCTGTCAGCGTTGGCAGGCTATGTTGATGTGCTGGGGTTTATTCAACTGGGTGGTTATTTTGTTTCGTTCATGTCGGGGAATTCCACACGGCTTGCAGCATCATTCGCAGAAGCGGGAAATTATGATGCGCTTTTTATTCTCGCTATCATTCTCGTATTTGTTTTCGGGTCAATGGCAGGCGCACTGATAAGCCATTTCTCGACACGTTTCCGCCGCACGATTATTTTATGTATTGTGGGCGCTTTACTTAGCGGCGCTTCAATACTTTCTGTGTTCGGCCTTATGCATGCTGCTGTTATATTGATGGTACTGGCGATGTCATCCGAGAATGCACTGTTTCAGCGTGACGGTAACGTCCGTGTGGGCCTCACCTATATGACCGGTACATTGGTGCGTGTGGGACAGAAAATTGCTTCATCGCTGCTTGGCATCGAGCATTATGGCTGGGTGCAGCCTTTACTGCTCTGGTGCGGATTCATTAGCGGCGGGTTTTTAGGCGCATTTATGTTTAGCTCTGTCGGGCTGGCAGGAGTAGGACTTGCCGCAGCCGCATGCTTCCTGATGGCACTTACCGTTTATGGGCGTGAGCGTAGATTAAAAGTGTAATTTACTGAACGAAATGATTTTTGCTGATTACTGCCATCAACTGCTCTAAATATTTTTGGTCCGTTTCGTCGAACATATCTGTATTGATGCTGTCGACATCAAGCACGAGCTCTGTGCGGCCATTATGAATAAGGGGGACAACAATCTCGGAACGCGAGAGGGACGAGCAAGCAATATGGCCGGCAAATTTTTCAACATCAGGTACAATGAGTGTTTTCATCTCTACTGCTGCCGTGCCGCATACCCCGCGCGGGACTGGTTCAACCGGAATGCGTGTGCAGGCGAGGGGGCCTTGGAATGGGCCTAGCACAAGCGTTTTGCCGTCACGCAAATAAAAGCCTGTCCACAAATGCCCGAATGCTTCATTTAGAATAGCGGCGATATTCGCAAGGTTTGCGACAAGATTTTCCTCGCCTTCTGTAATTGCTTTTATCTGCGGTAATATCTCTTCGTATATTTCCGCTTTCGACAGGTTTTTATTGATGGTGAGCGCTTCTACCATAATTCTTATCTATATTTTTTCTTATTGTTTTTCTCTACACAGGCTACCTGCAGTTTTTGCCACAACCATTGCCATACCTTCATCTAACTCTTGTAGTTTTTTTGCTTGATCTGTAACTTTTTTAGTTAGCTCTCCCAAGGATTGCTTTCTATAACAATCGACTAATTGATCGTGCTCGCCTAAAGCATAGCCATAGGTAACAAAGGTCATTCCATCAATCGCTCCTGCGACATAAATGGATTGGTGGTTCTCTGGCAATTGCAAAAACTCTTTAATTGTTATTGATATTAGGGGGCTCTTAGTAGGCTCTATTGCAAATGCCGACGTGGAAAGCGTCAGCAAAAAAGTAAGAACAAATATTTTGTTTATTTTCATTATTATTATCCTGCGTCTACAAAAAAGCATAAATGTTAGTGAGATTACTTTGCTGCGCATCTAAAGCTGCTTGCAAAGTGGCAATTTTCTAAACTTGCCTTCGGCGCGTTAAGAAAAATTGTCGAACTCACGCACCGTGTGTGACTTCACCATACGACCCATTATAAAAACGCCCCATAAAGGGGCGTTTTTATAATGGCGGACAGGGTGAGATTCGAACTCACGGTGGGCGTGAACCCACGGCGGTTTTCAAGACCGCTGCAATCAACCGCTCTGCCACCTGTCCGTACTTGAAACAACCGTTTAGCAGAGAGCGCTTGTTAATTCAATTGTTTGCTTCGCAAACGGGCGCTCTGCCACCTGTGTATCTTTTATGTGGGGGCGTTTGAGATCGAAAGATTAATCATTTTATTGATATAAAATCAATAAGTTCTTATCCTCTTTCCATGTTCCTGCTTTCGAAAATGCTGAAAATTCTTTTCAGTCCGTTTCATTTAACGTTGTTTTGCTTGGTTTTGGGGGCAATTCTGCGCAAATTGCGCTTTGTGAAGGCATCGCGGGTTGCGCTTGTGCTGGGCTTTACGGGGCTTATTCTTAGCGGCATTACGCCGCTGGGCTATAATTTAATGTCATGGCTTGAAAACCGCGTACAGGCACCACAAGAAATGCCGCAGCAGGTGGCGGGTATCATTGTACTGGGCGGGGCAATTGAACCCGGCATTAGTGCAAACCGTGTAGGCAAGGGTGATGACATTGCCATCAACAGCTCGGCCGAGCGCCTGTTTGCCTTTATGGCGTTAGAGAGGGAATACAGGGAATCAACAATCATTTATGCAGGCGGTTCTGGCAGTGTTAGCAACCAGCGCGACAAGGAATCTGATTATGCAAAACAATTACTTGAGCGGCTGGGATTTCCTTTAAAAAACGTGATTTTCGAGCGTGAATCCCGCAACACCATAGAAAATGTAAATAATATCAAAGAGATAATTAATGGCTCGCAGCGCAAAGGGGCATGGATGCTCGTGACTTCTGCCTACCATATGCCGCGTGCGCTCAGTATTTTCAGGGATAACGGGCTGGAAGTTGTGCCTTACCCTGTGGACTACCAAACCCATGGCGACTATCGTTGGTTACCAAGGCCCGAGCTGCTCGACAATGTGTACAAGCTTGATGTGGCCTTCAAGGAGATTGCCGGCCTATGGGTTTACAAATTGTCCCGAAACTTCTGATCGCGCTTGTATGTCTGTTTTCGTTTCAGGCGCAGGCCGATTACGCAGCATGGCTTGATAGTTTCAAAGCGCAAGCGCAAACCGAAGGCATTTCACCACGCACGATTGAAGTTGCACTCAGCAATGCGGTTTTTCTGCCTAAAGTGATTGCGCTTGATAAAAAACAGCCCGAGAAAAAACTGAATTTCACGCAATATAAAAAGAATGTGCTAAACAGCGATCGCTATACAAAAGGGGCATCGCATGTGCGTGATTACCGCACGCTTCTTGGCAAGGTCGCTTCAAAATATGCTGTTGACCCTGCTGTTATTGTTGCGCTGTGGGGTATGGAAACAAGTTACGGGCAGAACACGGGCGGTTATTCCATTATATCAGCGCTTGCGACATTGGCTTATGAAGGCCGCCGCCGCGAGTTTTTCACCAAAGAGCTTCTCAACGCGCTTAAAATTATAGACCAAGGGCATATAGCAGCGGATGAAATGCGTGGCTCATGGGCGGGTGCAATGGGCCAGAACCAGTTTATGCCAAGCAGTTTTTTGAGTTATGCGGTGGATTTCGATGGGGATGGCCATAAAAATATCTGGGGCAGCAAAGCTGATGTTTTTGCATCAACTGCAAATTATTTACGCATGAATGGCTGGCAATATGGTGACCCGATTTTAATTCCCGTCACGATGCCCGGCATTATGCCCGAATATATGAAGGGTTTGAAAACAGGAAAAACCTACGCGCAATGGAGTGCGCTGGGTATCAGGCCACGTGCAAAAAATATCAGCATATCCCCGCGTAAATATTTATCACTAATAGTGTTTGATGAGGCGCCTGAATCGGGTTATCTGGTAACCGATAATTTTAAAACCATCATGAAATGGAATAGATCAACCTATTTCGCCACGTCAGTGGGGCTATTGATGGAAGGTATCCGTTAATGCGTATTCTACTTTGTTTATTTGTTTTGTTGTTGCTCTCTGCCTGTTCCGAAATGGAATTTTTAGGCAGTTTCACAAAAGATGCACCGCCTGATAGTTCTGCCGGCAATTTCAAAGTGGGCAAACCCTATTCTATCGACGGCACAACCTATTATCCGCGTGAAACTTATAGCTATGAGGAAACGGGGATTGCCTCATGGTACGGGCCGGGCTTCCACGGCAAGAGCACAGCAAGTGGTGAGCGTTTCAACACGCGCGAGCTAACAGCCGCACATCGCACATTGCAAATGCCATCATTGGTGCGCGTGACGAACCTTGATAACGGGAAGTCGGTTATTGTGCGTGTAAATGACCGCGGGCCTTTTAGCAAGGGCCGCATTATCGACGTATCGCAAAAGGCGGCGGAATTATTGGGTATGATTGGTACGGGGACTGCCAAGGTTAAAGTGCAGTTGCTGGCTGATGAAAGCTTCAGGCTGGCGAGCGCAGCAAAACGTGGTGGCGCGTTACCACAGGTGCCGGGCCATGTGTCTGAAACAGGTGTGTTCTACCCTGACCCTGTTGTAAAACAAATGCCGGTTGTACCAAGCAATATATATGTGCAACTTGGTGCGTTCCGCTCGATGGAAAATGCACAAGCGCTTGCAGCACGTATGAGTTCTATCCGTGCGGCACGCGTGTATGAAGCCGCCGTTAATGGCCAAACAATTTACCGCGTTCGTATCGGGCCGATTGCAAGGGTCGATGAGGCCGATAAGATATTGTGGGAAGTAACCAGCAAAGGACATAGAGATGCGCTTATTACTGTTCATTAGTTTATTCCTGATTTCCGCGCCGGCTTTCGCGCTGGAAACAGTTGCGCGCGAAGCGATTATTCTGGATGCCGAAACAGGCGCGGTGTTATTCGAGAAAAACCCCGATACACGGATGCCGCCCGCCTCGATGAGCAAAACCATGACGATTTACATGGTGTTTGATGCGTTGAAAAATGGTCGCATGAAGCTGGATCAGACATGCCCCGTGAGCGAGAAGGCATGGCGCATGCAAGGCTCGAAGATGTTTGTCGAGCTTGGTAATAATATCGCGGTTGAAGATCTTATTCGCGGCGTTGTTATTCAATCTGGTAATGATGCCACTGTTGTTCTGGCGGAATGTCTGGCAGGCACAGAAGAGGGGCTTGCCGATGCGATGAATATAAAAGCCAAAGAGCTGGGTATGACTGGCAGTAACTTCACGAATGCCAGTGGCTGGCCTGACCCTGAACATTACACAACGGTGCGTGACCTTGCGACGCTTGCGCGTGCGCTAATCAATAACTTCCCCGACTATTACAAATATTATTCAGAAACAGAATTTGAATATCACGGTATCAAGCAAGGAAACCGTAACCCGCTACTCTACCGCAATATCGGTGCTGACGGCGTGAAGACGGGCCATACAGAAGAAGCTGGTTATGGGCTTATCGGTTCGGGTATTCGTGACGGCCGCCGTGTGATTATGGTTGCTACCGGCATGACAAGCATGCAGGAGCGTGCCGATGAAACGGCTAAGTTACTGGATTGGGGTATGCGCTCGTTTGAAAACCTGAAGCTGGCTGAAAACAAACCGACGCTTTTCAAAGTGCCTGTTGTTTTAGGAAAAGTGCCTGAAGTTTCAGTGACGATGAACGAAACAAAAACACTAACATTGCCAAAAATGTCAGCGCAGAAGGTGAAGTTCAAGGCTGTTTATAAAGAGCCAGTGCTGGCGCCTATTAAACTGGGTGATGCTATTGGCGAGCTTGAGGTTATTGTGCCTGATATGCCGGTACAAAAATTCCCGCTGGTTGCTGCTGAAAATGTTGAGCGTATGGGCTTCTTTATGCGTGCAGTTTCTACAGCGTTAGGGCTTGGGCGCAAATAGTGGCCGGAAAATTTATCACGTTCGAAGGCGGTGATGGCTCGGGTAAAAGCACGCAAGTGAAGCGCTTTGCCGAATATCTGCGCAGCAAAGGGCACGATGTTGTTGTAACGCGTGAACCGGGCGGTACACCGGAAGCCGAGAATATAAGGCCGTTGCTTGCAAATGTTGATGGTGGTAACTGGTCACCGCAGTCTGAGGCGTTTTTACTTTTTGCCGCCCGGCAAAACCATGTCGAGAATTTAATCAAACCCGCACTCGTTGCAGGAAAAATTGTAATCTCTGACCGCTTTGCTGACTCGTCACGTGCCTACCAGGGTTTTGCAGGTGGGTTGGGGCTTGAATGGGTGAATACATTAAAGGAATTGGCGATTGGTGATTTCGAACCTGATTTGACGTTTCTGCTGGATGTGCCTGCCGATGTTGGGCTGGCGCGCTGTGGTAAAAGGGTTGCGGAAACGCAAAGCGGCGAGAACCGTTTCGAGAATAAGGGCTTGGCTTATTTCGAGAAATTGCGCCAGGGCTATCTGGAAGTTGCCAAAATGTATCCCGCGCGTTTTGTGGTTATTGATGCCCTCCAGAATATGGATGATATTACTAGGCAAATTATAGAAAAAGCTGGTATATAACAGCTTCTCCTTGCAGGAAATGCGTGAATGTCACTTTTTGAAGAAGCCATTGAAGAAGACGAATTTTTTGAAGCCGATAGCGGTATTCAAGCTGCGGCCGAGCTTCCGCTTGCGCGCGATAATCCGTTCCTGTTCGGGCATGACAGGCAAATAGAACTTATCAGTAAGCTTTATGCAGCCAACAGAATGCCGCACGGTATTATTCTTGCTGGCCCGCGTAGCGTGGGCAAAGGCACTTTTGCATGGCACTTGGCGCGCGCAATTTTTGCAGATAGCGCGAATGCAGCAGATGATGGTGGCTTATTTGGCCCTGCACCGGCGCAGGAAAGCACGGGGCTGAATTTTAGGTTACCGGCTGACCATGAAATATTCAGAAAACTGAGTGCTGGTGGCCACCCTGATTTTCGTTTTGTTGAACGTGAATATGATGAAAGCAAGGGCCGCTTATTCACGGTACTAAAGATCGATCAGATCCGCGATATCCCGAAATTCCTGCAAAATAAGCCGAGCGAAGAAAATGGCTGGCGGATTGTGATTATTGATGATGCCGATACAATGAACGAGGCTTCGCAAAACGCGCTTTTAAAAACATTAGAAGAGCCGCCACCGCGTACAATCCTGATGCTTGTGACCAGCAGGTTAGCGTCATTGCTCCCTACAATCCGTTCGCGCTGCCGTGTATTCCATTTTGATGCGCTTGTGCAGAATGATATCGAGCGTGTATTCAGCGCCTATGGCTTATCGCTGCCTGCTTCGCAAAAAGAATTACTCTTCATGTATGCGCGTGGGTCTGTTGCGGCTATCAATGAATTGCTAGAAGCCGAGAAGCTGGCTTTCCTGCAAGAGATCTGGAGTTTTATGGCGATGCGCGGCAAGCCTGACTATGGCCTTATTCACCAGCTTGGCGAGCGTATAGGCCGTGCTGAAAACGAAGAACAATATACATTCTTTGAAACGATTATTTCATTCACCTATCAGGCATTGCTTTCAACGCTAGCCCGCGGTGAAGCATTGCCGCGCCCGATGCAGGATGCTGGCCTTGCTACGCTGGCAGAAGGGCATAACCAGCTTACGATGCTTGCCAAATACGAAGAAGTGCAAGGGCTATTGAATGACATACGCCTTGCAACGCTTGATCGCAGGGCAGGGGTTCTCCAGATTTTCGAAAGGATTTTTAATTAATGTCGAAAAATACCTATTACGTCACAACGCCGATTTACTATGTGAACGACAAGCCGCATTTAGGCCATGCCTACACAACAATTGCATGCGATGTGCTGGCACGTTTTAAAAGGCTCGATGGTTTTGATGTAAAATTTCTTACAGGTACTGATGAGCACGGGCTGAAAGTAAAACAATCAGCCGAAAAAGCAGGGATGACCCCGCAACAATTCACCGATGAAGTATCGGTAACCTTCCGCGACCTTGTACCACTTCTACAATACACGAATGATGATTTTATCCGCACAACGGAAGAGCGCCATAAAAAAGCATGCCAAGCGCTTTGGACGAAACTTGTTGAAACAGGTGATATTTATCTGAGCAAATATGAGGGCTGGTACGCCGTGCGTGACGAAGCCTATTACGACGAAGAAGAATTAAAAGATGGGCCGGACGGTAAAAAGCTGGCCCCCACAGGGGCCCCTGTTGAGTGGATGGTTGAAGAAAGCTATTTCTTCAAGCTTTCTGCGTGGCAAGACAAGCTGCTGAAATTTTATAACGAGAATCCACATTTTGTGATGCCTGAAAGCCGCTTCAACGAAGTAAAAAGCTTTGTAAAGGGCGGGCTGAAAGATTTATCTGTGAGCCGTACAACGTTTGACTGGGGCGTGAAAGTGCCTGGCAATGGCAAACATGTGATGTATGTCTGGATTGATGCGCTGACAAACTATTTAACAGCAGCCGGTTACCCGAATGATTGCTCGAAATACTGGCCTGCTGACCTGCACATGATCGGCAAAGATATTTTGCGCTTCCATGCTGTTTACTGGCCTGCATTTTTGCTGGCAGCTGGCATTGCACCGCCAAAACGCGTGTTCGCCCACGGCTGGTGGACAATTGAAGGCGAGAAAATGTCAAAATCTCTCGGCAATGTTATTGCGCCGGAAGATCTGGTCGCGCGTTACGGTGTTGATGCCTCACGTTACTTCCTGCTACGCGAAGTGCCATTTGGCAATGATGGTGATTTCAGCCATTCACAGGCTATTAACCGTATCAATAATGACCTTGCTAATGGTTTAGGCAACCTCGCGCAGCGCACGCTTTCATTTATTTACAAAAATTGCGAAGCAAAAATTCCTGCACCAAGCGAATACACACAAGATGATACAATTTTACTAACAAAGGCACATAACGCCATCATTAATGTGCGCGAGCAAATAGATAATCAGGCTTTCCACAAAGCATTCGAAGCAATCTGGAGTGTTGTGAATGATGCAAACGCCTATATTGATACACAGGCGCCATGGTCATTGAAGAAAACAGATACAGCGCGCATGGGAACAGTGCTTTATGTTCTTTGTGAAGTTATACGCTGTCTGGGAATTTTGTTACAGCCTGTTATTCCCACGGCTGCGGGCAAACTGCTTGACCAGCTTGTGATCCCTGCAAACGAAAGAAGTTTTGTAAATATTGCAAACCATTTGAAAGCAGGCACTGTGATTGCTCAGCCCGAGGGAATTTTCCCGCGGCTGGAAGAAAAGGCTGCGGCGTAAATATGTTTACACCCACCCATACATGGTTTTGGCTTGCGGTGGGGGCCTCTGTTGTATGGGGGCTTGTTTATGCAGTCTCCGAAAAAATTATGAAGGCGGGTGTATCGCCAACCGTCTATATGCTGTTGATCAGCTTTTTATTAACAATCTTTTTTGCAGTGCTTGCCTATCTGCAAAAGGATGATGTTATGGGCCAGATTAATATCATTTTAAACAGCAAGACGGTGCTCTTACTTTTTCTTTTAGCGTTGTTCTGCTACATGGCTGGCGATTTGCTTATCTATAACAGTATCAAGGAAAAGAACGCGACTATCTCAAGTATGATAGAAATATCATATCCATTATTCACGTTTTTATTTTGCTGGCTCTTGTTCAAGGAAGTGCAAATCAACCTTGGAATTGCAATCGGGGGGCTTCTCGTCATTGCGGGTGTCACCTTTATCTTTCTAAAGAGTTGATGCGGTTATGTGGATTGACTCTCACTGCCATTTAAACCATCCGAAGCTGCAAGAAGCAGGTGCGCTGGCTGAAATAATACAAAAAGCCGAAGCGCATCAGGTGGATGCCATGCTGACAATCAGCTGCCGCCCGACGGAAGAGCTGCCAGTACTTGAAAAACTTATAGAGCAGCCGAATATCTGGATGTCACTTGGTACACACCCGCATGATAGTGGCAAACATGCCGAGAAAGAGCTGAGCGCTGACTGGTTTATCAATAAAGCAAATGAAAATAGTAAAATTATCGCCATCGGCGAAACGGGGCTTGATTACCATTATGACTTCAGCCCACGGGATGATCAGTTTGTTGCCTTCCGCAAGCAGCTGGCTGTTGCCCGTGCAACAAAGCTGCCTGTTATTATTCATGCCCGCGAAGCAGATGAGGATATTATCAAGGTGCTGAAGGAAGAGGGTGCAGGAACCACAGTAACGGGCGTTATGCATTCGTTCAGCTCATCCGCATGGATGGCACAAGAAGCGCTTGATTTCGGTTTTTATATTTCTTTTTCCGGCATGGTGACGTTTAAAAATGCAGACGAGCTACGTGCAATTGCAAAAACTGTTCCGCTGGATCGTATTCTCGTTGAAACCGATGCACCGTACTTGGCGCCAGAGCCAATGCGCGGCAAAACGAATGAGCCTGCATTTGTTTCGCATACAGGTAAATTTCTGGCAGACCATTTGGGCATTGAAGAAAAGGAATTTGCTCGCATTACAACCGAAAACTTTTTCAAGCTGTTCCCGAAAGCGCAGGACACATGGCAACAAAGCTAACTATACTTGGCTGTGGCGGCTCAATGGGCGTTCCGCTGGTGGGGGATGTCTGGCGCGCCTGTGACCCGAACGAGCCAAAAAATTTCCGTATGCGGCCGAGCATCTGGGTGAAATCAGATACGACTTCCATAATTGTTGATACGGGGCAGGATTTCCGTATGCAAACGGTAAAATATAAAATCGAAACGCTTGATGCAGTTCTTTATACACATGCGCATAGCGACCATGTAAACGGTATTGATGATGTGCGGCCTTATACCTTCCGCGCCAAGAAGCAAATGCCTGCTTTTATGAACAAGGCAACCTATGACGAGTTGATGCGGCGCTTCAATTATGTACTTGTTGAAACTGATCCGCTCTACCCTGTGCTTGTCGCGCCGCAAGTTTGGGATGAGGACGCTTATTATAATGAACAGCAAATCGGTGATATTATATACACGCCGTTCCCGCAGCAGCATGGCAATATTGAATCAATTGGCTTTCGTTTTGGCAATATTGGTTATTCAACTGATATGACGAACCTTGCTGATGCATCTATTGAAGCGCTTAAAGGGATCGATACATGGATTGTTGATGGCGGCGCAGGTATGAATGATATGATTACTGTTCATGCATCTTACAGCCGCGTGATTGACCTGAATAAGCGGATAGGGGCTAAACAAGTATTTTTGACGCACCTCACAGCTGGGCAGGATTACCAAACATTGTTGAAGGAACTGCCGCAAGGCTATGCCCCCGCCTATGACGGGTTGGAATTTACGCTATGACGATAGCTATTCTTATCGCCTATCTCGCAATCCAGTTTTTTATTTCGCTTTATATCTCGCGCGGCATCAAGTCAGAGAGTGATTACCTTCTCGCCGGCCGGCAGGTTGGCTTCTGGCTTGCGTCATTTTCATTATTTGCCACATGGTTTGGCGCTGAAACAGTAATGGGTTCATCAGGGGCTGTTGCTGCGCAAGGATTATCTGGTGGTCGGGCTGACCCGTTTGGCTATACGATTTGCCTTATTCTGTTCGGCTTGTTGATTTCCTATAAAATGCGTGCGCAAGCCTATATGACTCTCGGTGATTTCTTCCGCGATAAATACGGCCGCGCAACAGAAATCCTTTCTATCATTGTTATGACACCGACTTCGCTGTTTTGGGCGGCAGCGCAGATATTAGCGCTTGGGCATATTCTTTCGTCTCTACTGGGTGTGGACTTAACGCACGCTATTCTGGCCGGTCTTGGCGCTGTGATGGTACTCACTTGGCTTGGCGGTATGATGGGAGATATCGTTACCGACTTTATTCAAGGCGTGGTGATGGCGGTGGGCCTCGGGCTTATTCTGCTTTTTGTTTTTATCCAGCATGGCCATACAATTGATGTGAGCCATGCGCTTTCTTCAGTGCGACTTTCACTCATCGCGCCCGATGAAAGCCTGATGGCACAAATTGATACATGGATGATTGCTATTGTGGGCTCGCTGATGGCGCAAGAAGCAATTTCGCGTATTCTTGCTACAAAATCACCTTCAGTTGCGCGGCAATCATGCTTCGGTGCTGCTGGGCTTTATATCACAGTCGGGCTTATGCCTGTGCTTGTGGGCCTGTTCGCTTATAATTTTATTCAGGCGGGGGATGATAGCGACGGGTTCCTTCCAAAACTCGCAGAAAATATTCTGCCTTACCCGGCTTACGTTATTTTCATCGGCGCGCTTGTATCGGCTATCATGTCGACCGTAAATAGTACCTTACTGGCTGTGTCGGCGCTGCTTGGCCATAACATTATTCACCCGCTGCTCAAAACCGACGAGAAGAAAAAGGTGATGGTCGATCGTCTTATCGTTATTCTTTCAGCCATTGCGGTTTTCTTTATAGCGACGAGCGGGGAGAATATATTCGGGCTGATCGAGCTTTCATCCACCTTCGGCGCAGCAGGGCTGGTGGTGACGATTATCGCAGGGCTTTGGCTGAAGCGTACATCACCGTTAGCTGGGCTTATTACAATAATCGCCGGAACGCTGATAACAATCACGGCCACAATGTTGGAGTGGGAGGCAACATTTACCCCCGCACTGGTTATTTGTACATTTATCTACATTACGTCTAATATTTGGCTCTATAAAAAAGTAACTGAATAGGCTTAAATAGGGCCGAGTAAAACTAAGAGAATCAATATGCTGGACGATAAAGACCGGATTTTTACCAATATTTATGGGCAGGAGCCCTGGAGCCTTGAGTACGCCCGCAAGCGTGGCGACTGGAATAATACCAAAGACATCATCGCGAAGGGCCGCGACTGGGTTATCGAAGAGATGAAAAAATCGGGCCTGCGTGGCCGTGGTGGCGCGGGTTTCCCGACTGGTATGAAATGGTCGTTCATGCCCAAGCAATCCGACAAACCTTGTTACCTTGTGATTAACGCTGACGAGTCAGAACCGGGTACATGTAAAGACCGTGATATTCTGCGCAACGAACCGCACAAGCTTTTAGAAGGCGCGCTTATTGCCGGTTTTGCGATTGGTGCAAACCGTTGTTACATTTATATCCGTGGCGAATTCTGCAACGAAGGTTCAACTGTTGTAAAAGCAATTGAAGAAGCCTATGCGAACGGGTTGCTGGGTAAAAATGCAGCAGGCAGCGGCTGGGACTATGATGTTGTTTTACATCGTGGTGGTGGCGCTTATATTTGCGGCGAGGAAACAGCCCTCATTGAAAGTATTGAAGGTAAAAAAGGCCAGCCACGCAACAAGCCGCCATTCCCTGCAGCTGCGGGCCTTTATAGCTGCCCGACAACAATCAATAACGTTGAAACAATTTCCTGTGCGCCTGCAATTATGCGCCGTGGCGGTGAGTGGTTCAGCAAGATTGGCCCGAACGAGAAAAATACGGGCACGAAACTTTTCTGTATTTCTGGCCACGTAAACCAGCCTTGCAACGTTGAAGAAGCAATGGGCATTCCGCTGAAAGAGCTGATTGAAAAACACGCAGGCGGCGTTCGCGGCGGGTGGGATAATGTTTTAGCAATTATTCCGGGCGGTTCATCAACGCCACTTTTGCCAAAAGAAATTTGTGACACAGTAACAATGGATTTTGACTCACTACGCGCCGTGCAAAGTGGTTTGGGCACGGCAGGCGTTATCGTGATGGATAAATCAACCGATATTGTTTATGCGATTGCGCGTCTTTCATATTTTTATATGCATGAAAGCTGCGGCCAATGTACGCCGTGTCGTGAAGGCACAGGCTGGATGTGGCGCACAATGCAGCGCCTTGTGAAGGGCCATGCCGAGCTGGAAGAAATTGATATGCTGCTGGAAGTTTCGAAGCAGATTGAAGGCCATACAATATGCGCACATGGTGATGCGTCGGCTTGGCCTATTCAGGGCCTTATGCGCCATTTCCGCCCCGAGGTCGAGCGCCGCATTCTTGAATACCGGAAAATGGCTGCGTGATGAAATTTCTGATCGCCATTTTTCTATTATGTTTCATGGCGTTCGGCGCAAATGCTGCGGTAAAACTTGATAAATCATCATCGAATAATTACTCGCTTTATGTGTTTATGAATGGCTGCAAAGACCAGTATTATCAGGATTTCGAGTTAGGGCTTTTACGGCAAGACCAGATCCCGCGGCTGAAGAAGCATACAGAGGACGCATGCTTATGTCTGGGCCGCACCTTATTTACGCAATTCGGCGGCGCGCAGGTATTAAAATTCAGCCAGAGTTATTTTGGCTCGGGTACCTATAACCCTAGCGATACGCAGGCAATTCTATATGCCACAGGGGCCGAGCGTAAGGTGATGCAGGATTATTTGAATGATGCGAACAGACGTGAATCATGCCAGTATTTCGGCGTATTCCGTTAAAGGCGCGAATAGGGTATAAACAAGTCAAATCATGCCAAAGTTAAAAATCAACGATACTGAAATTGAAGTCGCGCAAGGCACGTCTATTTTACAGGCTGCCGAAATGTTGGGCTACGAGATTCCGCGCTTTTGTTACCATGACAAACTGAGCGTTCCTGCCAATTGCCGCATGTGTCTTGTTGAAGTGAAGGGCGCGCCCAAGCCTGTTGCCTCATGTGCCATGGCGGCAGGTGAAAATATGGAAGTATTCACCGGCACAGAAATGGTCCATAAAGCGCGCAAAGGTGTAATGGAGTTTCTCCTTATTAACCACCCGCTTGATTGCCCGATCTGTGATCAGGGCGGCGAGTGTGATTTGCAGGATCAGGCAGTTGGTTACGGTTATGACCGCTCGCGTTATTACGAAAGCAAACGCGCTGTTAAAGATAAAGAGCTTGGCCCGCTTGTAAAAACAGTGATGACACGTTGTATCCAATGCACACGCTGTGTGCGCTTTGCTGATGAAATTGCAGGCACGCCTGACCTTGGATTGCTGAATCGTGGTGAGGATGCCGAAATTGGAACGCTTGTTGAAAAAATGATCGGTTCCGAGCTGTCAGGCAATCTTGTTGATGTTTGCCCTGTTGGCGCACTTACAAACAAGCCTTATGCCTTTAAAGCCCGTTCATGGGAGCTGCGCAAAACAGAAACAATTGATGTGCATGATGCTGTTGGCAGCAATATCCGCGTTGACGCGCGTGGCGGTGAAGTGATGCGCGTGCTACCACGCTTACACGAAGAAATTAACGAGGAATGGACTAATGACCGTTCCCGCTATGCAATTGATGGCCTCAAAAAAGGCCGTCTTGATACGCCTTATGTACGCAATGCCAAAACCGGCAAGCTTGAAAAAGCTTCATGGGAAAAAGCGCTTGAAACAATCGCTGTTAAAATTGCGCAAACAGATAAAAACAAAATTGCGGCACTTGCCGGTGATTTGTGTGATGTTGAATCTGTTGTCGCGCTGAAGGATATTCTTGATAATCTTGGCACACCGCACCGTGATTGCCGTATTGACGGTGCACATTTCGATGCCTCTACACGGTCCGGTTATATTTTCAATACAGGCATTGCGAATATCGAGCAGGCGGATTGTATTTTATTAGTGGGCACAAACCCGCGCGTTGAGGCAACGCTTGTGAATGCGCGTATCCGTAAAACATGGCTTGAGAAGCGCCTGCCTGTTGGTTTGATTGGCGAACCTGCAGATCTGACATACAAACATACATATATCGGTGTCGGGCCGGACAGCTTACAAGCGCTCGCCAGCGGTCAGCATTCATTTGCCGAGAAAATCAAGAATGCTAAAAATCCTGTCATGATTGTTGGTATGGGCGTATTCCAACGTGCCGATGGTCTTGCGTTGCATGCGCAGTTACATGATTTCGCCGAGAAGATGGGCTTTGTAAAAGATGGCTGGAACGGCTTTAATATATTGCATACAGAAGCAGGGCGCGTTGGTGCACTTGATGTGGGCTTTACGCCAGCGACAAACGGTATGGATTTCGCGCATATTGTTGAAGGCACTGAAAACGGCAAGGTTGATGTGCTTTTCTTGCTAAACGCAGATTTTGCACGTGCGCTTGGTGATAATGCTTTTGTTATTTACCAAGGCCACCATGGTGACAGTAGCGCAGCGCATGCTGATGTTATTTTGCCGGGTGCGGCCTATACAGAAAAAGAGGCAACTTACGTGAACATGGAGGGCCGTGCGCAAATTGCAAAACGTGCTGTCTATGCGCCGGGTGAAGCACGCGAGGACTGGAAAATTCTACGTGCGCTTTCAACAGCGCTTGGCAAACCATTGCCTTATGATGATCTCGGCACGCTACGCCAGCGCATTGCCAAAGAATTTCCGCATATTGCATCGCCTGATGTTCGGGTTGTTGCGCCGTGGAAGCAATTTGGCCAAGCGGGCGCGGTGAAAATGGAGCCGTTCCACAATGCCGTGCGCAATTTCTACAAAACAAACGTCATTACAAAAGCCTCTGCTGTGATGACGGCCTGCGTTGAAAAATTCCTTTCGAAGAATGATGAAAGGAAAGCCGCGTGACGCCTGATTTCTGGAACGATTACGGTATGCCTTTTCTGTTTATGGTTTTGCAAATTGTCATTACCATTGGCGCGGTTATTTTTTCAGTGGCATACCTTACATATGCCGAGCGTAAAGTGCAGGGCGCTATGCAGCGCCGCCAAGGCCCGACTACAGTGGGCCCGTTTGGTTTGTTGCAGCCAATTGCTGATGGTATAAAGCTACTGTCAAAAGAAACAATTATTCCTTCCCAAGCCAACAAGCCTGTTTTCTTTCTTGCACCAATGCTGCTTTTCTCGCTGGCGCTGGTAGCGTGGGCCGTTATTCCGGTGAGTGCAAAAATTGTGATTGCCGATATTAATGTTGGTGTGCTGTACCTGTTTGCCATTTCATCAATGGGTGTTTACGGCGTTATTATGGCGGGCTGGGCTTCCAACTCCCGCTATGCGTTCTTGGGTGGTATGCGCTCTGCATCGCAAATGGTTTCTTATGAAGTATCTATGGGTTTGGTTATTGTTTGCGTGATCCTTGCTACAGGCACAATGAACCTCAGCGAAATTGTAACGGCCGAACGCCCTGTATGGTTGCAAATTCTACTGTTGCCTATGTTGGTCGTTTTCCTTGTGTCTATTCTTGCCGAAACAAACCGCGCACCGTTTGACTTGCCCGAAGGTGAGTCAGAACTTTCAGGCGGCTTTATGGTTGAATATTCCGCTTTTGCTTATGCCATGTTCTTCCTTGGTGAATACGCGAATATGATTTTGATGTCAGCCATGGCAACAATTCTGTTTTTGGGCGGGTGGTTGCCACCGTTTGAAATTCAGGCGCTGGCGTTTGTTCCCGGCATTATCTGGTTTGTTTTAAAAGTTTGTGCTGTTCTTTTCTTCTTCTTATGGACACGTGCAACATTCCCGCGCTACCGCTATGACCAGTTGATGCGTTTGGGCTGGAAAATCTTCTTGCCGCTCAGCTTGATATGGGTTGTCGTTATTGCAGGCACACTGCTATATATGGGGCGTATATGAATTTATTTTTTGCCGCACGTAGTTTTCTTCTTGTCGAAATTCTGAAAGGGATGTGGCTGACGCTGAAATATTTCTTCTTCGTGCCGCGCGTAACAATCAATTACCCGCATGAGAAGGGGCCTCTCTCTCCGCGCTTTCGTGGTGAACATGCTCTGCGCCGTTATGCGAATGGTGAAGAACGTTGTATTGCCTGTAAGTTGTGTGAAGCTGTTTGCCCTGCGCAAGCCATTACTATTGAAGCCGAACCACGCGAAGATGGCAGCCGCCGCACAACACGTTACGATATTGATATGACCAAATGCATTT
Organism: Alphaproteobacteria bacterium; assembly: GCA_016125135.1. Classification (GTDB taxonomy): domain Bacteria; phylum Pseudomonadota; class Alphaproteobacteria; order Micavibrionales; family Micavibrionaceae; genus RI-185. The sequence continues at coordinate 9,098 of WGMJ01000018.1, read as the reverse complement.
ACTGTGGTTTGTGCCAAGAGGCTTGCCCGGTGGATGCCATTGTCGAGGGGCCGAATTTCGAGTATGCCACGGAAACCCGCGAAGAATTATATTATGACAAAGCAAAATTGCTTGAAAACGGGGATAAATGGGAAGCCCAGATAGCGGCAAACCTTGTAAAAGAGGCCCCATACCGTTAATCTCCTTTGAATCGTTATCGAAAATATGCCATAAGAGCATAGAAACAAGAAAAAGCTAAAAAACACGAACAGGGAAGTTCAGCTTGGTGAGAGGACGTCAAAAAGGTCTTTCGCGCGTATTTAAAAAGGAGAGCTCGGTACTGAGCTTTCTTGGCCGCGCCTTCGAGCAAGTGGTTAAAAAAGGCGTACCTGCCATTGGTGGCCTTTATGTAGGATATCATACAGCAATCGTAACAGCGCCCGATGGCACAGATCCTTACGCCAATACAACGACAGGTATGGTGGTTGGCGCTATTTTAGCTGCTTCTGCGGTTTCACCTGGCGTGCGCAGCTACATATACAATGCCTTCAAATTCTGGTGATATTCACGCTGATAATACCATCAGTTATGTCCCATTGCCCTTGCGGTTAACCCCTTAAAGTTATAGAACAAATTACGTATTTTGTTTATCTGATTCACGTGTCTCTATGATTACTGCAATCGCCTTTTATTTCTTCTCTGCTGTGCTTCTGCTCAGTGCGCTGTGCGTAATCACGGCGCGTAACCCTGTGCACTCTGTTCTCTTTCTTATTCTCGCATTCTTTAATGCTGCCGGTTTGTTTGTTTTATTGGGTGCCGAGTTTATCGCCATGATTTTGGTGATTGTTTATGTCGGTGCTGTTGCCGTGTTGTTCCTGTTCGTTGTGATGATGCTCGATATCAGCTTTGCCGATTTGCGCAAAGGCGCTATGCAATATGTACCACTCGGTATTCTGATTGGCGGTTTGATGCTTGCCGAACTCGTCACGCTTTACATGGCATGGCCAGCCAAGCCGCCAGTTGAAGCTTTGCCAATGGCAAATGTAACAAACACAGTGCATTTGGGGCAGGTGCTGTATACAGATTACGTGTTGCCGTTTCAGGTTTCCGGCCTTGTGCTGCTTGTCGCTATGATTGGCGCGATTGTACTGACCTTCCGCCAGCGTGAAGGTGTGCGCCGCCAGAAAATTGCCCAGCAAGTATCGCGCAAGCAGGCCGATGTTATCAGCATTGAAAAAATACCAACAGGCAAAGGGATTGGCTGATGGAAATAGCACTCTCCCATTATCTTATTCTTGCCGGCATCCTGTTTACGATGGGTGTTTTCGGTATCTTTTTGAACCGCAAAAACGTGATTGTTATTCTTATGTCGGTCGAGCTGATGTTGCTTGCTGTGAATATTAACTTTGTTGCTTTTTCGACATGGCTCAATGATATCAACGGGCAGGTATTTACATTGTTTATTCTTACCGTTGCTGCCGCTGAAGCTGCAATTGGTCTTGCCATTCTTGTTGTCTTCTTCCGGAATAAGGGCTCGATTGCCGTTGAAGATATTTCGGAGCTGAAGGGGTAGATGAGGGTAAAGTATGTTTCTTGATTACGCCGCCGTTTTTGCTCCTTTCGTTGCCTTCCTGATTGCAGGTTTGTTCGGCCGCATTATTGGGTATCGTGGCTGCCAGCTGATTACATGTTTTGGTGTTATTCTGGCGGCTATTGCTTCCATGCGGCTGTTTCTCGATTTAAGCCTCGGTGAGTTCGAACCACGCACTCTCCCTGTTTTGCAATGGATCAAGATCGGCAATTTCGACGTGTCATGGGCATTGCGGCTCGATAGTCTTTCAATTGTTATGATGAACGTCATTACAATCGTTTCATCCTGCGTGCATGTTTATTCCGTCGGCTATATGAGTGAAGACCCATCCAAAGGGCGATTTATGGCGTATCTCAGCCTTTTTACTTTTGCCATGTTGATGCTGGTAACGGCTGACAATTTGCTGCAGCTCTTCTTCGGTTGGGAAGGGGTGGGTTTGGCTTCTTATCTGCTTATCGGTTTCTGGTTCGAGAAAAATTCGGCAAACGCCGCCGCTGTCAAAGCATTCATTGTTAACCGTGTAGGTGATTTTGGCTTATCGCTTGGCATTATTGCCTGTTTCATTTTGTTCGGCAGTATCCAGTTCGATGCGATTTTCTCGCAAGCCCCAGCCAAAGCCACAGCCGTTTTCAATTTCCTTGGTTATGATGTGCATGCGCTTACACTTGTTTGTTTGCTTTTGTTTGTGGGTGCGGTTGGTAAATCGGCCCAGCTTGGGTTGCATACATGGCTGCCTGACGCGATGGAAGGCCCGACGCCGGTTTCTGCCCTTATCCATGCTGCAACCATGGTGACTGCTGGCGTGTTCCTTGTCGCACGTTTTTCGCCTGTTTTCGAATACGCGCCCGATGCGCTCATGGTTGTGACAGTTGTGGGGGCGCTTACAGCTATTGTGGCGGCGACAATCGGTATGACGCAATTTGATATCAAGCGCGTGATTGCTTACTCAACAATGTCGCAACTTGGCTATATGTTCTTTGCACTTGGTGTATCAGCTTACTCTGCTGCTATGTTTCACCTTGTAACACACGCGTTTTTCAAAGCGCTTTTATTCCTTGGGGCTGGGTCTGTTATCCACGCAATGCATCACGAGCAGGACATGCGCAAAATGGGCGGCATCTGGAATAAAATTCCGGTGACGTATGTGCTGATGTGGATCGGCAGTTTAGCGCTTGCCGGTGTGCCGTTCTTCGCGGGCTACTATTCAAAAGATCTTATTATCGAGTCAGCTTTTGCCGACCATACATGGTTTGGTAACTTTGCATTCTGGATCGGCATTGTGGCAGCCCTGCTAACAGCCTTCTATTCATGGCGCCTGATTATCATGACATTCCACGGCGCACCACGCTGGCAACATGCACATGACGATCATCATCATGCACACACGCACCACGCCAATGATGACCACCATCATGACCACGGGCATCACGAGCCGCATGAATCTCCGCCGGTTATGCTATTGCCGCTTGTTGTGCTGGCAATCGGCGCTTTGTTCTCGGGTGCATGGCTTTATAATGCTTTCGCCGGAACACCGCATCATGCGCCTGCTGGCCAACATGAAATTTCAACAACGGAACATCATGGTGACGTTGCTTCAGCATCGAAAGATGCGCACCATAAAGAAATGACGCGTGACCGCTTCTTTGGCAACAGTCTGCACATTCTGCCCGAGAACGATACTGTTGCAGCTGCGCACAATGTACCGAAATGGGTCAAGGTTTTGCCTATTATCATGGGTGCCGCGGGGATCTTCCTTGCGTATGTTTTCTTTATGTGGTTGCCGCAACTGCCTGCACTATGTGTGCGTATTTTTGCACCGATCCATAATTTCTTCTTCCGCAAATGGTATTTCGACGAGTTGTATGACGTGCTCTTTGTCAAAACATCTTTCTGGCTGGGCAAGTTCTTCTGGCAAAAAGGTGATCAGGCAACGATTGACGGGCTTGGGCCAGACGGTATTTCTGCAAGAACAAAAGATGCTGCGGGAGTCCTCAGCCGGTTCCAGTCAGGTTTCGTTTATCAATACGCATTCGTTATGATTATCGGCGTTATTGTTCTTATTAGCTGGATTTACTGGAGGCAGGCATAACATGGAAGGCTTCCCGTTACTCTCGCTTATTACGTTCCTGCCGCTCATTGGTGCAATTGCGCTGTTATTTGTGCGGCCCTCTGCGTCACGCCAGTTAGCCCTGTTCGTTTCCACGCTTGTATTCGGGTTGTCTGTTTATTTGCTGCTGGGTTTTGACAAGGGTGATGCCGACTTCCAGTTTGTCGAGAATTTCAAATGGTTGCCAAGCCTGAATATCAGCTACCATCTTGGTGTTGATGGCATCTCTATTTTCTTTGTTGTGCTGTCAGCGCTTCTGGTTCCGCTTTGTATACTTGCCTCATGGAACAGTATTTATATGCAGGTGAAGGAATATATGATCGCCTTCCTCGCGCTCGAAACATTCATGATTGGTTCTTTCGTGGCGCTTGATGCCATGTTGTTCTACGTCTTCTTTGAAGGTGTTCTTATCCCGATGTTCCTTATTATTGGTATCTGGGGTGGCAAGCGCCGCGTTTATTCGGCCTTCAAGTTCTTCCTCTATACTTTGCTTGGCTCTGTGCTGATGCTGATTGCACTACTTTATATGTATGGTAAAGCAGGGACGACCGATATCCCGTCACTCATCGCCACCCCGTTCCCGCGTGAAGTGCAGATCTGGCTCTGGCTTGCTTTCTTCGCAAGCTTTGCTGTCAAAATGCCAATGTGGCCGGTGCATACATGGTTGCCTGATGCGCACGTGGAAGCGCCAACAGCTGGCTCGGTTATTCTGGCGGGTATTTTGCTGAAAATGGGGGGCTATGGTTTCTTGCGGTTCTCGCTCCCCATGTTTCCCGAAGCCTCCGAATATTTTGCACCACTTGTATTTGCGCTGAGCATTATTGCCATCATTTATACATCGCTGGTTGCGCTTGTGCAGACAGACATGAAGAAGCTGATTGCCTATTCATCCGTTGCGCATATGGGTTTTGTGACGATGGGTATTTTCACATTCAATATCGAAGGTATTTCCGGTGCACTCTTCCAGATGATCAGCCACGGCTTTATCTCCGGTGCATTGTTCCTTTGTGTGGGCGTTGTGTATGACCGCTTACATACGCGTGATCTTGACCGCTATGGCGGCCTTGCGAAAAACATGCCTGTTTACGCAACCTTGTTCATGATCTTTATGTTGGGTTCTGTAGGCTTGCCTGGTACATCAGGTTTTGTGGGTGAATTCCTGTCGCTACTCGGTGCATTCAAAGCCAATACATGGGTTGCATTCCTTGCAGCCATCGGTGTTGTGTTGGGGGCGGCTTATATGCTCCGGCTTTACCGCATTGTTGTATTCGGTGAACAAAAACATGCCGATGCGGCCGCCATGAAAGATGCAAACAAACTTGAAATTTTTATTTTCCTGCCGCTTCTCATTCTTGTCTTCTGGCTCGGCGTTTCGCCTGCTTATGTTATGGAGCGTGTAGAGCCAACCTTGCAAAAACTGACAACGCAGGTGACTGCCGGCCAAAACCTGATCCCGCAGCGGCCATCGCTCGCTGGTGTTGAAGGAGACATAAAAGAAAGATGACCCCTGTTTTCCACCAATATGAATTAGGTTTTATCTGGCCCGAGCTGCTGATGGCTTGCGGCGCCATGTTGCTGCTTGTTATCGGCGTTTTTATGAAAGAGCCGAAAGCCTATCGTTTTGTTCTTTCGCTTTCTGTTTTGCTGGTTGCGGCAACTGCCTATTTTTGTATCAAGAGTATCGGGGTGAACCCGCAGGAGCTTTTCAATGGCTTCCTGACAATCAATAACCTGACGCAGTCAGGCAAGTTGCTGGTGATTACCGGTATATTGTTTTCACTGCTTCTGATGAACAAATCAGCCGAGCATGAAGGCTTTGCCCGTTTTGAAGTACCTGTGCTGCTTTTACTGGCTGGTACGGGCATGATGCTGATGATCTCGGCTTCAAACTTGCTGGGGCTTTATGTCGGGCTTGAGTTGCAGTCATTATGCTTGTATGTGCTTGCTGCAATCCGCCGTGACAATGTTCGTGCCGCAGAAGCGGGCTTGAAATATTTCGTGCTGGGCGCGTTATCATCTGGCTTGCTGCTCTTTGGTATTTCATTGCTTTACGGTATTGCAGGCTCTACCGATTATGAATATATCGAGATGTTCCTTGCGAAAAATCCGGTACAGGATATTGCGCTCACACTGGCGCTGGTTTTTGTACTGGCGGGTCTTGCGTTCAAAATATCCGCGGTGCCGTTCCATATGTGGACACCTGATGTGTACGAAGGTGCGCCAACAACCATTACCGCTATTTTTGCCATGGTGCCTAAAATTGCAGCGATTATCCTGATCATGCGTCTTGTTTCCGAGCCGCTGGCACTAGCCGTTTCCGAATGGCAACAAATCCTTATCTTCCTTGCCGGTGCTTCCATGCTGGTGGGCGCGGTTGCGGGGGTTGTGCAAACAAATATCAAACGCCTGCTGGCCTATAGCTCTATCGGTAATATGGGTTATGCGCTGCTTGGTATTATCGCAGGTACGCAAGCCGGTATGTCGGCCACGCTTGTTTATATGCTGCTTTATATGGTGATGACGGCAGGTTTGTTTGCGGTGATCCTCCAGCTTTATAAAGACGGTGTCATTATTGAAAAAATTGAGGATTTCGCAGGGCTGGGCAAACGCTACCCTGTTTTTGCTCTTGCTATTACGCTGGTTCTATTCTCGATTGCCGGTATTCCTCCGCTCGCCGGGTTCTTTGGTAAAATGGTGGTGTTCAATGCAGCTGTTGCATCCGGCCATATTGCTTTGGCGATTTTCGGTGTACTGACTTCCGTTGTAGCGGCTTATTATTACCTGCGTATTATCAAGGTCATGTATTTTGAAACGGCAGAAAACCATGTAGCAATATTGCGCTCGCTTTCGGCCTGCTTTGTACTGGTAGTTACACTTGCGGTTATTGCAGGGTTTGTATTCGCGCCTGATCATATCTTTATTTTCGCGCGTGATGCGCTGGCACTTCCGGCCCGTTAATGCCGATTAGCTGGCAATTCGAATTCCATGAAGAAGTTGAAAGCACGCAGGATCTTGTCCGTGCAAAACCAGACGCTGTAGAAGGTTATAGTGTGTCAGCCGCACGCCAGACAAAAGGGCGGGGCCGCTTCGGCAATAAATGGGTTTCTGAAACGGGTAATCTTTATACATCGTTTTTGCTGAAGCCCCGTGAGCCAAAAACGGATTGGGGTCAGTACGGTTTTGCCCTCAGCCTTGCTGTTTTTGATACAGTAAAAGAGCTGGGGCCAGCGGCAGAATTTATCCAGATAAAGTGGCCCAATGATGTATTGGTGAACGGTAAGAAAATTGCCGGTATTTTGCTTGAAGCGCATGATGAAAATATTATTGTTGGTATCGGGCTGAATATTGCAAGTCCGCCTGAAGCAGGTATCGGGCTGCAGGATGTAACATCAGAGACGCTTGGTTTTACATCTGTTCAGCGCGTTCTCTATACCGCGCTTGGCAACAATATTGCCATACTACGCAAAGAAGGTTTTGCAACTGTGCGTACGCGCTGGCTGCAATATGCAGCTTTTCTGGGCCAAAATATCAAGGTGCGCTTGCCTGAGAGCACGATAGAAGGCATATTCACCAATATTAATGAACAAGGGGCTTTGGCCCTGCGCCTGCCCGATGGCGCAGAAAAATTAATTACCTCGGGCGAGATATTCGGTATGTAATATGTTTGAACAAGACCAGCTTTATTTTATTCCCCTTGGCGGCTCGGAAGAATTCGGAACAAATCTGAACGTTTATTCATGGAATGGTGATTTGCTGGCAATTGATTGCGGCATCGGTTTTGCTGACCATAATTTGCCGCTCGTCGATATTGTTTTGCCTGACCCGACTTTCCTGCGTGAACGTAAACAGCATTTAAAAGGCATGATTATCACTCACGCGCATGAAGACCATATCGGCGCAGTCGCGTATCTATGGAAACATTTACAATGCCCTATTTATTGCACGCCTTTTACCGCAGCTGTATTACGCCATAAATTCAATGACCAGAAAGAAAGCGGCAAAGGCTACAAGATTATAGAGGTAGAGCCTTACAAAACTTTCTCTATCGGCCCGTTCAAAATTCACCCCGTACCTGTGACGCACTCGATCCCTGAATCAGCTTCATATTTTATTGAAACACCAAAAGGCAACACGGTTCTGCATAGTGGCGACTGGAACATGGATGCCACACCTGTTATCGGCAAACCGTTTGATAAAGCACCTTTTGTAAAAGCAGGCGAGCAAGGGCTTATGGCCTATATAGGGGACTCAACAAACGCCAATGTGCAAGGCCGTGGCACGTCCGAGCAGGCAGTTGAGGAAGGGCTTGAAAAGCTTTTTGCAGAAGTGCAAGGGCGTATTGCCATTACCATGTTCTCGTCGAATATCGGGCGTATTCAAAGCATTATGAAAGCCGCGCAGAAGGATAATAGAAGCGTGTGCGTTATTGGCCGTTCTCTTCACCGTATGATTGGTTGCGCCTACGAAACAGGTTACTTGCGCAATATGCCAGAGTTCATTGATGAGGATGATCTTTCATACTTACCTGCTGACAAAACGGTTCTGGTGGTTACGGGCTCGCAAGGTGAGCCGCAATCGGCCTTGGCGCGTATTGCCCGCGGTGACTATGAAGGCATTAAACTAGGCAAAGGCGATACAGTTATATTCTCGGCCCGCGCGATCCCCGGCAATGAAAAAGAAATTAACGCTGTTAAAAATATGCTGGCAGCTTCAAAGGTCCGTATTATTACGCCCGATGATACAAAATATAAAATCCACTCATCTGGTCATCCTTATGCAGATGAAGTGCGTGATATGTTCGGCTTTACAAAGCCGAAGGCTGTTATTCCTGTGCATGGTGAACGTATGCATTTGGAAGCGCAGGGCGATATCGCGCGCGAGTGTGGCGTAAAACATGTTGTTATCCCGAAAAACGGTTCTGTTATTCGTATTACACCAGACGGCGCTGAACTCGTTGGTGAAGTTGAGACAGGCCATTTGGCTGTGGAACCGAACCGCGTCATTGCAACCGACCATGAGGCGTTACGCGCAAGGCGGAAGCTGCAATATTCGGGAGCGGTGCATATCTCTCTTGCCATGACAGCGCGTGGTGATTTTCTGCCGCGCCCACGTATTGATATTATCGGGCTTGTTGACCCTGAATATGACGGCGATATGAACCTGCAAAAAGACATTCAGGAAGAAATTTCCGACATCATGATGGATATTGATGCCGAGGAGCGGCAAGACGTGCCGTGGCTGGAAGAAGAGCTACGGAAGGAAATTCGCAAGTATTTACAAAGGCTTTTCGGGTTCAAGCCGCTCGTGAATGTCCATATCCTTCAGGTATGATTTTTGCTAGAATAAAAGCATGGGCGTATTAACAGCAATAATGGTTTTTATCATGATCTGGTGGACAGCAATCTTTTGCGTCCTGCCGTT
>WGMJ01000022.1 GCA_016125135.1 Alphaproteobacteria bacterium | reverse complement strand
GTTGCCTTCTCGCCACAGGATGAACAGCAAGCCTTGCGCGAAGCCTATGAAAACAAGCAATTGCGCGGCAACAGATTGCTGATGGCTAAACGGCTGCTTGATACGCGCAAACGGCGCGGCAAGACCTTTCAGGAAAATCAGGGTTCACGCAGCAGGCGCACGGCAGGGGTTTCGACCCAGCAGGTCATAAAGGTTTATCAGCGCGAGGTTGACCGGAAGCGTCTTCTGACCCGGAAAGCCGATGTGGTCAGTAATCGTTTGCTGTTTGTGACCGAAGCGTTACGGCGGCTGTTTCAGGAAGAAAATTTTAATAACCTGTTGCGGGCTGAGAACCTGACCACATTGCCAAAGCCGTTAGCCGTTCTGATGGAACAAAAGGGAACGCTCCATGCTTAAAAAGACAAAAGTACAGGGTAGGGAAGTTAAGGCAGGATTTGACCATGTAACGGTGCATTTGAAGCTGGATCAGATTGCGCCCATCAAAACCATCGCCCCGGCAGTACGCACCAGCCGGAAATTTCTGCAAATCGTGGCGTCTGTCAAGGAGGTTGGCATTATTGAACCGCCAGTCGTGACGCCTGACAAGGGCCACTATATTTTGCTTGATGGCCACCTTCGTATTGAGGCCTTAAAGGAAATTGGCGAAACCGAAGTGACCTGCCTTGTTTCAACCGACGATGAAGCATTTACCTATAACAAGCACATCAACCGTCTTTCGACCGTGCAGGAACACAGGATGATATTGCGTGCAGTCGAGCGCGGCGTTTCGGAAGAAAAAATTGCCAAGGCGCTTAATGTTGATATTAGCAGCATCAACCGTAAGCGGAATTTGCTGGGTGGAATCTGCCGTGAAGCCGCAGAACTGTTAAAGGATAAAATGGTTGCCGCCGCGACCTTTCCGATCCTTAAACGGATGCAGCCATACCGGCAGATTGAAGTTGCAACGCTTATGAATGACTCTGGGATATATTCCAGCAGCTATGCCAGTGCATTGCTGGCCGCAACGCCCAAGGATAGTCTTGTTGACCCCGGCAAGCCCAAAAGAATAAAGGGGTTGGATGAAGAAAAGATGGCGCGAATGGAAAGTGAAATGGCCAGCCTGCAACGCGAATACAGCCTAATTGAAGAAAATTATGGTGCGGATGTTCTCAACCTGACCCTCGCCAAGGGCTATCTTGCAACCTTGCTCGGTAATGCGCGTATTGCCAAATATCTGGGCCAGCATCATGGGGAAATTCTGACGCAGTTTCAGAAAATTGCCGACATGGCTTCGCTGGGCAATGCCAAGGAAGCTGCCTAACCTGCCTTTTTCAGAAATTCATTGAGCCGGACAGCTATATGCTTCCGGCGCTCAGTAAGAAAAGCCTTGTAGCTATCTATTTCCAGTAAGGCAGAATCCAGCGGTATGGATTGGGCACTAAATAAATCTTTTCCATGTTCGTTAATTATTGGCGGCAGGTATTTTGAAGGTGGCTTGTCGCTGATCGCCCGATTTGTTTTGCCGCCTATGAAGGCAAGATTGGCAATATCGTCTGCCTCTCTTGATGTGTAGGAACCTTTAAGCTGGGCTTTGGGGAAAATATGGTGGAACTGCAAACGATGCTGTGTACCAGAGTGGTCAAGCGCAATAACCAGATTGGAGCGCCAATCTTTTGCGCCTGCTGACCGAAAGGCAAGGAACATGGTCTTAAACAAGGCGCTGCGCTGATTGCGGCCTTCCAGTTCTTCCGGCTCAATATCCAGCCGTCCTACCTGCAATCTTAGCTTGTCTATCAAATCCTGTGCCGCGCCGCTTTGGCGAAGGGTGGCGAGGTCTTGATCTAGGATGGTTTCGCTTGAACCGCGTGAGAAGCGACCTTTGGCATTGGCAATCAATACCCAATAACGAAGTTCCGCAGCTTCTTTTGGGCTGATTTCGTATTTGTGAATGTGACCGAAATAAGCAATTACAATCATCATAAAGGGCGATGCCAGTAAAGCCTCGCTCTCAATTTCCACGTTATTTCTCAAGAAATTAATTGCAAACCGCATCCCCTCACAGGACTCTTGCCATGCCGCTTGCAATTCGCTTGCGGACAGGTTGCCAACAGTTAGAAAGCGTGATTGTCCTGTTGCATGAGCCATAAGGCTTCTGAGATGCAAACCCAAGTCCAAATCAAAACCTTCTTTGATGCACTCCGTTTGGAAATCGGTAAATATCTTGAGCGAGTGCCGCCACTTCGCGGTAATCTGCGCTAAAGCTAGATCGGAACTGCGTAGCTTTGCTCCTAACGAGTTAACGCGCACAAATATCTCGGTAACTTCATTGTATGATAGTGACCGTTCTAAAACATCCATGCGGTAAACGTATTTGCGGATATTCCTGACGCGAGCCAAACGCTTGTTGTATTTTTCATAACGTGGATCGTCGAAGCCAGTGACGCCAGCACGTTTAAGAAACGGTGCATTGTCATCATTCTTGAATATCTCAGAAACCTTGACCCACTGCGGCGCTTGTTCCAGCTTTCTGGTGGCAACCACGAAGGTCATTTGGTTAAAACGCTGCTGTAATTCATCTTCGTTGGAATCTGCCTCGTCATTGGCGACTTCTTCAACATCATCAGCATCATCTTCCTCGCCGCCTTCTTCATCCACCTCTGTGACAACGGATAGCTGATCGGGATGCTCAAGGTTGAAAAGCACTTCGATGGGCCGTTTGCGCCGACGCACGGTAACAGGCTCACCGCGTATAACAGCGGAAAGGGATGTTAAACGCTGCTGACCGTCAAGCAAAAGACGAGTGCTGGTGTACGGATTAACATTTTGCGACACGCCAAACTGCTGTAGGGGTACTTGTTCATCGGTTTCCCATATCAGAATTGCGCCAGACGGATAGCCACGATAGAGCGAGTCAAGCAGATCGCGTACCCGTGGTGATCGCCAGACATAGCGGCGTTGCATTTCCGGTAGGCGCAGTTCACCACGCTCGATCATGGAAACCAGTTCTTCAACCGTCGCTTCTGCTTTTGCCATAGATGTTACTCTCGATTCACCAAAGTGGCGTCATAAGTTTATGGGCAACATATCTCGCAACATTTTTTAAGCTGCCTTTCCGTCTGGTCTGCTGTTTCTAGTGCTGCTTCTTTCGAGACGAAAGGCCCGTGCCATTTATCATTTCCATTGCCGGATGTGCCATGCAGCCCTTTGCCATCGCGGCAAAAGGTACATTCTGATTTGTGAACCACGGCTTTTTCATGAGTCCAGTTTTCGTAAACCCAATACGCCATTACTTGATTCATCCTCTATTTGTTCACGGTTGCCACCCTATCCAACAAACGGCTTGCTGCCAATCTATGCCGGATAACACTCTTATTTTATTCATTTTTATCAACTTCATACCCATGTATGGAACCGTACCAATGGACTTAAAGAGCCATTTAACCTATGCTTTTGCATGGTTGGTTAGCGATTGAGGGGCGGATCGCTCGGATAAAATCGAATATGGAACGAAGGATGTAACCATGTCTGACCAGTATTCGCTTAAACATTTTCTGCGACAGGCTCCCAACGATTTGCTGGCTCAGTATTTTGAGAACCAGCGCATCAAAACCGACCTCGACATTAGCGACTTGAAAGAAACCAAGATCGAGCCACTTGCCGAGCTAGTCGAAAACTTGTCGGACAAGCAGAGGAAACAAGTTGAAAGTGATTTTGTTAGCATCTTCTATCTGGCTAATCAGGCTGGGTATATGGCGCTGCGGCAGGAGCTTGGTTCCAGCGCCAGCAAGATTGATGGGCTTGAGTGCCTTGAGGCCGCGTTTACTTGCTACCTCCGTTTCTACAAACAGTTTGAAGCTGCCCTGATCTTCCAGCCTTACTTCGATCAGGACAGGTACTGGCGCAAAGTTGCTGGCTTGCCCGGCACCATGCCGGAAAATCCGAAGCAGAAGATCAAGCAGCTTGAACAGGCGCTGTCCGAGCATTTCCAGTTTGAAGGCCGTGGCCGCAACTGCAAGGTTGAGTATTACAATCGCGACACCCGGCATTTCTTCTTCGCCTTTCCCGAAGATTATCCAGCGCGCTTCGTTTACTGGAAAGACAAGCAGTTCGAGCGCGAGGTTATTCATCCTGCGCTTGAAGTTGTGTTTGTGTATGACGATGAAGCCAAATCGCTGGACACTCATTTCCGTGGCGACGCAAAAAATGCCCGGAAAATTGACAACATCTTCGGCACTACCATCTTGGGTAAACCCGTGCCTGCGGCGCTGTATGACAAGCCCATTTATGATCTGAACAAACTGAAAAGCCGCCGCTTCAAGTTTATCTATGGCCCAAAGGACAAGGTGGAGCGGTTCCTTATTCGCAAATTGCGCCTGAATCCGCGCTATGATCGGCACACACAGGTTACTGTAACGACCAATGTGCTGGGTGATTTGGGGCAGGACGCCTTGTTCACGCAACTCGATAAGCTGTTTGCCATGTCGGGCAACCCGCAAGACCGCATCCCTTATGACCAACTGGAAGTTTCAGCGGCTGAAATTAGTGTGGACTTTAAGACGGAAACCAAGCGCGGATACAAACGGCATAGGTTTAACCTGTCCGCGCCTAATTCATGTTCCCTAAAACATGATGGGGACGATCTCATCATCCGCAAAATTTTGAAAGCATCGGGCATTGAGCAAGAACCTGAACCCGTCGCAGAAGAAAAATCTTCTCGACAGGCCGCTTAACGCGGCATTAGCACAGCTTCTGGAATCCTTGGCTTCGGCATCGGATGGCCGGGTCATTATTGACCACAGCCATGCCAGAAGTATGGGCAACGGCATCATGTCGGTTCTGGCCGCTATAGAACTGGTTAAGCCTTATGCAGCCGCCTCCACGATGGTTTGTCCGGGTTGTGAACAGGCATGTGTCGAGCCCGTGCATGTCAAAGACGATCAGCAAGAAGCCTTTATCGTTTGCGAACATCGTGACGATATTGGCAGGGTCGCGGTTGACGCCGAAGAATTGAATCGTTGGGTTTTTGGTTTTGACGCTTTGCATCAGGCCATTGTGGAATTGCTGGACAGCAGCAAACCCGCTCGTATTTTATCCCAGCAGCAATTTTCCTATGTCGGACAGCTTACCACTCATAGCGGGGCTGTTGACCTATTCTTGCTGGCTGGCAATGTCGATATTCCCCACACCCATGAAGCTGATATGCGTGGCGCAGTGCGGCCATTAGTGATGTGCGTTGGGGCAGTAGCTGTGACCGGCTATCCTGCTTTGAATCTGGCCGATGCTTTCTTCTTCAACGATGGGGCGCTGTTTCTGGCGCAGGATGCTATAGCCAGCGCCGTAGCGCCACCAGCCACCGACAAGAAGAAAACTGGCGCAAAGCCGCAACATGATTGGATGGCGTACAAACAGCAGTTTGACAGTATCATTGCTCAATTCGGATTTCCGGGCATTGATGAGCCTGAATTAAAGAACCAAGCGGCGCTCGAAAAGAAACTAGTTGAATGGGGCGAAAGCGAATATGGCGAAGCGCCTTCACCAGCTTCTTTGCGTCGCTACTTACCGGGTTGGCTGACGGAAGCCGCCCAACAGAAAAAGAAAGGATAGGCCATTGTCGAAGTTTTCTGATTGGGCAATGAGCTTTGAGCGGGGCCGTGCATGGGGTTCTACGCCACGGGTTGTTGTTTTTGTCCTTATTGCCTTCTTTGTATTGCTGGATGCTTTGGTGTTGTGGATGGATTTCCCGGCGACAGCGGCCATCATGTGTGGATATACAAGTGCCATACTTCTTTTGCTTGAACTGCTTGAGGAAACAGGAACAAAGATTCTGATAGAGTGGACAAAAACATTTAAAGACAAAACGGATGCGCCTTCATGTGATGAGGAAATTCAAGCCAAAGTTGTTTCATTAATCACAGAAGTGAGGATGGAAAAAGCAATGAAATACCAGCCCTTCCAAGAAGGTGAACAAAATCCATCGGCTGGGAAGGAAGCTAAAATTGACTCAATGCAGGTATGGCCGCTGTTATATCTTTGGCTCGTCTATCCAGTTATTCACTGGATTAAAAAAGCCACCGGCCTTGTCACTCATCGGGCATGGCTTGAGCCGAAGGAACGGACAATGGACACTTTCAAACTGCGCTTTCTGTCTTTTGTCTTTCTGGTACTGGCTATCAATTTTGAGATATGTGCCAGAGTGTTTTGATTGATGGCTTATAATCGGCTCGAATTATAAGCCAAATGAGCGAAACGAGCCGACTTTCCCACCGCTGATCTGTCTTACTGGCTGCGTAACCTAACCTGTTACGCAACAGTGAGCAGCGTAGTGAATTTCCAAGCCACCCTGAACAAGTATTGCCCTGACCGGCCTATGAACGAGGCCGAAGTCAGCGAAGCCCTGCGTAATCTCGCGGGCTTCATGGGCGTGCTGATGGCCGTCAATGAACGGGCTAAGATCGTGCAGCCTGAACCCGCACCAACGCCGCCGCCTGAATCCGAAAAGCCGAAACGTAGGAAGCGAGGCAGCCATGCAGGTTAGCGAGGTGCAGATCACCCTTATCAAGCCCAAGGACGGGCTAATCGGCTTCGCCTCGCTGGTGATAGGTCAAGCCCTGTTCCTCGGCGGCATCGGCATACACAGAAAACTGAACGGCAGCGGCTACCGGCTGACCTATCCCACGCGCCGGTCGGGCGAACAGAACTTCAATGTGTTCCACCCGATCACCCGCGAAGCGGGCCAAGCCATTGAGCAAGCGATTTTTGAGAAACTGAACGATGTAATGAACAAAGGTGGTCGGGATGCTGGATACGGTCGCCCTGATGCTGCCTAGCCATCAGTACCACATCCGCAAGCCGGATAGGTTCCTGCCGCACGCCTTTTCGCTGGCCAACCCGGCCTTTGCGGGCGGGCTGGTGAAGGCAACCTATAACCCGACCCACGCCGAAAAGCGGGGCGGCTATAAACCGCGCCTCACGCTCTACCGCCGCCCGACCGGCAAGGCCGTGTCCATTTATCTGAAAATCGAATTTTCCGCGCCCAAACTTGTTTTCGGCAACAATTTTGAGGAACTGAGCAGCATTGATGATTTGGAAAAAATGCTGGATGCTTTGCACAAGGCGCTGACGGACATGGGCCTTGATGTGAAGCGGGAAACGCTCCGCACGGCTCCGGTCATTGCCATTCATTATTCCAAGAACATTCTGCTCGACCGCACCTTGCCGTGCTTTCTGTTGATCCAGACGCTTGAAAAACTCGACCTGACGAAAAAACTGGATTTGACGCAGACGGATTTCCGCAATGCCGGGCAAATGGTCAAATACCATGCCAGCAGCTACGAGATTGCGCTCTATGACAAAGTGAAAGACCTTGAGCAAGCCGTGACCTATGGCCCGAAGCGCGGGGCTGAAACCGATTATGCCTGCCAGACCGATATGCTGAACTGGCGGGACAAGCCCGAAGTGCTGCGCTTCGAGGTGCGGCTGACCGGCAAGAAGTTGAAACCGCTGCTACAAACCCTCAAGGCCAACCGCACCAATACGCTGGTTGACCTGTTCTGTCCTACGCTGTCCAAAACCGTCCTGCTGCACTTCTGGGACAGAATCACGGACGGCATGTACGCCATGACGATTGACACCAAGGACATGGGCGCACTGGCCCATTCCATCCGCGCCACCTTCCCGAAAATGCGGCCCGGCAGGGTGGCCGAACTGATCGGCTACCTGACCGTATGCCAGCAAATCGGCCTGCGTGGCGCGGCCTTGGCTATGGGCCTGAAACAGCATCAATTGGCCCGGTTTAAGGCCGACCTCAAGGTGCTAGATAAGCAGGGTTCCCGCTCTCGCCATTCGGTTTTGAATGGGGTAAAAGAGGAACTGCGGCTGTTCTATCCGCTGACCAAAAAAGACCTGTGTAATGAAGGGCTGTTAACTCATGCCGCTTAGCTGGAACCAAATCCGTGCCAATGCCGCTAGATTCTCAGAAGAATGGAAAGACGCGCATTATGAAAAAGGTGAAAGTCAGACTTTTTATAATGAATTTTTTGAAATGTTCGGGCATCGCCGCCGCAGCGTCGCCGTATATGAGCATAAGGTTAAACTACTAAAAGAACATTCCAATAAACAGATCAGAGATAAAGCCGGATACATAGACCTGTTCTGGCCTAATACATTAATTATCGAACAAAAATCAGCAGGCCGTAATCTTGCGGCAGCCAAAGAGCAGGCAATGGATTATATCCAAGGTTTGAAAGAGCCTGAGCGCCCTCGTTTTTTGTTGTTGTCTGATTTCCAAAACTTCGAGCTGCATGACTTTGAAGAGAATGATGAATGGACATTCCGGCTTTCCGATCTGAAAGATAATGTGCGCCTGTTTGGGTTTATCGCAGGCTATCAACAGCAGAAATACCGAGATCAAGACCCTGTTAATATCCAAGCTGCAAATCTGATGGGTAACCTACATGGCTTGTTGGCTGGGAATGGTTATGAAGGCCATGACTTACAGTTGCTGCTGGTGCGCATCATGTTCTGCCTGTTTGCTGATGATACAGGTATTTTTAATCCTGACAGCTTCCTACGCTTCATTGAAGACCGAACCAAAGAAGATGGCTCAGACTTGGGCGCTAAGCTAATTGAACTCTTTCAGGTGCTAGATACAGCGTCGTCACAGCGGCAGAGAAATCTCGATGAAAGCCTTGCCGAATTTCCTTATGTGAACGGCCAATTGTTCAGGGAAACGGTGCGTATTCCTGCCTTTACGCAACCTATGCGACAAGCATTGTTGCAATGCTGCAATTTTCATTGGGCAAAAGTATCGCCAGCTTTGTTCGGTTCGTTGTTTCAGACTGTAATGTTGCCTGCTGCGCAGCGAGCGCAGGGAGCGCATTACACCAGTGAAAAAAACATCTTAAAAACTATACGCCCCCTATTTTTAGACGACTTACATACCGAGTTTGAAAACATTAAGAATGACCGGGGCACGCAACGTCAAAGTAAATTGAAGAAATTTCACGACAAAATTGCGAGCCTAACTTTCTTTGACCCCGCGTGTGGTTGCGGCAACTTTCTTATTCTCGCCTACCGCGAATTGCGTGAACTGGAATTGAAATTACTGGAAGAAGCACACCCAAGAAACCATGAAGGCATTAGACAGACTAGCCTTGATGTTGCCCTTATTTCCCGAATTAGAATTGAAAATTTCTTTGGCATTGAAATTGAAGAGTTTCCGGTGCGCGTTGCCGAAACCACAATGTGGATTGTTGAGCATCAGCTTAATCAAGAGTTGGGCGAGCTTTTTGGTATTCCATTTGTTGATCTGCCTCTCAAGAAGAAAGCCAATATCCATTACAATAATGCGTTGCGGATAGATTGGCGGGAAGTGCTTGTGCCTGACAAATGCAGCTATATTCTTGGTAATCCGCCGTTCATTGGCTCTAAATTCATGTCTGAACAGCAGCGAGAAGAAATTGTTACTCTTTTCCCTAACGCGGGCGGTGGTATTCTTGATTATGTAAGCGGTTGGTACTTCAAGGCAGCCGATTACATAAAGAATACCACAATCAAAGTGGCTTTCGTTTCCACCAATTCAATAACACAGGGTGAACAGGTCGGGGTGTTGTGGGACTATCTTTGTAATCAAAAGAATGTTCATATCCATTTTGCTCACAAAACCTTTAAATGGACAATTGATGCTCAACGCGCAGAGGGCATGGATATTGCTGCTGTTTATGTTGTAATCATTGGCTTTGCAGTTTTTGATATTCCAAAAAAATGTATTTATGATTACGAAAGAGTCAATGCCGAGCCTCATAGAATCGAAGTTTCGCGTATTAATGGTTATCTGGTAGATGCTGCAAATATATTTATTAAGAGTCGTGGCGTGCCTATATGCGACGTGCCCGAAATGGGCATCGGCAACAAGCCTATTGATGACGGCAATTATCTTTTTACTACTCAAGAACGTGATACGTTCTTGCTAAGAGAGCCAGCAGCCGGGAAGTATTTTAGAAAATGGATTGGTTCTGATGAATTTATTAATGGCTATGAACGATGGTGTCTGTACTTAGCAGACTGTCCCCCTGATGAGTTGCGTCAAATGCCATTGGTTATGGAGCGCGTTGAGAACGTGCGGCAATTTCGGCTTAGAAGCAAGAGTCAGCCGACAAGGAAAATTGCTGCTGTACCAACGAAGTTTCACGTTACTAACATTCCTACAACCAATTATCTTGTAGTGCCAGAAGTGTCCTCTGAAAACAGACAATACATCCCAATAGGCTTCATGCTTCCTAACGTTCTGGCAAGCAATTTAGTCAAGGTTGTTCCTAATGCCACTTTTTATCATTTTGGTATTCTTACGTCTGCAATGCACATGGCATGGGTATCTGCAACTTGTGGTCGCCTCGAAGGTCGTTATCGTTATTCAAAAGATATTGTTTACAACAATTTTCCTTGGCCAATTGCAAACGAAAAACAACGAACTGATATAATGGAAAAGGCGCAGATAATTTTGGACACGCGCAGCCATTTCTCGCAGTCTTCGCTAGCTGATCTTTACAATCCTACTTCAATGCCACCTGATTTGCATAAGGCACATGAAGTTTTGAATAAAGCCGTGGATAAGGCTTACCGTGCTGCTGTGTTCAATAATGACCGCGAGCGTGTAGAATTTCTGCTCAACCGCTACCTTGAATTGAATGAGCCGTTAACAGCGGCTCACACACAGGCGCTGGCTCGCCCACGCTCACGTCGAAAAGAAAAGGGTTAAATGAATCAGAAATGCAATAGAAGTATCAAAGATGTTGTGACTAATATATTGAAAACGAACAT
This sequence comes from Alphaproteobacteria bacterium, assembly GCA_016125135.1. Lineage (GTDB taxonomy): Bacteria > Pseudomonadota > Alphaproteobacteria > Micavibrionales > Micavibrionaceae > RI-185. The sequence goes on along the minus strand of WGMJ01000022.1, from coordinate 2,622 downwards.
AAATAATCAACCTTGATACGCATCGCGTATCATGTTATAGTGCGAGGCATGAATGATAAGATCGTTCAAATGCAAGGAGACCGAAGGAATATGGCAGGGGCAGGCTTCGCGCAAATTGCCCCGCGATATTCAGGCAAGGGCTTTACGGAAGCTGCGTATGCTGGATGCGGCTATGGGGCTGGAAGATTTGCGTAACCCGCCCGGCAACCGTCTTGAAGAATTGACGGGCAACCGGAGGGGGCAAATGAGCATCAGGATTAACCAGCAATGGCGTATTTGTTTCCGCTGGCTGGATGGTGAGGCAGAAAACGTAGAGATTGTAGATTATCACTAACTTTTATTGAATGTTGTAACTGATGGAAGGATGTGAACCATGACCGCACTTCGCAATCCGCACCCCGGCGAAATTCTGAAAGAGGAATTTCTGAACGAAATTGGCATGAGCCAAAATCAGCTTGCGGACGCCATCCGTGTGCCGCGCAACCGCATCCATTTGATTGTGAGCGGCAGCCGAGGCATCACGGCTGATACCGATTTGCGCCTGTGCAGGTTCTTTGGCTTGTCAGAGGGCTTCTTTCTGCGCTTGCAAAACGCTTTTGACACGATGGAAGCTAAACGTGAAGTTTCAACCGACGTAGCCAAGATCAAACCTTACAAATCCAATGAGGTTCATGCGGTATGAGCATTTGCAGACAACACACAGTGCAGGTGAAGCATGGATAAGAAAATAATGGCTGCATTACTATTGTTTGTTGTTGCGTTGCCAATAAATACTTCTGCACATGCCTCAGTTTTTGGTGGCTCCAATTTAAGTTTTACTGGCTATCCTTCTCCTCAGTGTAGAAAACCATACAAACCTTATGAGTTCACGAGTCAGTTTGATGTGGACACATATAACGATGAGGTAGAAAGATATGTAAGGTGTATTAAGGAATATATTGATAATGCATCAAACGATATTGATAGAATAAAAGAAGCAGTAAATACCGCCGTGAATGAAGCTAACTCGCGATAGGGATTGAATATGCGTCAAGCCGTCATTCTCGCCCGTGTGTCGAGCGCCGAACAGGAAGCCGGACATTCGCTGGATGCTCAATTGGCGAACTTGCAAGCCTATGCCGAGCGCAAGGGTCTGAAAGTCGTGCAGGTTTTTCGCATTATTGAAAGTTCAACCAAGGGCTTCCGGCCTGAGTTTGAACGGATGATCGACTTTATCCGCCAGCAAAAGCAGCGCACCGCCTTGATTGTGGATTGTGTTGACCGCTTGCAGCGTAGCTTTGTCCATACGCCCGTGCTGAACGGGCTAATGGATAAGGATTTGCTGGAAATCCACTTTGTCCGCGAAGGCAACGTGATTGATAAAGACGCGAACAGTATGCAGAAGATGATGTGGAACATGGGAACTGTCATGGCACAGTCCTATACCGACCAACTTTCTGACAATGTGAAACGCAGCATCAAGCACAAAATCGGCCAAGGCCAATGGATTGCCAAAGCGCCGCTCGGCTATCGCAATATCGAAGCCGAAGGCAGGAATACCATTGTGCTGGACACCGAGCGGGCCTTTCTGGTCAAGCGGCTGTTTATCGAATATGCCACTGGCACGGTTTCGCTAGCTGAATTGCAGCGCAAGTCAAAAGAATGGGGCTTGCGGACGGACAAGGGCAACCCTGTCAGCACACAGACGCTTTGGGCGGTAATTCGCAATCCGTTCTATTACGGCATGATGCGGATTAAGGGGCAAGTCTATCAGCACAATTACCAGCCGCTGATTGATAAAGCCCTGTTCGATGCCTGTGAGCGCGTTTACGCGCCTTCGACCGCGCAGAAAGCCGTTAAGGAAACTCGCCATCCGTTCATTCTGCGCGGGCTGCTTACCTGCGCTGCGTCAGGCCGGAAAGTGACCTGCGACCTCAAGAAAGGCCGCTATGTCTATCTGGCTGCCCGTGACCCCAAGAACCCTGCCAAGCGCATCTTCATTAAGGAAGAACCTGTCTTGCAGCAGATCAGGCAGGTTATCGCCTCGCTGCGTATCCCTGATGATGTGATGCCGGAAGTCATGGAGCGTATGCAGGGCAGCAATGAGGCCGAGCAAGCCTATCATCAGGAAGCCATCCGCAACCTGCACCGCGAAAGCGAAGAATTGGCTACCAAACTCGACCGGCTGACCGACTGTTTAATAGATGGGAGTATTACACGGGACATCTATAGCAAAAAGCACGAGACCATCACCCAGCGCCAGCAGGAAATCGCCAAGCTGTTGGCCGACCATCATGCAGGCGATGGTCAGTTCAAAACCGCGCTAGTTACGCTGCTTGCGCTGGCTTCCAAGGCCACTGACCTGTTCGACAGTTCGGAAGTCGAGGAAAAGCGGAAACTTATCGGTTTCCTGTTTACGAACTTGCAGCTTGAGGGCGAAACCTTGCGGTTTACCTTGCGAAACCCGTTCCACCTGTTTGCCAAAGTAGCAAGTTCTCAAGAATGGCGTCCCCTACGGGATTCGAACCCGTGTTGTCGCCGTGAGAGGGCGATGTCCTGGGCCTCTAGACGAAGGGGACGAGGGGCCGGAAGGCGGTTGTTGTAGCCACACTGCCCCCGGCTAGCAAGCGAGCATAAAATCGC
>WGMJ01000012.1 GCA_016125135.1 Alphaproteobacteria bacterium | reverse complement strand
ATAATAGCACGGCATGGGGCAGGCTCATCGAGAGCATTATCATAGATGAAAATAATAACATTATTTTACCCGCCGGGCTTGATCCTGAAATAACGGCGTTGTTTGGCCCCCTGACAGTTACGGGGCGGCGCTATTGTCTCAGGCATCTTGCAGGGAATAGCGTACCCCAGGGCGTTGCAGCTCTTTACAAGGGTCTTGATTATTTTAGCGAGACGGCCCAGGAATTTTTCGGTTTTACTGATGTGGAGGCAGAAAAGATACGTGCTTACTACCAAAAGACCTATGAAACGCATTTAGCCGGCGTCGCAGAATCTTTCACCACGCAATTGAAGGACGTTATGAAAGATGTGCTGGAAAAAGATGCTGGTAAAGACGATCCGATAGACCTTCTGAAGCGCACGGTAGAGTGGTTTATCTATAAGAATATTATTGGCCCTGACGGACAAAGAATGATTTGTGGACCACAAGGGCCTGACGGAAAAGAGAAGACCAGAGACTACTTCAAGGCAGGCATTCTTCACAACGTGCCAGACCGTAAAACGAGCCTCGAGACAACAGCCAGCTTGACGCTTCTCTTGCGTCCCCATTTTGAAAGAGCAGTGCAAGCGGAAATTGCAACTCAACACTTATCAGCGAATGTTGATAATTTTTCTATTGCAGCACTGGAGACAGTTGCCGATTTCATCAAGTCGGATATGACAAGAATATCCAGCTACGAAGAGCTGGATGCCAGCAATCTTATTACCTATTTCGAAGTGTTTGCAAAAATGGGTAAGCTTGATGAGGGCACGCAGTCTGGCTTGTGTCTGGGGTATGGCGTAAAAATTATTTCGATGCTGCGCATCATGATGGCAGACCCCGAGATATCGCTCTATGAGACACTTGCCGAGTTCAAGGATGCGCGTGCGCGTGCGATAGAAGATTTTGACCGGAGCCTTGCAGAGTGGCAAATGCCGGAAGAGTTCGAGGATGATAATGTGCGAACAAGCTATGCGAATATTCCGCGCTCGATGGAGCTATGCCGCACCATTACACTAGAAGTTTTTGATAGTATTATTGCAGGCGTTGAAACAATGATCACCGGTATCGAGCCAGCGCAAATGCCCAAGTCGGCGGCATTCGACCGTGCGTTCAATATTCGTACGGCAATGATTTAGGCTGGCTTCCCTGTCGAAGCAGGTGCCGCTTTCGGTGTGGCAGGTTGACGACGTGCTTGCGAAAGTTTCAGGTTATAAGTTTTATCAAGCTGGTTGATATGCGCTCTTAAGGCTGCTGCGGTGTCATTCAGGCTTGGCAATGTTGCTGTGTAATCATTTCCCTGCCCTGAATAGACAGCTGTAAAACCTTGGGATGTCATGGCAATAGAAACGTCTGACTTAACACTACCACTGCGGAAGTGAACACCAAACGAAATGCTCTCAACGGGCTTCTCGCGCGTTGCTAGGCTTTCATTCCCTTGCGCAACACCGTTAATAAGGGGGCCATTGATGCTGATGTATTTGTTTTGGCGTGCCAATGCGACAACTTCAGTTATTTTATCGATAAAGGTCTGGCCGGTCGCTGCCGCTATAAATGCTTGTGATGTAGTCATTTTTATCCCTCTTTAATGGCGTTTTAGAGCCAAAAGACCCCCCTGTCAACGAATATTATGGACAATTAATGTGTAAAATGATTAATCTCGGCCCATGCTGGAAAACCATGGCCTGCCACTAGCCTTCAAGCCCGCGACGATTGATTCCTTTAATCGCGAGATCCATGCTGCGCACCGCAATTTTGTACCCATGGAGCTACAGGATGGCGCTGTTTTGCGGTCTTTTGGTGTGTACCGCCATGGTCTTATCAGGGATGGTGATGGGCAGGTTGAAGAGGTTTTGCTTTTCTCGCGCAACCCCGAGGCGCTGACTGTCGGCCCGCATCCCTATGCCGACAGGTTCAGCGTTCCCATTGAGGGACAATATTGGCAAGAATCAGATGAGGTAGACAAAATTTTTGTCGTTGATGGACTCTCGGCAAAACAGCGCCAAACCCATGCGGTGTCGCAGATCCGTTGGGCGAACCGTGCCATCGGAACATTCGAGAGTTGGTGGATGGAGACAGTTTTCAATGTGGGCACACTCAAGCGCATTAATGAAGACGAATGGGACAGTCGCTATATCGGTTATCGCCGTGTCCGCGCTTCATCAAAGCGGGAAGGCCTTTATGATCTTGAATGTTATCCATCATCCGGTGATATAAAAATAGATATCCCGGTTCATGATTATGCACGTCGCAATACGCGCCCCATTCTTGCGTTCCTGTTGAGTGCGGGGGCAAAAAGATGGCGTAATGTGACCGCAGAGCAAGTTGAAGAAATTATCAGACAGGATTTTCCGTTGCGTTCACGCGAGGTTCTGCGTCGTCATAACTGTTATACAGTGGAGGGTGAAACTTGTGGCGATTATGATGGTACGCCCCAGACGATTCTGGATATAGGCGGCGAGGCCTATATGCGATTGGCCGAAGCGATGATTGTTATGCGGCACTCCATAAATCAGAATGGTGCTATGAAATGGGCGTTTGATCTTGCGCTGATCGGGTTCAAGCCTTTGGCCGCCTTAGCGCTGGCTATAGCATCAAAGATAGCAGATGAGGTGCGTGACTCTGTGCGGGATGCGGCGGTTGACGCTGTGACGAGTGATGGGCGTCATATTAGTAAAGATAAGGCAGAACAACTCCGCCATTTCTGGCGTGAAGACCGCCAAGGCTTAAAACACCCAAATCGATACGAGAAAATTTCACAATACGTACTTGAAAGAATTTTCTTCCCTGATTCACATCATAATAACGCACGTCATGATGTCGGCGACGGACCTTATAAAAGCATGCCGGTTAATTGGGCGATCGAATATATTCTAGGGCCGCAATGGCCCGTTGGTGGTATCGCGGAATTATTTGACGCTGGTCGGCAAATCGTCCTGAAAGTGGAAGAGGCCACAGGTCTGACCATTTACTATATGCCGGCGCTGCAGCGTGCTTATGCGCATTTTGACCCGAGTAAAGAAGTGCTTGATGAAGACCATTTGCCCGTCACAGGTGCGCTACCACAAGCCGTGAAAGATCTTTTTAAGGAAAGCCCCTATATTGTGGTGGCAAATGCGTCGCACCGGTTCGATGAATATTATGAGCCAACGACACATGAGAGATGGATTGAAGATTTTGTAAAAAATGCACAACGTGCCCCCGACCATGAATTGAATCTCGATTTACTTGTGCCGACAGACGTTATTTCCGGCAAGCCGTTGCCGGATGATGCGTTCGAGCAATATGACAATGATGACGCATTCAGGCGCAGATTGGCGGCGCAAAGAAGCCGTTCCCCCCAGTAAAATTCCAGAAGTTGCCAAGCCGGAAACTATTTACTAATAATTAAACCCTATATTGGCATCTAGGACATACGATTGAATGGCTTTTAAATTCGAAAAATTATCCGTTCTTGTTGTTGAGGACACACCACCAATGCAGAAGCTGATCGCTTCCGTACTCGAAAGCATTGGCGTAAAGCGTATGAACGTTGCCGAGAATGGCCAGCGTGGCTTCGATATGTTTTGCCGCGATAACCATGATATCATTATTTCCGACTGGCTGATGAGTCCGGTTGATGGTCTCGAGCTTGTCCGCCTGGTGCGTAATGAGGCATCTTCTCCCAATCGTCTTGTACCTGTTATCATGTTGACAGGATATAATTCTCTTGGCCGGGTTATGACAGCGCGCGACGCAGGCGTTACAGAATTTCTAGTGAAACCTTTTACAGCAGGCGATGTTGCAAAACGTATTGCGCATGTTATTAACAAGCCGCGTGACTATATTGATTCGGCCGAGTATTTTGGCCCTGACCGTCGTCGCCACAATGACCCGAATTATAAGGGGCCATGGCGCCGTGAATCAGATAAGAATAACAGTGACTGGCAAGTCGGGTAAGATATTTACAGGTACAAGATTATGAGTGATATAAAAGCAAAAGTAATCAAAGCTTCTTATGATTTACAGCAGCGTGTTGGCACAGGCAAAATCGATGAAGCTGTTATCCAGAAGGCTGAAGTAAAGCTACAGGAAAATACCGAAGATTTCGGCCCGATCGCCACCGGCTTTCTTGAGGCCCTTGCAGTGGCTATTGCGCAAGCGAAAAAAGGCGAAGTCTCAAAGGAAGAGCTGCTGAAAAGCGCAGTCGAGCCGGTGATGAATCTGAAAGCCAACGCGAAAATGTTTGGCTATGAAATGGTGACCCAAATGGCGAACGTTATGCTGAACTTTCTGGAGAAGATTCCGGAACTTGATGGTGATGCTGTTGCGATTATCGATGCAAACCAGAAAACGCTTTACGCAATCATCATGAAAAAAATGAAGGGTGATGGCGGAGATTACGGGCGTATGCTGGAGGCCGAACTGCGCGGCGCTGTTCAACGCTACATGTCAAAAAAGAATCTTTAATATGCCGTGTAAACGGCTTTCAAATGTCTGAAGAGTAAACGTGGAAAAATACGCACAACAAGCAGAGGCTATCTCGAAGCAAGCGCTTGATCGCATTGCTATACTGAAACTGCTCCCCACACCGGAAAATTATGATGTTTGGTATAATTTTTATGCCGGCACAAACACGCAGTTGCAACAAGCGATTAAGACACTGGAATCGCAAAATACGCCGGTTACAGAAGATGTATGCCGCCGTTTGCATACTGAATTTTTGTCCGAGCAGCGGAACGAAGAAATGCTTCAAAAAGCGTCTGCGCAAATCCGTGAAACTTTTGAAGGGTTGGATGAGGTTATCCAGAGCATCAAAGGTAATCGTAAAACAATGGAGGCGAGTGTCGGGAGTGCACAAAAGCAGATTTCCGGCAGTGCTGGCGCTGCCGAGGTCAATAATATTTTCCGCAAGGTGCTTTCCGACTTTGCCAGTATGATCAAGAACGACCAGCAAATTGAAACAGCGCTTGAAAGTTCCAGCAAAGCGCTTGAATTTCTTTACAAGGATCTTGACGAGGTGCGCCGCGAAGCACGCACAGATGGCTTGACTGGCGTTGCCAACCGTAAATCATTCGATACGGAGTTGCCGCGGTTAATCGCTGAAGCACGCGCAAATGGCGCTAACTTATCGCTCGTTATGATCGATATCGACTATTTCAAGAAATTCAACGATACATATGGCCACCAGATCGGGGATCAGGTGTTGAAACTTGTTGCAAGAACATTGAAGGATAGTGTTAAGGGGCGTGACGTTGTGGCACGTTATGGTGGCGAGGAATTCGCAATTATTTTCCCTGAAACACCCGTGGGCGCTGCTGTGATGGTGGCCGATAATTTACGTCAGGCGGTTGCCGGTAAAGAGGTCATGCATAAAACAACAGGTGAAGTGTTGGGGCGTATCACCATGTCCGCTGGTGTTGCTTGTCTGGATGCGACTGATACGCCTGAGACAATTATTGAGCGCGCCGACCAGGCGCTGTACAAGGCCAAGCAGATAGGCCGCAACCGCGTTGTATCAGCTAACTAGGCCGACACTATAATACGTAAAATAATATATAGAAAAACCTTGCTTTTTAACATTTTTTAAGGTATGTATTACGTATTCCATGCAAATAACGCTGACCACCGCGAATTACAGTCTGCTTCTCCGCTACACAGCGGCGAGCAAGCCTTTCGTTACACGCATCACACGAAAACGTTCATAACCCTCTCTTTTTTCGGTTATTTTTGCCGTTTTTTTGGCGCAACACACAAGTTTTCGGTTTTTTTATGTCAGTTTCAGCCCTACATCAGCCCTTCAACCAGCAGGTAAATTCTGTTCAACGTCTAACTTTGGCTAATATCAATGACTGTATGGCTCTTCAGCAGGCGGTCTTGAACTCATTGCCGCCCGATCAGGATAAGGTCCATCCCAAAACCCGAGAGAAATTCGCTCAGCTTCTGGCCGATGATAGCCCGAGTACAATTTTCGGCATTTTTGAGGATGGGCAACTCGTGGCGCAGGCAATCATGCTTTGCCCCCGTACAATAGAAGAGGCGGATCTGCTTGATTTTGAATTGCCGGGCGAACCGCATGAAATTTCAACACTTGCCGGCGTGCTGACAAACCCTGCTTATGAAGGCCGCGGTTATATGTCATGCCTTGTGAACGCATGGCGCGAGGAAGCACGCGCGCTTGGTCGCCCACATCTTTGCGGCATCGTAACGCGTGACAATACAAAAAGCTGGTCAGGTTTTATGAATGGCGGGCTTGTGATAATGGCCGCAGGGTTTGATCCATCCGATAATAGTACAGTTTATTTGGTGCATCGTGATATTTCACGTGGGCCCGCACTCTCCCGCAGCGAACAAAGTATTTTGTCTGAATCTGCGCGGAACAATGAATATCACCCGATGTCTTATCGCATTCTTACGCCAACGGTTTCACTTGAAGAGGCAAATGAGCATTTTGCAGAGGGGTATGTCGGCGTTGAGCGTGCTTACGAACGAAACAGGGCCGAAGTGGTTCTTGTCCATCGCGCCTGTCTCGATTACTATCTAGGCATCAAATAAAGGCAGCGAAAATGGCGACCCCGATCGAAAAAATTGCAGAAGAAATGGCTGGTGTAAGGCAGGATCTGCATCAGAACCCTGCAACTTCTTACGAAGAAATTTATATCAGCAATAAAATATGCGAGCTATTAACGGCATGGGGCATCAAGCATGAGCGTGGCATTGCCGTCACGGGTGTTGTTGCCACAATCGAAGGACAGAAAACAGATAGTGGTAAAGCAATTGGCTTTCGGGCCGATATCGATGCACTGAATATCATTGAAGAAACAAAACACAATTACCCGTCAAAAATAAAAGGCAAGATGCATGCTTGCGGACATGATGGCCACACGGCCACACTACTTGGCGCTGCCAAATATTTAAACGAAACGCGTAATTTTAACGGCAAAATTCATTTACTGTTCCAGCCTGCCGAAGAAGGTGGTTGGGGCGCAGGCCGTATGGTGCAAGAGGGCCTGTTCGATAAACATCCGATGCAAGCTGTTTACGGCTTTCACAACTGGCCATGGATGAAATTCGGCAAAGCGGGTGTTTGCGCTGGCGGCATTTTCGCAAGTGTTGATGAAGCCTATATCGCCATTAAAGGCCGTGGTGGCCACGCAGCAGTGCCTGAAAATACAATTGACCCCGTTGTTATTGGCTCGCATCTTGTGTTGGCGCTCCAAACAATTGTGAGCCGCAATGTCAGCCCGCTACAGCAAGCGGTGGTGACAATTGCGAATTTCAATGGTGGTACAGGTGCCGATAATATCATCGCTGATACGGCAAAACTTACAGCAACGCTCCGTACCTACGCGCCCGAAACAAGATTGCGCGTTGAAAAACGTTTCCACGAGATTGTGAAGGGCGTTTGCGAAACTTTTGGTGCTGAGGTGGAGATTGATTACCGTCGCTTGTATGACCCGACAGTGAATGACCCGCATCACGCCGCTTTTGTTGGCGAGGTTTTACAAGATGTATTGGGTGCAGAGAATGTTGATGTCGATTGCACACCAACAATGGCAGCTGAGGATTTTGGCACGTTTTTGCAACATAAACCGGGCTGTTATTTCTTCTTCGGGCAGGGGACAGAAGGCGGCAAAACCGCACATGATGAGCCATTGCACTCACCACGCTATGATTTTAACGACAAATTACTATTGCCCGGCATTCAGTTCTGGGCACGCCTCGCCGAGAAAGCCTTGCCGTTATAAGTCATGATTACATCAGGTACGCTCGCAAAATCGGGGAAAGCCTATAGGCTTGTCTATGCGCAAATCCCTGATACGCCTGTGCTTGCAGCACTCCACGAGTATGTCATTGCCTCTCTTCCCGCAGAAGAAAAAACTTTCATGCTCCCCAAGCCAGAGAGTTTTTTTGAATATCATTTGCAACAAGGCGCGGGTAACGCCGTTATCTCGGCCTATATTGAAGAGCGGCTTGTTGCTAAGAGTATTATTTTACATCCACATGAATCATACGCCTATCGCCCGCTTGAAGGCACACCATTGCCACCACAAGGGTTATCCTCGGTTAGCGTTATGCAGGGTACATCCGTGCATCCTGAGTATCGTGGTAATGGCTTGATGCAAATTATGGTGAAGGCATGGCAGAAACACGCAGCAGACCATAACCGTGATTATCTGATTGCAGAAATTGAAACACGCAATGTTTATAGCCTTAAAAATTTTCTCGATGAGGGGCTTTCGATTGTCAGCGCTGGTTATGACCCGCTTGATAACGCCCCCGTTTCGATTGGCTATAAAAAGCGCAGCAAGTTTGCCGTAGCCACACATTTAAACATTCCTACGAGTGATGAAATCTGGTGTGATGTACAGGATGTCGAACGGATCCAGCAATTGGTCGCCGCAGGCTATAAGGGCATTTCCTGTGATATTAAAGCGGGACAGGTTAAATACGTTAAACCGGCTGACATCTAGTAAAATCAGCGCAAATTTGCGGTTGCCAGTGAGGCGTGGTACATAATACCATGTTGGAACCGCTCCTGAACTGCGGCGAATCGGTAACATAATGAAAAATCTAGGCTTTTTACTTCTTACAGTTCTTCTGGTGGCGGGCTGCCAGAATGTCGAACGTTATCGCCAGCCACAAGTGGCGGCCAGCCCCGACAAAACATCCATGATGCTGGCCCAAGCGGCTGATCGTGCTTCGAGCGCGCTTGAAACATTGGCGGCTATCGAACAAACAAAAACACCGGGCATTAACACAGGCCCTGTTGCCGGCGCACCCGTTGAATTGCAGCGTGGTGTGAGCATTAACTGGGTTGGCCCTGTTGAGAATATCACCGAGATGCTTGCGAACAAGGCAAGTTACTCGTTCACAATTCTGGGCAACCAGCCATCACAGCCGCTTGTTGTTGCGCTTGATGTTGAGAACAAACCGCTGATTGACGTTTTGCGCAATGTCGGCTTGCAACTCGGCAATAAGGCCGACATTAAGGTTGATAGCCAGCGCCGTGTGGTCGAGCTTTCTTATGCGCCCAATACACAAGGCGATATTTCTTCAGAAGGGCTATAAAGAATAATGCGTTTTCTTGTTGCGTTATTGGTGGTTCTTGCAGGCGTTTATACGCTGCCGACCCATGCGCAACAAAACCCGAATATTCTGGCCGAAGTCGCGGATGAAGATGCTGCAATGGAAGGGCTGACAGAAGATTCTTCCGGTGAGATTCCGCCCAATCTTCTCGATCTGCAGGAAATACCCGGCTGGCAGGAAAAGGGTGTCAGCCAAGACGAGCCAGTGCCATTTAATATCCGCAAAGAAGCAATGAAAGAAGCCGCACTTTCGTTTGGCGCGCGTGGTGGCTTGGCGCGCCGTACGTTTGAAATCCGCGCCGAGATTGAACGTCGCCGCAATTATCTCGACAAGGTTTATGATTTTCGCCAACTGCTTATTGCCGCGCCTTCTGGTCTTGTGATCGAGCCGCCCATTGTTTCTGAGTCACTTGATGCTTTGTTAATCAGTAATTCCGGCACCGAAGCCGCTGTGGCAGACACAATTTATAATATCAACCGCAACGCACGCATTGTTTCTGCTGCCCGCACATGGCGGCAATATCTGGAGCGTGACTGGGGCAAGGTAGAGCCGCCGCCCGATATTTTGCGTCCACGCGATAATGAGGAGCGGCAATACTGGCGCGAACTGATTTCACAAGGCTGGGCCGAAGGTTACAAACAGGCCGATGAAGTGTTCGAGCAGGATTTGCTGGAACTGAATGCCCACTTCCAAGGCATGGTTCGCTACAAGCAATTGCTGGCCAAAGGCATGATCACGCCGCCTTACACAATGATGGTTGATCGTGGTGTTTCCGGCGGCGGCGAGGAAATGAAAGTCGGCGACCGTGCGATCCGTATGACAGGTCTCCCGACACTAACTCCGCGGACAAAAGAATGGCAACCCGTAAACCCGTAAGCCTTGCGAAGTCCGATCAGGATCTTTCGCGCACATGGCCTGATGAACCAAACCGCTTCGCGCAAGACCATATCGACCAGTTTCTGCTGTGGTGTGTGAAAAAGGGTACATCCGATGTCACCATCCAGACAGACCGTCAGGTTTATACCGATATTCACGGCACACTTTACCCCGCCACATACCGCCCGCTTGATGGCGCTGACCTTGCAGTTTTTCTTGATAAAATTTACGGGCCTGATGCAAATGCACGCCTCGCTTCAGGTGATGATCTCGACGTGTCATACGAAATCCGTCCCGATCGTTACAGCCGCGTGCGTTTCCGTGTGAATATCACAGCGATTTTATCCAGAGGCCGTGATGGTGCGCAGATAACAATGCGGACATTACCAACCGACCCGCCAAAATTCGAAGATCTCGGTATTGAAGAGCAGATCATCAACGAGTGGGCACCACGCCAAGGTATGGTAATTGTTACGGGGCCAACAGGCTCGGGTAAATCAACATTACTTGCTGCTGGTAACCGCATGTTGCTCGAGCGTGCGCAAGGTTGCGGTAAAATGCTGACCTATGAATCGCCAATCGAATTCACTTATGATGGTGTGAAATCACCGCGCTCGGTGGTGGCACAAACCGAAGTACCACGCCACTTGCCAGACTTTGCCAAAGGTGTGCGCAACGCGCTCCGGCGTAAGCCGAACATTATCATGGTTGGTGAAGCGCGTGACCGTGAAACAATTCTTGCCGCTATTGAAGCGGCGCAAACGGGCCACGCTGTTTATACAACAACGCACACAATGGGCGTGGCTTCCACAATCCGCCGCATGATTTCTGCTTTCGAACCAGATGAGCGCGCCGAGCGCGCCTACGCCCTCATGGAAACATTGCGCCTTGTCGTTACGCAGGCGCTTGTGCCGAAAAAAGGCGGCGGCCGCGCCGGTGTACGCGAATGGATGGCCTTCCCCGATGATGTACGTGAGAAATTCCTCGATATGGATATCAATGAATGGGCGCCGACCATCCAGCGTATGATCCCGTCCTACGGGCAAACCATGACGCAAACCGCCACAAAATTATTCGAAGCCGGTACAATCGACAAGCGTTACTACCTGATGCTCACTTCCGCTGGTGGCGGTGGCGGGCACTAAACTGGCGTGGTTGTTTGCACAATGGCAGGCACTGCGAGGGTTGCCTTATACGCATCCTGGTCGATAGGTCCAAGCGTTTGATGTAAGAACGCCCGCAAGGCACCGGTATCAGCCCATTTTTGCTGTTCTGTCTGCCCTGCACCGTGCCCACCATCGGTCCGCACTTTCAGCAATGTCAGCGAAGCATCGTCCTCAAGGCATTGAAGCGTTGCTGCCATCTTGAAGCTGTGCCATGGCAAAACGCGATCATCATGTAAATCCGTGTTAATGAGGAGTGGCGGGTGTTCGAAACCAACAAGAACATTATGCAGCGGAGAATATGCAGCCGCATGGTTAAAGTCTTCACGGATATCCGGATCGCCGTAATCATGCTTCCAGCCATAGCCGTAGTAAGAGCCGATGTGAAATCTGAACATATCAGAAACGGGCACCTCCGAAATAACAGCGCCGAAAAGCTCGGGTCTTTGCAACATGGTAACGAGTGTCAGAAGGCCGCCATTCGAGCCACCTTGGATGGCAAGACGTTTGCTCGAGGTAAAGTTATTCTCTATGAGATATTCGGCACAAGCCGCAAAGTCGTTAAAAACATTCTGCTTGTTTTCTTTACGTCCTGCATCGTACCAGTCTTTTCCGAATTCGCCGCCGCCCCGCAAGTTTGACATGACATAGATGCCGCCCGCCCTTACCCATTGTGCGATATCAGTGTCAAAACCGGGAGACAGCGCGACATCAAACCCGCCATAACCGTAGAGGAGTGTCGCTGCAGTGCCGTCAAGCTTCGTATCAGGGTGGTAGATAATTGTCATGGGCACTTTTGTGCCGTCCTTCGATGTCGCAAAGTGACGCTCGACTTTGCAATCCCTCAAATTAATCGGCGTTTTTGATTCCCGAAAGACTGTAAGTTGATTGGCTGTGCTGTCGTATTTATATATTGTGCCTGTTTCCTGAAAACTATCATAAGTCAGTAGGCAGGTGGTATCATCCATGCGCACTTGGCCGAGTGCGAAAGTGCTCAGTGGCGGCGTTGGTACATCATGCAGGTGATTGCCCGCAAGGTCGTAAACCTTTAACACTTCTCCGGTGTCATGCCCGTATGTTGCAAAAATCTTGTTTTGCCAGACGAAAGCGTTCATCAGCGGGTCTTGGTTTTCAGACAATATTGTTTGCCAGTTCTCCGGTGCAGGATTCTGGGGGTCAATTGCTACGAGCCTGTTATTACCCGCTCCAAGCGATGTTGTGGCGTAGATCGTGCCATCTATCTCGTGAATTGGTGAAAGCTCCCCCTCTTTGAAGGGGAATAGTGTTTCAAAGGGAATATCGCTACCAAGGGGCCGCTTCAGGATCGCGTTTTTATCTCTATCTGTGTTGCTGATCAAAAGATATTCATATAGCCCCGGCTCTTTTGTGGAGTTTTTTTGTAAACGAAAATAAGAGGCAGATGTTTCTGGCTCTGAGGGGCTATAAATAACAAGGTCGCTTGCGGGGTTTGTTCCCATGGCGTGGTAGCAAACCTCATGCGCTTTCTCAAGTCCTTCAACGGGTCGCCGGTAATAAAAACCCCTAGCGTCAACGCCCCACGTCACGCCTGAACGAAACTTACTATAGCTTTCACCGAGGTCTGCACCTGTCTCAACATCCATAAATTTTAAAGTTGTTTCATCACTGCCTGATACACTGAGTTGATAGGCTAGAATTTTACCATCTTTTGTTGGTGAGATGCCCACAACATTTGTTTTCCCGGAGGGGTCAATCTCGAGAGGGTTTAGTAGGCATCGTGCTGGTGCATCGTAATCCGGTACATCTTTCACAAAGTAAGAAGGTCTGGCATCGCCTTCCTGCCTACGCCACACAAAATACTTATCCCTCTTTTTAATCGGCATACTTTCACGCATGCCTTTGGGGATGGCATTTTTGAAAAATTGAATCGTTTCCTCAGCCGTGTGCTGTGCAGATGCAGTGAAATTATCAAAGCGTAAATTTTGTTGCGCGACCCAGTCGAGTGTTGCGGCAGATTTAAAATCCTCCATCGGGCGAAATGGATCTGAAACAGGAACCCCGTGTAATGTTTCGACAAAGTTAATGTCATGGGGGGGATTACCAGCACGTACAACCTGCTCTGGCTGGATATTATATAGAAGTGCATTATTTGTCATAGTATTTTATCTTCCCTGTTTTATTGAAACTCGAACTTAGGACATGCCTCTTGATCACAGCAAGTAAAATCTTTTTCAATTCTTTAATTTCGGTGTGATAATATTTGGAACATGTCAAAGGCTGTTGAAGAACTCCGCGAACAATTAAACTGGCACTGGCGCAATTCCATGCGTCCCATCAAGTTTTTCGGACTTGATGCCAAGGCCGCCATTCCGTTTCTCGTGCTGATTGTCTATTTCCGCCCGATTACGCTGGGCATTGCCTTTTTAGTAACGATGATTTTCTGGACCCTTGAAAAGCGCGGCCTGACCGTTGAAGCGGCCATGCGCAAACTCCGGAGCTGGCTGGTGGGGGAGGACCGCCCCGGCCTGATGCAGTTCAAACACCGCCGTTTTCGTGATTTCGGGTAGGGTAAACCCAATTTCTAGAGGCTTTTATCGCCCGATTCTTGTTTTTTTGACCGCCGTGCCGTATGGTCACGTTTATGAAATTCCAGATTCTTTTCGCTTTCCTTTTGCTTTGTGCAGCCCCTGCTTATGCGGGCTTTAACTGGGTGCCCGGTCCGGCTAATGCGCCGCAACCGGAAAGCAATGACATGTACTCTTATGCGCCAAGCGTACCTGCTGTACCAATGGCAAGCATTGATAGCGGCCCGCTAATGCCCGAGCCATATGAAGACATGCCGGTGTCAACAGTGCCTTACACACCGTCAAATGAAATTGTGCAAGGTTTCGGCAAGGGAATTCCACTGGCTGTTGCGCTCCCGCAAATTTTACCGGCGGGGAAAGATTTTAACTTTGCGCCTGATGTAAAATCAAATGCCAAAATTTCATGGCAGGGTGGCAACTCATGGCAGCAAACACTTGCCGCCGCGCTTGCGCAGCATAATCTTGCTTTTACTGATGGCGGCGCTTCCGTACAAATCCATAAAGCTGGTGCGTCCCCTGCAATGGCCGGTAATCTTGGTATGAGCCTGCCGGTTGTTGCCGATACAAAAGCCGAAAACATGCAGCAGCAGATATTCGGCGCAACATCAACTTTTGCAGCGGCGCCAGGGCAGAACCTTTCGCAAGTGCTTTCTATGTGGGCGCAACAACAAAACATAAAATTCCTCTGGCGTGCCCCGCGTGATTATACAGTCACGCAAGGTGTTTCGATGAATGCAAGTTTTGACCGCGCGGTTGAAAATCTGATGAACCGCTATCAGAACATGACCCCGCAACCTGTTGCCACACTTTACCCCAATTTACCAAACGGCCCTGCCGTTCTGGTGGTGCAATAATGTTGTTTGCGCTCGGCCTGCTTTGCGGCCTGCTGATCATGGGCGCAATTTTGGGATGGCGTATTCTCTCGCTTGAAAAAGAGAAAGCCAACTTACCAGCCGCTTATGAAGCGCTCTCAGAAAAGGCATTTGCAAAAACACAAGAACAATTCGGCGCACTCGTTGACCCTGTTACAAAAACACTCGCGAATTTGGATGAAAAAGTAAAGGAACTCGAGAAAGTCCGTGCTGAAGCTTATGGCGCTTTGCGCCAACAAATTGAAGGCATGGTAATGGACCAGCGCAAATTGCAGGCTGAAACAGCAGGGTTGGCACAGGCTTTGCGTTCACCCGCAACACGTGGTCAGTGGGGCGAATTACAGCTGATGCGCTGCCTTGAAATGGCGGGTTTACAAGAGAACGTGCATTACAAAAAGCAGGTGAGCAGCGCGAATGATGAGGGCGGTCGCAACCGTCCCGATATCGTTATTTTCATGCCCGGTAATAAACAAATTGTTATCGATGCCAAGGCGCCAATGGACGCATACCTTGATTTGCTACAAGAAAATCTCAGCGCAGCTGACCAGAAAATGATTCTCGAGCGCCATGCGCGTGCTGTGCGTGAGACAATCAAGTCACTCGGGCAGAAAAGCTACTGGGCACAGCTTGAAAGCCCTGAATTTGTTATCATGTTTATGCCGGGGGAAAGCTATTTCTCGGCGGCACTTCAGGCTGATGCATCTTTAATTGAATACGGGGTTGAACAAAAAGTAATTCCCGCCTCCCCAACAACACTCATCTCACTTTGTAAAGCTGTAAGCTTTGGCTGGCAGCAAGACAAAATGGCGCAAAATAGCCGCGAGATCGCCGAGAACGCAAACGCGCTTTACAAGGCTGTTGTTACACTCACGGGCCATTTCGAAGGTATGGGCAAATCACTAGGTAAAGCGGTTGAGCAATATAACAGCTTCATTGGCTCGCTCGAGCGCACATTCCTGCCCAAGGCACGCCGTTTCAAAGAATTGGGCGTTGCCGGTGGCGAAAAAGAAATCGACATGCTGCCACAGCTTGAAAATAATGCCGGCACACCGGCAGCAGCCGAGCTCACCCAGCAAGAGCAAAAGAAAATCGCATGAGTATTCTAAAGATTATCAAAGTTCCAGACGCTGTACTGAAGGAAGTCGCGCAGCCAATTACACAGATTGATATGGATGTGCGCCGCCTCGCGGCTGACATGCTTGAAACCATGGCAAAAGCCCGTGGTGTGGGGTTGGCGGCCAATCAGGTTAATGTAACGCGCCGCCTTGTTGTTGTATGCCGCGCCCCGTGGCGGATTGATAGTGAAGAAAACGGCGTCAAAATTCTGGCAACCAATTACCGCAAGGAGAACGGCGAAGAAGTAAAGCTCGAGCCTATTGTCATGATCAATCCCGAAGTGATCTGGAAGTCGGATGATCAATCCTCATATCTTGAGGGCTGTTTATCGTTACCCGAACAATTTGCGGATATTATCCGCCCTTATGGCGTACGCATAAAATTCACCGATATTCACGGCACACAGCAGGAAGAGTTATTCGAGGGGTTTGATGCCCATTGCGCCCAACACGAAATTGACCATATCAACGGTGTTCTGTTTGTTGATTACCTCAGCAAGCTGAAACGCGACACGATGATCAAGAAAGTCATCAAGGCCGAAAAACTCGGCGAAACAGCGCTTTAAAAGTTACACTCATCACGTAGTGTAGGGTTTCCAATGTTGATTACCGGGCCCCTTGCTTGGTATGGAATACAAGATGTCAGGCCATCTGTAACATTAAAGAGGTCAAAGCGAGGATTTGAGAAAAACTCGTGTTCACCAGTATATCCGCTATCACGGTCGCCGATAAATACTGCGTCTATCGAAGGATCCAGTTGAAAGGCCTCTTTGTAGAAGGACAGCATTGACTTTAAATCACCTGCGGCCCTGAACCATAAATCAATCACAACGTTATTTGGATCTTCTGGATTTTTTAGAATATAGTCCAGATCTTTTCCATCTGTATTAAAAATAACAAAGACATGTTGTTTGTTACTGTTATAATTATACTCCCCTGGCCCGGATTTTTGTTTCATGCGTAGCCCGAAAGCTTGTATGCCATCCGCTTCAAGTAATTGCCGCGCGGCGTAGTGCAATTCGTCACAATTGCCTTGCCGCGCTTCTTGCATGAGTTCAATTGCGTTATCCTTGGTAATTTCCAATCTGATCTTCAGGATTGCTAAAGCAGGATTTTGTTCCATCTGCTTCCATATGTTTCTTAGTACGCTGGTATCCATGCCATGCGTATCCATATAATCAAGATAAGAGTTGGATATGAAAGTATCGGCTGGAATTAGCGCGTTGAATCCATCTAGTAATGCCTGTGCCACGTGCACCGCGGCTTCTGATGTACCTCTTTCAAAGTGTAGGCCGGCAGCTGGAGTGGGATCCGCAGATTTAGCCCATGCATCGCGAATAGCATCAACTGAAAACATGGCCAATTATAGCTATT
>WGMJ01000004.1 GCA_016125135.1 Alphaproteobacteria bacterium | reverse complement strand
ATAGGGAAGCCGGTGGCTTTGGAAGCCAGCGCCGACGAGCGAGAAACACGCGGGTTCATCTCGATCACCACCATGCGGCCATCGGCAGGGTTAACGGCAAACTGTACGTTAGAGCCACCGGTTTCCACGCCAATTTCCCGCAGCACTGCGCAGGAGGCATCGCGCATAATCTGGTATTCTTTATCTGTCAGCGTCAGGGCAGGGGCCACGGTAATGGAATCGCCCGTATGCACGCCCATCGGGTCGACATTCTCAATCGAGCAGATAATGATGCAATTATCTTTTTTGTCGCGCACCACTTCCATTTCATATTCTTTCCAGCCGAGCAGCGATTCATCAATCAGCACCTCGGTGGTGGGGGAAGCATCCAGCCCGCTTTCAACGATTTCCTTAAACTCTTCTAGTGTGGTGGCGACGCCGCCGCCCGTGCCACCCAGCGTAAAGGAGGGGCGGATAATGGCCGGCAGACCGATAGTTTTGAGGGCTTCTAATGCCTCTTCCATCGTATGCACCACGGTATTGCGCGGTACTTCCAGCCCGATATTGGCCATGGCTTTATTGAAGCGCTCGCGGTTTTCAGCTTTATCGATCGCATCAATTTGCGCACCAATAAGTTTCACTTTGTATTTCTTAAGGACGCCGTTTTTCTCAAGGGCAATGGCGCAGTTAAGCGCCGTCTGGCCGCCCATAGTGGGCAGCAGCGCATCCGGGCGCTCTTTGGCGATAATTTTTTCTACCATGTCCGGTGTAATCGGTTCCACATAGGTAGCATCAGCCACGTTCGGATCCGTCATGATGGTGGCCGGGTTGGAATTCACCAGAATAACGCGGTACCCCTCTTCCCGCAGCGCTTTACAGGCCTGTGTGCCGGAATAGTCGAATTCGCACGCCTGACCGATAACAATTGGCCCGGCGCCAATCAGGAGTATGGATTTTATATCATTTCGCTTTGGCATAGTTTTTCCAGTGTGGAGTGCACTTTTCGCATGGTCTGCAGATAGTGAGGAAGCCGAGTATAGATTTCTTCTGCTTTATCTTCAAAATACTCGTGGGTTACAATATTTCTGTCAGTAATCATTTGTTCAAAGGTTTTTTGATCTTCTATCCAATTCTCGGCAAAGGCTTCGCGGAATGTCATGACAGGAGAATTCACGTCAATATCGCGCGCACGAAGAAACCGGCGCAATAGTTTCCATGTCATTTCGTAGCAGTACATAAAGCGGTGAGCTGATGCGTCCAGATAGAGCTTCTCATTATCTTTCTTAGTCTCAAGGGCAGTGTTAAACGTATTGAGCGCCCGTGCATAGGTTGCTAAACGTGCTTCAACAACTGCTTTATCTAGCTTTGGCATATAGCACCTTTTTATACTTATCTATCTGATCCTTAAACAAACCTTCTTCCAGAGAGTCGTACCGCTGTAAATGCATTTTATGTAGAATAGGCGCATTTTCTGCCATGGATTCAAGCATCAGCCAGTCTTCTGCCGAAGCTGTGGGGCAGTTAATGGCTATGTCTATGTCCGAGTGCGGTAAAAAATCACCCCGTGCACGGCTGCCATAAATATAAATACTATCTATAAAGGAAAGTGCAGCCCATGTATCAAACAATTTATAATGTTCCAGCCCGGCTCTTTTAAGAAGAGTTGAATTTATTAAATTATGCAGTGTAGTTTCCCCCATTTATACTTTCCTAGCTTTCAACTTTGAACTTTCAACTTTCAACTTCATATCTTCAATAAACGCATCAAAGGCAACGGCTAGATCATGTGGGCCGGGTGAGGCTTCCGGGTGGCCCTGGAAGGAAAAGACGGGCTTGCCGGTCATGCGAATACCCTGAATGGTTTTGTCAAATAGCGAAATATGCGTGACTTCTACGTTCTTCGGCATGCCTTGTTTGGCGATGGAAAAACCATGGTTCTGGCTGGTGATAAAGACTTTACCTGTAGCCAGTTCCTGTACTGGATGGTTAGCACCGCGGTGGCCCTGATGCATTTTCTCCGTGCGGCAACCAAGCGCTGCGCCCAGCAGTTGGTGCCCCAAACAGATGCCGAATATGGGCAGGTCTGCGGCGAGCAATTCCTTGATTGCGGGCAGTGCGTAAGTAGCTGTGGCAGCGGGATCGCCGGGGCCGTTGGAGAGGAAAACGCCATCGGGGTTATAGGCAAGAATGTCTTTTGCGGACGTATCGGCGGGTACGACTGTAAGTGCGCAGCCGCGCTCTGCCAGATTACGCAGAATATTGTGTTTTACGCCGTAATCAATCGCTACGACGTTATAAGATGTGTTTTGTGTTTTGTGTTTTGTGTGGCGAAGTTGCCAGAGCCCTTCGGTCCATTCATAGGTTTTCTTGGTTGAAGCGGCTTTGGCGAGTTCCAGGCCGTTCATATCCGGCTGCTTAGCAATGGCGGATTGGATGGATTTGAGGTTAAACACTTCGCCCTTATCAAGATGGCATATCGCAACGTTTTGTGGGCCGTTTTTGCGAATCTGCTGGGTGAGGGCGCGCGTATCGACGCCGGAAATGCCAGTAATGTTGTTTTTAGCCAGCCAGTCCTGGAATGGCATGGTGCTGCGGAAATTGGACGGCGCAGTAAGCACGTCGCGTAAAACCAGCCCCTTGGCGTGCGGACGAGAGGATTCCACATCCTCATCATTCGTGCCGACATTGCCAATATGCGAAAAAGTGAAGGTGATAATCTGCTCGGCATAGGAAGGGTCGGTGAGGATCTCCTGATAGCCTGTCATGGCCGTATTAAAGCAGATTTCGCCGGTGGTAATGCCGGGGCTACCGATGCCATGGCCAAAAAAAACCGCCCCGTCTGCCAGAACCAGGGCGGCATTATATCCAGCGCTGTGCGCTTGCTGCAATAACTCTTGCGAAACCTTCATCTCATCTTTTTGTGGTAAATTTTCGGGGAATCTAGTGATTTTATGCCGCCCTGTCAACGCCTATATACGCTAAATTTACTTAACACAGTCTAGACTTCATTCGTGGCTTTTGCTAGAGTGCGCCCCATGGCAAATGATATTGCAGCTGTAGGGGCAATCCCTACCCCCAAGGTAGATGGGATTGAATTGGCCGGCTCACACGCAGGAGGGCTGGATTTAAGCCCCCTTGGCATGTTCATGGAAGCCGATTTTATCGTTAAATCGGTCATAATTATTCTTTTGTTGGCCTCATTCTGGTCGTGGGCGATTATCTTTGAGAAGATTTTTGCATTCAAAGTGCTGCAAATAAAAACCAAGAAATTTGAGAAAAGCTTCTGGTCGGGCGACTTGCTGGAAGATATTTACGACCGGATTAAGCAAAAAGCCGATCACCCCATGGCCATGATTTTCGTGGCGGGCATGTATGAATGGAAGCTGCCCACACCGGCGCAGCGCCAGCGCATGGAGCTGAAAGTGGGTATCAAGGAACGTATTTTTCAGTCGATGAACCTGGCGCGTAATCAGGCGCTGGACAAACTGGAGCGTAATTTGGGCTTTTTAGCAACCGTAGGCTCAACGGCGCCATTTGTCGGGCTGTTCGGCACGGTATGGGGCATTATGAACAGCTTCCAATCGATCGCGCTGATGAAGAACACGTCGCTGGCCGTGGTGGCGCCGGGTATTGCCGAAGCGCTATTTGCCACGGCGATTGGCTTGTTTGCGGCTATTCCTGCCGTGATATTCTACAACAAATTTTCCAATGATATGGCGCGTTTCTCCAGCCGGTTGGATGAATTTTCAGGCGAGTTTGGTGCCATACTCTCGCGTGAGCTGGATAAGTAATCTGGATAGTGCTATGGGCGTATCGCTACATAATAATTCTTCGGGCCGTTCTATCATGGGCCAGGAGAACCGCTACAGCCGCAGGGTGATGAGCGAAATCAACGTAACACCCTTCGTGGATGTGATGCTGGTGCTGCTTATCATTTTTATGGTCACGGCGCCGCTAATGACCATGGGCGTGGAAGTGGAGCTGCCGGAAGAAACCGCGCAGCCTATAGCCGGACAGGACGAACCGCTTGTCTTGACCATAGATAAGCAGGGCAAGGTATATTTGGAAGAAAGCCGGATTGAACTTAAGGATTTAGTGGCGAAATTAGATGCGGTGACCAACCGCAAAAAGGATACGCGCATTTTCCTGCGCGGAGATAAGGGCACTGATTACGGCAATGTCATGGCCGTAATGTCGCGTATCAGCAGCGCCGGATTTTCTAAAGTGGGTTTGGTGACTGAGCCCGATGAGGGGTAGCCATGCCGCTTCTCCGTGCCATCGGTTATTTCTTTGAATGGGTGTGGTTTTCGCTGATTCGGCCTGTGTGGTACATGCTGCGCGATGCCATGCAATGGTGCGCAAAGAAGGCCCCCGGCTTTTATTATTCATTCTGGCTCCATATCACCCTATTTGTACTGCTGGTGGGTATCCCCGTCTCCTGCCCTAAAAAAATGCCGCAGCAAACGGTGATTACGGTTGAGCTACTGCCGGTGAAAGACAAAACGAATATCAAACCCAAGCCGCAGCCGCCGGAAGAGCCGAAGCCCAGCCCGACGCCTGAGCCGCCCAAAGAGGCCGAGAACAAGGCCGCGCCGGAACCAAAGCCGAAAAAGAAGCCTGAGCCCCCCAAGCCGAAGATTCCGAAGAAAGCAACGCCGCAGGAAAAGCCTAAGCCCAAGGACGCACCTAAGCCGAAGCAGGAAAAGGAAAAAGAAAAAGATAAGAAAAAGGACGAAGGGGAAGAGAATAGCTTCGATAAGGTGCTGAAAAGCGTTGAGGCGCTGAAGGCGAAAGCAAAGCAACCCATAACGGAGTATGATGAAAACCTGGCGCTTTCCATCAGCGAGATTGACGCTATACGTCAGCAGATTGCACGCTGCTGGTCGATTCCGGCCGGCGCACGCGATGCGATGGATATGCAGGTGCCGCTCTATATTAAATTACTACAGGATGGCACAGTGGTGGAGGTGAATATTCTGGAGAAGGCGCGTTATAGCAGCGATAATTTCTACCGCGCGGCGGCAGATGCAGCGGTGCGCGCCATTAAAGCCTGCAGTCCGCTGAAAGGATTGCCGCCGGAAAAATATTCCAACTGGAAAGAAATTGAAATGAATTTTGATCCTCGAGATATGCTCTATTGATGAAAATTTTATGTTGGAGCGCTCTGGACAGCGCAATGAAAACTGCTATAGTGCCTGCATGCTGATACGTATCCTTCTACTTGTGTTTTTACTGCTTCCGGGAAATAGCCTGGCCGCGGAAACGCCCCCATCTGACATAGGTTTGCCTCCCGCTCCTAAAGGCGCGGCGCAAAGCGACTGCGAACAGGTGCTGCAGGATTGGGGTTTTGCAGAACATAAAGTAGTGAGCCAGGATAAAAAATACATATTCCTGATGATCGACCGCTATGGCGGCAAGCGCGAGTTCAGCGATTTTCGGGGCACGATGTGCCGCATCTCCGACATGAAAGAATTATGGGCCGTGGAAAAAACATTCTTCAGCGAGTACACGCTGGCGTTTAGCGAAGACGGAAAATATTTTGTTAATGCCGTGGGCCGCGTGTTTTGTAAGCCTGAGACTTATCAAGAAGTATTGGATCTTGGCGCGCTCGTATTCCATAAAAACGGCACTATTATAAAAGAATATAAAATCGACGAGCTTTATCCTGATTGGCAGAAAACCTGTGAGGATGATGGCGTTCTACGCTGGTTATCTACCTATTATGGCATGCTGGAAGACTCCAAAATGGAGAGCAATAAGTATTTCATGCTTAAGACGGGGGATGGCACGGAGCATTATTTCCTGCTCGAGAATGGCCAGAAGCTTGAGGGCAAGCCGCAGGATCTGATCGACGCTGAAAACACTGCGAAGGCGGCAGAAGAAGAAAATGAGAAAGGAAAAAAAGGTGGCTTTTCGTTTTTTTAAAGGGTTGTTATTTGGGCTAATCTTAAGTGTATCGCTGCCGGCGCAGGCGGCGCTGCAGGTGGATATTACCCGAGGGAATGTCGACCCGATGCCGATTGCGGTGGTGGATTTTGCCGACTCCCGCTCGATGGGCGCGAATATTGGCCGCGTAATCCGTGATAATCTGGAACGTTCCGGGTTATTTGAACCGGTTGAGCCGCGCGCGTTTCTGCAGCAGGCTATGAATGTTACGTCTGTGCCGGAATTCCCGAACTGGCGTAAGATCAGTGCGCAGGCACTGGTGGTTGGTTCGGTAGATGCGGTGGACGGCAAGCTTACGGCGTCTTTCCGCCTGTGGGACGTACTGACCGAAAAACAAACACTCGGTAAATCCTATACGGTATCTGAGAAGAACTGGCGCCGTGTGGCGCATATGATTTCTGACGATATTTACGAGCGTATTACCGGCGAAGAAGGCTATTTTGATACGCGTATTGTGTATATTGCCGAATCGGGTGACCGTAAGCGCAAGACCAAAAAGCTGGCGATTATGGACCAGGACGGGGCCAACCAGCAATTCCTTACCTCAGGAAAATCGCTGGCGCTGACGCCGCGCTTCTCGCCCAGTTCGCAAAAGATCATCTATCTTTCCTACCATAAAAAAGTGCCGAGCGTGTATCTGTACGATCTGGAAACCGGCAGTGTAGAGACGCTGGGTAATTTCCCCGGCATGTCGTTTGCGCCGCGCTTTTCCCACGATGGCCGCAAAGCCATTATGTCGGTATCACTGAATGGCAATAGCGAAATTTTTGAGCTGGATATTAATACGCGCTCCAGCAAGCGGCTTACGAATGACCCTTCTATTGATACCTCGCCTTCCTATTCCCCCGATGGCAAGCAGATTGTCTTTAACTCCGACCGCGGCGGCTCTCAGCAGCTATATGTAATGAGTGCCGATGGCGGTAATGTACGCCGCATTAGCTTCGGCGATGGCAAATACGGTACGCCGGTCTGGTCGCCGCGCGGTGACTTAATTGCATTTACGAAGATGAAAGGCGGCATGTTCCATATTGGCGTTATGCGCATAGATGGCAGCGGCGAGCGCCTGCTTACGCAAAGCTATCTGGATGAAGGCCCGACCTGGTCGCCCAATGGCCGCGTACTGATGTTCATGCGCCAGTCGCGCCCAGGCGGTGGAAGCCCTAGCCGTACCATGCTGTATTCTATAGATCTTACAGGCTATAACGAGCGACTGATAAAAACCACCACCGAAGCCTCTGACCCCGCCTGGAGCCCACTGCTGCAGTAATACGGCCATCCTTCCCGTTGAAGCGGACAGGGTTTTACCGTACACTGCTGCCATGCTTTGGCCGCCCATTCAGGAATTACGCGCCTTTTACCATACGCCGCTAGGCGCGGTAGTATGCCGCCATGTGCGCAATCTGATGCATGATACCTGGCCGGAAGTGGGCAGTGGCACACGGCTGGCGCAGCCCGAATATGTCGCCGGTATTGGCTTTGCCAATCCGTATATGACGCCGTTTCTTGGCCATCCGGACGAGAAAGATTCGTACCACATTATTTCACTGATGCCCGCCACGATGGGGGCGTGCATATGGCCCAAAGGCCGGCCAAACAGCAGCTTGCTGGTGCAGGAAGAAGCCTTGCCGCTTGCCGATGCGTCGATTGAGCGCATGGTGCTGGTGCACGCGCTGGAATTTGTGGCGGAACCGGAGGCATTTATGCGCGAAGTATGGCGCGTGATGCGGCCGGATGGCAGGCTGATCGCCATTGCGCCCAATCGGCGCAGTATGCTGGCTCGCTCGGAAGAGACTCCGTTCGGACAGGGCAGGCCCTATTCTGCGCGCCAACTTGAGCGCTTACTGACCAATGCTATGTTTACGGTGGAAAAATCATGCAGCCGGTTATTTGGCTTTCCCAGCCAGTTTAAGCTTTTCCTGCGTATGAATAATCTGATAGAGCCTATTGGCATAAAATGGGGCGGCATGATGGGCGGTATTTTAGTTATGGAAGCGCAAAAGCAGCTCTATGCGCCCGGCCTTATCACAAAAAAGAAGCCCTCGCTGGGCCTCGCCGCCGCATCGGAATAGGATAATATGTCTATAAAATTTCCTCCTTTGCCAGGCACCATTCTTCGCTGTGACTTTCATGCATTTAAGGTCCCGGAGATGACAAAAAGCAGGCCGGTTATTGTGCTTTCTCCAAAAATTAAGAATGTGGCACGTACTACGCTGCTAGTAGTGCCTTTAATTACCACCGAGCCAAATCCGCTGCATAACTTTCATATGCAGGTTACTCTCCCCGGGAACATTATCCCTGAGGGTCTTAGTCGTAAATGTTGGCTTAAGGGAGACATGGTCTATGCTTTGTCACTGAGCAGGCTGGATTTTTATCACTTTGGTAGAGATAAAATTTCAGGAAAAAGACATTATTATACGGAAAGATTTATAGGCGAGGATTTGTATAGAATAAGAAAGGCGGTTATGCATGCGGTCGGTATCCACTAAGGATTGACTTTTGGCCAAAAATAATAGATACTCAGATTGTTAGCTTCGCAATAAAATGCGTTAAGCCTCAAGACCTCTAACGAGGCCACTGCGCCGAAAAGTGATTCCAAACTAGTGGCGCAGTGCAGTACTAAACCCGCAGCAATGCGGGTATTTTTTTGTCTAAAGATTAGGTAAATCGTATGTCAACGCTTCTGCGACTTGCCTAGCCAGTTAAAACCCGCTAAGCATAGCGCCGGATGAACTTCTGACAGGAACAACGATGACAAAGCACATTCTTATTTTGGCGGGTGATGGTATTGGCCCGGAAGTATGCCGTGAGGCGGAACGTATCATTAACTGGCTGACCAAGCAGGGCCGCGCGAAATTTACCGTATCGCACGCGCTGATTGGCGGCTGTGCCTATGATGAGACGGGCAATCCTTTCCCTAATGAAACGCTGGAAGCGGCGCGTAAGGCCGATGCCATTCTACTCGGTGCGGTAGGCGGGCCTAAAT
This sequence comes from Alphaproteobacteria bacterium, assembly GCA_016125135.1. Classification (GTDB taxonomy): domain Bacteria; phylum Pseudomonadota; class Alphaproteobacteria; order Micavibrionales; family Micavibrionaceae; genus RI-185. The sequence goes on along the minus strand of WGMJ01000004.1, from coordinate 10,620 downwards.
GGGAGGCGCTGGATTATGCGGTGCGTCCGGAGCGAGGGCTGCTGGGGATTCGTAAGGAACTGGAATTATTTGCTAATTTACGTCCTGCCGTGGTGTTCGAAGAGCTGGCTGATGCCTCCTCGCTCAAACGCGAATTGGTGGCCGGTTTGGATATTATGATCGTGCGCGAACTGACGGGCGGGATTTACTTTGGCCAGCCGCGCGGGGTCGACACGCTGCCGGATGGTACGAAAAAAGGCTATAATACATTGGTATATACTACCCCGGAAATTCAGCGCATTGCACGCGTGGCGTTTGATCTAGCCGGTAAGCGCAATGGCCGCGTCTGCTCGGTGGATAAAGCCAACGTGCTGGAATCCACAGAATTATGGCGCCAGGAAGTGCAAAAAATTCATGATGCGGAATATCCGAACATCGCGCTTTCGCATATGTATGTGGATAACGCGGCGATGCAGCTGGTGCGTAACCCCAAGCAATTCGATGTGATGGTGACGACCAATATGTTCGGTGATATTCTTTCGGACTGCGCGGCGATGCTTACGGGCAGTCTGGGCATGCTACCCTCGGCCTCGCTGGGTGCCAAGCAGGCGAATGGCAGGCAGCATGCGCTGTACGAGCCGGTACATGGCAGCGCGCCGGACATTGCAGGGCAGGGCAAGGCCAACCCGATTGCTACGATTTTAAGCCTCGCGATGATGCTGCGTTATTCCTTCAATATGGCAGCCGAAGCGGATCTTGTGGAAAATGCCATTAAGAAGGTACTTGCGGATGGTATTCGCACCGGCGATATCATGCAGTCAGGTATGAAACAGGTGGGGACATCTGAAATGGGAGATGCTATACTGCGCGCCATGGAGTAGCCATGCGATTTGCTGCAATAATTAGTATTATTTTTCTCCTCACCGGCTGTCTGGACTATACGTTCGCCCTTCTCGACAGAGCCCAGCAGGAAATCGGTACGCCGCAGGAAGTGGCGGATGTCGCCGGGGATCAGGTGGTAAAAGCGGAATCGTTTACGCGCTGGTATTACGCCGCGCGCGCAGGCGATTCAGAAGCGCAGTATCAGCTCGGGAAATCGCTGTGCTGCGGTAAGCGCCCCCTGCATAATTCCTATGATGCGTTAAAATGGTTCTGCAGTGCGGCACGTCAGGGCCAGCGCGATGCGATTTTGGAAGTAGGTCGCATGTACGAGAAGGAATATCAGCGCGAAGGCTCGCAAATGCCCAAGGACGATGCGCTCGCCTATGCGTATTACTCCAAGGCCGCGGAGCGCGATAGTGAGGCGGCAGCATCCATGCTTAGCTCGCTACACTGGCGTATCAGCGAGCGCGATTTGAAACAGGCGAAAGAGTATATACAAAAATGGCCCGATATACCGTGCGAGATAAACTAGCGTTGATGGTTTCCGGTTGATGGTGTAGAGAATAAATATGAAAACAACGATCTTTTCCGTTCTGATGGTATTTTTGCTCGCTGGCTGTGCCTTTCCGGTTAATCCCGTGGATTTAGTTGGCATGAGTAAGGATGAGTATGCGACGTTGGAACAAAAAGCCAATGCGGGAGATTTAGAGGCGCAGTACCGGTTTGGCATGGCACATTGCTGCGGTAATGACGGAAGGGCGGACAATGCGATCGCGACGAAATGGCTTTGTTCTGCTGCTAAAAAGGGCCATGTGCAATCACAGTACAAGATTGGTAAACTCTACCAATCCAATAAGTTAGGCCTGCCCGGCGGTGAGTACATGCTGCAATCCCTGCCGGGGGATAATAAAGTGGCGCTGGCCTGGTTCATTGTTGCTGATAAGAATGGGCATGCAAAAGCCAAAGACGGCATCGAAATTTTCCGCGGTATGGAATTTGTGGATGTGGTGGATGCCATTGATATGTCACGTAAATTCCCCGAAATCGCCTGTGAGATTGCTGCTCAGCCGCGCTATATGGAGTAATCCATGCGGCTCATTCTCCTCATAAGTATCATGTTACTGACGGCGTGTACCGCTGCACCGATGGTGGCGCTTATGGGCTATGATAAAGCCGGTAAACGTGACCGATGGCATGAATATGCGGATAAGGGCGATGTGTATGCCCAGTATGAGCTGGCGCAGTCTTATTGCTGCCGCATTTCAGAAGGTGCGCTGAACCCTGAGGAGGCGGTAAAATGGTGGTGTCTAGCGGCTAAGAATGGTTCGGGCAAAGCCCAGTTTCAGCTCGGCAAGTTTTATGAGCATAAGGAAACTATAGAAACCTTAAGTTTCCCTTACGACCCGGTGCGCGCCTATATGTATTACGAGCTGGCCGAACGGCGCGGCAGTGAAGAGGCGCGTAACCATCAGAAATTGCTTGAAACTAAACTGACCGAGGAACAAAAAGCCACTTCTGTTAAGTTGTTAAAAAACTGGAAAGAATTGACCTGCGAGGCCGAGAAAGCGGTTGAGGATAAACCGCTGGCCGGCGAGGCTAAAGCCCCATGACGTCACCAGGCCCATTGCACCCAAAAGGCTCTGTCTCCGCGGCGCTACTGCGCTTAAAAACAAGCCATAAGGAGGCTCATGTCAGCGTGCAGGCTATTCTGGATTCCATGCAGGAAGCGAGTTTTGCATTGCTACTTATGTTGGTAGCAGCTCCCATGGCATTACCGCTGCCCGCGCTGGGCATCGCTCAGGTATTTTCTGTGCCGCTACTGCTGCTTTCCGCGCAGCTTGCCTATGGCAGGCATACGCCCTGGCTACCCGACTGGCTGGGCCAAAAAACAGTTACGCGCGAGAGGCTGGTGCAGGTAATAGACGGGCTGGTGCCCTACCTGGAGAAACTGGAGAGGATGATACGCCCGCGGCTTAGAGGGTGTAGTTCGGTGTTAGGCATAAGGTTATTCGGCGCTTTTTGCTCCCTCTGCTCCATTTCCGTGGCTATTCCGCTGCCCTTTACCAATACCGTACCCAGCATAGGGATAGTGCTTATCTGCGCCGGGCTGATGGAGCGCGATGGGCTGGTAATGCTGAGCGGGGTTGTAGTAGGCTGCGCGGGACTAATGATTACCACTGCGGTTATTCTGCTCGGAACAGAAGCCATTCAGGCCGTATTCTTTTAAGCTATTACAAAAACAGGCTCAAGTACCAGTTAAGAAAATTATCGCCGTAAAGCAGGCTTAGGAAGCCCGCCAGTGCTAATGCGGGGCCAAAAGGTATGGCAGAGCCTAACGTAGCCCGTGAGAACGGGCGGGTCACAGCCGCCATTAATAGCCCTATCAGCGCGGCCGCAAAGATAATGAGCGGTAGCTGCATGGGGCCAACCCAGGCGCCAATGGCCGCCAGCAGCTTAAAATCTCCCTGTCCCATGCCTTCTTTGTTGCGCAGCAGAAGGAATGACCTATTAATTAGCCATAAGCTACTGTAACCGAAAAACATTCCTAAGAAAGCTTGTAAAAGCGGGATAAACAGCCCAAGCAGGGCTACCAGCAGTCCTGTGGCAATTAGCGGGAAAGTAAGAAAGTCGGGAAGTATATATAACTTGCTGTCTATAAACGATAAAACGATAAGAACATAGGCAAATAATAGCGCCGCATAGTGCTGGCCGGGGCTATAGGGCTGCAAAGCGATAGCGATACTTCCCAGTATTGTGGTGGCAAAAATGAGTGCCAAAAATGGTTTTTCATGCGCCCGGGTATTTTTAAATGCCCTTTTGAGGGAAATTTTTTCTTCAGAATAATAGTTGATTCCATAAATCACCAGCGCAGGCAGTGCAAAGCTGCAACACAGCGCAAAAAAAATATAAAAAATTGATGCGGCTTCCATGGAAAAAACCAGTAAAATTCAACAGGATATGGTAGTAGTTAAGTAGTTGCTAAGATTAGCGGCAAAATGGTTAAAATGCAATTAAAAAAGCGGATAGTTTTCAACAACTTAAAGCTTGACTAATGATCCAAATGGGCGCTTAATGAGCGCATGGTTAGGTTGCAGTTATTAATTTATTAACCATATAATAGTGTGTAAAACTTGATTAGGAGGTTGGTGTCATGACTACACAATTAACACATAAGGGCAATCAGTCCGGCTTTACTCTGTTAGAGTTGCTGGTAGTGGTTGCTATTCTTGGTATTTTGGCTGCCGTAGGTATCCCACAATATCAAGGCTATCAAGCCAGTGCTAAAGCGAACGCTGCTAAAACAGCGCATAGTAACGCGGTAGCGCTAGTTTCTGCCGAATTTACGAAATGTTCTACCGGTGCCGCTACAGAAATGTTCGACACCGTAGATTGCGATCCGACAGTAGCTAATATCGACGCAGTAGCTGATGGTATCATAGACTTCGCTGGTATCCAGGAGTGGAATAACCCATATTCTCCTTCTGAATCAGCGGTAGTAGATTTAAACGCTACAGACTCTCCTGGTTTCACGGAGATTACTACAGCGACAGCTCCTGATGGTATCGTAATCCGTACCGTGTGGCTTGATTCTACCGGTGCTGCTGAAGAGCAGACCAACACTGTTATCCGAGAATAATAGTGTAGTGTGTGCGGGTGGGGCATTCGTGCCCCATCCGGCGCAACTTTTCTATCTGCGGGCTTGGCCAAGTATGGTCTAACCGCATAAGGTTTTACGCGGGACGATACGATCCCCTCTTATAAAGACCGGACCAATCTCCCCGCTAAATAACAAACACGTTGGCATATAGCCTGGGGGATGTGGTGGTGAAAGGGTTTACCTTAATTGAGCTACTTGTTGTAGTAGTGATACTCAGTGTACTGGCCGCAATTGGCGTGCCGATGTACTCTGGCTACCTGGATGCAGCAGATGTGAGTGTGGTACACAACAATCTGCGCTCTATCTACCTGCAGGAACAGGAATATTTCATCAATAATAATGGCTTTTACAATACCGGCGCTACCTGTGTCGACAGTACCGCCGCCATTAATACCACATTGTTTGCAGGCACCCAGGTGCTGGAAACAGAGCAAGGTTTTTACTATTGCATCACGCAAGCAAGCGCAGCAGAATTTCTGGCTGAGGCACGTGAAATTACCGGCACACGCATCTTTACGATTAATCACTTAAACGTAACCAACTTCTGAGCATAGTCATGGACAGGCGCCATTGCACAGGCTCGCATACGGAAGAAAAAGGCAGTATTCTGGTGAGTACGCTGCTGATACTGGTGGTGCTGAATCTGCTGGCGATTGGCTTACTGCAGACTTCATCGAGGGAATCGAAAATGGCGGGCTTTAAAACCATCGATTCGGCCGTGCTTCACGCAGCAGATTCCTGCGTTATGGACACGGTGAACTGGCTGGGCGCGATGAGCAGCCCGCCTGCTGTATTGCCCAATGTGATTAGCTATGCATCGCTTGACCATATGTATACAGGCGATGAAACGCAGGAAGAGCTGAACAAGCTGAGCGGCTATAGTTATGACTGCACCACCACTGCACTGGCGGTAAAATCGGTATCCGGTCAGTCGCTGGGCATCGGTACGGAGATTGGCGAAAACAGCGCCTATGGCTCGGCTGGTGACCTTTCGCCGCGCTATTATTATGAAGTCGTTTCAAGCGCCCAGGGGCCGCAAAACTCGTCAAACCGAATTCTAGCAACCGTATCTGCTGAGTATTAGCCATGAAAAAACCCACTATCATTACGGTTTACAGTTACATAGCCCTGGCCCTCGCGGTGCTTACCTTGCCATCGATTGTCAGCGCCTGCGGCGCATCACATTTTACCTTCGGTGATTCGGTGCGCGATACCGTAAAAAAATATGACATCGATACGCTGTTTGCCGCTGCGCCAGGCACCGTGGATATACCGGTGCGCGGGCATCAAATTTGCAAAAATATCCCGGAAGGCACACAGGGCGTATTGGTGTTTATCGATGATGCGCTCGTGCAGGCGAAATTCACCCTGACGAATGACGGGCAGCAACTGCTCAGTTATTTTGAGTCTCTTTACGGTGATATTAAAAAGCGCGGTGAAGAAGATAAGGGTGATGAGCCTAAAAAAGAAAAAGACCGTGAATATTTCTGGGCAGATAAAACGGCGCATATGGTGATGTATGCTACGCGTATGCAGGGCGAGGAGAGGACAGAATATGTGGAAATAAGCTCACGCGCGCATGCCGATAAGTTCCGTGCACTGCATGTGGAGCGAGAAGAAGCGCTTAATGAAAGCTTGGAAGGAGAGGCGACCCCTGCCGCCCGATAAAATACTATGAAACAAACTGCGTTTTCATACATTGCTCGCTTCCTGTTGCTGACAGTCTGGCTGAGCTTTACCTGTGACGCAGCCGCTAAATCACCGCCTCCTGGCACTGGCGCAGACGATGTACCGGCGAACATACTGATCATGCTGGATACCTCCGGCAGTATGGCAGAATTCCTGCCGAGCCAGACAACGCGCTACCCTATCGACGTGGCCTTTGACTCACAGGGCAACAGCTACGTTGCAGAATATTATGATACGGTTAAGAAGTATGATTCTGCAGGCAATCTGCTGGCGTTCTGGGGTGGCTATAGCCCTGCCGGCGCCGATGGGCAGTTTGACCTGATCTCGGCCATTGCCGTCGACAGCGAAGATAATATTTATGTATCCGACCGCTTTCACCGCAGGATCCAGAAGTTTGACAGTAATGGGAATTTCATCACCAAAATGCAGCTTTCGGTAGGCCCGGCGCAAGGCGTGGCGCTCGATAGTAATGATAACGTCTATGCTATCAATGGCTCAGGGAATGTGCAGAAATTCACCAAAGATGGTACGCCGATTGGCAACTGGAGTATTAGCGGCGGCACGAATCTGGCCATCGATAGTAGCGACAGGGTCTATGTGGCCATGCAGGGCAATAACCGTGTGCGGCGGTACAATACTAACGGCACGCTGCAGCAAACTATCAATCTGCCTTTTGGCCCGTTTGGCATTGGGCTGGATGAGAATGATGACCTGTATATCAGTGCGTTTTATGCAAACACAGTATACAAATATTCGGCTGCTGGCGCGGCTCAAGGCGTGTGGGGGGGCGGCGGCTCCGGCCCGCTGCAGTTCCTGCTTCCTGCTGGTATAGAGAGAGACAATAACAACAATATGTATATATCCGACTACCTGAACAACCGCGTCAAGCGTGTGGATGGCACATTGCTGGTACAGCCCGGCGAAAATCTTACAAGGCTGCAGGCAGCAAAAGATGTGATTAAATCGATTGTGTCGAACAGTAACCTTACGGGCGGTGCAAATTTCGGCCTAATGAAATGGGATAATACCTCGCAAATGGTAGTTAATGTAGCGGATAATGGCGCGTCGCAAATTTATACGGCTGTCGATGCATTAACGGCTAATGGAGGTACGGTGCTGGATAATGCGATGACGCTGGCACAAAGCTATTTCCTTGGGGCGAATTCTCCAATTCTGAGCAATACTACCTGCCAGGAGAATATCCTGATAGTGATTAGCGACGGTTTTTGGGTAGATACTACGGCCTCAGCAACGGCTGAATCGCTTAACCTCAATCAGGGCATTAAAACCTTTACCGTGGGATTCGCCACGGCAGGCAATACGAACTATTTAACGCTTTCGCAGAAGGGCGGTACCTATCCGGATTCACCGTTATACGCCGATAACAAAGCAGAATTGCTCGATGTGCTGACCAACTATATTCAGCAGGTTATTTCCTCATCGCTCACCTTTACTACGCCGACCATCATTCCAAGTACGGCGAATGATGAAAGTATATTGCAGTCTACTTTTACCTATAAATCTAACCACCAGTGGAAAGGGCGTTTGCTTAAATATGAATTGCTGGATAATGGCAATGTGGGCGATTTGTTATGGGATGCGGGTGAAGAGCTGAATGAGAAAACGGCAGCCAACCGTAACTTATGGACGGTGGCTACCGCCCTGCCGCAGGATCTGAATAATATCAGCGCGGCAAATATCGACCGGCTGCGCCAGCCGATGGAGGAATATAGCGGGGCTCCCTATACCGATGAAGAGTTAACGGCGCTGATAGATTTTATCCGCGGTATGGATTCCTATGATGAATTTGCCGCAGATCTTGATGATGAGGGTACGGCACTACAACCGGATGAACGCTGGAAGCTGGCGGATATTTATCACTCGAAAGCCTCCATTGTTGGGCCGCCCAGTGCATTCTTTTCCGATGAAACCAATGTTAATTCCGAGAGCTATTACCGTTTCCAGAACGGCTATAAAGCCTTTAAGGAAAGTTCACAATGCGGCGGTATCTGCGCAGATCGTAAAGAGGTTATCTATGTGGGTTCCAATGCGGGCTTTATGCATGCATTTGATTCTGAGACGGGCGAGGAACTATGGGCGTTCATGCCTCCCAGCCTGCTGGGCAACATGAAAGGGCTGGTGAGCGCGGCAGACAATAGCAGCAACAGTATTTACGGCGTCGATGGTTCGCCTACGGTAAAAGATATATTTTACGACGGGCAATGGCGCACCGTACTGATGGCGGGTCTTGCGCAAGGAGGGCATTCCTATTTCGCGCTGGATGTTACCGACCCGCTGGCTCCTACGCATTTATTCACCTTTGCATCCCGCACCGGCGATGCGGTGATCAGCTACTGGGATAGCAGCTGGACGCGCATGGATTTCCCTACCGCGAGCGCAGTGCCTGCAGCCTATGATTTCCGTACGCTCGGTGAAGCCTGGTCGCAGCCGGTGATTGTGCGCATTCCCATAGGGGGCGTGGACCGGTGGGTAGCGCTGGTAGGCGGCGGCTATAATAACGGCATTAACCCCAATTATGGCGCGCAGCTCTTTGTACTTGATATGGAAGATGGCGGTAAAATCATCAATAAGATCGCACTCACCGATGGTGATCCCAGCAATGATATCGTAAACTCAGTGCCGCCGAAAGTAACGGCAATTACGGCTGATTCTACCACGCTGTTTACTGATCGCGGTGCCATGGCCTATATCACCGATCTGGAAGGCAAGCTCTGGCAGGTGAACCTTTCGAATCAGGGCACCTTATACGAAAAACAAACCTTGTTTGATGCGCAGGCAAATAATGATAATGACCGCTATAATTTCCATGAGCTGGCCGCTACGATTACATCTGATAAGCAACTCATGCTGTATTTTGGTACGGGCAATACCCAGAAACTGGGACAGGTTTCGGATGATACGCAAAACCGCGTCTATGGCATTAAAGAAGTCAACTTCCCGCTTTATGTGCCGAGCAGCGCATTTACCGTGAGTGCTATGCAGAATACAACGGATCCTGCGGCATCCTGCCCGGATAATGCGCAAAAAGGCTGGTACATTGACCTTGCCGAAAATGAGAAAGTGACGGCAAAAATAACCGTGAGCAATCAGACAGCCTTCGTTTCGCGCTACGTGCCAAATACGCAAAATTTATGCTCGCCGGGTACAGCAAAATTGACCGAAGTAAGCTTCATGTGCGGCGGTACCTTAAGCGATACGACACTGGGTACGGGCGTGCCTACCGATGCGGTGATTTACGAGAATAAAATTTATATCGGTATTAGTGATAATGGCGGGACAACTGAACTGCCGGATGGTTTTGTAAAAAGTGATAACCTGATCGTGGGCGATCCTTCCATTATTCTGGATGGTGAAGTCCGCATCGAGTCATGGCGCGAAGATTTTTAACCTACCACACGAAGGAACAGTGAGATGCTCGAAAAACTGGCAAAATACGCACGTGAAAATAAACTTTCGGATATTCATATCCACTCAGATGAACCGCTTGCCATTCGCGTCAGCGGCGATATACGCGTGCAAAAAGAAGATTTCATTTCCCAGCAGGATGTCACCCAGTTCATTCAGAGCATTTTAGATGAGGAACAAAAAGCGCATTTCAAAAAACAACGCGATATCGACTTGGCCATTGCGTATGAAGATCTGCGCTTCAGGGTAAATGCCTACAATACCAGCCGCGGACCCGCCGTGGTAATGCGTAAGATTGAAACGATCCTGCCGTCTCTGGAGGATCTGAACTTGCCGCCGGCGGTCGTTGAAATCACCAAAGAAAAGAACGGGCTGGTGCTGGTTACCGGGCCAACGGGTTCTGGTAAATCCACTACGCTTGCAGCGCTGATTGATAAGATTAACCGAGAACGCGATGATAATATTATCACCGTTGAAGACCCGATTGAATATATCCATCAGAGCAAGCGTTCCATTGTTTCGCAGCGTGAAGTAGGCCGCGACGCCGTTTCTTTTGCCACGGCGCTTAAAGCCATGCTGCGTGAAGATCCGGACGTGATTCTGGTGGGCGAGATGCGGGATTTAGAGACCATTTCACTGGCGCTTACCGCGGCGGAAACGGGTCACCTTGTATTTGGTACCTTGCACACAAACGGTGCGCCTAACTCCATTAACCGTATTCTTGACGTGTTTCCGCCGCAACAGCAGGCGCAGGCACGTTCCCAGCTTTCCCAATCTTTGCGGCTGGTGGTTACGCAGCAGCTGATGAAACGCGCCGATGCACCGGGCCGTGTAGCGGCGTTTGAAGTGATGGTGTGCAATGTGGCAACCTCCAACCTTATCCGTGAAAACAAAGTGTTCCAGATTACGCAGGCTATGCAGACCGGCAAAGGCCAGGGCATGATGACGATGGAAGATTCGGTAAAAAGTCTGGTGGCCAAAGGATT
>WGMJ01000009.1 GCA_016125135.1 Alphaproteobacteria bacterium | reverse complement strand
GAGGTTGCATTCGCTGCTGAGGAGGCAGTTGCGAGTGTATCAATAACGGCAGAGGTTTCGCCATTCTTGAAACCTGTATAAGCGACTGTAAAGGCGGGGTTGGCATCACCGTACTCTCTTGAGCCGTTTTGTGCGGTTGCTGTCAAAGTTGCTTTCGTGACCGTGAGCGTACCATCCACATAGCTGAAACTGTAATTATCATCACTCGCACCTGTTGCGGCGATTGCGTAAGTGCCTACGTTTGAGGTTGCATTCGCTGCTGAGGAGGCAGTTGCGAGTGTATCAATAACGGCAGAGGTTTCACCATTTTTGAAACCGGTATAAGCAACCGTAAAGGCGGGGTTGGCATCGCCATATTCTCTTGAGTCATTTTGTGCAGTTGTGGTTAACACTGCTTTATTGATGGTTAGTGTCCCACCTGCATAGGTGAAGTTATAGTTGTTATCAACAGCACCGGCAGCGGTGATTCCGTATGTCCCGACATTTGATGTTATTGTTGCCGCTGTTGATCCTGTCGCGAGCGTGTCAATAACGCTTGCGGTCTCGCCATTTTTAAATCCGGTATAAGTAATATTTAGCGCGGGGTTGGCGCCACCATACGCACGTGATTGGTTATCCGCTGTTGCTGTTAATGTTGCTTTCGTAACGCTTAAATTGCCACTCACGTAGGTGAAATTATAATTGTTATCAATGCCACCACCGCCGCTAATTGTATACGATCCGACATTTGAGGTTGCTGTTGCAGTCGTTGAGCCTGTTGCCAGTGTATCAATGACCCCTGAATTTTCGCCATTCTTAAAGCCTGTATATGTCACAGTAAAGCCCGGGTTCGCATCGCCATACTCACGCGTTGCGTTTTGAACTGTTGCCGTTAATGTCGCCTTTGTAATATTCAAAACGCCATCTGTGTAGATAAAATCATAGTTATCATCGAAAGCACCTGACGCGGTAATGGCGTAAGTGCCTACGTTTGATGTTAATGTCGCGAGTGTCGAGGCTGTTGCCAGTGTATCAATATCTGTTTCATCTTCGCCGTTTTTGAAGCCGCTATAAGAAATTGTCAAACTGGGGTTCGCATTACCGTAAACGCGCGTATCTGAATCCGCTTCAACTGTGAGCATGGCCTTGATTACTGTTAAAGTCCCATTAATGACATTCACGGTATAGCCTAGCGCCGTTGTAAACATACCGGAAATTGTTCTCATTGTTCCGGCACCATCCAAGGCATTTGCGCCGGCGGCTGTAAGCGTTGCGCCGGTTAGCGCATCAGCAAGCAAATCACTGTTCTGCAGGCCGCTCAAGTATGTATAGGTGAATGTTGGCAAGCTGTCGCCGTACATTTTATCCAGATCATCAATCTGGATATTTAAAATCCGCGCCGCAGTCCCAGCATAGATAAAGACGTTGCCGGCTTCAGTAACGTTTTCAGGCAAGTAAGCTACATAAGGCGTGTCGGTAACAATCGTTGGACGCAATAAACCGTTTAATGTGTCGTTTGCCTCCGCAACAGAATAGACAAGATAGCGTCCCCCACCCGGGTCTATTGCCGAGGCGCCCGCATTATTTATAAAGTTTCCGCCAATTGTTGCAAAAACAAGTGATGTGCCCGCTGTTTCATTCGATGTTTGAACGCCATTTAAAGAAATGTTGCTCTGGGTCAGGAAGTGCATAGGGTTTACCCAGTTATAAGCGCCGATATTGATATTGCCAAACGACGATGCACTGCCAATCGTAATTTTGTTCCAGCCATCTATAAAGCGCGCCAGCTCGGCGTTTGAAAGTAGTAAAGAGCCTGTTTGTAAATCGCCAACGCCTATACCCGTGTTGCCGCTTGCGTTTCTTATTGTCAGGTTGCCTGTTCCAATCAAATCGCCTGTAAGGGAAAGGTTCGAGTTTGTTGCGAGGGTTAAGTTATTTGCACCGACATTCGCTCCACCAAATGTCAAAACGCCTGTCCCCGTCATAAAGGTGACATTATCAAGCCATGTACGGCTTGATACACCCATCGCCCCTGTGGCATCAGAGCGTCCGAAAATAATCTCGCTCCAGCCATCCTGAATTTTATCCAGCTCGGTTGAAATCAAACTCAAGCCCGTTGTAGCGCCGTTCAGGTTCATTGTGCCCGCCGCCGTCATAGGCAAGAATGTGAGTGTACCTGAGCCGCTTAGATTCCCGTTGATAAGCGGGTTCGCATTTGTCTGGATTGTAAGGCTGTTCGCCCCTAATGTCTGGTTGCCATTAATGTTGATAATACTGCTATTACTTCTGAAAGTAATATCATCGTACCATGTATAAGCACCCACATTCATGGCGCCATAAGTTCCTGTTGTTGTAACAGTCGTTCCGAATATAATTGAGGACCAGTTGCTTGAAGGGTTGGTAAAGAGTGCAAGCTCGGCATTTGTAAGGCTAAGCGTACCCGATTGCCCCGTGCCAATACCCATTGTTGTTGTGGCAGCTGTCGGCGCTATCGTTAAGATCCCCGATCCGTTTAATGCCGATGTGATATTGATATCGCCATCAGACGTAAGCGTCATATTATTTGCGCCAACATTCTGTGTGCCGTTAATATTCAGGGCCGCTGCTGCATTTCTGAAAGTAACGCTATCATTCCATGTATAGGCACCAACATTCATCACTGCGGCTGTTGATGGATTGCCCAAGAGGATATTGGCCCAGCCATCACTGATATAACCCAGCTCGGCATTTGTTAGCGATAAAAGCCCTGCTTGGCCATCACCAATGCCCATTGTAAAGCCCGCACCTGTTGCAGATGTCATGATTGCAATATTGCCCGTGCCGGCTAGAATCTGGTTAATAGCTAGGTTTGTATTGGTTCTGATTGTTAAATTATTCGCACCGACATTTTGGGGGCCATTAATATTCAGAATTCCGCTTTCTGTTCTGAATTCTACAGAGTCTTGCCATGTGCGCCCTGCAACATTCATTGTGCCATCAAGGGAGGTGCTGCCAAAAATAATATTCGACCATCCATCAACCAAATAAGCGAGTTCTGTATCATCAATCGAGAGCGTTCCAGCCTGACCCGACCCGACCCCCATCGTTGTGGCAGTACTGATCGTTGATATTGTTAAAGCACCTGTACCGGCAAGATTGGCACCGATATTGATATTGGAGTTCGTATAGAAGAACATGTTATTTGCTTGGGCGTTCTGCGCGCCATTCACATTCATTGTACCTGTTGTACGGAATGTCGGGCTATCATTCCATGTATAGGCGCCTATATTCATCGAGCCTGTTGTGGATGTTGTGCCGAATGCAAGGCTTCCCCACCCATTCTGAATACGTGCCAGCTCTGCATCGGCTAAATGTAATGTTCCACCCTGCCCATCACCAACACCGATGGTCGTCGCTGCGGCAGCGCCTGCTATAGTGAGCGTTCCTGTGCCCGCTAAATTTCCATTAATGGCTATGTTTGAATCCGTATAAAGTGTAAGCGCATTACCGCCCATGCTGATATTGCCATTGATATTCATGGCGCCTGTGCCTGTGCGCAAAGTAAGTGGGTCTGCCCATGTACGTGTGCCGACATTCATATCGCCAGTGGCGGTAAGTGAGCCTATAGTAATAGCGCTTCTTGTTGTTCCGAAATGCGCGAGCTCTGCATCATCCAGAACAAGCATGCCAGCCTGCCCCGTGCCTATGCCGATCGCTGTGGCGGCATTCGATCCTGTAATCGTCAACGCACCGGTGCCCGTAATATCGTAGTTAATTGCCAAATCAGAATCTGTTGTAATCGTTAGTGCATTTGTAGCCATGGCAAGGACGCCGTCGATTGTCAGGTTTCCACTGCCTGTGCGCAATGTCAGCGGGTCGGGCGCTGTCCCGCCTGCAAAATTCAAATCTGCCGTACTATCATTACGTCCGAAGACACGTGATCCCCACGTTGTTCCCAGATATCCGTATTCTGCATCATCAAGATGAACTGTACCGGCTTGCCCCGTACCAACGCCCATGCTGACGCCCGAAGTTGACTGCACTAGCGCAAAAGTCCCCGTGCTTGTTAGAGTATCTGTTATCAGAACATTGGAATCCGTTCTTAATGTTAAGCTATTTGCAGCCATATTGAGTGCGCCATTCAGATTCAGTGCGCCTGTGCCTGTTTGCAGTGTAAGCGGGTCAACCCACGTTCCTGCGCCAATATTTAAAGCCGCCGTGCTATCAGAGCGTCCGAAGACACGGCTCGACCAGCCATCTGCTATCTTTGAAAGTTCCGTATCATCAAAATTCACGGTACCGGCTTGCCCGGTCCCCAGACCCATGCTCACATCATCGCTTGTCTGCACAATTGTTAGAATGGCAGGATTAGAGCTTGTGAATGACCCGACAAGCGATCCGGTGAGTGCAATATTTGAATCCGTCCGGATGGTCAAGTTATTATTAGCAGCCATGGTCAGCGTACCGTTAATATTCATAGCGCCGGTTTTATTCTGCAGTGTTAGATAATCGTTCCATGTCGAAGTGCCAACGTTAATATCACCTGTGCTGTCTGTGCGTCCGAAGGTGATACTTGCCCAACCATTACGAATGCGTGTAATTTCAGTGGCGGTCAAGTTAATCGCGCCCACATCTGCCAAGCCAATGCTTGTTGAAGTTGAAACAGGCGTAAAGAAAAGATTTCCTGATCCCGTTAATGCGTTTGAAACGCCCAGCGTAATATCACCATCCGTTATAAATGTCAGATCGTTGGTGCCCAAGGTCTGTACGCCGGAGATATTGATCAGGCCTGTGCCGGATTGAAATGTTAAATTATCATTCCAGGTCAGGGTTGACGATGTAATCGTTCCTGTTCCGTCTGTGCGACCGATAATGATATCATTCCAGCCATTCGTAATACGACCAACTTCTGCCGCAGTCAGGTTGATTATACCAGCGCCACCGCCCAATCCAATTGTTGTTCCGATGCTTCCCGGCGTAATTTTTAGTGTTCCTGAGCCTGTCAGCGCATTTGCCAGAGCCAAGGCGATATCGCCATCTGTAATGATGCTTAGATTGTTTGCGCCGAGATTTTGTATGCCGTTCACAGTAATGGTTCCGGTCCCACTACGTAGCGTCAAATTATCGCTCCAGGTTGCCGCCCGCACATCCATAGCAGCGGTTGCTGTTTGACGGCCAAGGAAAATATCGTTCCAGCCATTCGCAATACGACCCAAATCCGTTGTATTCAGTTGCAGGGTTCCGGTGGACGCGTTACCGATGCCGAATGTAATATTATCAGCACGCTGTTGTATATCGAGCGTTCCCGTGCCTACAAGATTGGCGTTCAGGACAATATCTGCTCCGGCAATCATAGAAAGGTTAGCACCTGTTATTGCCTGATTGACTGTAATGCCGCCATGGGCATCCAAAGTCAACGTTTTACCGCTTGTCCACGTAATTGCCGCATCAACAGTAATATTGCCGGCCTGCGCCCCTGTAGCGCGCGTTTGCACAATAACATTGCCTGAAGCAAGCGCGCTTTGAAGTGTTGTTACGTTGAGGACTGACGTAATATCATCAGCGGTTGGTGAAAAGGGTGACGCTCCTGTGACACCACTATTTGCCGCTGAAGAAATTGATATATTGGTAGGGTCGAGTAATAGCGTTCCACCTGTTTTTCCTGATAAATCAACTGTGCCGTTGTAATCAAGATAATTCTTGCCCGAAACTTCGATAAGCCCGCCCTTGCCAGTGCCAGATACATCGGCGTTCCCGTAAAATCTTGTTGCATCCGTACTCCAGAGGATAATCGTACCGCCATCCCCGATTTCACTTGATGCATCAAGCCTTACATTCTGCCCGACATGCACCATATTTGCAGCCGGCAAACTATCGCCGCCCTGATAGGCGCCGCCAATATTAATCGTGCCTGCGTTCTCATGCCCCGATACATCCAGCGAAGCGCCGTCTTCGACATGGATCTTCTGCCCCAGTATTTTTATGGTGCCGGATTTATTGCCTGCAGCACGGGCCGATAAATGTCCGCTGTTTGTAACAAGCGTGTCAACGACGCCGCGCGCATCGGCAGCGCTAAGGAGGATATCGCCACCTTCGGCCTCAATGCGACCTGAGTTACGAACAGATTGGCGGGCAATTGCATCCGATACTTCAAGTTTTATAAGGCCATCGCCTGCAAAATCAATTGTATGGATGTCCCCCGATGCCAACTGTACACGCCCCATGCGCGCCTGAATAATGCCATTATTTTCGACATGCGGCGCAACAAGGCCTACAAGGCCCGCATCGCGCACCGTGATTGCCCCGTTATTCACAATGCGGGCATCGGCAGCGCCCCCCTTTGTGAATTTAGCCGCGCCACCTTGCAAGAACGCATTGTCATCCTCAAGGTCACTGCTGGTAGCAATAAGGCCGCCAACATCTGTTGTTGATGTCGTGCCAAACACAACCCCGTTCGGGTTAATCAGAACAATATTGCCATTCGCTGTAAGCCTGCCATTTATTGCTGAGGGTTTATTGTCCCGAATGCGGTTAACAGTAATAGATGAGCGAGAAGGTTGCTGGAAATCTACATGCTCATGAGTATCAACATCGAAACTATCCCAGCGTATAATGGCGCGGTTGCTTGATTGTTTGATTGTGGTAGCGCTACCGCTTTGTTCGATTATGGCTGAGCCGCCTGTGGTAGCGCCGCCTTGCGGATTCGCATAAGCATGGGAGGGCAATACAAAGACAGCGCATAGCGCCGTTGTGACAAGCAGACTCTTTCGCGTAGCTCTACCAAGCATACAAAACCGACCCATCGGCCAGAGACTACTTCTTAAGCTTGTTACTCGCCCCTCAGACTTAAGGCTCTCTATAAGTTAATGATAAATGAAAATTACCAAAAAAGCCTTAAAACCTGCGCCCTATAGAGAGAAGAAAGCGCGGCCCTTGCTCGTTTGCATATTTAGGCGGGTTTTCAATTGAACGTGTCAGTGGCCAGGCAAATAGCAAGTTGCCATCCCATTGATTATTAACATTTATTTCTATTCCACCGCCGGTCGTGGCCCCTGACAGCGTATTGGCCGAAGACGGGTCAATGTTCCAGACTTTACCGAAGTCATAGAAGATGTAGGGCTCTATTATAAAGGGCAGGTCTTTAAGGTAGCCTTGCCCCCTATGGCGCAGTTCCAGGGATGCCGAAAACCCACGATCCCCCGTAATTTCCGAAGAGTCATAGCCCCGGCCGATGCCTTCACCGCCAAAACCGAATTCTTCTGAAGACAGAAGCGGCTGAACCGCATATTGCCCGCTCAATCTGAGGGTCAATTCAAAGTTAGAGGGTAATGCCTGCGCACGGGAAAGTAATCCGGTAACCTTATCAAAAGTCGGGTCGCCTTCTGCACGTGATAAATCCTGTGAACCTTTGTCGCGGACTCCTAGAATACCAAGGCCTTTATGGTAGTGAAAATCAACTGTGTTTATGCCATTACCGCTATCAGAAAAGCTATAGCCGATACCGCTTCTTAAAACGCGCTGGCGGTCATCATAGAAACGGTCACCAAGCAATTTGGTGTATGCGTTTGATATATCAAAACTAGCATCAAGAGTGCATATTTTGTCCCGCTGCAATACAAGCGGATAAGATATACCCGTCATGATTTTTGTTGAAATGCCTTCAATATCAAGCACATCAAGAGATGACCCCGGCTTTGTCCATGCTTTTGATGCGCCAACAAAAAATTCAGCCCCTGAAACACCCCATATAGGCAGGCTATAGCGGCCAAAAACATAACGTTGCTCGGGAGTCTGGGCTGTTGTCGAATAGTATGTTTCCAAACGGCTATATTTCTTGCCGATGTTAAAGAAATCCTTTCTGATGCTTGCTTCGTAGGGGCCTGAAAACACAGAGCCATAATTATCAATCCTGATTTCTCCCGTGGGCACATCTTGTTTGTTCTGCTGCAAAACCAGTCGGACAGCACCCGGTTCTGCAGTTGCACTATCGACACGGTTCAGCGAGGCCAGAATGGCGCTTATATTTGTCTCGGGCAATCTATTCAAGATCAGTAAAATCCGCTCAAGCACTTTTGTGTTGAGCGGGCGCATTGCGTAAATGCGTTGAATGGCATTTTTTATGATTGCACTCTCAGGTACATCCTTCGAAAGCTCGACTTCCGCAACATAGCCTTCAATAACTGTAAGCGTTGCGGTTCCGTCTTCAATTTCCTGATTGGGAATAACAACCTTGGAAAGCGTATAGCCTGCTTCGTTATATTCTTTCTGCAATGCCACCATCACGGAAAACAGATCGGCGAGTGAAATTTCACGGCTGAGCAAATGCGCATATAACGGCTGAACATCACGGGCTGTAAATGCCGTCATGCCTTCAATGCGCAGTTCCTTTAGAACAAACTTTATATTCTCGGCTCCTGCAGGTACGGCAGCGGCGACCTCTTTTTTGGGCGCAGCTGGTATCAATGCTTCATCTGTATCAGGCTGTAGCGGACGTATGTTTTCAACACGAGACGGATCAGCCGCGGGAGGGAGTTGGTCGGGGGTAATCTGGGCATACAAAAACGCAGGCATCATGCCTGTTAAAAAAACGAATACGGCCAGTACTCGCCTTAAGAATGAATTTATCCTATGCGAATCAGACACTTAAATATTATAAGGGGGGGCGGATAATATACTAGATCTTGAGAATTTATTCACCGTTTTTTGCGGAAAAGATTTTGTATTTAGCTTGTCCTGCCACTTACCACCAGTTTTTCTGACGTGGTATGGGGCCTTGCTCCAAATAATCCTTATGCAGTTTTTTATAGCGGGATTTTGATGATTTTAGCGGGATGTGCTTGAGGTCGATCAGATATTGCTCGGCCTTCCAGACATTCTTTACGCTGCTGCGCCAGTTGGTTCCGCAATCATCCATATGCGCGACCTGATATGCAGTTATTTTACCTGTTTTATCGACATAGGGGTCATAATAACTCCATGCGAGGTCTCGGAGCGAGTGGTAACGTGGCGCGCGGCCATGGAGGCCTTCATCCCGCGAGCGCGTAATGGCGCCCCAGCCTGTTTTTTCCTTAAAGACGTAAATGACATGATCAAGCCCGTCTTTGCTTTCAAGGCTCATGACAAGTGGCGGGTAACCATGGTGCTCCAGAATGGCCGCCGCTGCCATGGCAGCTTCAAAGCAATGCATGGTTTTTTTGCGTAGGGCCGTTTCGGCTGAGTAGAGCGTTTCCCCCTTATTATAAGGGAGGCGCCTTATATAGCGCTGAACCTGCTTCGGGGTCTTTAATTTTTTGGCGAGTTGCCGAGCTATTTCCATCTATAATAGTTTGCTTGAGTTACACTTAATTCGCAACGGGACGGAAGGGGCCACCAAGAAAAAGGTAACACGATTGATTGCAAAGGCTATGAAAAGACATCGGTTTAAAGGAGATCTTTTTGTAGGAAGTCTTTCAAACATGAAGCGCTTGTGCAGCAGTGTATCAAACTTTTAGAGGCGCGTTCAGCGGAAAGAAATAAATAAATAGATAGATAGATTGATTGATTAGCTGACAATCAAATTGTCACCGGCCAGCATCTCATGGATGTTAAGACCTGTAACGCCGTTTAGTATTGCCACATTTGTAAAGGAAACTCCGCCTGTTGTGCCATTTGTATCAACAGCGATCGTAGTGTTACCTCCGCCTTCGGTCAGTTGTATATAGTTGGCAATATTCTGAGTGAGGGGGTTATACGCAGACAGAATAGAACTTAAATCAAGCTTATCGCGTCCGAGTATGTTGAAATTGTAAATCGTATCAACACTTGTTGTGTTATCAATTACAAAAATATCAATCCCGTCCGAGCCATAAAGATTATCATTGCCCGTACCACCATTCAGTGTATTGATATTCAGCCCTGCAAATATCTGTGAGCCTTCCCATTCAATAACATACTGCGGTACGGTTACATAGCCTGTAGAGCCATTGCCCTGAACCACAAGGTCAGCAAATTGTGTGCCGTTAAGCAGGTATAGGTAGTCTTGTGTGCCATCGCCATCATTCGGCTGGCCTGCCGACCAGTCATTAAACCACCCATTTACAGCTGTGCCGGATGAGTTCGCAAATTGTGCGCCGTTTTCGTAACCGCCGGCAACCCACCGCCAAACACCTTCGGTTCCCGTATCATTACCGCCAAGCCATGAATTCGTGCTGCCAGTGCGGGCGGAAATGAAATCAAGCTCGTCCTGGCTTGTAATTGTTGCCAGGTGTCCAGCTACACCACTCAGCGTTGTTCCATTGGCTGCAGTGGCGGCGGCCGTCCACGAAAGTGTATTTGAGACAACCTGATAGAAGTTTCCTGTTTCGAAATTATAACCAACGCCCGGGTTGGATGCGAGAATACTGCTCAGCATGGCTGTAAGTGTATCAACCGAGCCAGAGTAGATTGTGTCGATATCCGCGCCGCCATTCAGAATATCATTGCCCGAAGAGCCGTAAATAGTGTCGTTGCCGTTGCCGCCATCAATAATATTCACTTCATTTACATCGGCATCTGTCGTGCTGTAGCCCGCGGTTTGAGATGTTACATTCGCACCAGTAATGGTGACATCATCGAAACGTGCTGTGGCGTCTTCATTATTGCCACTTGAGCCGGTGTGTAATATCGCAAAACGTAGATCGATAGAGTTGCCTGCGGTGACATTACCTAAATTAACAGTTTGTTGTACCCAGCCTGTATCGGTAGCGCCGCCAGAACCAAGCGCTGTACTAATCAGATTCCAGTTGGTACCGCCATCAATTGTATAATATACCAGCGAGTCTTCCCCGTTATCATTCTGGTTGGCATGGATGTGGCGATAGTAGAAATCAAGCTGTGCCGAGTTCATATCTTGTGTATATGTTATGGTGCGAGCGTAATAGCCCCAGGCGTTCGAGAAGTTTCCATTTGTATTCTGGATATCGATTTCCAGAGACCCGTTCGCAAAATTGCCATCTCCAGTATCTCTTGAGCCGGTTACTGTAACGTTGGCAGGGTCGTTTCCGTCAGTATAAGTGAACCCGTTGGTGTTTGCACTGAAGTTGGCTGAAAAGTCGGTGACAACCGAACCGCCTAATGTGGCCCCCACAGAGTTTGACCGCGATGTATTATTGTAGGCGTAAATAATGTCATTTCCGCCACCGCCGGTGATGACATCACTGCCCGTCCCACCGGTCATTGTATCGCCGCCGCCGCCGCCATCAATCGTATCATCGCCGGTTCCCAGCGTAATTGTATCGGCCGAGCCGCCGCCTGTAACGGTAAAGTCCTCCGTCTGGCCGGAGAGTGCAATAGTAACGCCTGCGCCGGCACTTGCTGCCGAGATCACTTCAACGCCTGTGATCGAAGCATCTGTTGGGCCGAATGTATTCAAATCAGCCGATGTCGAGGTGAGGTTAATGGTATCACTTGTCCCGCCGCCAAGTGCAATTGTGCCAGTGCCTGATAATATTGCATCAAGCTGAGCACCTGTAAGCGTAATACTGTTATTGGAACCGTTGCCAGTCAGATTGCCTGCCTCGATATTTGATGTGGCCGGAAGACCAGAAGCTGAAATATTCGAGCCATCTGCAAAAACATTAAATGTATCTGTGCCGCCTTGCAGGTTGATTGTGCCAAACATAACAAACTGTGTGGCCGATACTGTCACATTATCATTATCGCCACTACCTGTGAGTGTTTCAACAGTAGCAAGTGTCCCTTTCTGGAAGTCAACTGTTGTGGCGTTCGTTAGTAAAATAGTGTCAGTGCCTGCGCCACCGGTAATTGACTCACCATTTCCAAAATGGCCGTTTGCAAGGTTAATCGTGTCATTGCCGCCGCCTGCATCGATCGTGTCCGAGCCAGAGCCTGCTGTAATGGTATCGCCCGACCCGCCGCCGGTAATTGTAAAATCTTCCGTCTGGCCCGTCAGGTTCACGGTGATGCCGGCCGCTGCTGTCGAGAAGGAAATAATTTCAAGTCCCGTAATTGATGCGTTGGTCGCGCCCAGCGTATTCAGATCAGCGGAAGTCGAGGTGAGATTAATAGTATCCGCAGCGCCGCCGGCCATGGTAATCGTACCGGCGCCAATAATAAGTGTGTCAAGCTGCGCGCCGGTGAGGGTAATCGTATTATTCGAACCGTTACCAACAAGGTTGCCAGTTTCAACATTTGATATTGTTGCAATTGTTGCGGCTGTAATATTGCCAACTGCAAAAGTATTAAGAACATCTGTTCCGGCTTGCAAGTTAAGTGTTGTCAGCATGCCAGCAACATGTGTTGCGTTGAGCGTTACTGTGTCGTTAAGCTGGCTTCCTGTCAGTAATTCAACTGTTGCAAGCGTGCCTGATGTAAAATCAATTGTTGTGGCGTTATTAAGGAATACTGTGTCTGTGCCATTGCCCCCGGTAATAGATTCAGCGCCTGTATACTCGCCGTTACGGAGCATAATGTTGTCATTGCCATCACCGCCATCTATCGTATCTGCGCCAGTTCCACCGACAAGCGTATCGGTGCCTGTGCCGCCATTGAGCGTGTCGTTACCGGCGCCACCAAATAAATTATCATTGTCGCCATCGCCGTTCAGAATATCATTACCGCCATAACCATACAGCCAGTCATTGCCGGCGCCACCATTCAGTGTGTCAACAGCATTGTCATCACCCATCAAGCCTGCAGACCATTCTATAACATAGCTATGTGTATCGGCATCTGGCCTGTCGTCCCAGGTTTCGGTGCCATTAAACCAGTAAGTCGCACGTGTTTGCGGGCCGCCCGAGTTATTCGGCTGGCCTGCGCCCCAGCCATTATACATGTTGTTTGTGGCTGCGGCTGTCGCACTGAATTGTATGCCGGCTTCAATGCCTGTATCGCCGATATACCAAACCTGATCAACGCCATTCTCTGTATGGTTAAGCCAAACACGTGTTGTTGTGTCAGCGCCGTTGTCAATGCTTAAATTATATACCAGCGTATTCTCATAGGCGCTTGTAACGGTGACAAGGCTACCTGCAACGCCGTTGAGCGTGCTTGCCTGTGCTGCTGCGCTGGCGGCTGACCAGGATACTGGCCCAGCAACAAACTGGTAAAAGCTATTTGTGTATTGATCGTAGATAAGGGTCGGGTCTGATGCTAAGGCAGAGGCGATATCTGTGTGATGCAGGCCACTGCCATGCAGAAAGTCATCTTCGCCGCCACCGTATAACGTATCACTTCCTGTGCCGCCGGTAATGGAATCATTGCCAGCATCACCATAAAGAATGTCATTTCCTTCTTCATCATAAATTGTATCATCGCCATCGCCACCATAAGCGGTATCAGCGCCGGTGCGTCCAAGCAAAAGGTCGCCACCAGCATCGCCATAGAGAATGTCATTTCCTGAATCCCCAACAAGAATGTCAGCGTCATCACCACCATATAACTCGTCGTTGCCAGCGCTGCCGTTCAGGTAATCCTGCCCTGCATCACCATGCAGGCTGTCATTGCCGTCTTGGCCTATAAGCTGGTCAGCGCCATCGCCACCACTTGCTATATCGTCTCCGTCGCCAGCAGCAATGTAGTCATCGCCGTCTTGCCCTAAAAGAACATCATCACCCTCATCACCGCTCAGGCTGTCGTCACCGGCGCCACCAAAAAGCGTATCATTATCATCATTACCAAAAAGCCGGTCATCGCCATCACCGCCATAGATACGGTCATCACCAGCCTCGCCGCGGATAAGGTCATCATCCGCATCACCACTGAGTGTGTCATTATCATCGCCGCCGAAAATGCGGTCGTTGCCAGCGCTGCCGAAAATAACGTCATCACCATCATAGCCACGTAATGTGTCAACGCCACCTTGTCCGTCTATAACATCATTATCAGCAACTGTGCGTGAGCCATTCAACTGTTCGTTTCCGCCTGTGCCTGTGATAGTGGCCGGGCCATAGTCAGCAAGGCTTGGTTCTGCCGTGCCATAAATTTCTTCGATTGTCGGAGTGGGGGGGGCTGGAGGCGTAGGATCAACGGTTGCGGCTTGGCCCGAGTTGAGTGTGGTGTCATCCACTTCACTCGTCATGTCTACGCCATTAATTGATACGCTATGGATGGTAACAACACGACCCCCTTCGGCACCATCATTTACAAAACGCAATCTAAGACTAGATGGCGTAAGGGGGCCCGCAAAATCGAACGAAAAAGTGTAAATGCCAGTTCCGGAGCCTGTGTGATCGTTTACAAGAACTGATCTTACGGCAACGCCCTCGACTTCTAACTCAAGCTCGGGCGCAAAAACGGAATAATTCGCGCTTACTTCAAAACTAATAACTGAAAAAGGCATCCAGTGCCCTCACGTTCTTCTGTTGCGTTGTTATCTTCTTATTATTTAATCTTCCCATCCGCGGGTAAACATATCCTTAAAATTAAAGCTAAAAAATAGACCAAAAATTCAATTAATTCTGTGGGTTAGCCTGTTATTGGGACGGGATAAAGGAGATCCTGTCTACTCCAACCAATAATATAGCGGCATTTCCTATATTCTCCAACCTTTCGTAAGATAATCCGCATGCAAAGAGGCAGTTTTTGCGGTGCAATAACAGCTCTTTCAATTGCTTTGCGATAAGAAAGTAGGATAGGTTTTGCCCATAATACAAAAAAGCACATAAACGGCAGGGGCCGCAGGAGATTTTAAAATGGCTGATCGAAATGCGGGAAGACTGGCAATTGCAGATGGAAGTAATATTCCAGCTTCGTATCCCGTAGGTGTGCGTTGGGATATCGAGATACCGGAAACAGCAACGCCGCTTCAATTAATCGAGCAGGCTATTCAGAAATACCCGGATAATGTTGCGATGTCTTTTATGGGTAGGCTTGTAACTTATCGTGAGTTTGGTGCGCTTATTGACAAGGCCGCATCAGCTTTAAGCGCGGGTGGAGCAAAAAGGGGCACGCATGTCGGAATCTTTATGCCGAATACGCCTTATTACCCCGTGTTCTTTTACGCCGCTCAACGTGTCGGCGCAACGGTTGTGAATTACTCACTGGCACATAAAAGCAAGGTTCCGCTAGAAGAACAGATACGCAGTAGCGATACAACGATTATGGTCACACTTGACCTCAAAGATTTCCTGACGCCTGTCAACGAATTGCTTCAAGAGGGTACTCTCGAGCACGTCGTGAAATGTCCGTTTGTTGATATGTTGCCGGACCAGAAAGCAAGGCCCTTTAAAATCATGAACGGATTGCCCAAGCCACTTCTATCAGCGGTGCTTTCTGTAATGAGTATGGTACCACCGCTACAGAAAAAAGCAGCGGACTTTAATAACCTGAAAGAAAAACTGGCTGTGCCAACTGATATAGAGCAACCGCAGATTACAAATTTTGATGTGAAAGGCGGGGCAAGTGTTTCTCTGCCAGCGTTCACGCCGCCGCAACCTGATGACATTGCAGTTATACAATATACAAGCGGTAGTAGCGGTGGCCCGAAGGGCGCGGCGCTGACACATTTTAACCTTGCGGCGAATGCGCTTCAAATTTCAGAATTTTTCAATGCACCATCTGAAAAACATCCCGGCCAACGATTGATGGAAGCCGGAGAAGAGCGTGTCATGGCAGCTATTCCGCTTTCACATATTTTTGGTGAAACGCTTCTGATGACAGCCTACATGGCCTCGGGCTGCGAACTGATTTTGCAGGCAGACCCGCGTAATGTTAAAGAGACAATGGAGTTGATTAAAGAGCGCCGCGCAACAGCATATCCCGCTGCTCCTCGTTTGCTTACAATGATTACCGAGCACCCTGACCATGGGAAGTATGATTTCTCTGGTTTGAAAACGGTGATTGCAGGCAGTGAAAAACTTTCGGGCAGCACACGGCAGAATTTATCATCAATTGAAATCAGCGAAGGTTACGGACAAACAGAAACGTCCCCCGTTATTTCTTGTAACTTGCAGGGCCGTTTTAACAAACACGGTTCCGTAGGGCTGCCTCTGCCACGAACAGAAATAAAAATTGTTTCACGGGATGAACCAGGGCAAGTCATGTTGATTGGCGAAGAGGGCGAGATATGGGTGCGCGGGCCACAGCGAATGAAGGGGTATTATAAAAACCAGCAGGCAACAGATGCAACAATTACTGCGGATGGCTGGTTGAGAACGGGGGATGTAGGTTATCTGGATGATGATCTGGATCTTCATATTCTCGGGCGTTTGGGACGTGCTTATAAGCGCAACGGCCTTTGGGTCGAGCCTGAGCAGATTGAGGCAAAGATCAATAGCTACGCAGACGTGCTAGAGTCTGTTGTTGTAACACTTACAAATCCACAGGGGGAGAAATTCGGTAAAGCGCTTGTGCGCATGAAGCCTGATACAGAATTTGATGGTGGGAATACACAGGTGGCACTAAGCCAATATCTGCGCGCGCAAGGCTTGGGTAGCCATGAAATGCCAAAAATTATAGAGTTTGTTGCAGAGCCGTTACCACTGACGGCCGTAAACAAGGTTGACTGGAATAATATCCAGAAGGCCGAACAGGCCCGTCTCGTTGCAGGCGCGGCACAACCGCCTCAACTCATAGCATAGTTCTTTATTACAGGCTTGCGAGCAACTGCCCCGCATTATAAACTTCAACAGTCTTGAAGGGCAGAACCGTGTGCATTAAATCCCGCATTCTATCAATACTGACACTGGCTGCGATCTACTTTGTCGCGGGCTGGCTAGGATTACAGATGGCCATCCCGCCGGGCTATGCCACAGTTTTCTGGCCGGCATCAGGCTTTGCTTTGGGGTTTGTATATCATTTCGGTTATCGTATTTTGCCGGGCGTATGGCTCGGGTCTGCGGCGATCAATTTATTCTCCAGTTTCAAAGGACTGCCTTATATCGAACCGGCACAAGTTATTAATGCTTGTCTAATAGGCGTCGGTGCAACTATTCAAGCGGCGCTCGGGGTTATTCTTTTGCGTGCCGCGAATCTTAAAAATACCAAGCTTGAAAGTCCTGCCTCCATCATAAAATTTCTTTTTCTGGGCGGTGTTGTGAGTTGCCTTGTTGCCGCCAGCTGGGGCGTAACAACACTGGTTTTTACATCCACAGTTACAACTGAGAATGCCTTCTTTAGCTGGGCCACATGGTATACTGGGGACGTCCTCGGTGTCATAGTTTTTAGCCCGCTGACGATTCTGGTTCTCAGCTCTGCGGTTCAGATGAAACGAAAGGTGCAAGTAGGGCTACCACTGCTTATAATTTTTATCTGTGTTATTGGCCTCTTTCAAGCAAGTGAAAAATGGCAAAAGCAACAATTCTATGGCGAGTTTTCACGTGAATCATTTTTTGTTTTTAACGCGCTGGAAAGAACTTTTCTCGATTATGTGCAAGCGCTTCAGGCGTTACAAAGTTTTTATAACTCATCACAAGAGGTTAGTCGTGATGAGTTTCGGAGTTTTACAGAGGGTTTTCTTGAAAAAAACCCGGGTATCCGCCGCCTGATATGGGTTCCCCGCGTTAGAGACGAAGAGCGCTTGGCATTTGAACAAAATGGCCGTGCACAAATAGAAGAAACATTTGCAATTAAAGAGCGTGACGCATCCGGAGACATTGTAAAGGCGCTCTCACGCAAAGAATATTATCCGGTATTTTATGCGGAACCACTCAGCAATATTATAATTCCGAATATGGGGTTTGATTTAGCCTCGGAAGAGGTTCGTTATCAGGCCTTGGAGAGGGCGCGTATAACAGGAAAGCCGGCCGCTACAGAAAAGCTGAGATTTTTTTCAGAAAAGGAAGAGAACCAATACGGTTTAATGCTTGTATTACCCATCTATAAGGGGCATGGAAACAAGGACAATAGTAGTAGGGGGGAAGACGCCGTTATCGAGGGCTTTGTGGGGGCAACGTACCGCTTGCAGGATGTTATAGAGCCAATTTTGAAAAAATGGCAATCGCGTGGATTGGTACTTGAACTCTATAATGTGGAGGTTAATAAAAAAGATCTTTTATATACATCTGCAACACGTTCGGCAGTGAATAAAAAAATGACTGCGATTTTCGAAGAAGAATTTCCCCTCGGGTTGTTTGGTCAAGAATGGATCGTCAGGATCCTTAAAGCGCCGGTTACAGGGCTTGTCGGCCCCGGGTTTATTGTTGGTATTGTTTTAGCGTCTGGTGTTATTTTCACCGCCTTGTTGGGGGCTTTTCTGCTGGTCATTACGGGCAGGGCCGCTGAAATCGAGCACGAAGTTTCGTTACGGACGGCTGAATTAAAACAGGCCCAAATACGTGCAGAAGAAGCTGCGCTAATAAAAAGCGAGTTTCTTGCCAATATGAGCCATGAAATAAGAACGCCCTTAACGGGTATTATCGGTATGGCCGCGCTTCTCAGGCGTACAAGGCTTGATAATCAGGGTGTGCATTATGCGGAAACAATCAAATACTCTGCAGATGCCTTGCTACAGATTATCGATGACATTCTGGATTTTTCTAAAATCGAAGCCGGTAAACTGCGCCTCGAGAATGTTCCTTTTGACCTGCATAAGCTTTGCAAAAAAGTGATAGAGCTTTTTCTAATTCGCGCTTGGGAGAAGCGGGTTGAAATGAAGCTGGAGTATGATCCGCAATGTCCGGCGCTTGTCATCGGAGACCCGGGCAGAATCCGTCAGGTGCTTTTTAATCTTTGCAGTAATGCAATAAAATTTACCGATAAAGGTCTTATCACACTTTGTGTGCGGGCCGAGCTTGTTGCGCCACGATATGCGCTTTTAAAAATAGCTGTGAAAGACACGGGCATCGGAGTCCCTGAGAAGAAACATAAGGCCATTTTTGAAAAATTTGATCAGGTCGATACATCGACCTCCCGTAAATACGGGGGCACAGGTCTTGGTTTGGCTATTACACGTGAGCTTCTAAATATGATGGGGAGTGATATTGAAATACAGAGCCAGGAGGGCGTCGGGTCTGAATTTTCATTTTTCTTGCGCCTGCCACTTGCAAGCGAAGACATCAAAGGGCGCGAAGCGATTGATGAAAAAGTGGAGCTTATTTTTAGTGGTGGCAAAGTTTTGCTGGCTGAAGACAACATGGTGAATCAGGAGGTCATAGGGACATTCTTGCGAAACTATGATCTGGAGGTTGTTATCGCCTCTGACGGGCAAGAGGCGCTTGAAAAAATCAAACAGGAAAAGTTTGACCTTGTCTTTATGGATTGCCAGATGCCTGTTCTGGATGGTTATGCGGCAACACGAAAACTGAGGGAAGATAAAGCATTTGACCATCTGCCTGTGATTGCCATTACAGCACGCGCTATGATGGATGATAGGCAAGTTTGTGTTGATGCGGGGATGAATGATTACCTTAGTAAACCGATTAACGAAGATGAGCTCAGGGATATGCTCGAGAAATGGCTTTCACACAAGCTCGGCGATAAAAAGGATAAGGGGATGAAAAAGGAAATTATAGACGAAATGATGCTGACCAAATTGCGCGTTAGCACTGGCGATCGTTTCTCCCGAATTCTCGAAGTCTATCTTACGGAGGGTGATCGGCATTTGCAGACCCTTGCAGAAGGGTTGGAAAAACATGATGCAAAAGCACTGGAGTTTGCCGCTCATTCATTTAAAACAGCCAGCGGTCAGTTGGGCGCAGCAAAACTTCAAACTATTCTCGAGAAAATAGAAGGGCAGGCTCTGGCAGGCGCGCTAACGGAGATTCCCGCCTTGTATGAAGAGGTCAAAGTTATGTTTGCTGTAGTGAAAACTGAAATTGAACAGCTTTTGCGGTCAGCCTAGTTTTTTTCCCATAGTTTCATTTTACGATGGATTGTCGAAGGGTTAATGCACAATTGTCGTGCCGCTTCGGTAATATTGCCCTCACAAAGAGCAATCGCCTCTTCTATAATCTCGCGTTCGCGCACCTCCATAGGTCTTATAACTGTGTTTTGTGGCAGAAATTCAATGGATCGTTCAGCTGCGGGCAAGAAATTACTTTGCCGCATGGCAGGTAGCATAGCGGCGGTAATTTCTGTCCCGTTATTCATGATGACGGCATGGCGTACTATATTCTCAAGCTCGCGTACATTGCCCGGCCAGCGATGCGCAAGTAAAAGGTCGCGGGCATCTGGTGAAAAACTTTCAAAGTTTTTATTTTCCTGCTTTGTTGCCTTTTCAAGAAAGAATGTGGCAAGCAAAAGAACGTCTTCACCGCGGTCACGGAGCGGCGGAAGCTCGAGGGGAATAACCGCAAGCCGGTAATAAAGATCTTCACGCAGAATGCCCCGCTGGATTGCTTCAAACGGGTTCCGGTTTGTTGCGCATATAAAGCGTATGTCGGCATGTAATGTTTCGCCGCTACCAACTGGTGAAAATGTGCCCTCTTGAATAAACCGCAATAGTTTTGATTGCAGTGTGACGGGCATTTCTGTTAGCTCATCCAGAAACAATGTACCGCCGTCGGCAAGGCGTGCTGCACCATCGCGATCTGCTATCGCGCCTGTAAACGCCCCCTTTACATGGCCAAAAATCTCGCTTTCCAAGAGATCATGCGGAATCGCCGCACAATTGAGCGCAATAAAATTCTTATGTTTGCGGTTGCTGAGTGTATGTATGGCTTTTGCAGCGACCTCTTTCCCTGTGCCGCTTTCCCCCATAATCATAACGGGCGCGCGACTAGAAGACGCATTCTCTATAATTCTATAAGCTGCCTGCATTTCTGGTGCTTTGCCGATAAATCCTTGGAAGTGGTCTCGTCCGGTACTTTCAAAGGTTTTGACAATATGTTTTAGCCGCGTTTTCTCGATAGCGTTTGTGAGGGATATTTGTAAGCGTTCCGGGTCTACAGGTTTGGCAACAAAATCATCAGCACCTGCCTGCATGGCTTCAACGGCTGTGTTCAGCGATGCTTGTCCGGTAATGACAACAACTGCGTAATTTTTTCCATTACTGCGGATC
Source organism: Alphaproteobacteria bacterium (assembly GCA_016125135.1). Taxonomy (GTDB): domain Bacteria; phylum Pseudomonadota; class Alphaproteobacteria; order Micavibrionales; family Micavibrionaceae; genus RI-185. The sequence goes on along the minus strand of WGMJ01000009.1, from coordinate 66,206 downwards.
GTGCGTAAAATATCCAGTCCCTTCATGTCGGGCAGTTTCAAATCCAGCAGCACAGCAAGCGGGTCTTCTTTCTCCAGAAAGGCACACCCCGCGGCACCGGTCGGCGCGGTTTTTGTCTCGTAGCCAAGTTTACGCACGCATTCCTCGTATATCAGCGCAAGGGATGCGGTATCTTCTATTATAAGGACAAGCTCTTTAGACATCGTTGCAAATTTCAATTCGTTGTATAATGCAATTGCATTTTGCATCAATTTTTAGGGTTTATCAAGTGTTGGCGTAGTGTTGAAAAGCTAAATAATTGATTTAATTATATTTTTTAAATTTATAATCTTGGCACACCTGTTGCAATTTTGAAGGCATGACAAGTTTAAATTATGCCAATTGTGGCCTGAGCGTGCTGATCGTAGATGACTACAAAACCATGCTCCGCGTTTTGCGCAATCTGCTCGGCCAGATCGGCATCATGAATATTGATGAAGCGGCGGATGGTGAGGCCGCACTCAGCCTGATCAAGTACAAGAAGTACGACCTTATTATTTCCGACTGGAGCATGGAGCCAATGTCGGGCATGGATCTTTTGAAAGCGGTCCGCACAGGCAATGACAATGAAACAGCCTTTATCATGGTTTCGGCTGAAAGCGCCGCTGAAAAAGTTATCGCCGCCCGTGAGGCCGGCGTTGATAATTACATTATCAAGCCATTCACAGCCGATACGCTTAAAAATAAAATCGAACAGGTTCTAGGAGGTTGCCATGGTTAAAGAAACAGCCGGAATGCTGGAAAATTTTTCTGCAGAAATATCATCTAATTATTTTGCTTATGCTAAATCGGAGCTGGAAGGGGTCGCCCAAACGGCAGATAACGCAACTTGTGTCATTGTTGATGCGTGTGAAATTATTATTGAGTCCCTGACCCAGAAAAACAGTATCGAAACATCGGTTGTAAAATCCGAGCTTGAGCGCATTCTTGATGCCTGCTGCTTCCAAACGCTTACAAACAGCAGAATACGCAAAATTTTGAAATCGCTTTACGAGTTGGAAAACAAATTTTCTATGTTTACGCACACAGTTAGAACCAAGGCCGGAATCCCCCCAGCTGGCGTGGTGCTAGAAGCCCATAACTAGAATAACAGGAGCAAAAACGAGGAAACTTTATTTTTAACTCCTGATCCGATTGCAGTTGGCCCCATCCCCCCAAAATTTGTGGGCTAGCTGGTGTAACCCCGGTTTCTTCCGTCCGCGTTGTATGGGACGACAAGAAACCGGGGAATTTTTATGCCCTTGCGTTGAATATGCTGATGAATATGATACTGGCTAGGACGCGCTGGATGGCAGAAAATCAATCTGCTCTATTTCCTTCATAATGCGGTCTGTTTCAGAAAGCGCTTTAATAACCTTCCGGTAATGTTCTATATCGTCAAATGACAGGGAGCGTCCCTTACGGTCTTTCAGCCATTTCTGTGCTGGTTGGTAGCCGCCAATGTAAAACTCCCATGCGGTTTTGGGCACGCCCCCAAAATATTGTTTCGCATTTATATAAACGCGGTCATCTTCATAGCGCGGCTTTTCTACTATGTTTTCTCCCGCTTCAGGGTAGGTTATGCCTGTGTCTTCCAAGGCATTGCTTTCCATTAAATGGAGTAAGCGAATTTCGCTTCCTTTTTCTGCCAGCTTATTAAATGTACTTTCGTTACGTGGGTAGGGGATGCGTGGAAAATCCGACTTCAGGAATTCCGCATAGCGCTTGCGGTATACGGGGCTATGAAGTACAGCATAGATATAATCAAAAAGTGTTTCCGGCGTTGCGTTAGGTGCGGTTTCTTTTATTTTGTTATATATAGCAGGTGCAAAATTCGGCACTTTTTGTTCTATATCACCCATAACAGCTTCATAACGGTAGAGAGGGAATGATAGGCCGCCGCCACGGTAGAAAAGGTTTAGATCTGAAATGTAGGTTGTCGCAAAACACAGATTCCAAGCCATGTTTCCAACCACTTGCCCTTGCCGACCGATAATAAGACAAAGATTTTCCCCTTTGATGGTGTGGCTCATGGTGGCCTCTCTGCTCCAGTCAACCATGGTTGTGTCGTAGTACACCCAACAGTTATCAAAGGGCCTATAAGTAATCCTTTTTATTTTTTCTTCGTGATTAAAATTTCTAATGGTTTTTCTTGCGGTTGAAAGGCTCCAGCCACGTGTGTCGCCGGCGAGGTATTTTCCTTCCTTTTTGTTGCCAAAAAATCTCTGACGAACTGATTCATCAGAATTTTGAATATCCACAAAGTATTCTATCCGGCTTCTTAATATATCTTTTTGGCTATCAATCACAAGGGTGTCGCGGGAGGTTTGCACCCCTGTTGACCCCGTTGGAAAGAGTGTATTTAAATAAAAGCCATTCTGATATTCATCAGTGTGCTTCTCTTGGCGCGGCAAAAAATTAAAGAAAGAATCTTGAAACTTTACTTCTTGCCAATTTATAGTTTGTATAGATTCCTCACTTAGTCGCTTGTACTTCTCGGAACGGACACCATAAAAATCATGGTGATAAAGTTTTGCAAGGTTGTTTCTTTGCCCAGTTTTTTTCTTAATCGCAATTATAATTGCAACGCCTTGCTGTATATCGAACACGTTTATATCGGGTGAGCCATCTGGAGAGACTTCCTTCTTTAGCGCGTTCCCATGCAGATCAAGAACATAAATCTCATCAAATGTATTCAGTAGGTGCCAGCGCATGCCACGAAAAGTCGGGTTGTCTAGGTAGGAATGATTTGTAATATAAGCGAGCACCCCTTCGCCGTTTTTCTCTATATAATGTTCACCCAGGCGGATGAATTGAACATAGTCGTCATTCAGCCAATGCTTGCGCTCGTTAAAGTGAACACCATCAACATATTTATAATCCTCGATTTTTGTTTTGGCGATCCAGCTATTCATGTTCGATGAAATGCCGCTATAGGGCGGGTTACCGAAAGCCACCATAATTGGCCGGTCACGCTTTATACGGCTGGCTTCATTGGCTTCACGCGAAAGCCATGATGCAAAAAGTGTGTCAGCATCAGGATGATGCTCCTCAAGCGAGTTTGTTAAGTATACACTTAAACGCGGCGGGTTTTCGGGCTGGCGTGGCTTATAACCCATTTCAGTGAGAAGTAAATCAAGCTTCATATGGCACATGGCATAGCTGGCCATCAGTAGTTCGAACCCATGCATGCGCGGCAATAAATGATCTTCTACATAGGCGCTCCACGCGCCCCCCAAATCTTTGTAGCGGTCGTAAATACGCTTTACGGTTTCTGCCAGAAAGGTTCCCGTGCCCGTTGCAACATCCAGAAGTTGTACTTTGTGGATTTCCTTTTTAATACGCTTGTAGCCTGTCGGGCTTCTGTCGTCACGCGTTTGTGTATCAACATCAATTTCTGTTGTGCTGGTGTCAGCTATGCCATCCTTTAAGTCGAAGTGTGTTTTCAGTACATCGTCAATCGCACGGACAATAAACTGGACAACAGGTTCGGGCGTATACCATACGCCGCGTGCCTTGCGCAGACTCTTGTCATACGCGCCGAGGAATGTTTCATAAAAATGAAGTATGGGGTCAGTCTGCTTTGTATTCGCGCCATAATTTTCAAAAATCTGTCGTACATTTGTTGCCAGAAAGACCTGACACAAATCATCAACATATTTTACAGTGCGTGCATCAAGATCGGGGCCTGTTACATAATGGAATAATTGCCGTAAAAACGGGTTGCTTTTCGGTATAAGATCTTGGGCTTCTGCGCGCGAGAAGTTCTCCAATGTCGGGTCATGCAGGCGGGCCGTAAACAGGCCATAGGTAATTGTTTGCGCATAAATATCGGCAAACTCAAGCCTGTCGAGATCATGCATCAGGATTGTTTTAAATGCATCATATTGCTCTTTCAGTGTCGTTGGCTCGGGGCGTGTAAGAACCTCGTAAAAAACCTCACGCATCAGACGCGCTTTACGGGCCATCATTTCAGCCAGTTTTTGTGCCGATTTAATTGTCTGGCTTTGGAAAACGCCAAAATCATGAAGCAGGTCGATCAGTTTTTGAAAATTTTCTGGGCGCGGGACCAGTTTATCCATCATGACATCGGCAATTCTCACCGTGTCGGTTTTTTTCCCTTCTTTATAAAAGCGGAATTCAAGATAGTCCGTTAGAATGAGGTTGGGCAGGTCAAGGTAGCGCTGCATCTGCTCCGATTTTTCAACCTTGTTCAGGTTGGCATTAATATCTTTTGCCTCAAGATAACCGATTTCAATTTCGCCACGCCGCAAAATAAAATCGAGATTGCCTACATATATGCGCGCGGGGTCATTAAGGGCACTAATGCCTGTTATAGCTTCTTCCAGTAGAATTTTCAGCGCAGGGCGGTAGGCATGCTCACGGGCAACGCCACTCCGTAGCTTTTGTTCTATGTCGAGAAGGTATTTTTGAATAGGCATTTATTATATTATGAGAGCCATTGTGTTGCAGGAATACGCGAATGAAAAGCAGTTATTGTTAAATTAGCAAAGCTTACTTTTTTTCTTGACATCATAGGAATAATAGTCTATATGTTGTCTTATAAAGGCCCGAAGTGTATCTTGGGGCCCTAAAGAAAAAGGAATCAAATGGCTGTTTTGTCAGACAAAATCATATGTGTTTTTGGCGGTACGGGTTTTGTGGGCCGCTACATTGTCCAAGCACTGGCCCGCGCGGGTTATCGTATCAAGGTTGTGACCCGCCATGCCGAAAAAGCCTACTTCCTTCGCACATATGGTGTGGTTGGCCAAGTGGTGCCGTTCGAGGCAGATTATACGCACGAAGCCGACCTTGCCGAGGCGCTGCGCGGCGCTTATGCGGTGGTGAATTGCCTGGGCGTTCTTTACGAGACGTCAAAACAGAAATTCAATGACATTCATAATCATGTGCCCGAGCTTATCGCCCGCCACGCCGTAAAAGAGGGCGTGCAAAAATTTGTTCATATTTCGGCTTTGGCGTGTGAGCGCGGCCAGTCACGCTATGCGCAAACAAAGCACTCTGGTGAAGAAGCCGTTGCACGGGAGTTTTCTGGTGCTGTTATTCTTCGCCCTAGTGTTATTTTTGGTAGTGAAGATGAGTTTTTTAATAAATTCGCTGGCATGACATCCTTTATGCCGTTTTTACCACTTATCGGCGGGGGGCAAACACGTTTCCAGCCCGTTTATGTAGAAGACGTTGCGCAAGCCGCAGCGCGCGCTGTTATTGAAGATGATATGGAAGGCATTTACGAGCTTGCAGGCCCTGAAACAATGACTTTTGAAGAGATTTATAAGCGTATCTTTGCCTATGTTGGCAAATCGCGCCCGCTACTTACAGCGCCGTGGGCATTGGCTAAAATGAAGGCGGCGTTTTTAGGTATGTTGCCCCATCCATTGCTGACAACAGATCAGGTGGAAAGCCTGAAAACAGACAATGTGACAAGTGGTGCAGAAAAAACATTCACCGATATTGGTATATCTCCCACAGCGGTTGATTTGATTGTGCCGGCTTACCTTTCACGTTTTCGTGCAGGTGGCCGTTTTGGTGACAAGAAAAAGGCAGCAGCATAATGAAAAATTCTTTGCGTATTTTATTGGTTATCGCGCTCGTGGTATTTTCTGGCGCAGCTTACGCGGCGACAAGTGGTGCCGGCATCGCGGCTGTTGTAAATAATGAAGTTGTTACAATCACTGATTTAAATGCCCGCATGGGGCTTATCATGACGTCATCCGGCATGCCGAATACGGAAGACGTCCGTGCGCGGTTGCGCCCGCAAGTGCTCAGTGGCCTGGTTGATGAGGCGCTGCGTTTGCAGGAAGCAAAACGTCTCAAGATCGACGTAACACAAGAGGAGATTGATACCGCGCTGAACGAGATTGCAAAGCAGAATAAGTTCGAGCCTGCACAATTCCGCCAGATGTTGAAGCAAAGCATGGGCGGAACAAAGCCACTTGAGGAGCAGATCCGCGCACAAGTAAGCTGGGGTAAGGTAATTGCACGCGAGCTACGCCCGCGCATTAACATTACCGATAATGACCGTGCGGCCGAACTGGCCAAGCTCAAAGCCAAAATTGGCAAGGCGCAATATGAAGTGGCTGAGATTTATATGCCTGTTGATGGGCGGAATGATGAAACGCGTGTTTCTGAAGCCGCTAACCGCTTGGCTGTTCAGCTACAACAAAAGCCCGATGCATTTGGCAAGATTGCACGCGAGTTTTCACAAAGCGCCACAGCAAGCAATGGCGGGTTGGTAGGTTGGGTTACAGAAGACCAGTTACCTGAAGCTTTTACAGGTGTTATTGGTACCATGCAAAAGGGGCAGATCAGCAATGCGCTGAAAACCGGCACGGGCTATACAATTTTGCAGCTGCGTGATGTGCGTGCAGTCGATGAGAAATCATTGCCAACCGAAGACGAGATTGCACAACGCCTCGGCATGCAGCGGATCGACCTGTTGCAACGTCGCTATATGCAGGATCTTAAAGCGCAAGCCTTCATTGATATCCGCATATGAGCGCGGGCCTATGGGAAACATTGCCGTCCGTCAGGGATATGCTGGCGCAATACGGTATAACCCCTTCAAAGAAATTCGGGCAGAATTTCCTTTTTGACCGCAATATTACAGACAAAATTGTGCGGGCGGCCTCAGTGCCAGTTGGCACGCATGTTATCGAGGTCGGGCCGGGGCCGGGGGCGCTTACACGGAGCCTGCTTGATGCCGGCTATGATGTAACAGCATTCGAGATTGACCGGAATATATTTCCGCTGCTTGAAGACATGGCAAAAAAAGAAAGCAGGTTTCACCCTGTTTTGCAGGACGCAATGAAAACAGATCTGGCAGCCATCCCTGCACCGCGCGCGGTGGTGGCAAACCTGCCTTATAATGTTGGTACAAATCTGGTTATTGGCTGGCTCCAGAAAATCCATGCTGACCCGTCTTTTATGACTTCAATCACGGTCATGTTACAAAAAGAAGTGGCGGAACGTTTTACAGCACAACCGCGCACGCCGGAATATGGCCGCGCCAGCATATTGGCGCAATGGCTTTGTCATGCCGAAATTCTGTTCGAGGTACCTAAAGAGGTTTTTTTCCCACAGCCCAAGGTAACGTCTGCAATTCTCAGGCTGATCCCGCGTAAAGAACGTGCGTATAATCCGCCCCTGAAGCTTGTGGAAGATATTACACGCGATGCGTTTAACCAGCGGCGTAAAATGATCAAGGCGGGCCTGAAAAACCATGTCGGATATTTCGAGGTGGCGGGCATTGATGCGCAGTTGCGGCCCGAGGCAATTCCCGTTGACCTCTATTTAAAATTGGCAGAGACTGTTTCAAATGACAAACCAGCGTAAAACCATTTGCATTACAGGGGCCAGCAGCGGGCTGGGCGCAGCGCTTGCTGAAATTTACGCGCGCGGTAAGGCACGGCTTGTGCTTACAGGCCGAGATGCAGAACGCCTACAGACAGTTGCAAAACGCTGTGAACAATTAGGTGCCGAAGTGCATACCAGTGTTCTGGATGTCAGGGCGCGTGATTTAACGCAACAATATCTAACGCAAATGGACCACCGCTACCCGTTTGATATTCTTATTGCAAACGCCGGTATTTCGGGCGGTATGGGCGGTATTGATGAAAAAGATATTATGGCGCAGGGTTATGAGGTTTTTGAAACAAACCTTACTGGCGTGTTGCATACAATTGACCCGATTATTCCACGCATGATTGCACGTGGACGCGGTCATGCGGTACTGATGAGTTCGCTTGTTTCCTATTCGCCGTGGCCAGGTGCACCGGCTTATGCTGCGTCAAAAGCAGCGGTGCGTTTTTACGGTGAAGCACTCGCGCAAACTTTAAAGCCGCACGGTGTTAATGTCAGTGTCATTTGCCCCGGCTTTGTGCGTACCCCGATGACAGACCGTAACCCTTACCGCATGCCACTGCTTATGGACACCGAAAAAGCTGCACGGCTTATGAAAGCAGGGCTGGATAAAAAGAAAAGGCTGATTGTATATCCGTTTTTGACAGCCTTTATTGCCCAGTTGATGGGGATGATCCATTCGAGTGTAATGACGCATTTTCTGGCAAAAACACCACAAAAACCTGCATTACCTGACCAACTGTAATTTCAGCCAGATCATTTTCAGCTGTTAAATAAGAAACATGTTCACCGGGAGGCAAGTGTCGTTGCGGGTTGCTTTCGGCAAGGTTATAAAGAACAAGCGTATGCGCGCCTGTCGTGGCCGAAAGATGCAGTGGGCCGGTATCATTGCCAATAACACCTGTAGCATTACGTGCAAGGGCTGGGATATCAAGCAAGTCTGTTTTGCCACACAAATTGATCAAGCCTTCGCATTTATCTTCGATTTCCTTCAAAATATCCTGTTCGCTCTGCGCACCAATAAGAACGGGCGTGATATCACGTTTCTTGAGTTCACCCGCAAGCGTTGCAAAATTTTCAGCAGGCCAGCGTTTTGCCGGATGTGTGGGTGATGCCCCCGGCACAAGCAGAATATAAGGCATTGGTAAGTTGAAAAGCTGGCCAGCGGCCCATTCCATTTTATCAAATGTAATATTTTCTATGCCAGCTAAAGATAGTGTTAGTTTGTGTCCTTCAAGTGATGTGCTTGCTGTACGGGCTTTTGCAGCATTACGGCGCGTAGCGAAGAAAGACGCGCCAACCCAGTGCCCTTGCGGGTTTACAATGCGGTTGATGAGGCTGTAGAAACTTGTGCGGTCATTATTCTGCATGTCATAAACAGTATCGAATTTATAGCCACGAAACAGGCCAAAAAGATTTTTCAGGCTTTTTGTGTCGATATAAACATTATTGAAGTAACCGCATTTCTCGCCCATGGCGACAAAAGGCTTGGTTGTCAGAAGGGTAATGTCAGCTTCAGGGTGGTGTGCACGTATAGCCTTCATTGCACCAAGGGCCTGAATAAAATCGCCCAATGCGCCGCGCTTGATAACCAGAATTTTTTCGTTTTTTATCATGCCGCTTTTGTTTTACGTGCTTGTTCCTCTATAGGAATATGCTTTTCGGCAGGTAAAAGTTCATTATAAACATTAATTGTTTTTTCCAGCATCTGTTCGCGGCCGAATTTCTGCACGGCATTATTCATGCCTTCATATACAATGGCATCCAGTTTTTCAGGGGAAAGCGCTAAAACATGCTCTATTTTCTTGGCCAGAGCTTCGCCATCATTGGGCGGCACCAAAAACCCCGTTTTATTATCAATCACGGTTTCAACAGCGGCGCCGTGGCCCGTCGCAATACATATACGGCCCATGGCTTGTGCTTCAACGGCCACGCGGCCAAAGCCTTCCGGCTCGATGCTGGGTACACAAACAGCAGTTGCCAGCACGTAAGCTGCAGGCATGTCATCGCAATGGTCGATAATGCGCACGCGCTCTTGTAATTCGAACATGTTTATCTGGCTTTCAAGCGCCTGTCTGTATTCGCTGCGTCCTTGGTCAGAGCCCACCATCACAAGCCAGATATCCTTCTCTTTCAGCTTCGAGAAAGCTTCCAGCATCACGGCCTGGCCTTTCCATTTCGTCAGGCGGCCGGGGCAAAGAATAATACGCTGGCCATCGGGCACACGCCATTCGCGCTGTAGCTTGGCGAGGCGCTCGGGTGTAACGGCGGCGGGGTGATATTTTTCGAGCGCAATACCACGTGGCACAACGCGGATATTCTGCTGTAAAAACTCGTAATTCTCGCGCAGGTAATTGGCCACGAATTCTGAAATCGCAATCACGCGCTCCCCCTTGGTCATGATGGCATTATATTTGCGCTTCATTTCGTTCGAAATTTTGTAAGGCGCGTGGCATGTCGTCATGAAGGCAGTACGTGTATTTTTTACAGCCTGCCATGCGCTCCATGCAGGGGCACGGCTTCTTGCATGGACAATATCAACTTTGTGCTTCTTGATAATATCGCGGAGCCTGAGTGAATTCTGCCACACCTTGAAAGGGTTTTTCGTGTCGACATCCATTTGTATATGTTCAGCACCAGTGCGCAAGAACTCGGGCAGACGGTGGCCGCCATTTGCTACCACAATAGCGCGGACATTCCGTTTGACCAGCGCATAGGCCACATCAATCACGGCCTGCTCGGCCCCGCCAACGCCAATCTCGGGGACGATCTGCAGAATGGTTGTCTGTTTACTCATAGAGTATGGAAACTAGCTGAATATAGCGTTTTCCGGAAGGGTTTTAACGGTGTTTTCCCGTAGAAAATGGCAGGTTTTTGCCGTTTTCAGAGAAAAACTTTGCCTTGCCTATCGTTTGCGGCTAAATATGCTTTTTTCAAGTGCGGAAAGGTGGCCGAGTGGTTGAAGGCGCACGCTTGGAAAGCGTGTGTACGAGCAATCGTACCGTGAGTTCGAATCTCATCCTTTCCGCCATTTTTCGCGTGATGGTTCTTGCCAGATCAATAAATCAGCGTATCTCAATAATATGACAGAAACATTTACCGACCACATAGCGCAACACCAGTATGAGCTTCATACGGAAGGGGCTTTTGCCTACGCCAAATACCGCAAGGAAGCGGGCACACTTTATATCGATTACGTGGAGGCGCCGCCCGAATTGCGGGGTACAGGGGCGGCTGGCCGGCTGATGGAGCAAGTGGTAAAAACGGCAGAAAAAGAAGGGCTCCATATTGTACCGATATGCGGTTACGCGGCTTCCTGGCTTCGCCGTCATAATAAGGCGGATTAGGCGTTGACATATTTTCCAGCTATCGGATATGTTGCGGCATGCGCTTTACCCTTACACAAAACCATAAGAATCTTGCCACGGTTTGCGGCGAGGTTTTCCCTTGCCGCAGCAATACAAATATCATTGCCATAGGCGAAAGCCATGATGGCGCAGCGCATGAACGTGCGGTGCAGGAATGGGTTATCAAGAATGCGGCCGCAGGCACACCTGTTGTCATCGAAGCGGGTAGCCGGAATGATTCCCTTGCTTTTGTTGAATCTTTAGCGCACGCACGCGGAGACCTGCCAGTGGTAACGGTAGAATTTCCTGATGGTGCGTTATCCGCCCGCGGGGAAGTTCTCTATAAACTGGCTGGCCAACAGGTTGAAAACAGCCCTGCGCATACAGTGCTATTATTTTGTGGCGCGGGCTATTTAAAGGGAGTTCATGCAGCGGCGGCTAAAGGCCCTGATGCTGTTTCATTGGTTAATCTGGCTGAAACAAAATTACTACCGTCATCTTTCCTGACAAAAATAATGTGTGGCGTAGCCCTTATGGCACGTGGTGACAGGCTGCAAACCGCTTGGAAAGATGCAGGCTACGCTGGTGATGCACTCGAATTTGTGAAGAAGAGTGAGGCTGTAACACATATACAGCCCTTCTATGACGAGGCCGCTTATAACCAGATACTCGTTATGAGCAGCAGGATGTATGCGTAATTATTGACCTGTTACGAAACGGCTTCTGACGCGGGCCAGTTTGTCATGTGTCGGATCAAACCCGTCAAGAATTTCATCAGCAATCCCGAAAGCAAGCGCGTTATCAACTGCCTGATTCACAAGGCCTAGCATTTTTACATCGCCCTTTTTAACGCTAATGACAGTTTTATAACGGCCCAAAGGCGTGTCTTTGAAAAGTGGTACAAGTTGGCCGGGGTTGGTTTCGTTATAGGCCGAGAAAGAACCGGGGTCGGCAATCACAATATCGGCTTTTTTGGTGGCGACGTTCAGATAAAGTTGTGAAACATCGGTATTGCCAGGCATTGTGGCAAGCTGTGCTTGCGGGAACAGGCGGCGCACCAGATCACTTGAAAGGTCACCATCAATGCCGGTGAATTTTATATCCGCTTTGTTCAGGTCGGCACGTGTTTTAAAGCGCGCATCACCCTTGCGGACATAGGGAAAAACAATGCTGGCGTAAAGCGGATCGGAATATTCAACAAATTTGCCGGATGACATTGTCCATGGCCCGTCATCACAAATGGCATCAACATTACCATTGTTCAAATCCTGTACCTGTGCACCAAGAATGACTTCCTTGAAAGTTACTTTTATATCAAGGGTTGCAAAGGCGCGTTTGTATATTTCAATTGCAAAGCCTTTCCATTCTTTTGTATTGGGGTCGTATTCTTTATAGGGGGCCCATGGCGCAACGCCGCAAACAATTTCATTTTTTGCAATCACGCGGTCATAGGTAGACTCGGCGGCATGGGCAGAAGAAGATGCAGATAAAAGAACGATAAGCAGAAATAAAAACTGTTTCATATAATTAAGTCTCCGATTATGTAGGACTTTAGCTGAAACCGGCACAAAATAAAAGCCGCCCTGGCGGGGGCGGCTTTCAAGTGTTTTACAGGAGAAAATACTTACTCAGCGATATGCTTATAAACAAACATACCAACAACAGCGCCGATGATTGGCCCCAAGATATAATGCAAAGAGATGGAACCTGTTGCGATAGCGACAGCCGGGTTCAACATACCGTTTGTACCACCGATAACAGCAAGCGCGATACCAAGCATCAAGGCACCACCAACAACAAGACCTGAAGAGCCTTGTGATGTTTTACCATGCACAACCGCGGCAACGCCAAGTGCAAGAACCATAGCGCCGAGGCCTTCCCAGAGGAGGATCATGTGGTCAGTGCCTACAGTGAGGGTTGGCGCTGTGAGAAGCTCACCAACAACCATCATAGCGAGGGCGCCCCCAATAAGTTGCGCAACGATGTAAAGACCAGCGTCTTTCATGGTTACTTTTTTAATAGCCAGCAAGCCTAAAGTAATGGCCGGATTGAGATGTGCGCCGGATATGCCACCAAAAATATAAACACCAAGCCCGAGAGCAAGACCCGCCATGACAGCGACAGGCACTGGAAATGCACCCCCCAGCATACATGTGACAACAAGTGCCAGAAGGAATGTTCCGAGTAGTTCAGCGATAAGAGGTTTTATATTGATCATGTAAATGTCCTTTTCAAGAAATGAAGAAAGGTTGATGGGCCAGAGAACCTGACCCTTATGTACGAGTCTAAGTGATTCAATTGTTTTTATTACCAAAACTTCTATGACTCACCGCAGCAAGTGTGGAATTGCCAAGGTAAAACTTGGCCCAAAATCAATGTTCTTGTAAAAATCCACCCGATTGATGTGCCCAAAGTTGCGCATAAAGCCCGCCTTTTTCAAGGAGTTCGGTATGCGAGCCATCTTCGACAATTTTACCCTTACTCATAACAATAAGCCGGTCGAGATGGGCGATGGTGGAAAGCCGGTGTGCAATTGCGATAACTGTTTTTCCTTCCATGGCATTACGGATGGCGCGCTGGATATGAACCTCGCTCTCGCTATCAAGGGCGCTTGTGGCTTCGTCGAGAACCAGAATGGGGGCGTTCTTTAATAAAGCGCGCGCTATCGCAATTCTTTGCCGTTGCCCGCCCGAGAGTTTTACACCGCGCTCGCCAACGAGTGTTTTATAATCAAGTGGTAACGCCTCGATAAATTCATGTGCCTCTGCAGCTTTGGCGGCTGCAATCACTTCTTCATCCGATGCGCTTTCACGCCCGTAGCGGATATTATCTGCAAGCGAGCGGTGAAACAGTACACTTTCTTGCGGGATCATGGAAATTTGCCGGCGTAAACTTTCTTGTGATGCATGGCTGATATTTTGCCCGTCAACGGCAATTTCGCCGCTCTCGATGTCATAAAGCCTTAGGAGTAACGAGACGAGTGTTGACTTGCCCGAACCAGAAGGGCCAACAAGGCCAATACGCTCGCCCGGCTTTATGTGCAGGTTGAAATTATGAAACACAGGTATGCGGTTATCATAGGCAAAATTGACGTTCTTGAAGTTGATGCTGCCTTGTTTAATTTCTAAAGGAATGGCGCCTTCACGGTCTTGCAGGCGGTGCGGTGTAAAAAGCATATCAATACTTTCCTGTGCACTACCAATATTTTCAAAAAGTTCGGGCAGGTTATTCGCCACATCATTGGCACGGGTCATAATAACAGCCGTGAGTGTGCCGACCATCGCAAAGTCACCAACCGTGATGAGGCCGTGGCTGATTGCAAGAATACAGCCGCCATAAAAGCCGATAAAACCGAGTATGCTTAATACGTGCATCGGCACACGAGCATTCAAGGTTGCAAGATAAACAGTCTGGCCTTTATTAATGCGGTTATTGATGGCATTAGCCAGGCGGCCTTCCTCGGGCGTGCGGGAGGCAAACAGGAACATATTGCGGATATTCGTAATTACATCGGCGTAACGCCCTGTAACAAGGGCACGGGCATCACTCATTGCAGCGGAATAAGGAATAATTTTGTAGCCCATGAAACCAACGAGGGAGAAGTAAACGAGAAGCCATGCAACAAGGCCAATGCCCAGAAGAGGATTGGCGAAGCTTAAAAATGCAATCGCCGCTGTGAAATAAATAAAATTATTTGTGTAGGTCCACCAGAATTGCTCGAACATCCACATGGATTGATTGCAAAGATCAACCGACTTCTGGATTACGCGCCCCGAGAGCTGGTTGTCGAAATAGGTGGGGTCATGCTTGAGAACATAGGAGTAAATTTCTTGCAAAATGCGCCCCATTAAAGGGTTGCGCAGTGTGAATGAAAAAAGCCACACCACCCAGAAGAACATATAAGACCCGCACACAATAAAACAAAATTCGATAAAACTTTTGCCAAGGTCGCTGTGCCAGAAATCCGCGGGGATCTGCCCGCCAGTAGAGATAATATTGTTTGTAATCGTTTTTAACTCATAAGGAATTGCAGCTATACACAGAACGCCAAGCGAGTTGATGAGAACCATACCCCAGAATTTTACAGGCATGATTTTGCTGAAATGTACGAGTAGCGGGAAAACTCTATTGGGCAGATTTTCGGGCTGGTTCTTGCGGAGCCAGTCCTGATAAAGCCTTTCACGGTTAAAGAGTGCGAGAAACATTTTGCCAAATTTACCAGAAAGGCCGATAATCTGCCATATAATGGCGGAAATAATTATTATCGGCGCAGGAATTACAGGGCTTACGACGGCGCTTACGCTTCAACGTGCAGGCTATCAGACAAAAATAATCACAAAAGACTATGGCATCAATAGCGCTTCGGGTGTCTCGGCGGCTTTATGGAAGCCCTACGAAGCAAACCCGCCCGAACGTGTTTTAAAATGGGCGCGCCATGCCTATGGTGTGTTCCAGCAGGAAGTAATGAGGCCTGAAAGTGGCGTTCTGCCTATCGTGGCACACAATGTTTTAAGAAAGTCGTTTGAAAAGCCTTTCTGGCACGATGTTGTCGAAGATGGCACGCTATTGAAACAGGAGGGCAGCGAAAATGACAATGTTCTGGGCCTATACAGGTTTAAAACATTTGTTTCGGACATGAGTTATTATCTGCCCTATTTGCAAAAGCAATATATAGATGACGGCGGCACTATAGAGCTGCAACAGATAAAACATATTGATGAATGTTTTGCGCAAGGGTTGGTTGTTATTAATTGCACAGGTATGGGCAGCAAATTATTGGCAGATGACAAAAGCATGTACCCGATCCGTGGTGTTGTTCTGATTGCTAGCAAGACAATGAATGAAAACTGGAGTGATACACAAGATCCTGCATACATGGCTTATGTTATTCCACGGCGTGATGTTATGATTATGGGTGGGACGCATGACGATCATGACACGCGGCCTGAAGCCACGCAGGAAGAAATTGACGGCATTATAAAGCGTTGCCATGCACTATGCCCGCAAACAAAAAATGCCGAAATTCTGGGCGTAAAAGTCGGGTTTCGCCCGATGCGGCCTGAAATCAGGCTGGAGGCAGAGACATTGGGCGGTGACAAGTACATCATCCATAATTACGGGCATGGCGGCTCTGGCCCCACACTTTCATGGGGCTGCGCACAGGAAGTTCTGGAGCTGGTAAGGGCAAAAGCATAAATGAAGCTTTCTGATTTTCAGCAAATCGTTTCAAGTGCGCAGGCAGAGGGAGTCGTTTGTCTTGCGTCTGTGCTGCCTGCCTATGAAGGAAAAATATTTGTGCAGAAACGTAGCAGCACAAGAAAGCTTTTTCCGAATTGCTGGGATATTATCGGCGGCCATATTGAGGCGGGTGAAACACTTGAAGCAGCCCTAACACGTGAAACACAAGAAGAAACAGGTTGGCGCCTCCATAAGCTGCTTGATTTTATTGGTGCATATGATTCGGTTATTGAGGGGAGGAGATATCGTGAATTTGTTTTTCTGGCCACTGTCGAAGGCTGGCTTGACCGGCCGCAACTGGAAGAAGGTAAGGTGAGCGAGGCGCGGTGGATTACAGACGCAGAGCTGGATATTCTGCTTGAAAACAGACCTGCGGGTGATCGTTATATTTACAATATTGTATCGGACGGGTTCGAAGCACTTATCTCTTCTTAAGAAAGTGATCTTTCATAAATTCGCCAGCCAGTGAAATAGCGCCCAATGCTGTGAGCGCGATGATAATCTCGGTCGAAAACAGATTATCAAGGCTTGTGAGATGCTGGAACCTTTCTCCGATCATGCAGAAAATAATAAGGGCGGGCAATGTGCCGAAAAACAAAGTAGCGGCATAGGCATAGTAGGGAATAGAGAAAAGCGAAAGAGACAGGTTGATAATTGAAAATGGAAACGCCGGAATAACGCGTAGGAAAAACATTGTGCCCCACATATGGTGGTCGAGGAATTTTTCGAGTTTTTCGTAGAGTGGTAAATGTTTTTGCTGGAGTTTTTTCTCGATGCCGGACTGCACCATAAAGAATACAATGCTTGAGCCGCTCATCACGGCTAACATAGCCAATACGCTGCCCCAAAGCGGGCCAAACAGGAAGCCGCCAAGAATTGTAGCAAGTGTCATTATGGGCAGGATCAGCGCAAGTGCACCAGTAAAGACAAGTAGGTAAATAAGGACCAGTATCAGCGGATGTTCTGCGCCGAAGCTTCGTAGGTCTGCGCCGTACTCCTGAAAGGTAAGGAATAATTCGTGCCCTGATATAACGCCGAGGAACGAAAGGGCTGGGATCAGAATAAAAGCAAGCCCGCAGATAATTGTTACAAGCCCGATGAAAAAATTTGTCATGCGGTAGCCTTTTTCAACACATTCATGCCGACAAGATGTGTAAGAGTGCCAGCGATAACAAGGGCAGAAGCAATGCCACAGTAAATACCTTTAACGCCACCAAAGTGGAAGCCGATAAATGCAAACACGGCCTGCAGTAAAATGCTTTTAACAAAGATAACCATAAAAGCGAGATGTGGTTTGCCGATGGAGTTGAAAGCCGACCCCCAGCCCGCGACAAGATTGCCGAACACATATGTTACCGGCACAATAACAAAATAAAGTGCTGTATAATAAATCACAATATTGTCATCGCTAAACAGGCTGGCAATAGGCTGCCCTAAAACGCCAAGAAGAATTGCGGTCACAAGCGAAAAAATAATACTAAAAACAAGTGCCGTGTTAATAGTCGTTTTCACCCGTGCAAAATTTCCTGCGCCCCAGTTCTGCCCGATTAACGGACTCATGCCAACAGCAAGTGCCATCAGCACAACAAAGGCGAAAGCTTCAACGCGGGTAATTACGCCGTAAGCGGCCACGGCTTCGGCCCCGGCCTGTGCTAATAAGCCCACAATAATGCCGTTTGTAATTGGGGGCAATGCGTTGGCAATGCCTGCTGGCAGGGCAATTGTAAGTAGACGCTTACAGGAATTACCAAAATCGGCCCAATGCATGTTTTTAAGTGTTAGCAGCATATCGCGGCGATAAAGTATATAAAGTCCTGCAAACGCAGCAAGCGCGCTGGAGAAAACAGTGGTAATAGCGGCGCCTTGCAGCTCAAGGCGCGGAAAACCGAACAGGCCGAAAATCAAAACGGGGTCGAGAATAAAATTCAACAAAGCGGCACCCATCATGATTTTGGCTGGCGTCATGGTTTCACCGCCTGCACGCATGGCAGCATTGCCGACCATCGGCAACGCTGTGAGGGCTGCGCCTGCAAACCAGATGGCCATGAAATCATCAATCAGTGGTAGCATCTCGGGCTTTGCCCCAAGCGCTTTGAAAAGCGGGTCATGAAATAAAATGCCAGCGCCCGCGATGATAATGCCGAGTAGAAACACAAGCAACAAACCGTGCGTAACAACACGGCGGACATTTTCCGGTTGGCCTTGCCCGATCAGGCGCGATGCAACGGATGACATGGCAATGCTGAAGCCCAGATTGATGCTGAAATAGGTCATCGTAACTGGAAATGTAAAGCTGATGGCTGCCAGCTTTTCCGTACCTAACATCCCGATAAAAAACGTATCGGCCAGCTGGAAGCTGATAATCGCCATAATGCCCCAGATCATCGGCACGGATAATCTGACCAGATGCTGGCGTATATCGCCTTGTGTAAGATCTCGATTTCGGAGGTTCTGACTCATATTCCGGAAAAACATATACTTTTGTAAGGCTTGTGACAATTATCAAAGCTATGAAAAACCCGCTCTTCATGGCAGAATCGGGAAATGATCGAAAAAGAGATTTTTGGCATTCTCAGTGTTTTGCTGGCACTTACCCGCTTCAGCACTTATTTCTGGAGTATTTTTAGGGGCACGACGCGCCCGCATCTTTTTTCATGGCTCATTTGGGCAATTCTGATGCTGGTTGCGGGTTATGCCCAGCATGTGGACGGTGCAGGGGCGGGAGCCTGGGCAACAGTGTTCGCCGGATTTGCCTGTTTGAGTGTTGCAATTATTTCTATATGGAAGGGCGAGAAGAATATCACGCGTTCCGACTGGATGTATCTTATCGCAGCCTTGGCAGCAATACCGGCATGGTATTTTACCGACAATCCGCTTTGGGCTGTAATTATAGTTTCACTGATTGATATTTGTGCGTTTATGCCGACATTCCGCAAAACATGGGTTAACCCTTATACCGAACCGCCATTCTCGCAATCACTTGCAGCATTGCGTGGGTTTCTTTCTATTCTTGCGATTTCGAATTATAGCGTGATTACATTGATGTATCCGCTCCTGCTTGTTGTTCTTGATACAAGCCTTGTTCTGATCATTGTTCTAAGGCGCAAATTTATTCCGGCTTTCTGATGCGCGTTGTTTATTGCCATGACAATGAATATATTTTCTCGGCCGGTGGTGCTGTTTATGCAGCAGGTCAGTTTGCGTCCTCATACTGGGATACATATCTAAAATATTTTGATGATCTTGAAGTTCTGGGCCGCAAGAAAGAGGGCGTGCCGGAAGATGCTGCAAGTCTCAACCGCAGTGATGCACCGCATGTGTCTATTAGTGGTTTGCCGAACATGAATTCGCCTGTTGGTATGTTGCAAAATAGTTTGTACGTGAAAAAGCGTGTTGAAGAAGCTGTGCAGCGGGCCGACGCTGTTATTATTCGTACAATGAGCGAGATTGGCTGGCTAGCGTATCAGGCTGCGCGCAAATATAATAAGCCCTTCGCGATGGAGATGGCCGGTTGCCCGTGGGATAATATGTGGCATCATGGCTCGTTAATTGCACGTGCTTATGCACCGCTTCGTTATCACCGTGCGCGCCTTGCAACGGGCCATGCAGATGCGGTGATTTATGTAACAAATGAATTTCTCCAATCACGTTACCCTGCCGCAGGTATTCTGGCTTCAGCTTCTAATGTGCGTATTCATGAGGTGCCAACTGAAATTCTGGAGAAGCGTAAAGCACGCATTACCAGTATGTTTGCGCATAAAAAGACAATCAATATCGGTCTTATCGGCGCACTCCATAATAAACTAAAGGGTATTCAAATTGCCTTGCGTGCGTTGGCGCAGTGGCACAAAGAAACGGGGACGTTATTCCGCTTGAATTTGCTAGGGCCGGGCCATATTGACCAGATCATGCAGGACATTCAAGAGAATGGTCTCGAAGGCTTTGTTGTGCATGAGGGGTTATTGCCTAGTGGTGAGCCGGTGCAGCGCTGGCTCGACCAGATCGATGTTTACTTGCAGCCCAGTTTTCATGAGGGTTTGCCGCGTGCTGTTATCGAGGCCATGTCACGTGGTTGCCCTGTATTGGCATCAACCACAGGCGGCATACCTGAATTATTGCCATTGGAATGGTTGCATAAGCCTGGTGATGTGGACAAACTAGCACAAACATTAAAGGCACTTTTATATAGTGAAGCGATGATGCAGAAGCACGCGGCGCAGAACTATATGAAAGCCCGTGACTATACCGCCGACAAACTGGAGCCAGTCCGTAATAATTTCTGGTCACAGTTTGCAAGATATGTAGAAGAGAGAAATGCCAACCAAGATTTACGATAGGCCATTTGCCTTTTCTATGGGGCCCCAACGCGCCGGCACTAGCTGGCTAGACCGCTATTTGCGCGGGCGTAAAGATGTTTGCCTGCCATCGGGTGTAAAAGAAGTTTTCTTTTTTGATCGCGATTTCGAACGGGGATTTACGCATTACGCATCGCATTTTCATCTTGAGCCTGAGCATAAAATTGTTATGGAGATCTCAACAACGTCTTTTGATAGCGTGGACGCGCCCAAAAACCTCCACTCGATTTTTGGAAGTGATGTGAAATTAATATGCCCTTTGCGAAATCCTGTTATTCGTGCCTATTCCCTTTATCTTCATTATAAACGCTACGGGATTGTACAGGGTGATTTCTTCACGGCGGTTAAAGAGCAGCCCAATATTATAGAGAGTAGTTTTTATACACGCCATTTGGAACGTTGGACGGAATTTTTCGGGGAAGAAAAAATCAATATATTCATGCAAGAAGATCTCGAGCGGGATCAGGACAAATATGTACAGGGTATTTGTGATGTGCTTGACTTGCCCTTCATGCCGCCAACGCATGAAGACCGTGAGAAATTCAATGTAACAACAACATCGAAAAGTGGAGCGCTGGCTGCGCTTGGCCAGCGCGGTGCCGATTTATTGCGTAAGTATAAGCAATACTGGATTATTAATCTCGCAAAAGAGATCGGGCTGAAGAAGGTTTTCTTCGGCGAAGAAAACCCTGATGCGAGTAAATTCAGCATTCCGGTGGGAGAAGAAGCATTTCTTCTTGATAGGCTCTCGGAGGAAATAGAACTCTTCCAGAAGAAATTCCCGCACATACGTGCTGACTGGCTTGGGTAGCTTTATATGAATGAATTATTCCGTTACTGGGAAGAACAAACCGGTGCCTCATTGCAGGACGTGCTCATTTTGCGCTTTCCTAAAAATACCCTTGAAGGAAAGTTCGAGATTGCGCAGATACTAAGTGCTCCAACGAAAAAAATATTGCTTGTTTATGCGCCGAACGATGAGGGGGGCAGCCGTCTTACAAAAATTGCAGACGAAGCGGGACTGACATATGAGGTTTTCAGTAAGGCGCATCATAAGCTTGTTGCAGTTAATACGGGCACGTTCAATAAAGAAAATATCGAGCAATGGCTGGAAGCTGGTGCGCTTCAACAGGTAGCGGCTACGGGCTACTGGTCGCAGCCGGGGCTTTTTAGTTGGGATGAAATCGACAAGGCAACAAAATTGCTGTTGGAAAACCTGCCCGATCTAAAAGGGTGCGGGGCTGATTTCGGTTGCGGCTATGGTGCGCTTTCAATTCCGCTTTCGCAAGCGCAGAGCATTACGCATATCTATGCCGTCGACAAGGATGCGCGTGCTATAGAAGCTTACAAGAAAAACGCAAAAGGAAAGGTTGAGGCACTCTGCCTAGACATTCAAAAAGACGCACTACCATTTTCGGAGCTTGATTTTGTTGTCATGAACCCGCCTTTCCACCGCGCAAGCCAGCAGGCTGATATTGCGCTCGGGCTTTCATTTTTTGAGCGTGCAGCAGGGGTGTTGCGGGCAGGCGGAGAATTATGGGCGGTTGCAAACCAGCAATTGCCATACGAAGCAGCAGCGAAGAAGTACTTTGCAACATTGGAGATTATATTGGAAAAGAGTGGATACAAGGTGTTGAAGGCCATCAAGTAAAGGTTTTATATTGACATAATTTTGTAGCTGGCGCTATATTAAGCCTTCTTGGAAAGGCACTGGCGATGGGTGGCATTGAAGCTATTAGAAAAACACTGGGTAAGGTCGCTTATCCAAATGTTGAGTTTAGCGTTGAAGAAGCCGGAATGACTGATGACAGCAGTTCTTTTTATATTCTGAAATTTCTGGGTGTCGCGCTTTCGCCAACTATTAATTCTCAATACGAACAGGCTTTAAGGTGTCGTGTAATCTCAACAGATATTAGCGAGAACGCACTGGTAGAGCTTTGTGTGGAGTCGTTGATAGAGCTTGAAAGACATCGCGTTTTTAATGAATTTTCTTATTGTGGTGTTACTGAATTTCAATCGGGCCGTGATATTAAAGCTATATTTGAAGCATTGAGTAAAGGAACTGCAAACGAAGTACGACAACAAGGGGCTAGGAAACAGTTTGGTGAAGTAAGAAAAATTCTTGGTGATATACAGTTCCGTGACTGGGAATACCACGTTGTTACAGAGGGTGCCACTTCTTATTTACAAGTACAGTTTGAAGCGCCATGCAGCGATACTGGGGCAATGCAGCGCCAATATTGCGCCAAGTGGCGGCTGAGTCCGTTTATGCAGGAGAACGAGATCGTTAATAAAGCGCTTCAGGCGACTGTTGCGGCGATGGAGCATGAAATACGTGAATTATTCAGGTATGAGGGGCAACCTGTTTTTGGCCCGCATTTAAAAATTGGGGCTCGCACACAGGGGCTTTACCTAAAGTAAAAACTAACAGAAAATTAACGCATTTCCCGTAGCGTAAAGGGAAAATTATACCTTCTCTCCCTTACGCAAGGACTCTCCTAATGTCTGCTCCATATAAAATTAGTGGTTCGATTGTTGATATGACAGGCGATGGCGTTTGGCCGCACATGTCCCAAGAAATCCGCGAGCAGTTGATAGCGCATTTTTTTGATGTCGACTGGAAAGTGCATGATATTTCCCTGCAGGCGCGTGACAAAACCAATGACGGCGCTTTAAATGCGGCGATTGAAGATTTAAAAACCCATAAGGCCGCTGTAAAAGGCCCGACGATTACCCCGACAATTGAAGAGGCAAAAAAATTCGGCCTGTCCCAAAAATGGGATTCACCCAACGGAATTATTCGCCGTGCAATTAACGGCGCTGCCATTCTGCGCAACACGATAGAAATTGAAGGTATTGATAAGTTCGCGCCGCTTATGAGCGATGTGACGATTGTGCGTCAGGCGGTAGGCGGAATTTACGGTGCGCCGAACGTGTCGATTCCGGGCCGCGGGCATTTGAAAGTTATTTATACTGATGACAATGGTAGCGAAACGGTGCTGGTTGATAATCGCCGCGTGGATTCCGGCGTAGCGCTATTAACCACGGAAACAGATTCTTCGATCCGCGATTATGCGCGCGCTGTGTTCCAGCAAGCGCTTGCAATGCATAAATCGGTTGTTTTTGCCGGTAAAGATACAATAAACCCGACTTATGATGGCCGTTTCATGGAATTGTTTAACGAGATTTTCCAAAAAGAATATGCATCGAAATTCAAGGCCGCAAATATCACTTTTAGTGACAAGGTGCAGTTAATCGATGCGGTTGTATCTAAAATTCCACAAGGCAAAATGAACGGGATGATTATTGCACTCAAAAACTATGACGGCGATGTTGTGTCCGATCAGGTGGCTGGTGAACATAAATCATTGGGGTTAATGGATTCTACGCTTGTATCGGCTGATGGTACATTACTGGCGGACCCACCGCATGGTACTGCGCCGGATCTGGAATCGGCGTGGCACGAAAAGAAAATACTACTGGCAAACCCCGCCGCGCATATATTTGCTTACGCCGAAGCCATCCGCCACAAGGCGGAGCTAAATGGTCAAACAGAGGGCGTAGAGCTTGCCAAGAAACTGAAGTTCGCTGTTGTTGAAACAATTGAAGCGGGCCTCAAATCCGGTGCACTTACGGGCGATCTTGCCAAGGATAAATCGAAGGCAATTAACGGTCAGCAATTTATCGCGGCCGTGCGCGGCACATTTTCAAGCATGCTTTTGAAAAAGGCAGCATAGTAAAAGCCCAATAATATATTGACATAATTATTATATTTTGCTATTTTCTAGCCCGAAATGGCAGTTAATCAATCCAGTACGCTTATAAAAGACCTGTTTACGCAGGTGGCCCTCCCGCCATTTGCCGGGCCTGCTATTCCTTTTACGCCCATTCCCCTGACAGATGGTGCGAAGCCCCGCGAAGTCTACATGACAAACCCTGCTATGGATTTGCGTCCCGGTGCGTCCCGTTATGATCCCGCAGGTGTGCTTCAGAAGTGGACTGCCGTATATGATGCGCTTCAACGTTGTGGAGCCGAGATAACAATTATAGAGCAGAGCGAAGACAGCACACCAACAGAACAAATGATATTCCCGCGGGACCGCGCCATTCTTCTAGGAGATAAGGCCTATGTACCGCACAGCGCATCCGCGCATCCGCGTTGCTATGCGCCTTTTCATTCCTTTCTTGAGGGGGAAGGGTATGATGTTATTAAAACGCTTTCACCCCAGTGGCAGGGAGGGAATGTAAGAGTTGACCGGCAGACGCAAACTATTTTCTGGGGGTATGATAGCGAAGAATGGGAACTTGAGAATCTGCAGGAACATACATTCCCGCTCATTAAAGAAACGCAGGATATAGACTGGAATATTGTTCCCGTTTATCTCAAAGACCACAGAATAGCGCTTAAGAATTCCTCTATAGATATCCCGACCATTTATCATATGGATATGGGGCTTTCAGAACGGCTTGAGGGCGGAGAGTTGCTATTTGCTCCCGCGCTTACAGACGAGAAAACGGCTGATACAATCAGGGAAATTATCGGACGGGATAACATTATCGAGATCGACCGTGTCAACGCTTTGAACGGCGCGGCCAACCTCAATTTTTCGGGCAGGAATATCGTTGCCGATATCGAAACGCCTGAACTGGTCGAACGTGGATACCAAACAATAACAGCTGCGCACTATGGCCTGCCGTCATTTGAAGTGCGCAAGGGTCGTACGCATTGTTTAACGCTGGAAAGAATCTGATATTGCTGTAAGCTCTGCCTATGGCTGCTCTCTTTATATTGAATGCGCTTGCTTTTATTGCCTACTTTCTTGAAAGTATTTTCGGCTTTGGCGGTACAGTCATTTTTTTAGGTGCTGGCGGCTTCTTTTTTGATTTCAAATTCCTGATAGTTATTTCTATTTATATGGCGCTGGTCGCCAGCCTCACAATTATTATTCAGTCATGGCGGCATATTGCGTGGAAACATATTGGCATTCTTATGCTACTCACATTGCCGGGCCTTATTGTAGGCACGCTGATGATGGGTCAACTAGGTAGCGGAACGCTTTTAAAGGTATTTGCTGTTTTTCTTATTCTCTATGGTGTGC
This sequence comes from Alphaproteobacteria bacterium, assembly GCA_016125135.1. GTDB lineage: Bacteria > Pseudomonadota > Alphaproteobacteria > Micavibrionales > Micavibrionaceae > RI-185. The sequence continues at coordinate 40,772 of WGMJ01000009.1, read as the reverse complement.
AGGGCATCTTTTTCCCACAGCTTGTTTTGCACCACTTTATTGGCAAGGCGTTTGTCATGATGGGCGGGTTTATTCACGGAGTCTTCACAACGGGCGGGCCATTTGTGCTTATGGGCTACCGTGAAAATTTTGCCGGCAAGACAGAACTGCGCGCGTCCATGGCTGTATTTTTTGTGCTGGCAAATATATGGCGCATCGCGCAGGAGGGGATTTTCCAAGGTGGCGAGGCCGTAAAAACCATTATCGAGTATTGGTGGACGGCCATACCCATTATCGCAGCCGTTATAGCCGGCTATTTTATTCATTTGGGCCTGCCGGAAACACTGTTCCGCCGCGCCATGACAATAGGGCTTATGTCGGTCGGCGTTGTGTTTTTATTAAAATAATATCAGGGTGCGGGTTGTTGCTTTTGTGCCTGTTTCAGTTTTTCTTGGGCGAGCACTTCTTCGCGACGGCCACCGCGTGCAAGGCCTATACCGCCAGCGAAAAAGACAAATGCAAGTAAACTCATTGCAATATTGGCCGCGACATGCTGCGTATACATATCATGTACAACAGCTTCGTTGTCTTCAAGATTAGCTTGGCCGCGCGCCTCTATATAGCAGGCGCGGACTTCTTGTAAATCCAATGGTACACCTGAAAGACGGTAATTACCCTCATCGTAAGTCAGCTGTGCTGAATGACGCACGCAATCAAGCATATGAGCATCATGTGTGATATAAAAATCATGCGGTTGCAGGTCTCGGCTGCCTTCACCACTGATAATACGCATGCGGTGGTCGAAATTTTGTGCCGCTGTCTCCTGACCTTCGATAATCAGTGAAGCTAGGCTTTCATCACGCTCTACCGCGTATTCGGGGAACACGTGGGCGCAGAAAACAAGTGCGAGCGCTCCGCCAATATAAGAGAGACGGTTTTTGAAAATGCCATTTTTCGCTTTTCTTACATCTTCTTGCAGGGCTTCTATTGTTTCGCTCATTCTTCTAATCCATAGTTTTCGGGTTACAGCGGAACCCTAAAGAAGGGTGTGAAATACGTCAACATATTTATGAAAATTATTAATACGGCACCATTTTGCGCAATTTTATTGCTTTCATTGGTATTTTTCATATAAATTGACCCTGTGAATACAATTCTGCGTTGAAATCCCAGTCTATTTTCTATATATTTCAACCAGTTAAAAAACCGGAGTGTGTTTTATGAAACGTTTTCTTGTCTCTGCTGCCATGGCCGCCGCCGCAGCTTTCCCAACCGCCGCTTGCTCACAAGAAGTAACCGTTCAGCCTGCGAGTGTTAGCAATAATTTTAACGGCTGTTACCTTAGCCCCGCAGGACGTCAAGGGCCCGTTGAAAGAAATCAAGTTGCTTTTCAGGGGCAGGTTTTTGTCGACCAGTCAGGTGCGTTGATAGGCGATATCGGTCGGGATACTGTGGCTTCGGATAGAGTTGGCGGCATGGCAATACAGTGTAACGAATCGGGGGCTCTTGAGTTGGTTATTTTTGATCCGCAAACGAGTCGTATTAGCTCGGCTGTGCCTTTAAGAAGCTTTATGGATAGTCCAGCAAGTTTGCTTCAGATACCTATTATACAATATGAAGACTCTTGCCGTGATCCATCAGCTGCTACATGTATGACAAGAGTTGTCGCAGAGATTGAAAGAAATGGGTATAGAATGCGCAATGTGGGTCGTATTGAAGACGGTGCATTGGGGGGTGGTCCTTCATTAATATGGGTTGCTGTTAAACCTATGATTGGAGACGATGCCAGATCTGCATCTAATGTTTATTTTATTGGTGTTACTGAAATTGCCACAGGTAGAACTACCGCCATGACAACGGGAGTTAACTATGCTGATGGCCGTAATGTTCCGATTACTGTTGCAGCTCTAGATCGGACACCGTCAACGTTCTAGTGCAATTAGCTATCCCAAGCTGGCCATATCGTAATTTCCTGTCCCGACAACAGGGGGGGCGGCAACCCCGTTTTCTGCAGTCAGGGTCCTTGGCGGTTCCTCATCAGCAACAAGAGGTACCTCTGTAAACGCGGTTTCTATATCAATGCCATGTCTTGTGGCTAGAGCCCTTACATCCTGAGTGGCTGCTTCACCTTCCGGACCACGGGAATTGATTTCTCGAGCGCCCTCATTTAATTGGCCCTGATCGATTTCGCCTCGTAAAAACTGGGTAAATAAGTCGGCATAGTCGTGGCGAGCTTCTATGTGGCGAGCATGGGCAGCCTCATCGGCAAAGCGTCTTTCAAAATTATCATCGCGAAGGTCATCGGCTACCCCATACCATCGTGCAGCTTCGTAAGGGTCATCACGGTTAATATTTATTGACAACTGAGTGGCGGCACTAATATCACTAACATTCTTCTGAATAATATCTTGAAAGGCCTCTTGCGCATTGTCCGCAAGGTCCCCTTCGCCGCGGCGACGGGCTTCTTCGCGCACTGCGCGGCCAAGGCTAAACGGGCTATTATCACCCGCATCGATTCTCAGGCGTTCGAGAAGGGTGCCGGCAATTCTTTGCATGCTTGCAAGGCTGAAATCACCGCCTGCGGAAATATCGACGCCGATCATCCCCATGATTTCTGCCATGAAGCGGTCAGCGCCTTCTCCAAAGCCGCTTAGAAATTGCTCGACCTGCTGAGTAATCAAACTCATGTCAGGTCTTCGCGCCTGTTCAAATGATGCTTGCGCACCCATACTCAATCACTTCCCACACACTTGGTTCATCTATTACTTGTTTGTCCGGTATTTTTACCTGGAAGGAATACGCCGTTCCCGCGAGCGCAGCCCTTTTGTTCATACTAATATCGCAGAAGGAGGTTTATATTTTATGGAAAATACAGGTAATTTTATATATCGATATCTCGCAACTATTGAGAATATTTATTATATTTTTCAAGCGGTTAGAGAATTTAGCAGTTTTCCGCGGCTTTCAGCGTATTGGCCAGCAGGCAGGCGATCGTCATGGGCCCAACGCCCCCTGGGACGGGCGTAATAAATTTCGCAACGGCCTGTACCGCATTAAAATCAACATCCCCAGAAATGCCCCCGTTTTCAAGGCGGGTGATGCCAACGTCGATCACGCAGGCGTCCGGTTTTATCCAGCTGGCCTCGACCATTTTCGGTTGGCCGGTCGCGGCAATCAGTATATCGGCTGCACGGCACAAAGTGGGCAGGTCTTTTGTTTTCGAGTGGCAATGTGTGACAGTGCAATTTTGTTGCAGCAGCAACTGCGCCATTGGTTTGCCGAACAGCAAAGAGCGTCCAATAATAACCGCATGCTTGCCTTCCAGCGCGCCAAGTGTTTTTTGAAGCAACATTAGAACGCCCTGTGGCGTACAGGGCGTCATTGTATCCAGCCCCGCTACCAGCTTGCCGATATTGGTGTAGTTCAGCCCGTCAACGTCTTTTGCGGGGTGTATACGCTGGATAAAATCATTCGCGGTTAAATGGGCAGGCAAAGGGAGCTGTAACAATATGCCGTGCACGTTTTTGTCGGCATTTAGCGTATCAATAAGGGTTGAAAGTGCGGCGGGCTGTGTGTCTGCGGGCAATAGCTTCAGAACGCTTTGCAACCCTGCTTCTTCGCAGGCCTTTACCTTGTTACGGACATATATATGGGAGGAGGGATCGTCCCCCACCAGAATAGCAGCAAGGCAGGGTTTGATAGCAAGCGCTGCAACGCGTTCTTTTATTTTACCGCGTAATTCTTTGGCAATAGATTTTCCGTCAATAATCGTTGCGGCACACATCCTTCAAGCAGAGGTCAGGCAAGAATTGCTACAATAATATATTTCAGCAGCTCAAGGCCGATGATCACCACAATGGGCGTAATATCGATGCCGGCAATCGGTGGCACGAATTTTTGCACGGGCTTCATAACGGGGTCGGTTAGCCTGTTCAGTAGGCCAATCAGGTTTTGTGCCTGTGGTGAAGAGGCATTGAATACTTCAAAAACGACAAGCCAATGCACAATGACCTGTAAAATAATGACAGTCATGTAGATGTTGATGGCGAGGACCAGAAGTTCTGCAATAAAGCCCATGGGGATCTCCTTAAAACTGCCCTTAAAATAGCACCAAGCGGGCGGTGGGCCAAGTGATTATTGTACAGGGTGCAATTGTTGGGGGGCTGCGCCCAGCGGTGGCCAGTTAATGATGAAGGGTTCGGGCATTTCTTCTGGTTCCGGCGCCGCTTCGATCGTTTCGGAGAATAAAATTATAGGGCGCTGCCAGTCAGTTTGAGGCGTAACGATGGCGGTTTGTTGACTGATTCTTGGTGAAATTTCAACTCCAACCGGTAGAGTTGGTTGTGCAGTTAATTCTGCCGTTTCTAACGCAGCGGGTTCGTCAAGCAAAGCTACCTCTTCTTGCCGAGGAAGGTCCTGTGAGTTGCTTTGTGTAAGCTCTATGAGTCTTTCTTCGTTTTTAATGATTGCTTCCTGACGGGCGGTATTACGTGCCGCTTGTTCTGTCGAAATCCTCTCTGCATGGGAGGCGGTTGTAAGAAGTGCTATGGTCGCAAAGAGGCCTGCAATAACGGTTGCTGGTCGCACGTTACTATCGCTTGCAAACTCGAGAGAATGTTTGATGGGGTTCAGCGATCCACCGACAGCAGCCTTGGCAAAGCCCACAATATGCGATGTAAAAAAGAAGGCGCCAGCACCGGCAAAATAAATAAAATTATCCAGCCCTGCGAATTCAGTCATAAGGTAGCCGCCGCCGCCAACCACGCCGGCACATGCGGCGGCATTCAGTAATCGTCCTGTTGTCCGCGCAGCCGCGGTAAAGGCATTTTTTAGTTTTCCGGCCAGTGTAGTTTTGCCAGACGAAACCGTTCTTTCCCCTACGGGGGGGAATTGCATATCCGCCAGGCATCTTAAAGGGCCCTGCGGGGGAATTTGTGTCTCTATTAGCGCCATTTAGGGGCACGTTACAAAATTGAGTTTACAGAGGTCAACCAAAATATGAAAAATTATTACTATTTACATATTTAAAACGGACAATAAGCTATTCTTCTTTAATCATTTTTCGCTAGTCTGAGGAGATGCGCTCTGCCCTTTTTCTCTTTCTTACAACCATTTTTTTTCACACAGCGGCTTTTGCCCAAACAGCGGATAGCTCATGGTGCAGGGCCAATGTGGCACCACGCATTAATGTTGTGCCAACAACAGAAACTGTGCGTTACGATTTCGCGCAATCAAAAAAGCAACTCGATACATTTAAAATCGATACCGAGAACCCCTACGGCAGCAATGTGATTACCGATGTGGGCGGATTGATGAAGGGCGGGATCGAAACAAAACAGAACGCCAGCTACGGAATCATTTCCAACCCGAATACAGATCAGACTTGTATGTGGATTTCTGAAATTTCAGTAGGAATAAAAATATCCCCCCTTATTTATATCGCCAGTGAATATCCGCGTGGCACATGTGAGCATAAGGCTATTATGGAGCACGAAAACAAGCATGTGGAAGTTGACCGCCAGCTTGTAAATGCCTATGCACAGTTGATGGGGCAGGAATATTTCCGTCTTTTACAACAAAAGCCTTTGTACGGGCCGTTCCCGACTGCACAAAAAGATGCTTATGCGCAACACATCAATACAGAATCGGTGAATATCTTTAATGCGCTCGTGCAGCGTATGGAAGCCGAGCGTAAATTACGCCAGCAGCAAGTCGATAACATCAACGAATATGAAAGTGTGCAGGCCAAATGCCCGAATGGCCGGTTTGCGCATTAACTTGGCGCAAATTGCTCACGCAAGATACGTTCATCCCAGCTATGTGCTGAATCAAATAAAACGCGTTTGCAGATATCTGATTGTTGTACCAGAACAGAGCTGACTGACGGAAATTCCAGATTGTCAGCAGATGCAACAACGGGACGAAATTCCGGTTCATGAATATCAAAACGGATAGTTGCGGTGTGGGGTAGCAATGCTCCCTGCCAGCGGCGCGGACGGAACGCGCAGATGGGAGTCAATGCAAGTATGGATTGTCCGAGCGGAATAATGGGGCCATGGGCAGAAAGATTATAGGCCGTGCTGCCAAAGGGTGTTGCAACCATTACACCATCGCCCTCCAGAGATTCCATACGGACTTTATCATCAACCGAAATCTTTATATGGGCAAGTTGCGATTTTTCGCGCCGCAAAGATACTTCATTAAAGGCGAACGCCGTATGTTTTTGTCCGTCCTGCATCGTTGCTTCCATGCTCAGCGGGTAAACGTTTTTTACTTCGGCATTTTCGAGCGTCTGTGCCAGCGTATCAATGCCGTAATTCTTATTCATCAAAAAACATACATGACCCAAGCCGACCCCAAAAACCGGCTTATCAATATCTATTGTTTCCTGCAGTGTATGTAAAAGGCGGCCATCCCCCCCTACGGCAAGGATATAATCAGCATCTTGTGCTTCAACAATGCTGAAATGCTTTTTCAGCGTTTCAGCATATTCTTGTGCTTCCTTGCGCGGCGAAACGGAGAGATAAAGTTTCATCAGGCGGCCCAGCTTTCCGGTGCGTTCAAATAATTTTCAACAACGCCCAATGTTTTGGTGTCGAAATAATTACCCTTCTTGGCAGTCTCCAGCACTTCCCACCAGTCGGCAAGTGCGTTCAGACTTACGCCGAGGGATTTCATTGTTTCGAGTGATTGCGGGTAAATGCCGTAATGGAAAATAACGAACGTGTGGTCAACGACACAATCGGCTTTACGCAATGCATCGATAAAGGTTTTTTTGCTACCGCCATCAGTTTGCAAATCTTCAACGAGAATGGTGCGTGGTTTTTTATCTTCTGTCAGCGCGCCTTCAATCTGTGCCTGGCGGCCATAACCTTTCGGCTCTTTGCGGACATACACCATCGGCTTGTTCAAACGCTCGGCTATCAGGGCTGCATAGGCAATACCGGCTGTTTCACCGCCTGCGAAGCAATCAACCGGCAGGTCTTTCAATGTTTCTGCAGCCATGTCCATTAAAATACTGCGCTCCTCCGCAAACGAAATCAGACGTCGACAGTCAACATAGACGGGGCTTTTGCGGCCCGAGCGGAAAATAAAAGGCTGCTCCGCATTAAAAAGTACGGATTTTGTTTCAATTAGTATCTGGGCGGTTTTATGTGCAAAGTCTTTATTCATGAAGCTTTTTTAGCCTTAAAACCCGTTCCACGCAAGAAAATCAAGCATCAGGGGGCTTGTTCTGCCAGAAGACGTTCTACGGTTGTGTTATTGCCCCTTGCTTCTACAAAACGACTGCGGGCAGAGCGTGAAAAGACGAGGCCGAGCCAGCCAAGCGTAAGGCTGGCAAAGGGAAGGAAGCCAGCAAGTAAAGTGTTGTTGGTTCTGGTAAGGTCAACACAGCGCGCTGTATAGTCGGGATTTGTAAATTTATAGGAGAGGCAGGTTGGCACAGCTTCCTGCATCTGGCTTTCAACAATTCGATCAAAGTTCAGAGCAAGATTTACTGCATGTAAGCCACTGAAGGCGGTCGCCGCAAAAGCAGCAGCGGCACATGCAGTGTTGGCCACGCCGAATAACAGGTGGTTTCTCCGTCTGGCGCGTGCGTCTTGTAATGTTACTTTTTTACCTTTACGAGGCATTTTCAATCCATAAATCTTACTATCAATTCATCACGTGCGTGCTTCTTTTTTAGCACCGCTAATTCATCTACAGCTGTTATGCCCTTGTAGCCTTGCCATGCGGCGGTGGCTAAAAGTGCAAGCGGCAAAGCGTAAGCCTCTACGGGCGCGGCCTTTTCCAAGCTGTCAAAAACAGCATCTATTGTTACACCTGCAGCAAGGGCAGACAGTCCCGCAGCGGCAGCATGCCCAAATTTTTCCCGCAAGTTTTTTCGTGTGGCTTCAATCTGTTGCTGTAGTTCCAGCAACTTTGATTCACGAAAAAGCCTGGCTAGGGCGTGTACTTCTCCCATGGCGATTTCCCTTTTATCCCTGTTTTATATTTTTCTTTACATATACAAAATTCATGACTGGTAAGTCAATAGAAACAAAAAAAGCCCCCTTTCGGGGGCTTTTTACTGCGTGCCGAAACTTAGTTAACTTTCGGCTGGATCTCGAACTGGTGGAATGGTGGTGGTGATGGGAGCGTCCATTCCAGCGTCATTGTGTTTGGTGTCACGTTCCAGTAATTGCCTGACACCTTCTTACCAAAGAACAGCGTGTAAAGAACGATCAGGATAAAGAAGATCGTGCTGCCGAATGATATATAAGCGCCGAGTGACGAGATATGGTTCCAGTATTCCAGTGCATCCGGATAGTCAGGGTAGCGGCGTGGCATCCCGGCAAGACCAAGGAAGTGCTGTGGGAAGAAAATCAGGTTCACGCCAATAAAGGTTGTGAAGAAATGCAGTTTGCCCGCCCATTCAGGGTATTGGCGGCCCGACATTTTACCGATCCAGTAATAGAAGCCGGCAAAAAGCGCGAACACCGCACCAAGTGAGAGAACATAGTGGAAGTGCGCAACCACGTAATAGGTGTCGTGTAGCGCAATATCCATACCGGCATTAGCCAGCACCACACCTGTTACACCACCCAGAGTGAAAAGGAAGATGAAGCCAATGGCCCAGAGCATAGGCGTTTTAAAATCAATAGAACCGCCCCACATAGTGGCAATCCATGAGAAGATTTTAATGCCTGTAGGCACCGCAATGATAAGCGTTGCTGCTGTGAAGTACGCACGTGTGTCAACATCGATACCGGTTGTGAACATATGGTGCGCCCACACAATAAAACCGATAAAGCCGATAGCGGTCATCGCATAAGCCATGCCCAGATACCCGAAGATCGGTTTGCGCGAGAATGTTTGCACAACATGGCTGATAATACCGAATGCCGGCAAAATCATGATGTACACTTCAGGGTGACCGAAGAACCAGAACAAGTGCTGGAACAGAACGGGGTCGCCACCACCTTCAGGGCTGAAGAAATGTGTGCCGAAGTTGCGATCTGTCAGCAACATTGTGATTGCGCCCCCAAGAACAGGAAGTGACAGTACAAGCAAGAACGCGGTAATGAGCATTGCCCATACAAAGAGTGGCATTTTGTGCAGGGTCATGCCCGGTGCGCGCATGTTGAAAATAGTCGTGATAAAGTTTGCAGCACCCAGAATAGAACTGGCACCGGCCAGGTGGAGCGAGAAGATTGCCATATCAACCGACATGCCGGGGTGGCCGACTTTACTTGAAAGGGGCGGGTACACTGTCCAGCCGGTTCCTGCGCCGCCACCAACAAAAGCAGAAGCAACAAGCAGGAAGAAGGCGACAACAGTGAGCCAGAAGGAAATGTTGTTCAGACGCGGGAAGGCCATATCGGGTGCGCCGATCATTAGCGGCAGGAACCAGTTGCCAAAGCCACCAATCAAGCCCGGCATAACAACGAAGAACACCATGATAAGACCGTGCGCTGTAATCCACACATTCCACATATGTTCATTGCCGGCTGTAATGAATTGCAAACCTGGTTCTTGCAGTTCGAGACGCATCATAACGGAGAATGCGCCGCCAATCAGACCTGCGATAATCGAGAACAAAATATAAAGCGTCCCGATATCTTTATGGTTGGTTGAACAGAACCAGCGGGTAAAGAACCCCGGTGTGTGGTCATGTGCATGATCATCATGCCCGTGTGTGGCGTGTGCGTTACCCATAGAATTTACTCCGCTTTAGGTGTTTCTGTTGTTTCTTCGGATGCTGCTTCTGCTTCAGGTGCAGGAAGCTTGCCGCCTTGTGCGACAATCCATTGCTCAAACTCTGCTTTTGGAACAGCTTTAACTTCAATCGGCATAAAGCCATGGCCCTTGCCGCAAAGCTCGGAACACTGGCCGTAATATGTGCCAGGCTCGGTAACGCGCATCCAGGCTTCATTCAGGCGGCCCGGCACAGCGTCTTTTTTAACGCCGAAAGCAGGGATCGTCCATGCGTGCAGAACATCTGTCGGACCTGCTGTAATTTCGAGGCGGATATTTGTATCGGTTGGAACAACAACAGGGTTGTCGGTTGATAGCAGGCGCTTCTGGTGCTGGCTGGCATCAATCTCTGAATCTTTAATCAGGTATGCTTGGAAGCTAACGTCACCGTAGTCAGGGTATTCGTATCCCCAGTACCATTGATAGCCTGTAATCTTCAGCGTCATTTCCGGCTTCTCGACTTTGTCTGCAAAGTAAAGAATGCGGAAAGAGGGAACGGCAATGACGATCAGGATCAGAACAGGGATAACAGTCCAGATAATTTCAAGCGGCACATTGTGCGTTGTTGTTGAGGGAACAGGGTTTGCTTTCGCATTGAAGCGCACCATGACATAGAGCAGCAAGCCCATGACAAAAATGGTGATGGCTGTAATGATCACGAGCAAAAGATTGTGAAAATCATGCAGTTTTTCTGCAACGGGTGTTACCGCGGGCTGCAAATTCAACTGCATTGGCAGAGGTTCGGCGGCAAAAGCGGCTGTTGTAAAAAAGGCCAAGGCCAGAAAAAGAAAAAAGTTCAGATTGCGCATTAAGATAACCCTTTAGAATCGCTAGGTATTTAGCGCCATTACTATAGGTGTTTCAAGCATGTTTTAAAAGAGGGGGTCGCCAGCTGTGAATGGTTCTCAAATCAGTAGGCTGAGGCCATAAAGAGCGGCCGTTTCCGCCCTTAAAATGCGGTCACCGAGGCTCACGGAAACGAAGCCAGGGGTTTTTTCCAACCACTCGGTCTCGTTTTCTGTAAAACCACCTTCGGGACCAATCAATAAACCTGCTGCATCTTCTTTATGGGCTGTGATTGCCTGCTGTAATGGTGTTGCGTGGCGTCGCTCGAGCGCCGCATAGATTTTATGGGAAGCGTTTATATTTTTGAGTGGGATTGCCTTGTGTAGTCGCGGGACATGAAAAGCCTCGCATTGTTCTATAGCTTCAACAAGCTGTGCGGTGATCCGCTCGTAATTCAAGTCACGGACTTCCGTGCGGTCGGTCAGGACTGGCTGGATATCGGTTACACCGAGTTCGGCGGCTTTCTCAATCAGGAAATCCATGCGGCTTTTTTTAATCGGCGCAAAATAAAGCCAGAGCGGCTTTGATGCGGGTGGGGACTCTTGTAATTGTTGCTTCAAATGCACAATTGCATTTTTCTTCTTGGGCAGCTCAAGCGATGCTAGAAACTCGCCAGCCTCTTCGTCAAAAACCCTTATTTCATCGTCATTATTCAGACGCAGGACATTGGCAAGCTGGTGTGTAGGGCCTTCGCCGAGCGTAATGGCACTACCTTCCGCGAGAAGGTTTTTTATATAAAGACGTGGAAGTTGATGGATTTTTTTCACAGTCATTTTAACGGGAGATTATAATTCAGCTTTGCCCGTGGCAACGTGAAAAAATAAGATTCTGGGAAATTAACCTTTATTCTGCGCGAGGCTATTGTCATTCAGGTGCCTATAACGCAGAATCCCGCCCTTAAGACACATGAAAAAACACGCCCTCGTTAAAAACTCCCTCATTGCAGCCCTCGATATCGGTTCGAGCAAGATTGCCTGTTTTATTGCCCGCGTGACGGATGACCGCGGTGGGCTGGAAGTTGTCGGCATCGGGTATCAGGCTTCTAAAGGTATCAAAGCGGGGATGGTTGTTGACCTTGCCGCGGCAGAAGCATCTGTGCGCCAAGCCGTGCACCATGCCGAGAATATGGCGGCAGAAGCGCTCAAGGGCTACCCGTTACGCGAAGTTATTATCAACATACCGGGCGTCCATTCTATTTCCACACTGGCACAAGTTGATGTGCAGGTGTTAGGGCAGGAAGTTACAAATCATGATGTGCAGCGTGCGCTTGCAAAAGCACAAAGCGAAGCCACGCATCCGGATTACGAATTATTACACACGATCCCTGTTGGTTACGGCCTTGATGGGTATGGTGCGATCCGCGAACCGCGAGGGCTTATAGGCCAGCATCTGGGTGTTGATATCCATATGGTGTTAGGCGCAAACAATGCGCTTAAAAATCTGGCCGCAACAACCGAGCGCTCGCACCTTGATATTGTTGCGCTCTGCTCGTCTATTTATGCGTCCGGCATTTCATGCCTTGTTGAAGACGAATTGAACCTGGGCGCAACGGTTATAGATATGGGCGGCGGCATTACATCGCTTGGTATCTTTTATGACGGGCAATTGCTTTATACCGATGCTGTGCCTTTGGGCGGCCAGAATGTAACAAATGATATTGCGCGCGGACTGATGACAACATGGGGCCATGCCGAGCGTTTGAAAACATTATACGGTAGCGCCATTGCAACAGTAACGGACGATGTTGAACTGATTGATGTCCCACCGCTTGGCGAAGAAGACCATTACCAGCCAAACCACGTTCCACGTTCATTGCTAATTGGCATTATCCAGCCGCGCCTTGAAGAGATACTCGAGATCGCGCGCGCGAAAATGCATGACACAGGTTTGATGAACCGCATTGGCCGTCGTGTTGTTCTGACCGGTGGTGCATCACAGTTGCCAGGCTTGCGTGATCTGGCGCAACGTTTGCTTGATAAGCAGGTGCGCTTGGGCCGTCCTGCACGTATTCAAGGCTTGGCCGAGGCTGTTTCTGGCCCCGCGTTTTCGACGACCGCCGGTTTGCTACAATATATGAGCGAGAGGGCAGACGAGTTGCCCGCCGCAATTATGCAACAGGCAGCACCGCGTAATGTGTGGGAGCGTGTGCAAGTTTGGTTAAAAGAAAACTGGTAGTTCAGTAAAATAGAATTAACCATTTAAATTTGAATTTCATCCCTGATTTATACTATACTTATCCACAGGGTTATTCTTAATATCCTTTTTCAGATTCCACACTTCTTCTAGAATAATCTTTGGGTGATTCGCGCCCGTTCAAATTATCAACTTTTTACCACGTTGGAGCTTCGTTACTCTCATGTTGAATCTTAAAATGTCTCCTAAAGACAAAAGCAAACTAGCCCCTGAAATTATCGTTGCCGGTATCGGTGGCGCAGGTGGTAACGCAGTCGATCACATGATTGAGGGTGGCCTAGCTGGCGCAAAATTCCTGATCTGCAATACAGACGCACAAGCGCTAACGCGCAACCAAGCGGAATACAAAATCCAGCTTGGTGTTGATGTAACGGGCGGCCTTGGCGCAGGTGCAAACCCTGATATTGGCGCGTCTGCAGCGGAAGAGTCTGTAGAGGAAATCGCGGCTTACCTTGAAGGCGCGAATATGGTTTTCATCACGGCCGGTATGGGTGGGGGTACAGGAACAGGTGCTGCACCAGTTATTGCACGCATTGCCCGTGAGCGCGGTATTCTCACTGTTGGCGTTGTAACGAAGCCTTTCCATTTTGAAGGCACGAAGCGTATGAAAATGGCGGAAGCTGGCATTGCAGAAATGCAAAAATATGTTGATACGCTCATCGTTATTCCGAACCAGAATTTATTCCGCGTTGCGAACGAGAAAACAACTTTCGCAGAAGCTTTCCGCATGGCCGATAGCGTCCTGCAATCAGCAGTGCGTGGCGTTACAGATTTGATGGTCAAAGAAGGTAACGTGAACCTTGATTTCAATGATGTGAAGGCAGTTATGCGCGAAATGGGCAAAGCTGTTATGGGCACCGGTGAAGCCGAAGGCGATAACCGCGCAATTGAAGCTGCTGAAGCTGCAATCAACAATCCGCTGCTTGATGATGTCTCTCTGAAAGGTGCGCGCGCTGTTATTATCAACGTCACCGGCGGTCAGGATATGACATTGTTCGAAGCTGATGAGGCTTGCTTGCGCATTACAAAAGAAGTTGACCCTGATGCAAACATCATCTTCGGCTGCCGCTTTGATGAAAGCCTACAAGGCATTATGCGCGTTTCTGTTGTTGCTGCAGGTATTGATGTTACTGCAGACACCAAAAGAACAACTACGACTTCCACATCGGGTGGGCAGGGGTTCGTAACCCGCACAACGCCGCGCAGCTATATGCAGCAAACGCAAGTTGTCCAACAGCAAGCGCCAGCGCCTGTTGAAGTGCAGCCTGCAACGCCTACACGTATGGTGGCTGTTCCGCGTCCGTTGAATATCTATGATACAACAGTGCCACAACCGGCTATACAGCAAGAAGAGACAGCTGATGCTGGCGATTTGTTTCAGGCTGCCGCAGCCAAACAGAAAACCGATGGCACAGCCGCTGATGTAAAACGTGGTACACGCTACGGCGAATCTTTTATTCCGCCAGAGCCTGTTGAAGCAGATGCCGCCCAGAAAGCAGCAACTTACAATCAGGAAGATGCGGTTCAACCAACATTGGCGCGGCAACCAGTGCAGCAGCAGGCGCCACAATACGTGCAGCCACAGCAGCCGCAGCGTTTGATGTATGCCGAACCTGTACAAGCGCCGGCTTATACAGCCCCGCAAGCAAATTATGCACAGCAGCCTATGGCCGCCCCGGCGCGTCAAGCGGCCTATGCTCAGCCTGAGCAAACCGCGGCAAAGAAGCCTCTGTCACGTAAGGCGATGTCTTTTATCGAGCGCGTAACGGGTAGCTTGTTCAGCCGTGACGAGGAAGATTTGAGCGAAGTGGCACCCCAGGCGCGTCCTCAGCAACAGCCGCCAATGAACTATGCACAGACATACGGGCAAGAAGCCCAGCCTGTACAGGAGCGTCTGAATATGGACCGTCCTTACAAGGCGCCAGCTGCCCAAGGTGAAAGCGAACTGGATATTCCGGCCTTCCTTCGCCGTCAGGCCAACTAAGAACTACAAAAAGTAACAGTTTGTAAGAAAGCGTGAGTGGTTCGGCCCTCACGCTTTTTCTATATTATATTTATGAATCAAGGCACTATCGCAAAATCCGTGACATTTGAAGGGGTTGGCGTCCATTCGGGGCGCATCGCCCGTGTGACAGTGTATCCTGCACCTGCTGGCCATGGGGTGGTTTTCAAGCGCACTGATGTTGCGGATAAAAATAACATTATCCCCGCCTTGTGGGATCGCGTGGTTCCTTCCGAGCTTTGTACGGTTATTTCCAACGAAGACGGCGTTAGTCTGAGCACGATCGAACATTTTATGGCGGCGACTGTAGGCTGCGGGGTTCATAATTTAAGCGTTGAGGTTGATGGTGACGAGATGCCCATCCTTGACGGGTCATCACAACTTTTTGTCGATGCTTTTATGGATGCAGGCATCGTCGATCAAGGTGCCAAGCGTCGCGTTTTGAAAGTTTTGAAAGAAGTTACTTTTGTCGAAGGCACGAAGAAAATTACTTTTAAACCATCTGAACTCCCTGTACTGGATGTAACGATTGATTTTAGCGAGCGTGCGGCAGGGCATTTTGCTTTCGAGAAAAGCAAGCGCCGCGAAACAATGATTAACGGAAACTTCGTACATAACATTGCATCAGCACGTACATTCTGTTTTTTGAAAGATGTAGAGTTTCTACAAAGCAAGGGTTTGGCGCGCGGCGGGTCTACCGATAACGCAATCGTTATTGATGGTGCAGGCCTTTATGGCGGCGGCAAATTGCGTTTCGATGACGAGTTGGTTTCTCACAAATTACTGGATTTGCACGGCGATACATCGGGCATGGTGGATGCCCATTTCGAGGCTGAAATTATTGCTGTGCAGCCCGGGCATGCCTTCAGTAATCGCGCTGTGCGCCACCTGATGAATACGCCAGACGCTTATACAATCGTCTAGTTTACAGCTATTTCCAAAAGGTCTATGCTCCCTTTTATGTTACGCATTTTAAGCCTTCTTTCGGTTCTTCTTATTGTCGCATGTTCCAGCACGGAAGATGCAAAAGACAAACTGGCTGATCAGCCCGCTGATGTTTTATACGGTAAAGCCGAAGCCGCGATGAAAGAGGGAGAATATAGCGAAGCGACAAGGCTTTACGAAGAGGTCGAGCGCCAGCACCCTTATTCTGATCTTGCAGCCAAGGCCCAATTAAAAGCCGCCAAATCCTATTATGATGGCCAGCGTTATGATGACGCATTGGTGGCACTTGACCGTTTTATCGAGCTGCACCCCGGCCATCCCGAGGTGGGTTATGCCCACTACCTGAAAGCGCTTTGTTATTACGAGCAGATCTCCGATGTGCGGCGTGATCAGGATATGACACAGCAAGCCTTGCAGTCACTGAATGTTGTTGTGGAGCGATTCCCCGAGAGCGAATATGCGCGTGATGCCAAACTGAAGCGCGATTTGACAGTGGACCACCTTGCGGGCCAGCAGATGGAAATCGGCCGTTATTATCTTAAGCGTAAACATATTAACGCTGCGATTAACCGTTTCCGGAATGTTGTTACGCAATACCAGACAACAACCCATATCCCCGAGGCGCTTCATCGCCTTGTTGAATGCTACACAATTCTGGGTCTGAAGAACGAAGCAACCCGAATCGCCGCTGTTCTGGGGCATAACTACCCCGGCTCGGAATGGTACGCGGATACTTATGCGCTTCTCCAGCCTGACCAGCGCGAACAGCTGGAAGACAAGAAATCATGGTTGAGCAGAACCATGGATTCCTTGCTCTAGGGCACTTTCTTTCACCCCCAAAACTAGCTAATATTTCCGTATGCTCACAAACCTGACGATACGGGATTTTGTGCTGATCGAGCAGTTAAACCTCTCGTTCGGCGCAGGGCTTTCTGTGCTTACGGGGGAAACGGGTGCGGGTAAATCTATTTTACTTGATGCGCTCTCGCTTGCGCTCGGTGGACGGGCAGACAGTACGCAGGTGCGCAAAGGCGCAGCGCAATCGGTTATTACCGCTACCTTTTCAATGCAAAAAGAAGCCAAGGCCCTGTTACAAGAGCAAGGGCTTGATGAAACAGAAGAGAATATTATTCTCCGCCGCGTCATGATGAAAGATGGTGGTACAAAAGCCTTTGTAAATGACCAGCCGGTCAGCGTTGGCTTTATGCGGACGCTGGGGGATTACCTGATCGAAATACACGGGCAATTTGAAACAGCCTCATTGTTAAATGCAGGCACACACCGCCTGTTGCTTGACCAGTATGCCGGCATTGAAGCCGATGTTTCCGCGCTTGGCACGCTTTGGGAAAGCTGGCGCAGTGCTGCTGAAAAGCTGCAGGAAGCACAGGAGGCGGCCAAAACAATAGCGCAGGAGCAGGAGTTTCTTAGTTTTGCTGTCGAGGAGCTTGAAAAATTATCCTACGAGGCAGATGAAGAGCAGCGTATTTTGGAAAAGCGCGAGCGCCTGAAACATCGTGGCGCATTGTTGGAAGCAATAGAGGCAGCGCGCGGAAGCCTGAATGGTGATGGCGCGGCTGATTCAAATATCTATCAGGCCCTGCGCACGTTGCAACGGCAAGAAGCCAAAATGGGTGAAGCTGGCGCACAAATTATCACGCAGCTTGATAATGCGGCGGATATTGTACAAAGCGCTATCCAGGCGCTCGATCGTTTGGGTGATAGCCTGAATGAAGGCGGCGAAAGCCTTGAGGCAATAGAAGACAGGCTTTATGCCGTGCGCGGCGCGGCGCGTAAATATCAGTGTCAGGTTGAGGAACTGCCGCAAACGCTCGTTGTTTTTAGCGATAAATTGAAGCTTGCAACCAATCAGGATGATATTTTGCGTAAATTGCAAAAATCTGTAACGGAAGCTGAAGCTGTTTACATCAAGAAGGCTGATGAAATATCTGCAGAACGTAAAAAATCAGCCCTGTCACTTGCCAAAAAAGTACAAGTCGAATTGCCGCCGTTGAAATTGGAGAAGGCGCAATTCGAAGTATCGGTTGCGCCTCTGCCTGCAGGGCAATATAACGCAAGCGGGATTGATGATGTGAAGTTTCTTGTGTCAACAAACCCCGGCCAGCCTGCGGGTGCACTCAACAAAATTGCATCGGGCGGTGAAATGGCGCGCTTTCTTTTGGCGCTTAAAGCTGTGCTGGCTAAAACAGGCACAGCGCAAACGCTTATTTTTGATGAAATTGATACAGGCATTGGTGGCGCAACAGCTGATGCTGTGGGGGAGCGTTTGGCAAGGCTTGCAGCAGATCATTCTGTGCTTGTTGTCACGCACTCGCCGCAAGTGGCTTCTAAAGCGCAGGCACATTTTATTGTAAGTAAGGCCAGCGGCACAACCGCCGTTACAAAACTGGAAACGGGCGAAGCGCGGCGCGAAGAGATTGCACGCATGCTCTCGGGCGCTGAAATTACAGCCGAGGCCCGCGCTGCTGCCGATAAACTGTTAAAAGCCGCGTAATGAATAGCCGTAAAAAACACGAAGAGCTGGCCAAGCAGATCCGCTATCATGACGAGCGTTATTATGCCGATGATGCCCCGGAAATATCGGATGCCGCGTATGACAAGCTTCGCCGTGAACTTGAAACACTTGAAAAAGAAAATCCGGAACTGGCTGATAAAGACAGCCCGACACAAAATGTCGGTATCAAGCCGACAGGTGGATTTAAAAAAGTACGGCATAGCATCTCCATGCTTTCGTTGGCCAATGCGTTTGACGAACAAGATGTTGCAGAATTTTTTACGCGCATTCGTAATTTCCTGAATCTGTCTGAAGGGGCCGAAGTGCCGCTTTTTGCTGAGCTTAAAATCGACGGGCTTTCATGTTCGCTGCGCTATGAAAAGGGCCTGCTTGTGCAGGCTGCCACGCGCGGTGACGGGGAAGAGGGGGAAGATATAACCCAGAATGTGCGCACAATTAAAGATGTGCCGCAGAAGCTTGCAGGCAAGGCACCTGATATTCTTGAGGTGCGGGGCGAAATTTATATGCGCCGCGAGGATTTTATGGCACTGAATAAAAAACAGGAAGCAGAGTGTAAGCCAGTTTTTGCAAATCCGCGTAATGCGGCAGCAGGAAGTGTCCGCCAGCTTGATAGTGCTATCACAGCCGCACGGCCTTTGCGTTTTTTTGGCTATTCCTTGGGTGAAGCGAGTGCGCCTATTGCGCAATCGCAAGCCGGTTTACGGGAAGCGCTGGCGGCGTTTGGCTTTCAAACGGCATCACCTTATGCGCTTTGTAGCACAGTCGCAGATGTGATGGCTTACTATAATAAAGTGCTGGCCGAAAGAGCCGATTTGCCGTTTGATATTGATGGCGTTGTATATAAAGTAAATGATTTCGTACAACAAGCGCGCCTTGGATTTGTTTCGCGCGCACCACGCTGGGCAATTGCACATAAATTTCCTGCCGAAAAGGCGATTACAAAGCTCAATAATATCACGATACAAGTGGGCCGCACGGGAACCCTAACGCCTGTGGCAGAATTAGAGCCGGTGAATGTTGGCGGCGTGATGGTGTCACGTGCAACGCTGCATAATGAAGACGAGATCGAGCGGAAAGATGTACGTGTCGGTGATTTTGTAGTTATACAGCGTGCCGGTGATGTTATTCCGCAGGTATTATCACATCTTCCTGAAAAGCGCCCGAAGGATAGTAAAAAATTTACATTTCCGCATGTGTGCCCTGTTTGTGGCTCACAGGCTGTACGGCCCGAGGGTGAGGTGGCGCGTCGTTGTACGGGTGGTCTTATATGCGAGGCGCAAGCTTTGGAACGATTACGCCACTTTGTAAGCCGTAACGCCTTTGATATCGAAGGGATGGGCGAGAAGATTATCGAAGAATTCTGGCGGGATGAATTAGTGCGCACGCCTGCAGATATTTTTACGCTCGAGAAGCGGGATAAGGGTAGTCTAACGCCTGTTTCCGCACGCGAAGGCTGGGGGAGCCAATCGGCCCGTAACCTGTTTGATGCTATTAATACAAGGCGGAGTATCACCCTTGAGCGTTTTATCTATGCACTTGGTATAAGGCAAGTTGGCGAGGCAACAGCCAAGCGCCTTGCGGCACACTATGAAACAATCGAAAATTTCCTGAAGGAAACAAGTGAAGAAAACCTGATGCAGATTCAGGATATCGGCCCTTCCGTAGCGGCAGATATTATTGCTTTTCTTGGTGAGGCGCATAACCGTGATGCGGTTCAGGCATTGCTGGCAGAAGTAACAGTCGTGCCGTATGAGCGCAAGGTCATTGATGCAAATAACCCAGTTGCTGGTAAAACCGTTGTTTTTACGGGAACGCTGACAAAAATGTCACGCGCTGAAGCCAAGGCCAAAGCCGAGAGCCTGGGCGCGCATGTTGCGGGCAGTGTTTCTAAAAAAACAGATTATGTTGTGGCTGGTGAGGATGCGGGGTCTAAACTGTCCAAAGCAAAAGAGCTTGGTGTAAACGTACTTAGTGAGGATGCGTGGCTAGATTTGATATCATAATATCAAAACCCGCCCAGAACTGATTCCTGATATTATTGGATTCCATTAAAATTTCATGTTTAGCGAGTGGTAGAAAAGCACCTTTAACACGCGGTATAATTTTAAGTGCTGTAGTAATTGCATTATTGCTCACTAATGCTTCTTTACCTGCATACGCAATGAAAACAGGTGTGGTGATGCGCTTTAAAATATCTTCTTGTGCCATATATTGGCAGCTTTTATAGGCTTCGCGCAGCCAGCCCCATGTGGCAGCGCCGTCTTTTAGCTTTTCATTTTTTTTGCACCATGCATTCTGCCAGCTGTCGCGTTCTTTATCGCTCGAGAAAATACTGTGCCCAGGCATGGCGCGCTCAAGCCCTGTCCAATCTGTGCCCCCGGGCACATATGATTTATCAAGCATACGCTCTGCAAAAGCAAAAATACGCTTTCGAATGGGGGCGGCTATGGCTTCAACTGATGCAATGCCGAGCATGGGTGCAGAAAAAGCAGCCGCTGCAAAATTATCTGCATGGCCTTCGGCAAGGTAACGCAACCCCAGATGCCCGCCCATTGAATGGGCAATCATATATTTGGGAAAATCTTTTTTTGGCAGGAGGGGAATAAGAAGCTCATGATAGATTTTATCGATATCAGCAACGTCTTGGTCGAAGCCTTGCGTATGCCTTTTTTGTGAATTGGTTATGATGTTTTCCGAGCCGCCTTGGCCAACCCAGTCAAAAGTAACGACCATCATATCGCGCTTTATCAAATCGGTGATCACTTCATAATATTTCTCGGTAAATTCGCTGAGACCATGAAGTAGCAAGACGCAGCCTTTTGCTTTTCCGTGCGGCATAATTGTCGCAGCGCGGATCTGGTAGCCTTTATCGTTGGTCAGGAAGTGCCAGCGCAGGCCGGCGAGGGCTTCTATCATGCGTCTATTGTGCCATAGAATTCAGTTTACGCAACTTTAGGCGTAATAACAGGGCCTATGTCGTTGGCGGGGCTCGGCATATATTGTCCAAGATGAAATTTATCAACGCACTCATCCATAAAAGTCTCAATATACCCGAACATTTTATCATAGGCTTCGTCATTCATTGACCAAAGCGAGTGGTCTACACCTTCAAGGGTAATATGCTGGCCTTTATTATCGGGAATATTGGCTGCTGCTGCAACGTTGGCATCAATATCAACGACTTCGTCTTTGGTGCCGGTCAGAATAAGGGTTGGCACGTTGATATTTTTCCAAAGCTCAGGTGAAGCAGTTTTTTTAAGTGTACGATAAGCTGCCGCAACCCAGCCAAAGGTCGGCATTTTGAACGGGCTGCGGCTTAAGCGGGCTTCTGAGCCGAAATGGTCACGTGCTGACCCATTGAGCTTCTTCAAGGCATTGCCGGATTGTTTGACCGAGTGTTTGAAAAAATAGGTCAGGTCGAAGCCTTTTGTGCGTGTGTTCGGCAGGTCGACATTTTCCAGCCCCATATCGCAAGCTTGCTGGGAAAGCTGATGTGATTCTTCATGTGACATTGCATCGCTAGACATTAATTTCTTTGGTGTTTTAAGATCGGCCATTAAAGCGGGAAAGATGTTGCCTGCAAGCTTTTGTGCTAGATCCGGGTTTTGATCTTCCCAAAGGGCAACAATGTGTGCGCCGGTGGAATAACCAAAAACGAAAGTTGGTTTCGAGAAATCAATTTTCCACTTATCGCGTATCAGGATATCCAGATCTCTGACATCATCGTCATGTCCATCTGTGCGCGGCTTGCCTAATTTCTGGCCTAACTTTTGTCCAGAGGTACCTTGGCCAGCCCAGTCAGGCGTGAAAACGGTGTAACCTCTGTCGGTGAAGTATTTTATTCTTTCATAATGGTCATGGAAACTTTCATTAAATCCTGTCGCAAGGATGACCTGTCCTTTTTCTTGTTTCCCTTCTGCTGGTGGAATCTTGGCGGCTCTTATGTAGCTATTACCAATAGCAAATGATTGATGCTCCATTTTTTCAGGTTCATCAAGAATAAGCCTTTTCAGGCTTGCAATGCGCTCGTAGCTTTCCCGTAAGCTGCCCATTCCCCGTTCTCGTTTTTTTATTTGTGATTACGAGCATTACAAGCGATAGGGGTTAAAATCGGCTTAATTTGTTAATCTTTTGTTATATATTTACATAATATACAACAAAAAGCAAGAAAAACTGCTATTTTTTGAAGGTAAAGCGGGCTTTTTTAAGATCTTTAAGAGCTTCTTGTGCCTTAAAAACAGTCCCGTTCATGGCGATATAAATGCCCGAGGGAAGGGCCATTGCCGATGCAATAGCAAAGCCCAGATTAAAAGGCGCATCAGAATCAGAAAACCCCTTCAATGGAAACATGGAGCCCGTAAGTATGATCGTTTTATCAGGTGGTGTTTTTCCATCCAGATAGCATGCTGTTTCAGCCATCGTGTAGGTCCCATGTGTAATAACTATATTTTTCTTCTCACATTTAGTGATGCTTCTAATGATTTCCTCGCGTATATGATCGGTAATATCGCGGCTATCTTTCATGGTTAATACTTCATAGCTAAAATCAGCATGTGGTAATATTTTATTCTCGATGAATTCTGAAATTACAGAAGCTTTGTTGACGATAACGGCATCTGCCGAAGGGTCAAACACAGAATCTATTGTTCCGCCAGTCAGGATAAAATGAATATCTTTGTTCATTCTAATGCTCGAAAGCTTTTACAACTTCTTCGGTCACTTTTTTAGCGTCACCCAGAAGCATCATGGTGTTATCGGCATAGAAAAGCGGGTTATCGATACCGGCGTAGCCTGACCCCATCGAACGCTTCACAAACAGCACCGTTTTTGCCTTTTCAACATCCAGTACCGGCATACCGTAGATGGGCGAAGATGAGTCTGATTTTGCGGCAGGGTTTGTGATATCATTCGCACCAATCACAAAGGCAACATCGGCAGAGGCAAAGTCACGGTTGATATCTTCAAGTTCGAATACCTCATCATAAGGCACGTTTGCTTCAGCCAACAGCACGTTCATATGCCCCGGCATACGGCCTGCTACAGGGTGAATAGCGTATTTTACTTCCACGCCTTCGCGTTTCAGTATGTCGCCCATTTCGCGGAGAACGTGTTGCGCTTGCGCAACCGCCATCCCGTAGCCGGGCACGATAATAACCTTGCTTGCATTCTTCATAATATAAGCAGCATCTTCAGCCGAGCCAATTTTGGCCTGTTTATCGCCACTAGAATAAGAGCTGGCAGCCCCCGCTTCAGCGCCAAAGCCACCAAGGATCACCGAGAAGAAGGAGCGGTTCATACCTTTACACATGATGTAGGAAAGAATAGCACCCGATGCACCCACAAGTGCGCCGGTGACAATAAGCAGGTTGTTATGAAGCGTAAAACCAATACCGGCTGCCGCCCAGCCCGAGTAGCTATTCAACATTGAAACAACAACAGGCATATCCGCGCCGCCAATCGGGATAATAATAAGAATGCCGATAACAAGCGAAAGCAAAACAATCGCCCAGAAGATCAAATCACTTTCCGTGCCACACAGAAGGAAAATCAGCAGCACAAGGAGCGCGCCCAGTGCGGCATTCAGGAAATGCTGACCCTTGAACTGCACAGGCTTACCGGAGATTACGCCTTGTAACTTGCCCCATGCAATAACGGATCCTGTAAATGTAATGGCGCCAATGGCAACGCCCAGTGACATTTCTATCAAACTTGCAAGGTGGACGTTTCCGCGCACGCCAATGCCATAAGCTTCGGGGTTATAAAACGCTGCAGCGGCCACAAAAACAGCGGCCAGGCCAACAAGCGAGTGGAAGGCGGCCACAAGTTGCGGCAGTGCCGTCATTTGAATGCGTAAAGCAATTGCCGTACCAATAACACCGCCGATAATCAAGCCAAGTACAATCCATGTGTAAGAAACGACAATCGGCAACGAGAGTGTTGTGAAAATGGCAAGCGCCATACCTGCCATACCGTAGCGCAAACCACTCCGTGCCGTTACAGGACTTGAAAGGTCGCGTAACGCCATAATGAAGCAGATAGATGAAATAAGATAAAGAAAAGCAGTCAGGCTGGTTTGCATTTTTTAACCTCTATTGTTGATATCCTTTGGTTACCCGATAAAAGCTCGGTGTACCCTGTTCGTATTTATCAAGAATGGCATCGATCTCGCCGTTATTCAGCATAAGGCTCACAATGCCATCGAACGTTGATTTTAATTTTGTTTCACCAATAGCAGTGGGAATAAAATAAGGGTAAATACGAAGGGGCTTTTTTTCGGCGATGTTTATCAACGCGCTCGGGTTTTTCTTCAGGAAATCATTGCCAACGCTACGCTCTACAAAAGTTACATCTGCTTTTTTTGTAACCACGTTTGAAAGGATAAAAGAATAATCGGTCGTATTGGGCATGGAAACAAGTTTGGCCTCTGGATAATCAGAGTTTTTGATCATCATTGAAAGGGAGCCATCAATC
This sequence comes from Alphaproteobacteria bacterium, assembly GCA_016125135.1. Lineage (GTDB taxonomy): Bacteria > Pseudomonadota > Alphaproteobacteria > Micavibrionales > Micavibrionaceae > RI-185. Next base: position 16,065 of record WGMJ01000009.1, on the reverse strand, counting down.
GCCGAGATGGAAATGTCTTTATTATTAAAGCTCCGGAAGCCTTCTTTAAACCGGCTATCGTTCGGGCGTTTATAAACGCCAATACCTGTATAGAATACAGGGTCTGTTATCTCCAGCTTGCCTGCGTAGGCCGGCAAGAAGAAATCCAGTGTACAGAGTGCATCATAGCGGTTGCTGCGGAGGCCTTCAATATAAGTTGCCCATGTAACTTCTTCAGCCCAGACAATTTTTACATCAAGCGTCTCGGCTACGCGCTTCATGATATCAACGCCAATGCCGCTGAACTCGCCTGTATTCGGGTCTTTGGCAAGGAGTGGCGGGTAGTTTACATACCCGCAACGCAATTCCCGCTTTGCCATGATGCGGTCAAACGCAGCATTATCCTTTGCTTGCGCGCTTAGGGGCGCCAACATAAAAAAAGCTATAACTAGAAGAGTTATATGTTTCATTTTATTTCTTTTTAAACATATGAAGCATACGGCGCGATACAATAAAGCCACCGAAAATATTGATGCCAGCCAGAATGACGGCAAGAAAGCCCATAAAGGTCGAGAAGTTGAAATGGGCGGGTCCTGCGGCAATGAGCGCGCCGACAATAATGACAGATGAAATGGCGTTGGTCACAGCCATCAGGGGTGAGTGCAGCGCAGGCGTAACGCGCCAGACAACATAATAACCTACAAAACAGGCCAACACGAAAACAGTGAGGCCGGTCACAAGAAAATCACTTCCTGCGCTATGAGAGATAGTGGTTGTCAGGTTCATAACATTGCTGGCAAGCGCGTCAGCTTGATCAGCAAGGGCCTTGGCTGTTTCTGAAAGTGCGGTGGCATCATGCGAAAGGCGGGAAGGGTCTGTAGTCATTTTGTGCTACTCCTAGTTTGCGAATTTGTCGTTCACGATTGTGCCGTTATGCGTCAGCGTAACAGCTTTGATAATTTCGTCCTCAAGGTTCAAGGAAACTTCTTTTGTTTCCTTGTTCTGCATCAATTGCAGCAGGTTTAGAACGTTACGGGCATAGAGTGATGAGGCATCGCTGGCAATACGGGCCGCCATATTGCGATGACCCACAATTGTGACGTTGTTTTTCTCGGCAACTTTGCCGGGTTCCGTCAGTTCACAATTGCCACCTTGCTCGGCTGCAAGATCAACAATAACAGAGCCGGGCTTCATGGTGGCAATCATCTGCGCTGTTACAAGTTTAGGCGCAGGGCGGCCCGGTATAAGCGCAGTTGTAATGACAATGTCCTGCTTGGCAATTGTGTCGGCAATGAGCTGGGCTTGCTTGGTTTTATATGCGTCAGACATTTCTTTTGCATAGCCGCCAGAGGTTTCAGCAGCTTTTGTTTCTTCGTCCTCTACCATTACAAAGGTGGCACCTAATGATTGCACTTGCTCTTTGGCGGCAAGGCGTACATCGGTTGCTGATACAATAGCGCCCAAACGGCGGGCTGTTGCAATTGCTTGCAAGCCAGCAACACCAGCCCCCATAACAAATACGCGCGCAGCGGCAACTGTGCCTGCTGCTGTCATCATCATCGGCATGCCGCGTTGGTAAAGTGCGGCGGCTTCTAGCACGGCTTTATAGCCTGCAAGGTTTGCTTGCGATGAAAGAACATCCATCGCCTGCGCGCGGGTAATGCGTGGCACGAGCTCCATGGCAATAGCTGTTACGCCTTGCGTGGCAGATTTTTGTAGGAAATCTTTATTCTGGTACGGGTTTACAAGCCCGATGACAAACGCACTTGATTTTGCCTGTGCAAGAGCGGGAATGGCAGCAGGTTGGAGGGTTACAATAACATCGGCCCGTTTGGCAGCATCTTCGGCGCTCAGGGCAATCTCTGCGCCCGCGTCCTTATATAATGTATCAGGGTAAAGCGCTGGGAGTCCTGCGCCAGTTTCTATAATAACGGCGAAGCCAAGGCCTTTCAGCTTTTTGGCGACTTCTGGTGTTATGGCGACACGATTTTCATCGGCGGCATGTTCTTTGAGTGCGGCAATAATTGTCATGTGCTATCCGGCCCCGCTTTTGTTTTACCTATTACCTTAAATGATTGGTAATAGTGTACAGTCTAGAGTGGGGGGTGTACAGTAGGGGAAGCTGTAGTTTTCCTCAAAAATTCATGTCTTTAACGCCTTTATTACAGTTCAGGATTGCCCGTTTGCATAAATTATTTTTATGCACCGGTGTCGCTTTATCTTTTGCTTGTAGCCTTGGTGCATCAGCTTCTGCGGAAACATTGGAAGAAGCATTGGCTGCTGCGGCTTCATCACATCCGACAATTCAGGCGGGGCAAGCCGCAAAAGAAGCGGCGGTCGAACAAGTGATTGAAGAGCGCTCCGGTTACTTCCCAGTCATTACAACTGATGCCGCTTTTGGTCGCGTTTACGGCGATAACGCAACAAGCCGTGGTTTAAGCGTCACCCGTGGTGCAGGTTATTCGTATATGGGTGAAGGGTCCGTTTCTGCCAACCAGCTTATTTATGATTTCCAACAAACACCACACCGCGTTGCAGCCGCAGAGGCACGTGAAGAAGTTGCCGAAATACAAATCACCGATGCGCGTGAAAATTTGATGCTGAATACAACGTTGAACTATTTAAACGTACTGCGCCTACGCGAAACATTGACAGCGCTGAATGAATATTACAAGCGCCTTGCCTCTTATGACGAGCGCATTACGGCTATGGTTGCTGAAGGTGCTGCAGATGAGTCAGAAAGCCAGCTGGCTAAACAGGTGATGCTCGATGTACGTAGTTTACTCGCTGATTTCGAAGGGCAGATGCAAGCTGCCAACGCGGCTTATGCCGAAACAACAGGGCATTTACCAAGTGGCCCGCTTGTAAGGCCAATGCCCGTCACAATTCAGGATGAAGTTGAATCGGCCATTCTGTACGCGAAAGAAAAACATCCGCAGGTGATGGCTGCCCAGGCAACAATAAATGCGGAAACAGAAGAGATTGATGCCGAGACGGCGGCCTTGCTGCCTCGCTTTGACGGGGAGCTTTCCTACTACCAGAAAGATGTCAACGATGTAATTGGTGGTGAAGTTGCTGATGCGCGCGCACTTGTCCGCATGAAGTGGGATATTTCAACGGGTGGTGCCGAATTTGCCCGTAAGCGCAAGAGTATTGCCGAAGCAGGCCAGGCAAAGGCGCAAAAAGACGAACTGATAAGAACAATTGAAACCCAAGTGCGCAGCAGTTATGCAACAGCCTCCGCACTTTCCCGCCAGAAAGAATTGAAGGCCGAGAAGCTTAAAATTTCGGCAGGCCTGCTAGAGACATACCGCAACCAGTTTGAAGCCGGCAAAGTGAAGTTGCCACAAATTATGCAAGCCGAAAACCAGTATCTGCAGACAAAAGTTGATTACCTTGCAACTGATTACCGTTCGCTTGGCGCACTCTATGCAATTCTAGCCAGTCAGGGCAGGCTGTCCCAGTCACTCGCAATGGCGCAGACGGCGCAGACAGAATAATGAAGAATTCCCACCCGTTTGAAACGCACTGGTTTTTCAAAGCCGTCCGCGATAATACGCACTTATATAACCGTGTGGTGGTAGCGTCTATCTTTATCAATATTTTTGCGTTGGCCTCACCGCTTTTTGTGATGAATGTTTATGACCGGGTAATTCCGAACCACGCTCTGGTCACAGGCTGGGTGCTTTCAATCGGCATTGCAACAGTGTTTCTGTTTGATTTCATTATGAAGAGTCTGCGTAGCTATTTCGTGGATCTCGCCGGTCAACGCATCGACCGTGTTGTTGGAGCCCGTATCTATGACCATTTGCTCAATATTCAGCTTGCTGGCAAACCTGCCTCGAGCGGTTCTTTTGCAGCACAGCTGCGCGAGTTTGACTATGTGCGGGATTTTATTACATCGGCAACGCTTACAACAATTGTCGATATGCCGTTTGCTATTCTTTTTATTGTTATAATTGCGCTGATAGCCGGCCCTGTTGTCATGATTATTTTTGGCCTGATGATATTAATGCTGCTTGTAAGTATAATTATCATGCGGGTTCTGAAGCATTATTCACTTACAGCACACAAAATTGCCGAAACGCGGCACGGCCTGTTGGTTGAAACAATATCCAGCATAGAAGTTCTCAAAACATTGCAGGCCGATAAAACGCTGAAAAAACGCTATGACCATTATACAAGTAAAGCAGCAGCGACCGGGCAGCATTCCAGATTCTACTCGGGCCTTGCTGTAAATTTCTCGGTTTTAATGCAGCAGCTTTCCACAGTCGTAATTATTCTTGCCGGTATGTACATGATTAAAGACAACGCCATGTCGATGGGGGCGTTGATCGCCTCTGTTATGCTGGCGGGCCGTGCGCTGGCGCCATTTTCGCAGGTTGCTAATTTACTGACGCGCTACCAGCAAGTGCAGATGTCACTTGCCACGCTTGATAAATTCATGGCGCTAGAGGGCGATAAAGCTGCGGGGCGCACCTATGTGCGCCGCAAGCTTGAGGGGGCCATTCAGTTTGACCGCGCAACATTTTCTTATCCACATGCTAAAAAGCCGGCGCTGGAGCGCATTAATTTTACAGTCAATGCTGGTGAACGCATTGGCGTGATTGGCCGTATAGGATCTGGCAAAAGCACAGTTGCCAAACTGATTGCAGGGCTTTACAGCCCGCAGGAAGGTCTGGTCAAGATTGACGGGACGGATATCTCGCAAATTGATCCGGTAGATCGTAGATCACAGATTGCCTATTTACCGCAAGAGCCAAAACTTCTCAATGGTAGCGTGAAAGATAATATTCTGGCAGGCCTACCAGAGGCAACCGATGAGCAGATTATACAAGCGATCAATATTTCCGGTCTTGCTGGTTTTATCGGTGCGCATCCGCTTGGTATTGATGCGCCGGTAGGTGAAGGTGGCGCTTACCTGAGTGGTGGCCAACGCCAGACAGTAGCACTGGCCCGTGCTTTGGTGAAGAACCCGAAAATCCTGATACTGGACGAGCCTACAAATTCTATGGATACGCAGGTTGAAGAGTTTTTTATCCGGCAGATGGCAGAAATTGTAAAAGGCCGTACCTTGATTGTTATTACACACCGTACATCGCCACTCGCGCTTGTTGACCGCATTATGCTCATTGACCAAGGCCGCTTGGTACGTGATGGCAATAAAGAGGCCGTATTGCAGGAACTGGCACAAGGAAAAGTCGAGGTGCCGCAATGACGGAGCAAGAAGGACAAGTCGCATTTTTAACGCCTTCACGTGCGGCAGATATGTTGCTGTTCTCGCTGGCATTGTTTTGCGTATTGTTTTTGTTGTGGGCAGGGCTTGCGCCTATTGATGTTGTCACGCGCGGGCAGGGTGAGGTGATCCCCAGTTCAGAAGCCCAGATTGTGCAAAGCCTTGAAGGCGGGATTGTGCAAGAAATTCTGGTAAGCGAAGGACAGGCCGTAACCAAGGGACAGGTTCTATTGCGTTTACGTGACATTGCGTTTGCCTCGGAAGAGCGCGGCACGGAAGCGCAAGTGCAGGGGCTGGAATTACGTCGCTTGCGTTTGAAGGCAGAAGCGGAGGGTAAGGATTTTTCTGTTCCTGCGGAACTGAAAGAAAAAATCCCGCAAATTTCGGCAAATGAAGAAGCGCTTTTTGTATCGCGTAAGAAAGAGCTGGCAAATGCCCTCGAAATATTGAACAGCAAGATTGCCAAAGTACAAGCCAATATCGAAGAAACAAGAGCAGGCATAGGGCGTGATTCACAAAATCTTGGCTTGTTACAGGAAGAATTGAAAATAACCACAAAAATGGTTGCCCAGAAGGCAATGCCCAAAATGGAAGAGTTGCGTGTGCGTAAAGAGCTTAATCAGGTTCAGGGCTCTTTGAGTGGCGGTCGCGAGAAGCTTTCAAGTCTTGAGGCCGAACTACGTGTATCGCGCAAAGAACTGGAAGACCAGCGCGACAAATTCCGTACTCAGGTGCTGGGTGAGCTCAACGAAACAGAAACCCGCTACCGTGCGATGAAGGAAAGTCTGACATCAATCGGTGACAAGGTGGAGCGAGCTGCATTAACCGCCCCTGTTGATGGTGTTATCAACCACATTTCAGTTAAAACTATTGGCGGTGTTGTAGAGCCTGCCAAGCCATTGATGGAAATTATCCCCTCTGGCGGCGATTTGAAGGTTCGCGCAAAAGTATCACCCAATGAAATTGCTTTTCTGCATAATGATCAACCAGTGCGGGTAAAAGTAACAGCCTATGATGCTCAAAAATACGGGTCGTTACAGGGAAGGGTTGCACGTGTTGGTTCCAGCACGGTATCGGATGATCGCGGTAACGTTTATTTCGAAGTTGATGTTGTAACCGATAAAAACCATTTGGGGACAGCAGAGAAGCCTCTGCCTATTACGCCGGGCATGCTTGCACAGGTTGATATTATTACCGACCAGCGAACTATTCTCGAATATCTTCTCAAGCCTGTTTACCGTGCCTTCTCTGAAGGTCTGCGGGAGAGGTAGGGCGCTATGCTTGGCCGCTTCCTGCTAAAAAAATCAGTTCACTTTGTTATATTGCTACTTGTTCTGGCAGGGCTTGCCTTTAGTGCAGTCACCGAAAACCCTGTGCGGCAACGTTTGCAGGTCGCTGTTTTTGACCAGTATAATCGTTGGAAACCGCGACCAGCTTCAGACGCCATCAAGATTGTTGATATTGACGAAGCTTCGCTAAAAGAAATTGGCCAATGGCCGTGGCCACGCACTATTCTGGCGCGTCTTGTAGAGAAACTGAGTGAGCAGGGCGCAAAAGTTATTGCCTTCGACGTGGTATTCGCTGAACCAGACAGAACCTCTCCGCAGAACTGGCAAAAGATTGCAGGCGTTGAAGAGGCAGATGCGCTCAGCCCGCTTTTTGCGGAGATGCCAGACCATGATGATGTTTTTGCGCGCAGTATAATGGCATCATCGCGCGTGGTTACTGGCTTTACGGCCGCGCATGAACCGCCTGCCGACCGCATGCCGGTGCTTCGCAAGGATGTTTTGTTTGCCCGCGGTTTTGAAGACACCGAGCAAAAGAATATTATGTGGAGCCTGTATCGGCCCCCAGGGTTGGCGCTCAACTTACAACCACTGGCAGATGCCGCTGCAGGCACAGGGAGCTTTATTGCCACACCTGATCAAGACGGGATTATCCGTCGTGTGCCCCTTATCATTAACTACAAAGATACAATGTATCCATCGCTGGCACTGGAGGCAGTGCGTGGCTATCAAGGCTGGGGTAAAAACATATACTGGCAAAAACCGAAAAAGGTGGGGGATTTTGACCCCGCTTATTTACTTTCAGTCGGTTTAATTGGTAGCAAGGCAAATATACCAACAGATGCCGACGGGAAAATATGGACGTATTTTCGCAAAATCGAAAATAGCGAGTATATTTCTGCTGCCGCTGTATTAAACAACGCAGCCCCGAGCCTGCAGGATAAAATTGTTTTTGTGGGCACAAGTGCCGAGGGCTTGCGCGATATTCGTTCTACGCCGCTTGATATTTTTGTGCCCGGTGTTGAAGTACATGTAAATATTGCCGAACAGATTTTACAGGGTAAATACCTGCTGCGGCCGCATGTCGTGCCTTATATGGAAGGGCTATTTGTTTTTATCGTGGGTTTTGCCGTTATTCTTATGGCCCCTTTTATGGGGGCGCTGGCAACAGGTGCTGTGTCTTTTATTGCTATAGCGCTTGTTATTATGGTGTCGTGGCAACTATTCCTGACGAAAGGCGTGTTGTTTGACCCTGTCTATGGTGCGCTCTCGGTCTTTATCCTGTTTCTTCTCTCGGCGACCTTCAGCTATTTCCGTGTCGAGGCCGAACGCAGGCAGGTGAAACAGGCTTTTGGACTTTATGTCGCACCTGATCTCCTCAGCGAGCTTTCAAAAAATCCTGACAAGCTGCAACTGGGTGGTGAAACGCGGGAAATTACAGTCATGTTTACCGATATACGCGGCTTTACCGGTGTATCGGAAGCGCTAACGCCTTCCGAGTTGATCCAGCTGATGAATGATTTTCTTACGCCTATGTCGGATCTGGTTATGAAGAACCGCGGCACGATCGACAAATATATGGGCGACGCGATGATGGCTTTCTGGAATGCGCCGCTAAGTGACGCTGACCATGCAGCAAATGCCTGCCGCGCCGCTTTGCAAATGAATAAGGCGCTTGCACCTATTAATGAAGGATTGCTGGCTAAAGGCCACAAAAAATTATTACAGGCTGGTATTGGCGTAAACACAGGTCTCGCCTCTGTCGGCAATATGGGTTCGCGCCAGCGCTTTGCCTATTCGGCATTGGGTGACACGGTGAACCTTGCCTCAAGGTTAGAAGGACAAACAAAAGCCTACGGGCTCGATTTGCTGATCGGTGAGGAGACTGCAAAGAAGGTGGCAGATTTTGCCATTCTTGAAATCGATATTATTCAGGTGAAGGGTAAGGAAAAACCGGCCCGCGTTTTCACCCTTTGGGGCGATGAGAGCGATGCTGCCCAGCCAGACTATAAGGCATGGAAAGAAAAGCACGATATATTCCTGAAATCATACAGGGAGGGGGCCTTTACCCGCGCGCAGATCTATTGCGAGGAGCTGAAAAATTTTGCCCCGTTTAAGAAATATTATGACATGATGCAGGAGCGTATTTCAGCGCTTATAAAAAACCCGCCCCAAAACTGGGACGGTGTTTTTATTGCTACAGAGAAGTAGCTAAACTTAATCTACACGCCGCCTGGAATCTGAAGTGTAGGCTGTCCGGCCCCGTCTTGAATAAGAAGGGTGACGTCGCCGTAAGTGTATGCGTGGAATGTCTGGTCTGTACCATCAACATTTTGAATTCTTGTTGTGGAATTGCTAAGGTCACCTTGATTAAGTCCGTCTATTATTACACTGCCAGACCCCCTTATAAACAACTCGTTATTTGTGTCTGTCATTTTTACAATGTCATTGATACTGAGCTTAATGCTTTGTCCCCCTAGATCTAGCAGTTCAATATCTTTTATAAGGGAGTCATCTATGCTTGTGAAATCGAGAACGCTACCGCCACCTGTTCCAAGCTTTAAAATATCAAACCCGTCTCCGCCGTTAATCAGTAAAGAGTTTGGTGTTGCCCCATTAAGAAGCGCTGCAGCGCCGCCGGTGCCAACGATTTCGATTTTATCGTTGCCTGCCCCGCCGAATATCTGGAAGGCGCTGGAGCCTTCAAGCCTGATATAATCATTGCCACCTTCGCCGCGTATCACAGCGCCGGTTGTATAATTATTGTGTATGATATCATTACCTTCTCCGGCATTTACAGTGGCATTATTAGAGCCGGAATATAAAGTAATCGTATCAGTATCATCTCCGCTGTTCACAGTAACGCCTGTGCTCATAGATACATTGATGCTATCCTGACCGCTACCGCCATGAACTATCGCGTTTGACGAATAGTTAGTGATGATAACTTGGTCATCACCTGTGCCGGCATCAACTTCAATGCCTGTCGTACCGTTAACGGTAACGTGATCATTGCCCTCCCCCATATAGATTTTCTTGATGTTTGGCGTTACGCCTGTATCAAGGACATAGGTGTTCCCGCCTGCAAAATCCCTGTAAACGGTATTCTGCAACTGGAATGTAAAGGCCTGTGTAACATTTGCCCCATCACCATCAATCGCTTTGATATTAAGCTGTATATTCTCTGCATCATTCAGCGTTGTATCATACCAGCGTATCGTCAGGTCACCTGTGGTGGTGTTCAAGAAGTACTGCCCGGGGTTAAGGCCGCCAGCGCTTGTTCCTGCTGTCATGCCCTGTGTTGTGAAAAACTCGAAATCATATCCCGTAATCTTCAGGTTGGCGGATGTATCTTCGTCCTGGAAGTATTGGAATATATTGCTTACCGTTGTCAGGCTTTCATCCTGAACGGCACCTTTGTTTATTGTGCTGCCATCACCTGTCAGTTTAGGGGCATCGTTTATATCATTAATGCCTAGAAGAGGGTTGAATGTAAAGGTTTCTGTTCCACGCGTAGCTGTAATGCTGAGGCCGATTTGCGAAAGGGTTTCATGGTTAAACAGGTTATTTGTTTGAACCACAATATTACCAGCGCTATCGATTGTCAGCGGCAGGGTTCCGTACATCGGGTGATTGGCCAGCGTAAAAGTAACATTGCTCATGTTTGTCGTGCCATCAGCAATGACTTTGCCGATAACAGTCCCACCCGCTGTATTTTCGTTGAATGAATTGAAATCAAGCTTGAACTTGAAGTCCGCAGGTGGTGGTGTGATACGTGTAGTCACGGTATCTGTTGTCGTGGCTTTCAAAACATTGGTTGACGGGTCAAACGAGCGTAGGCTCGCCAATGGTTGGGTTTGTCCTAAGCCGCTTGTTGCTACAGTCCCGCCTGCATCTACAGCAAGACCGTCATGTGCGGCTTCGGTTGTTGTACCGCCTTGCTTCTGTGTGTCGACTTGGCGCAATGTTTCGTCTGCTTCAATTGTTTGTGCAATATCACGCTGTTCCTGTGCCTGATCACCTTGTGCCTCATCAGCATCGGCTTGTGCGGCATTTGCATCTTGCTCGCCTTCGGCACCATCTTCAGGGACTGCTTCACCTGATGGAGAATTATCCTGAGTTGTACCATCATTGCGTGAGGATTGGTCAAGCGTCGAGAAGAAATTAGGTGCAACAGAGCGAAGGACATTATAGTTGTCGTTCAGTGTTTGTGGTGGTGCAACCCCCATATTCTGGATGGGCTGATTCATGTCACTTAACTGGACTGTTTCATATTGTTGATCAAGCACAACTTCGCCAGTCTCGTTACGCACCACAATAGCGCCGTCTACCAGCGAAATAGAACTTTCTTCACCAGCTGGCTTGATGTCACCGGCAATTGTTGTTCCGCGAATACCAATCGAACCGATCGGTGTATTAATCGAAACGTCATCAGGGTCTGCCTGACCTACTTCACCACTCTGGTAAACGAAAATACCGCGCAAAACAGAAAATTCTGTTTTGCTGTCGGTTGTGCCTGCGTTGTAAACGAAATTATCAATCTTCAGGTCGGCATCTTTTGAAACGGCAAATGTACTTTCATCAACAAAAGCAATATTTACAGCGCCGTCAGAATCTGTATGGACAATATCGCCCTGATAAATCGGGCTACCGGATTCCAGTTTTTCCTCGCTACCATCAGCGCGCGTCACGCTTGCTGCGCCTTTAATTTCCTGTACTTCGCCGATTGGTGCTGTGTCTTGTGTCATCCCTTAAAGCCCCTTGCCTTTAAATGAATTAAAGTCCTACCCAGATATTATAATAACAGTGAGTCCGTTGATTTAGCCTAAATTTTACCTAGAATTTTAGATAGTTTAGGGGGGTAAAAAACGTTGATTTTATGCCGTTTTCAGAACTTTTGGCTGCCATTCGTTCAAATTTTTTAATGTATCTGCCTCGGGGAGGGGCTTGGCGTAAAAATAGCCCTGCGCACAGTCACAGCCCATGCCGGTCAGGGTGCGGGCCTCGTCCTCGGTTTCAACGCCCTCGGCCACAACCTTCATGCCCATGGATTTGCCCAGATTGATAACGCCCTTGATCAGCTCCATCTTGCGGTTACCGGCCTGAAGCAGATTGCGGATAAAAGCCTGATCGATTTTAAGCACATCAATCGGGAAGTAATGGAGGTAGCTGAGGGATGAATAACCAGTCCCGAAATCGTCAATCGCTATTAGGCAGCCCATCTTTTGGCAGGCCTCAAGCTGTTCGCGGACTTTTTCAGGATTCGCCATGAAAAGGCGCTCGGTAATTTCAATCTGGACATGGCGGGGCTGTACACCGGCGTGTCGGATTGTTTCTTCAAGTTTAGATACAAAATCGGCTTGCGCAAACTCCTCACTACTGAAATTAACACTCATGATGTAGGAGTGCCCCGTGGCCGTCATTAAACGCTTTAAAGCACTACAGGCTTCTTCCAGCGCCCAGTGGTTTATATCAACAATCAGGCCGCTTTCTTCGGCAATCGGAATAAAGATTGCGGGGGAAATAAAGCCACGTTCTTTGTGCGTCCAGCGCATCAGCGCTTCAAAACCACTGACAGCACCAGTTGAAAAATCGATAATTGGCTGGTAATGCAGTTTAAGGTCGCGGTTATGCAGCGCTTCTTTCAATTCGTTTTCAAGGCGAATGGACTGCACAATATTCTCATGCGGGTGTTGTTGCTCGCGGCTGACAATATCGGGTAGCGCCATGCCGCCAATTTCATCCAGCCCCTTCACACGGTGAACCATATCGCGGTAGCGGGTTGTAATCACCTGCATAATCAACTGGACGATCGGGTCGGAATGGTTCAGGCGGCGGGTAAAATCATCACGGGTAATTTCAACAAGGGTGCAGTCCGTCAGGGCGGTTACAGTGGCCGTGCGGGGCGCATCGTCAATTAAGGCCATTTCCCCGATAATTGACCCGGCCCCACGTTCCCCGACATGGTGGGGCTGGCCCGAGGGCAGGGTCAGGGAAATCTCGACAGAGCCGGATTCAATCATATAGGCAAATCCACCGCGATCCCCCTGTTTCAGGATGGTCTCGCCGGCTTTTGCTTTCGATAACCGCTTGTTTTCGGGCATGAATCAGGACTTTCTAGCCTATATTATAGTGAAAACCCTTGACAAAAAAGGCCCTCTGCCGATAAAACAGGCCCCTGAAACAAGATTCCCGAGGATTTTGAGGTCTATTATGAAAGTAGTGAATTCGCTAAAAACCCTGAAAACACGTGACCGCAATAACATTGTTGTCCGCCGCAAAGGCCGTGTTTATGTTTTGAACAAGATCAAGAAGCGGATGAAGTGCCGCCAAGGCTAAGAATAGCCTCTTGAAATTATAAAGAATTAGCGCCTAAGTCCCTTGATTTAGGCGCTTTTTTAGTCTTAATTCCTCGTGTAGAATCTTTATTCGAATAATTCGAACCAATTTGCAGGTCAAATGTTTACAAAACTCATGAATTTTATGTCCGCCAATATGGCAATCGACCTCGGTACGGCTAACACGCTTGTGTATGTGCAGGATCAGGGGATTGTCCTGAACGAACCTTCAGTGGTGGCAATTTCAAACGTTGCAGGCAAAAAGCAAGTGCTGGCAGTCGGTAACGAAGCCAAGCAGATGTTGGGCCGTACACCTGGCAACATCATGGCGATCCGTCCGTTGCGTGACGGTGTTATCGCTGACTTCGATGTTGCAGAAGCGATGATCAAACATTTTATCCGCAAGGTTCATAACCGTCGCTCGTTTGTGTCGCCCAAAATGGTTATCTGTGTGCCTTCGGGTTCAACGGCGGTCGAGCAACGTGCGATTAAAGAGTCAGCTGAGAGCGCAGGTGCAAGCGAAGTTTATCTGATTGAAGAGCCGATGGCGGCGGCGATCGGTGCGGGTCTTCCTGTAACGGAAGCGTCAGGGTCTATTGTTGTTGATATCGGTGGTGGTACAACAGAAGTTGCTGTTATATCTCTTGGTGGCATTGTTTATGCGAAGTCTGTCCGCGTAGGTGGCGACAAGATGGATGATGCGATTATTGCTTATATCAGAAGGGTTCATAACCTTTTGATCGGTGAAACAACAGCCGAGCGTATCAAAAAAGAAATCGGTTCTGCCGCGCCACCACGCGATGGCAGCGATGGCCGCAAGATGAGCATCAAAGGCCGCGACCTGATGAACGGCGTTCCAAAAGAAATCGTTGTCACTGAAAAACAAGTTGCGGAGTCACTCGCGGATCCTGTTTCACAAATTGTTGAAGCGGTGAAACTGACACTCGAGAATACACCGCCAGAACTCGCTGCTGATATTGTTGACCGCGGCATCATGATGACAGGCGGTGGTTCGCTGCTTTCTAATCTGGATCTGGTGCTGCGTCATGCAACAGGCCTTGCTGTTACACTTGCGGACGATCCGCTCTCATGTGTGGCGCTTGGTACAGGCCATGCGTTGCAGGAAATGCGTACACTCAAGACTGTGTTTTTAAGCGTGTAGCTTTGCCGGATACGTTGCAAGGGTAACGTATTGGTTTTGTTAAGACTTTTAATTTAGAATGATAGAAATGGCTAATCCGCCGTTTGTATCAAACATTACGAGGAAGAATGGCCCGCCGGGGAAGACTAGCAGGATATTCAGTAAGCGTTGCTTTGCGCCGCTTCTCTCCTGCTATTTTATTGGGTTTTTCAGCCATTCTTTTGCTCTTTTCACTTCAAAAGCCGGTCAGCTCTTCTGCGATGCGGGTCAGCATCATGAATATGGTCGCTCCCGTGGCATTTGCCATATCGCGCCCCATGCAGGTTGTTTCCGACTGGGTCAATGATATTTCAGGGCTGGCGAATATGAAGGCAGAGAATGCCCGCCTTGTTGCCGAAAACAAAAAACTCCGCGCTTGGTACGAAAAGGCATTGTTGCTCCAGACCAAGAACAAAAATCTCGAAGGTCTGCTAAAAGTTTTGCCAGCTGTAGAACATACGCAATTAACAGCGCGTGTTATGGCTGAAAATAACGGCCTTTATATTCGCGCGCTCATGCTTGATGCTGGTGCTGAGAAAAACATACAAGCGGGGCAAGCTGTTATGGGTGAAGAGGGTCTTTTGGGCCGTATTTTGAATGCAGGCATCAATAACTCCGAAATTATTCTGCTCTCTGATATCAGTTCGAGAATTCCAGCCGTTGTAGAAGACACAACAATACAGGCTGTTGCTGCAGGCACAAATGGCGAAACGCTGAGCCTTGCCCATCTTCCAACCAATACGGTTATCGAAGAAGGCGCACGGCTATTGACCTCAGGGCGTGGCGGTATGCTGCCCGAAGGCCTGCTCATCGGCACAGTGCATAAGCAGGGTGATAATTACATTGTCAAGACAGCAGCGCATCCTGATCAAGCCGCCTACGTAACAGTGCTTCAGCCTGTTATTGCGCCTGCACCTGCTGCCATTGCAACACCTGCTTCTTCCAACTAGATGTATCGCACCGCTTCCCAGATGAGCCTTGCAGAGCGTTTGCTGCGTTTTTCGCTCGTTTATATTCTTCTGGCGCTCATGATCATGCTCTCGATTGTTGATTTGCCGGTGCCGCATCATATGGTGCTACGGCCTTTCTGGTTTCTGATCGCAGTTTTTTACTGGATGCTCTATCGCCCCACATTGCTACCTTTATGGGCGCTCTTTTTATGTGGCCTGCTGCTGGACACCTTGCTGGCGGCACCGCTGGGCCTGCATGCTTTTTTGCTGGTGCTTGCTGGTTGGACTGTGCGGCGGCAGCGACGCTTTCTTTTTGCGCAGTCCTTCCCCGTTTTGTTAGTGGCTTTTACTTTACTCGTGATTATGAGCGAGGCGCTTTTTGCCGGTGTTTCATGGGTGATCAGACCTGGTGATATTCCCGCTTCGGGCTTCCTGATGCCGTATGTCTGGCAAGGGCTTTCAACGATTCTGCTTTACCCCGTTATGGTGTTGGTATTTTATTGGCCACATAAATTGCTGCCTTCGCAGAAAAGTCTTTCCCGTCTCTAAATATCTTTCTATTCTTGCATTGTGGAAAGCCGATCCGAAAATAACGACTATTTCTCCCGCCGTGCCTTTATGATTGCGGCAGGGCAGGCTGTTGTGCTCAGTGTATTGGCTGGACGGCTTGCATGGTTGCAGATTGCTGAATCAGTCAAGTACAAAACACTGGCAGAAGATAACCGCATTAATATGCGCATCATTGCCCCGCGCCGTGGTTATATCTACGATCGTAACGGAGAATTACTGGCAGGAAGTCGTCGCAACTTCCGACTTACAGTTACACCTGAACAAACAGACAAGCTAACGGCTGTTCTTGAAAAGGTTCAAAAAATCGTAACGGTTGACGAGCGGGATATAAAACGCGTTTTGAAGGAAGCAAAAAAGAACCCCGGCTATAACGCGATTATAATCAAGGACAATCTGAGCTGGGATGAAGTTTCGGTTGTAGAGGTGAACATCCCGACCCTTCCCGGTGTTGCGATCGAGATGGGGGAAATCCGCCACTATGAAATGGGGCCGATGACAGCACACTTTCTGGGCTATGTCGGCGCTG
>WGMJ01000002.1 GCA_016125135.1 Alphaproteobacteria bacterium | reverse complement strand
TCTGCCGTTATTGATACACTCGCAACTGCCTCCTCAGCAGCGAATGCAACCTCAAACGTTGGTACTTATGCGATCGCCGCAACAGGAGCAACGGACAATAATGATAATTTCAGCTATGTGGATGGTACGCTTACGGTTTCGAAAGCAACTTTAACAGCAACCGCACAAAACGGTTCAAGAGAGTACGGTGATGCCAACCCCACCTTTACAGTTGCCTATACAGGCTTCAAGAATGGTGAAACCTCTGCCGTTATTGATACGCTCGCAACAGCGTCTTCAGCAGCGAATGCAACCTCAAATGTCGGCACTTACGCAATTTCTGCCATAGGAGCAGTCGATAACAACTATAACTTTACATACGCTGATGGAACATTAAATGTTGTTGCCGCGGCCATTGATGTTACGGCCAGCAGTGCAGCGCGCGAATATGGTGACAGCAACCCTGCCTTCACAGTTGCATATACAGGCTTCAAGAATGGTGAAGATAGCGCCGCTTTCTCCTCTTTAGCCACAGCAACAACAACTGCTGACAACCTCTCGAATGTCGGCACTTACGCTGTCTTTGCTAGTGGTGCGGCCGCAACAAATTACACATTCAACTACATTGATGGCGTCCTAACAGTTGGCAAAGCAACGGTGACTGCAACGGTAGGGAATGCAACGCGTGAATATGGCGATGCCAACCCCGCCTTCACAATTGCCTATACGGGTTTCAAAAACGGCGAGGATGAAAGCGTTCTGAATAATCTGGCAAGCGCTTCTTCAGCAGGGGCGGCAGCAAATGTTGGCAGCTATGCTATTAGCGCTTCAGGTGGCACAGATAACAACTATAATTTCAGTTATATTGATGGCACACTCACCGTAACAAAAGCTACACTGACCGCAACCGCAAACAATGCAACACGCGCCGTTGATGAAGCTGACCCGGCCTTTACCGTATCTTATAGCGGATTCAAGAACGGGGAGAATGCAAATGTTATTGATACGCCGGCAACCGCAACCTCGAACGCCACAGCAGCATCGCCAGTTGGGCTTTATACCATTTCAGCAGCAGGTGCAGCAGATAATAACTATAACTTTATTTATGTAGACGGTGTTTTTGACATTACGGCTTTGCCAGCCCCGCCACCTGTTATACCCCCTGTTAATACGCCACCCACAACACCACCGAACAGTGCAGCAGCTTTGCCTGGCACTGTAACAACTGTAACTGACGCTCTGGAAAGACTTTATATACCGGCCGCCTACCATTATTATGAAGGTGTGCGCAGCAACTCCGAGGGGGTAGAACTTGTCGTGATTGACGACCGCGATATTTACGATGATCAGCGTGAGCGCAAGTTTATGCTCGCAATCACGGCCGCTTTACAGCGAATTTTTGGTGGCGGCGGCTAAGCCTGCTGGCTGGGCTTCATTAAGGTTGGAATTTGCCAATAAATCTGAATATCCCATTCCATCCCCTTTCCATGGCCCCTTCTCGAGATAGAGGATATATCTGCCTATCCTGCACAGGATGATGCGCCGAAAGCCTTCAACAAATACAAATTCATTGTGGTGAAGAAATAGGCTTGAAGGATCTAAAGCTAAAAATCTAAATCGTTTTTAAAAAATCTAAAAACTCATTATTTTTTTCATTCATATCGTTGGTGTCCAACAGCTCAACTACTTTTTTTGACAGCTCAATTTTTGAAAGCCTAATATTATTAAACTCATTAGGCTTTGACCTTAAATAACCTTCGACAATCGTATCTCTAGATTTTTTACAGTTAAATATACTTTGGAGAATTCTTTCAGGGTAATAATATTCAATACCATTCTTATTAAGCACTTTTAGTTGCTTTTGGGGGCTACTCAATAAGTTTTCCCAAAGACGAACGGAGGTATTTTTTGTTTGCTTGTCGGCAATTACAAATACCTTTTCTTTATAAACTGCTAGATTTGTACTATTAAATCTCAAGAATTGATCAATAGCATTAATCGCATAGGAGTGGTTACTGTCCCCCCCCTGAATTATGCGCGCTACAATCCGTCTTACCTAGTAACTTTAGGCAACCGCTTAAATAGATGTCATCCGAGCCCCCTTCAACGATAACTATTTTTTCTGGCAGTAAAAACCCCGACAATGTATTGCCAAGCAGTCTAAAAATAATTTCTTTCAAGTCGTTTGTCTGGTCTATATATATTTTTCCAGCAGAATTTCTTTTGCAAACGTAGTTATTTTCTTCTTCACGATCTAAAAAATGATGGGAATGAGTAGAAATGAATATTTTCTTATCATTTGAAGCCTTATCCTTTATAGCGCGGAAAAGGTATTTTTGAAGAATAGGTTCAAGGCCCAATTCTGGCTCGTCTATACATAGAATTTTTATAGTAGGGTCAAACAGTTTTACAAAGATTTCTAATACAGATCTCATCCCAGAGCCTTGCTTAGTAATGGAATGGCCATTGACTTTAAGAAACATTGGAGACGCGTCATTTTCCGGATCTTCACGCTCTTCTATCATCTGATTGGGAAAATAATTGTTGTACCAATTAACAATGGGCTCCCTTTGTAGATTTTTAAGATTGAAAAAATCTTGGAGCGCGTAAATGCTCTTTTCGAAGTTATCATCCTCAGCTCTTCTAAGGCCAGCTGTATAGCCCCTATAATTGTTTTGATAATTTTTATCTAAGGGCCCCTCTCCCTTTAAAATTGTTCTGTTTACACTAACCAAGTATGAGTCAGGCTCATATGTTTTGTTGATTGCGCGCAAAAGGGTTGATTTACCCGAGTTATTACTTCCAACAATTACAAAAAAATTCTTATTATCAGGAAAAGCTAACGGATTTTTTTCAAACTGCTTTTCTGTGTCAGTAATATTCATTGATGCTTCTTTATAATTTTCTTAAATATAGAAAACATGGCTGGGGCGGCTGGATTCGAACCAACGAATGGCGGTACCAAAAACCGCTGCCTTACCGCTTGGCGACGCCCCATTACCCTGAGTCGCGGATTAATAGGGGAAAACCCCGGAAATTAACCTTTTGAACCCGAAAATACGGATTTACGGATATAACGCCCTTTTGTAGGAATTGCAAGGGGTTCGGACGGGTTTTGTGGACAATTCCAGCCCCGTTAACCCTTAATCTTTTGCGTTTTTCGGGGTTTCGATAGTATATTGCCTTAATCATAAAAACTGAGAAAAAACGTACAACACATATAGTGTAGGGTTTCATGAAAAAGGTGCCGCCAACGCTTTCTACAAGCAAAACCGTATCCAACCAGAATGCTGCCATGAAGATGGCGCCATCGAACCAATCAAGCATGGGGATGTCCCCCGCCACGGGTGGAAACCTGCTGGCCCTGCTCCGCGATATTTCGGACCGTTTACGCCGTTCGGAAAAAGAGCGAGAGATCCTCTGGACGCAACTTGAAACAACACGCAAAGTTCTCGCCGACCTTGAGGATAAAACATCCCGCTCGGAAAAAGTTTTTATCAGCCTTGAAACACGCCAGAAGGAAATTGAAAAGAATGTGAGCGGCGGTGAAAAAGGTACGCAGATTATGCAGCGTATTGGTAGCGCCGAAACTGCTGCAGGCAGTGTGGCCCTCCGCATGGAAGACGTGCTGAACGAACAACAAAAAATGCGCGCCCGTCTTGAAACGCAAGAGCAGGAAAATGCGCGCCTCCATAAGCGCCTTGATGCACTTGTTGATGCAATGCGCGAAACACAGGAAAACCTCCGCGCGAAAGCCCTTGTATTACTGACTGATCAATCACTTGCGATGCGTGGCCCCTTCCCGCAAGCAGCTATTACCGCTAAAGATGATATTGTTTACGCCCGTAACGAAGCTAAAATCCGCGCTGCGGCAACACCGCGCCGCCGTAGTTTCGAAAACCAGAATATCTGGCCTATTATTGGCGTTTCAGCAGCCATTATTGTACTTTTTACAGCTGGTATTTTTGCCCCGCGCATTGCCGAAACAATAAAGCTGCCTGATTTTACAGCTTCTGTTACGCCAGCCTCCACAGAAATTAATACCGGCTTTGATACACAAAAGCCGATTGACCAGATGCTGCAAAGTGAAATTGATAATCTGGCCCCCGCTTTAAACGCCATTGAACCAGGCGCGGCATCAGCCCAGACAAAACCAGCAACAGATATTACAGCTGCAACCGGAAATACAAATATTGCAAGCAAGCAAGACTTCAACTTTGTTGACCCAAGCTTGGCGCAAGCCTATGCACCTGCCTACAACACAGAAGTTGAAACCGCACGACTTTTATTCTCTGGTAAAGCGCCTGTTATTTCAGACATTCTGAAGACAGACCCGAAACTGCCGCAAGCGCTGAAAGCAAATGAGAAAGCCGCTTTTGCCGGCAAGGCCGAAGCGCAGCATGACCTGGCGACCATTTATACAGCCGGCCTGCAGGATGTAGCCGTTGATTATAAACGTGCTGCCACCCTTTATGAAGCTGCCGCATACAAGGATATTTCCAACGCACGCTATAATTTAGGCGTGCTTTACCAGCAAGGGCTGGGCGTGGATAAAAGCATTGCCAAAGCGCTCGATTATTACAGAAGTGCCGCCCTGCTTGGCCACCCCGAAGCACGCTATAACCTTGGCATCTCGCATATGGAAGGCACAAGCAACACATATAACCCACGCATAGCGGCTGCCTATTTTGAACTGGCCGCACCGAAGGTTACAGAAGCTGCCTATAATTTAGGCCTCATCTATGAAAACGGCTTACTGGGTAAAGCAGAGCCTGAGCGCGCTGCCATGTGGTACACACTTGCGGCCCGCCAAGGGAGCCCGGAAGCAAACCAAGCACTTGACCAGCTTGCGCGCAGCATGGGCATTTCCCGTGACGAACTTGAAAAACTGGCACGTAGCCTTGCAGATTCATATCCGCAAATATCATCCGTTATGGACAACAACAAGGCGAAAGCAGAAGCACAAGTTGTTCCATCCAATTCTGCCAATGCAAATGATGCTATTGCACCGTCCCAGCAAGAAAAAATCGAACGCATTCTTTCGGAAACAAACCCGATCTCTGTACCATCTGCTATACCTGCACAACGTGATAACCTTGTTGCGCAAATTCAGGAACAGCTAAAATCACAAGGCTTCTTTAAAGGCAGCATTGACGGCATCGATGGCGAGCGTACAGCGACAGCGATCCGCGCCTACCAGAAAAGCAACGGTCTTGAAATTACGGGAAATACTTCCGAGGACCTGCTAATCCACATGCTGGCACGTGATCTCGAGCTTTCAACAGCACCTTCTGCGCAATAAATACATTAATTCCCATTGACCCCTGAGCTAAGTCTATGGCCTTATAGATAATAAATAAAAAGCACCTGACAGGGAGCAAGTAACAATGTTTTTCCGCGAGCAGCAAAATGCTGTAGAAGCGCTTATGCCACGCTTTCAGTTCATCATGAACAAGCTTGGCGCTTTCTACCCTGATAGGGGCGAATATACGCACCTCATAGCGCAACATTTCGGTGTCATGCTTTCGGAAACGCCGACCTGCCAGCAGGAATTTATCGAGGAAGAATACAAGAAAATACAAATCGCTCTATTGCAAAAACTTCTTGAAAGAACGGTTGCACGTTTCGTTCAGGAGCGTGAACGTGTTTCCTGTTACGAAGCACTTGCTGATGCCTATTATGCCGAATCCGAAAAGCTTAATCTTGAAGAGCGCGGCGGCAGCATGAATCCCGATATTGAAGGCATAGGCGAATATCTTTTTGCCATGGCTGGTGAATTTGAAGATATGCGTTCAACGGCCCGCGAAAATGTCCAAACACTTGAAGCAGAATGTGTGGCCCAGTTGGCCGGCCTGGTAGAGATGGGGGATACATCCCTCACCCCTATTCAATGCCTTGCGGAGGCGCGAAATTATAGACACCCCTCCATCAATCCTGATGACGGTCTTCATAACATCAAAGAGCGTAACGCAGCCAACGCAGCTGCCATTTGCTTTACGGATATTGATATTGCGTCGCTACGGCTGGAACTGGCCGAAGTTAATCTGGCTTATCTGAACCTCGCAGCACTTGCAGGATACGGTGCCGATAGCAAACTGTCTGCCATGCTCACCGGCAAGCGCCATGCCACAGTTAATTTTGCGGGAAGTAATAGCGAATGTATAAGACGTGCCGCTATGGCAACTGAATTTGCAGAAATCTCGCGCACCGAGGCTATATCAGAGCGTTATGACCGCTCACGCCTATATTCGCAATTTAAAATGATATAGTTTTCTTGCCTTAGCGGCATAAATGGCTATTTTACCTGTATGACAATGCCCCAACCCACAGGCAACAACTCATCCTACATGGAAAACCTGAACGCACCGCAACGCGAAGCCGTTGAGGCACTTGATGGCGCAGTTCTTGTACTTGCTGGTGCTGGCACTGGGAAAACCCGCGTTTTAACGACACGCCTTGCGCATCTTATTGCGACTGGCAAGGCATGGCCCTCACAAATTCTTGCGGTCACCTTTACCAATAAAGCCGCACAGGAAATGAAAGAGCGTGTCGCGCATACGCTAGGCCAGCCTGTTGAAGGCTGGTGGCTAGGCACGTTCCACTCACTCTCGGCGCGTATGTTACGCAGGCACGCAGAGCTTGTAGGCCTCACCAGCAACTTTACAATTATTGACCCCGATGACCAACAACGTGTTATAAAACAGCTTCTTGAAGCCGAGAACATCGATACAAAAAAATGTCCGCCATCACTTGTGCAATCGGTTATTGACCGCTGGAAAGACAAAGCGTGGACGCCGGAAGCCATAACTGCAGATGAAGCTGGAAACCTTGCCAATGGCAAAATGCGGCAAATCTACGCCCAATACCAAGCACGACTGAAGCAACTGAACGCCTGTGACTTTGGCGATTTGATGCTGCACATGATTACAATCCTGAAAAACCCGCAACATGCTGATATTCTGCAACTTTACCACAAGCAGTTCCGCTATATTCTAGTTGATGAGTATCAGGATACGAACGTAGCGCAGTATTTATGGCTGCGCATTCTGGCGCAAGGTTCCGGCAATATTTGCTGTGTCGGTGATGATGACCAATCCATCTATGGCTGGCGTGGGGCTGAAGTAGATAATATTCTTCGCTTTGAAAAAGATTTTCCCGATGCGAAAATCATCCGGCTCGAGCAGAATTATCGTTCGACAGGTCATATTTTAAACGCAGCCTCGTCTGTGATTGCCAATAATGACGGACGCCTTGGCAAAACACTTTGGTCAGATGCAAATATAGGTGAAAAAATAAAAGTATGTGGTTTCTGGAGCGATAGGGAAGAGGCGCAGTATATCATCAATGAAATTAAAGCTGCAGAAAGCCAGACTATCCCGCTATCAGAAATAGCGATACTAGTGCGAACAATTGCACAGACCTACTCTTTAGATAAGGCACTTGCCACATCGGGAATACCTTATCGTATAATTGGAGGCACTAAGCTTCTAGAGAGACAAGAAGGGCGAGATATTTTATCTTATATGCGATTGCTTGCTCAAAGCGCCGATGATCTTGCACTTGAACGCATCATTAACGTTCCCAAACGTGGCATTGGCGCAGTGACCCTCAATGATTTACGAATTATCGCACGTGAACGTGGTATTTCCTTGTATAGTGCAATAGAACAGCAACTAAAAAATGGGGGATTAAAACCAAAGATTCGTGCTCCCCTTCAGGACTTATTTAGCGGGTTTGCACGGTGGAAAGATAGCCTCCAGACAATGCCACATCCTATAGTAGCCAGCATGGTATTAGAAGAATCAGGCTATCTGGCCATGATTCAGGCCCAAAAAGATTCTGAGGCCCATGATTACTTAGGTCGCTTAAATGAGTTACTACGCTATATGGAGGATTTTGAAACTCTGGAAGCGTTCTTGGAACATGCTGCATTGGTTACAGACAATAAAGACCGTGTAAATACTGAGCAAGTAACTCTCATGACAATGCATGCGGCTAAAGGCCTTGAATTCCGCGTCCTATTTCTTCCTGGCTGGGAAGAAGGCATATTTCCGTCTCCACGTAGTATTAATAAAGATCTTGAGGAGGAACGCCGCCTAGCTTACGTTGCCATCACAAGGGCACGTGAACAAGCATGCATATCATATGTTACAAGCCGTTATATGCATGGCGAGACAAAACATAGTGTACCCTCCCGCTTTATTGGCGAACTTCCCCCTGACAGTATTGAAAGCAATTCTGAAATTGTGACACATGCTTCAACTGAAAACATTCCCTATTTCCAGCGCCAAACAGCTGCCAACAGAAAATATCTCGATCATCTGGTGGAAGAGGCCTCTGATTATCTTCCATCACAGCCTTCTGGCGGGATGATGAAGGGGACGCGCGTGCGGCACAGGGATTTTGGCGAAGGCACTATTGTTCATATAGACGGAAAGAAGCTTGATATTGCTTTTGACGATGGTGAAATGCGCCGCCTGATGGCAGGCTTTGTTGAAAGATTATAACGCCTTTATCGCCTTAACTGTTTCAAGCACAATAGAGTCTTCGGGACCCATAAGCTCTGCTTGTTTAAATAAAACATGGCAAATATCTTCGTAAGATGGTGGAGCAACTCCCTCATGGCGCAGAAGGTGCTCGACATATCGTATGGCACGGTCAATCAGTTTTTTATTACTCGGCTTGACCCATGTCATGACATTGCTCTCGTAACGCTCGAGTCGCCCCATCACGAGCGTAGAATGCGCATTAAGTAGGCATTTCAGGAAAATATGCTCGAAAAGCGATGGTAAAGGTTTGATGTCAATTTCATGGTGCAAGCCTGCGAAGTCAAAAGCCATTTTATTTCCTTCCCGCTTTATCGAGAAAGTATGAATCCGCCTAACTCCCACAAGTGATTGCCGTTGTGCAAGTGCTTCTGATGAAAAGTCAAAGCCCAACAACCGTTCATGACCAGCAATGGCTCTTAATATATCCCATTCTATCGTGCGGGGCTGACGCAGTAAAATTTCTTCCCATGCCTTCTCAGCATCTTCAATATGCGGGAAGCGGAAATAGGCTAAAGCTGGCTTCCTTGCTGCGTCATTCTGGTTTTCAAAAGCCCGTAGTGAAAAAGTTGGCGAGCGCTCGGTTGTATCTGTCAACATTGTCATGCCGTAAATATTGGTTTCGTAGAGTAAGTAATCGCCCGCCTGATAAAAAGCGGCCTCCTGCTCGATAAATGGCGCAAGGAAATCCGAAGAAAACCCTGCCCAGAATTTTTGGAAGTTCTCTAGCTCTTCAGAGCCATAACCAAAAAGCGCCATACCTGCTGCCAGCATCAGGATGGTACTGGCCTGCAAGCGCGTACTCCCCGAAAGTGCCATTGGCCCGACCGTAAGATTGATTTTTTCTATTCTATCATTATCAAGCACACGGGCGGAACGCTCGGCAACAGCACGCAATGCTTCATCAGGGTTGCAGTAAAGGAAAAATGGCTTCCGCTTACTCATGCGGGCCGCCTCTTCGGTTGCGCCGATTACAGACGGGGTCTCACCGCCCTCTGTACAGCTGATGAGAAGATCATTCTCGGAAAACCCCGCTTCACGCACCTGTTGCGCGCCATATTCAGGATGATCCTCAAAATTCTCGATCGAATGCACAAGCGCAAGGTCACCCCCGCTCATAAAACCGTATACATGGTCGGCTTTTTCATCTCCCTTGTGCATAAAGCGCCATAGATATTCCAGTGAAAGCGAGAGACGGCCTGTTGCGCCACAACCATAGAAAAATACTCTTCCACCTGCGGCGAAAGTTTCTTTTATGGCCTCTTCTAGCTTCTTGATGCTGTCAATTTTCTGGCTCAAGACTTCAAGTAGGTTTGAATCGATTTTGTGAAATAAAGAAAGCGCTGCTGGAATATTATGGCGAGCCAGATCTGCCAGATCCCCCGTAAGGCTATGCTGCATTTCCGTTGGCAAGCTGCCCAGTTTGAAATGGCTTGCCACTTTCAAAAAATCATCCGCTTTTTGCCTTGCGCTTGTCATCTAAAAATGATGACTGGCTTGTCACTAATTTGCAAAACAGTATCGCGGCAATTTCTATAAAATCCCCATAAATTACGCGCTTAAAGCCATTTGATGCGGATAGCCCATCAAACCCCTGACCCCCGCCTTGGCGTAATGCTGGTAATAATCGTATAAATGCGCTTCCTTGCGCGAATTTAGAAGCCTTATATTTTCTTCAGGTTCATATAAACAGGAAACCTTGCTTAGAATTGCAGCCTCCTGACGGTCAACATGCCCCTCACACCATGCCATTGCACGTGCAAGGATACAAAATCGTTCTTTATCCTTTACGGATGTTATATGCCGATACATCTCCACAACATCCTGCGGGTTATGCATGTCTGCGAAAAGAGTCCTTCGCTGATCTGCTGTAAAATGAGCCGTCGCAAGATAACTTTTTAATAGTTCCTGCTCTTCAATTGAAAGGCTATTATCAACAAAAGCAAAGGCAAATACTGCCCGCCACATATAGAACTCACTTTCGCTTATAGGCCTTTGTAACATATTACTCATGCTCCAATGTAAAACCGCGTTGTTGCAAGCATAATGCGGTTTCACGCATGGCGATTTTCTCTCTCGTTTCAAACGGGAATCCGGCAGGGCCAAAGTCACGGTCATGATAAAAAGGCATTTGTTTTTTCGCCGAAATATATGCCTTCTGGTAGCATTCCGAATAGGCATCACTTAGCTTCGTGCCATCTGGTGCAGCTTCACTCCAGCGCTGGGCACAGCCAGCCAACATGATAAGTGCCAGAATCTGGAATAAACAAAAAACTTTACAAATGTAGTGATTTTCTTTCGTCAAGATATGCCGTCCTGTAAAGCTGATGAAACCATTTTTCCAACTGTTCGTCATCACCTCGCAGGCAGGAATCTCCGTGGGGTCTTTTGGGCATAGGCCTCTCCTTGCCATAAAGAACGCATTGCCACGCTCGATAGTTCCGCCATCCAGCCAAGCCGCGGGATAGACATTATACATTATAATCCATAAAGTAAGGCGATGTTACATAAGACTCAATTTTCGCTATTAACCAAGCGCCGCTTTCTCCCCCTCTTCCTGACCCAGTTTCTGGGGGCCTTCCATGACAATCTCTTTAAGAACGCTTTCGTTGTACTTCTTTTATTCAGCGTCTCAAAAGCCGATTCACAAACCGCCATCATAACAACACTCGCAGCAGGTGTTTTTATTCTGCCTTTTGTTTTATTTTCACCATTGGGTGGCGCGCTTGCCAATAAATACCCGAAACATATTCTTGTGCGTTACTTGAAAATTGCAGAACTCCTTATCGCTGTGCTGGGCACAATTGCTTTGTTTACCGTTTCCGCCCCTCTTTCATACCTCACACTCTTTGCGCTTGGTGCGCAATCTGCCCTGTTTAGCCCTGCAAAATATTCTATCCTGCCCGAGCAACTGGAGAAACAAGAACTACTTGGCGGCAATGCGCTACTCAATAGCAGTACCTTTATTGCTATTCTGCTAGGTACGATCGTCGGCGCCTCCGTTATAACGTTGCCACAAGGTGTCACTATTATAAGCGGGCTTTTGTTTTTCTCTGCAATTTCAGGCGTGATTGCAAGCTGGCGCATTCCTGCGATTCCCGCGATAGATTCTTTAACAAAAATATCACTCAATATATTCTCATCAATTTTCAAAATTTTGCGTGAAGTTGGCAGCCAGCCAGCCCCCTTACGCATGGTTATTGGCGGGATTGCATGGTTCTATTTTCTAGGGGGAACATATCTGGCCCAGATTCCAAACTTTGCCAAAATTACGCTGAATACTACCGAAGCCGTCCTGACATTATTTCTGGTCACTTTTTCTGTTTTTATAGCGCTGGGAGGCCTCTTGAATAACCTGTTGTTGCGCGGCCGCATCTCTTTGCAGTATGTACCCTTGGCGATGGCGGGGATTACCCTTTTTTCGCTCGATCTCTGGTATTGCGCTAGCCATTACATGCTGCCAGCCACCCCCGCCGATATGACTACCTTTTTAGCTTTGCCCTACGGCTGGCGGATTCTGGTAGACATGGCTTTAATAGCACTCAGTGGCGGGCTTTTTGTTATCCCGCTGAATGCCTCTTTACAGCATGCTGTTTCAGGCGCTCCGCGTGCATTTATTATGGCCGGAAGCGCCCTTTTAAATGCTCTTTTTATTATTGTCTCGTCCATTCTTTGTGCTTTGATGCTGGGACAGAATTACGGTATTCCAGCCATTTTTATGGTTTTTGCCCTTATAAACGTCATTCCAGCGGTCTTTTTTCACAAAATGCTGAAAAAGACAAAAATAATTTAAAAAAAGAGGAACTTTATAGATATTAACCTGTTGGTGTGATGAGACACCCAAAGCTTCAGGAGGATGCCATGCGATACTATTTTCTAGCCGCACTCGCTTTGCTTGCCTTAACGCCTCTTTTTGCCGGTGATGACGGCTTTTTCTCACGTTCGGAGAAATATTTAAATACATTTACACAGTCGCCGGAAGAAGTTTCATTAAACCTGTTCGAAACGATGGACGAAAACAGGGATAATGTTATTACGCTTGCAGAGCTGAAAAAATACAGAAAAATACAATCGCCTAAAACATAAAAATTCTAGACGATTGCACTATCTTTATTAGTTATTACCCTGACGCCACTCGCTCAGGCTGATTTTGCCGTCATTGTTCAAATCATAGAGGTTGAATGTTGCTGTTTCATACTCTTCTGTCTCCAGAATAGCATCAGCATTTGCGTCCCATGAATTGAACAAATTAGATTGTGTCACAACAACGTCGAATTCAGTAGCATCAAGCCTGCCGTCACCGTTTTTATCCCATGCTGTATAAGTTTTATACTGCGTATTCGTAGGGTACCAGCGTGATGCACTAAGCTGCCACTCGTCATCCGTAATAAACCCGTCTCCATTCATGTCCCAACGGTAGTAAACATAGCGCGGAAACTCTTGGGAATCGAGAATTCCGTTATTATTTGTATCGCCACCATAATAATAGCGTGTACGTGTTGTTGTCGTTGTAATTGTCCCATCACTAGACTGGGTTACTACTGTTTCAGCCGAAGAAACGGCCGGGGCAGCTGTTGCCACCAGAACTGTTGCAAGCGCAAGTGCAATTTTATCCATTTGACGATCCTTTCTAAAATTCACGAATTTCTATGTGTATTTCTAATGGTCAAAGGACAAAACAAGTTCCCCGGTGCCGGAACTTTTTGTTTTTACAGGTGTTTTTCAAGAAACAGGGGCGGAATACATAAGAATCCCGCCTTTACCAATTTACCATTGAGGGTGATGCCCATGTCATATTTAGTCGAATCCGCGTTACGGGAGACTGCAGCTCTATTTGATAATCCCCGTAAGCTCGAATCGGGCCTTAACGATCTGGAAAATAACAAAATATCCAGGCAGGATATTAACATACTTGATGTACGAAAGAGAGGCCGCTTTGTGCAGGCTGCCAATAATTCATCCCCTGAATATCCTGTTTATCCCGCACAAATTACGCCTGCAAGATCCGAAGAAAGGAACCTTGGTAGCACTTTTTTTATTGGCATTATTGCGTACGCTTTCGGATTGGTGGGCGCGCTTATCGCGCATACGATATCGCCTATGGAGTTAGTCGCTTTTATCACCATGGGTAATATTGGCGGCATGGTTATAGGTATAGCACTCTTAGCCCTTATGGGTCGCTTTACACCCCGTACAATATATCGCGGCAAACCACCAGAAGAAAAGGACCTGATCTTACTTGTAAACACACAAGACCCCGAAAAAGAAAATCTTGTAAATGAAATTATACGAAAACGTGGCGGTAAGCCTGTTTATGTTCACACATTAAGCTAAAAAGGAGCTATAAAATGGAATGGAGCGTGAAATACGAGCCATGGAATAAGAAAAAACCATGGAGCGTTTACAAAAATTTCTGTGAAGAATCTATTTTAGCCAATTCTTTTGTCACGCGTATAGAAGCGCGGCAATGGGCTGAGCGGGAAGAACAAAACCACATACACCCTTCGGCCATCAAGAACGACATTGATGAGGCTTCACTTGAATCATTCCCCGCCAGTGATCCGCCTGCATGGACAGGCACGACTGTGCACTCGATTGAGGAAAAAACCTTGCCCAAGGCAAGTTGAAATAGCCTTTACCACAGGAACTTTTGATGTTTTTCATCCGTTTACAGATATGTAGACCTTAAATGGGTCAACGGAAAGGCGAGGTAATTATGACTGTTATCCGTGAAGCTGTCGGTGTGTTTGAAGACCGCAAAGAACTGGATGCTGCTATACGCGAACTTGAGGGGACATCATTCCCGCGATATGAAATAAGCGTTCTAAATGATAACAAAAAGGGCGAGCAGAATATCAGTACTGTCTTTCTGGAAGATGATCCCGCGGCACCGCGCAATGCCCCCGTGCGCCCTGAAGAAAAAACAATTGGGGCAGCTGCACTTATTGGCTGTCCAGCTTACATTTTAGGCTGTATTGCGGCTTTGAGTGCGCGTGAGGCACCAACAATGGAGTTTTTAGCCTCTATTGCAACCGGAAGTGTGGCTGGCGCTATTATCGGGGCGGCAGTTGTGTATGCGCTTACAAGCAAAGCACGCCGTAAAACAGAAACCCGTCTCAACAAAGGCGGCTTGTTATTGTGGGTAAAAACACCGGATATCGATAAAGAACAAATGGCTCTGAACATTCTCGAGCGCCATGGCGCTAAGCATGTTCATATTCATGATATTGCCTAGGCTACAAAATTAGCAATTTCTGCCTTAGTTTTTCCTCGTCGAAGGGTTTGGAAACATAATCATCCATCCCTGCGGCGAGGCATTTCTCGCGGTCCTGTTTCGAGGCATGCGCTGTCAGTCCTATAATGCGCGCGCGCATACCACCACGCTCTTGCTCATATTTGCGGATAGCCTGCGCTGCCTGATATCCGTTCATTCCAGGCATCTGGATATCCATGAGAACGACATCATAATCATTTTCCATGAATTTTTGTACGGCTTCTTGCCCATTTTCGGCAACATCGTATTCAAACCCGAATTCTTCCAGCAAGGTTCCCCCCACAATAATATTGGGCTGGTAATCTTCTACCAATAGTATGCGCCTTGTACGCTTTTCTTTTTTACTGGCCTTGGCATCGAACGTCGCAGAAGAATGTTTCCACGCCTTCACCTCAAGCGGGAAGCTTACATGGAAATGAGCGCCTGCCCCTTCTGCACTTTCAACTGTAATTGTACCGCCAAGCATATCTACAAGACTCTTTGTAATAGCAAGCCCTAGCCCAGTTCCTCCGTATTTTCGCACGACTGAAGCATCTGCCTGTGTAAATTTTTCGAAAATAAAATTAATTTTATCAGCTGGAATACCAATACCTGTATCTGTGATAGAAATATCAATCTGCTCGAAACCCTTACGATGAGAAGGCGCTGCACTCACCCGCATTGTTACGGTGCCGCTTTCGGTAAATTTGATGGCGTTGCCACAAAGGTTAACAAGTATTTGCCTGATACGTGTAGGATCCCCCATATATTCCTTATTCTCGATACCGGATACCTCGGTCTTGAATACAAGATTTTTTTCTTTGGCTTTATAGGTTTTGATTAAAGATAAGTCTTTTACCAACTGTGCAAAGTCAAATTTTATATTCTCCAACTCGAAATTCTGTGCTTCGATTTTAGAAAAATCCAGTAAATCGTTAATCAGCGAAAGCAGTGAATCGGCACTCACCTGTAAGGTTTTGATAAATTCTGTCTGCTTTTCTGTCAGGGGCCGTGAGCGTGCCAGAATATTCGAAAGCCCGACTACAACATTCATAGGCGTCCGGATTTCATGGCTCATATTTGCCAAAAATTCACGCTTGGCAATGTTGGCTGCCTCAGCCCTATCACGCTCGCGTTGCAACTGTTTTGAATTATCCTGGAAAATACGCAACACATGGTCCAGCTTTGATATTTCATCAAGATTATTCGTCTCGAAAATATATTTTTCTGAAGAACCGGTCGCCTTATACAAAGCCTCCACCATAGAATTAACTGGCCCGATGACCCGTGTAGTTATGAGGTGCCATGTATAAAGACTAAGCGCCAACGCGCAAACAAGCAGGAAGAAACTGATATAAATTGATTTAGCAGCATTTGTTTCAATTTCTTGAACAAACTGGGTATTGAATTTCAATACTGTATCCGTCATGCCATAAAGCGAGCTAACAGCCTCGGCGGCCAACTGAAGCCACATTTCAACCGTTACAGGATAAAGCGTGGCAACAGGAGCAGTTGCCGGTGTATTGAACACATCTTTCACTTGCTCAAAAACCATCGCATAGTGCGTTTCCGCCTCATCAAGTGCCGGTTCGATATCATCACGCCATGTGCTATTCACGATCGCGCCACGTGCAAGCTCCAAACCGTAATATATTTTCGAGCGCAATGTTGCCAGATCCTCGCGCTCCTCTATGGAAGGAAATTTATTCTGCGCAATAAGCCGCCCCAAAATTGCGTTTTCCTGCCCTGCGTATTCTCCAATGCCCCAGATAAGACGGGTTAGACGCATCAACCTTGTGTTATCGGAATTCAACATGATAATCGGCCGCGAATATGAATCGATGAGCCGGTCAACATAACCAATCAGTTGTGTTGTTTGATCAAAATATTCTTGTGGTAGTCCGTTTTTCTTTTCGTCACGCTCAAATCTCGCTGCTGTATCAAGCTGCAGCCGCAACGCTTGCAACGCATTATAGGATTTTTTTACATTATCTCTTGCCTCGATGATAGCAGGACTAACCGAAACTCTTTTCTGGCTAAAATGCTGCTCTAGAATAGTTGTGCTTTGCTGCCTTGCGCTTTTAATTTGTGTAGCCAATGCTTCAAGGGAATCTGGTGGTGTAAAAAGTATTGAGAGTGCGGCCGCTCTTTCAAGGGAAAGGTATTTCTTTACTGTGTAGAGAGGGTAAAGAATCTCCGAGATATCTCGTATCTTTTGTGCATTATAGTAATTCTGGAAGGCCTTATAAGTTGTATAGCCAAGTGGTGCAGCAATCAGTAAATTCAACCCGCTGATAATCAGCAGTAGAATGGTACGGATGGAAAGATGGATTTTTTTCACTGGCGCACCTTTGCCAGCCTGATAATTTGTTCACCAATACGCAGGCCGCTCCGTTGTATCATATTCCGGTCAAGATAGATCTCTATTCTATTATCCGGAGAAAGGGCAAACTCTATCATCCCCCCCTTACTGGAAAAGCCTTTTATATCACTGAGAGTCAGAATATTTCTTTCTTGCGCATACTCTTTTATCGTTTCAATTTCAGAACCCATATTTGAATTAACGAACTGAATATGGCACTTGGTATCAGTGTCTACAAAGTGAAGTGTTTTAATATTAATTTTTCTTTGTTGCACAATATGCCCCTGCAGAGGGTTCAAGGCGCCATCAAATGCGTCACCGCCCAGAAGGCATATCTGTAACACGCTACTTTTCTCGGGAAATGCGCTTGTGGGCCATACCGTATATTTCGCAATATTATAAAGTAACCCGGCTTTGATTTTCTGTTCATTCAGCCTTAATGGTTCGGCACTATGCGCCGCGCCTGCACAAAGCGTGCAAACGATAGCCGTAACCAAAACAAAAATTCTTAAAACCGCCATGTCAGTTTCCCGAAGACCGCTCTTTCAATTTCGGCAGCGTTAAGTGTACCAGGAGAGTTGAATTCCCGATGCGAGTCATCCAGTAAATTCTGTCCGATAAGGTTAAACCTGACATTATCATTAATCTGCCAACCCAAATTCAAATCCAGCTTTGTATATCCATCTACATTGCTTTGCTCAAGCTCACTGACGTAATAAAGAGCGCTATCAAGTGTCACGGCTGGTGTAATGTTCCATGCAGCGCGTAGCCCGACCTGATGGGATGGCGCGGAATCTTCTTCTGTATCTTGATTAATAAGGGGGGAATAAGGCGAATGCATTATGATATCCAGATAACTGTAATTCAACGTGAACTTCAGCTTGTTGCTTGCATTCCATACTGCGGATGTTTCAAATCCGTATGTTTCAGCCTCACTCGCGTTGATAAAATTGATCGGCAATGTACCTGGCACTGCCGTAGGAAATCCTATAGCAATCAGATTATCGTAGTCATTATAAAACGCTGTTAAGTCTACGGATAAGTCAGGTCTGATTTGCTTTTTATAACCAACCTCATAAGCGATTAGATCTTCAGTCTCCAGGTCCTTGTTCGGATAGAGATCCACCGGTATGCCCGGCGCTATCACGCCAAGCCGTAAGGCAAGATCATGCTCGTAACGGCTCGGCGTTCGCACAGCACGGGATATTGAACCCCAAACCATCTGGCTGCTATCAGGATGGAACTGGACCCGTGCGTTAGGCTGTACTTCAAAACCCGTAAGATCATTATGTTCAAGCTTGGTGCCCAACGTCAGAAACCATCTATCAGGCACCAGTGTAATTTTATCTTGCGCAAATACATTAAAAAGAGAGTCCTGCCGGCTTCCGGGGTAGAATGTTGCCACAGGTGTATCCGGAATATCATCATAAATATATCTATAGCCACCGCCCGCCACCCATTCATGGCGTCCCATACGAGGTACGTTATATTGTGTTTCTATATCGAATATTCCTCTTTCATCTTTTAATAAACGTTGGTCACGATAGGTATAATCAAAAAATGCCTGTGTTGTTAGTAAACCACCATTGGCCATTTCTATTTTCCAGCGACCAAGAATATTGGCGCCCTTTGCCGCAACCGTTTCTTTCTCGATAACACTAAACGGCGCCGCAAGCGTCGGGATGCTATTGAGCTGTTCATTCACTGCCTGGTAGGCATCCCCCTGAAGTGTGAAACGATCGCCCCAGTCCGCCCTGAAGCCACCTCGTGTATTTCGCCACTCATCCGGTGCATCCTCTCCGCCCGTTGTTCGCATAGCATTATGTGATGCATTTTTGCCGTAAACACGGAATGATCCATCGTCTCCCATATGAGCGCCGTAACGTGCCGAGACCGTGCCTTGTGTGTTTGTGCCATATTCCGCAACAGCAAGACCGCCCTGTGTATCATGTGCCGTACGTGTAATTATATTAATAATACCATTTACTGCATTTGCACCCCACAATGCGCCGCCCGGGCCACGGATCACTTCAATCCGTTCGATATCCTGCAAGACATAGTCTTGCAGCTCCCAGTAGGTGCCCGCAAAAAGCGGGTTGTAAATTGTCCGTCCATCCATCATGACCAGAATTTTATTCGCAAGAATGCCGTTAAAACCGCGGATACTGATCGCCCATGAATTTCCATCTGCACGCGCCACGTGCACACCGGGCGCCATACGCAATGCCTCAGGAATATTTGTTACGCCAGAACGCTGGATATCTTCTTGCGTGATCACGTAAACAGCGGCGGCTGTATCAACGATTTTCTCTTTCCTGCGCGATGCAGAAACAACTTCGGCCTTTAACAATTCGTCAGTCGAGAGGGCAAAATAATCAAGCTCTCCCGCTTGTGCCAAAGATGTGAGGAAAAGCCCCAGAAGGCTGCTGATGAGTATTTTTCTTAATTTCACATTTATCCCTGTTTCCAGACTGCCTATTTTTCACCCATGTCCGGAAAGGGTGCAAATACTATTTTTCTTGCCTGAGAGGGAACTTTTTTTACCGCCCCGCAAGAGATTCTGAAAAATAGACGTCATGCGCGCCGTTACGCGTCCACCCTGACTATAATCCAGAAAATCTGCGGTTTTCGGCCTTGGGTTTTATTTAGCCTTCTCTGGCACGGGATCAGGCTCATGATCCCAGCGGTCAGGCTGGATCTCACGACGTGGCTCTGGCTGCTCTTTATTAGGCGGGTTGTTCTGCCCTTTTTTAGTCGTCTCGCTTTTATTGCTCATCTTTTTTCCTTTCTACACTTCATTGCTAAAACCGCTCAGCCAGCTTGAAGGTTCCGGAAAATATAAAGGAACGCTTTGTGGTGCATGCTATTTGTTAGGAGCAGCCGGAATAACCAAGGAGCTTAAAATGAACTTTCCGCAACACCAAAACTATAGGCCGGGCCATGAAACAGAAATGATCCCTCATCCGGATTCTTTCATGAAGCATTATAAAGCAGCGGGTAAACTTATAGATAAGACTGTCCTGATTACAGGAGGCGATAGTGGCATAGGGAGAGCCGTGAGTATTGCCTGTGCGAAGGAAGGGGCAGATGTCGCCTTTGTCTATTTAGAGGAAGATGAAGATGCCAGAACAACAGAGGCGCACATTCAGGCAGAGGGCGTGGACTGCCTTACTATAAAAGGAGATATTTCTACAAAACATTTTTGTGAAAAGGCAATAGCTGATGTTATAAAGCGCTTCGGCAAAATGGATGTATTAATTAACAATGCTGCCGAACAACATCCCCAGAAGCACATAGAAGATATTTCTGAGGAGCAGCTAAGAAAAACTTTCGAGACTAATTTTTTCGGTATGTTTTTTATGACGCAAGCCGCATTACCGCATCTAAAAGAAAACTCAGCCATTATTAACACCGCGTCTATTACTGCATATCAAGGACACCCCAAGCTTATTGATTATAGCGCAACCAAAGGTGCCGTTGTTGCTTTTACAAGATCTTTGGCTGAAAACCTTGCCAAGAAAAAGATCCGTGTGAATGCGGTAGCGCCAGGCCCCATCTGGACACCCCTCATTCCATCCACCTTTAATGCAGTTGAAGTAGCAGCATTTGGACATGATACCCCCTTAGGAAGGCCGGGCCAGCCTGACGAGGTCGCTCCCTGCTTTATTTTTTTAGCCTGTGAAGATTCGTCTTACATGTCTGGACAGGTTCTTCATCCAAATGGAGGAACGATTGTGAATGGCTGATCTAACTTTTTAACCCACACCAAGGAGAAGACAATGAAACAAGGAAGCAAAGAAAAATATACAGATAAGCAAAAGCGGCAGGCAGAGCATATCGAAGAAGGCTATAAAAAGCGTGGCGTCTCAAAAAAGACGGCAGAAGAGCGTGCTTGGGCCACAGTTAACAAACAGGATGGTGGCGGTAAGAAAAGTGGATCAGGAAGAAAGAAGTCTTCCTCAAGTAAGTAGGCATAAAAAAGGCCCTTTGCAGGGCCTTTTCCAAATTCTATTTTTTGCTTTGATCGTACAAATATCCGGCACCAGCCCCCACACCAGCACCAATAGCCGCGCCGCAACCAACACATCCTCCTGTAACGGCTGCACTCGCTGCGCCTACACCAGCGCCAATGCCTGCGCCTGAAAGTGTGCGTTGTTGTGTTGAATTCATATTCGAGCAAGCAACCAGCGATATAGCCAGTACACCTGTTGCAACTGATTTGAGAATAATGTTCATTCTATAACTCCTTTTTTTGGATCTATCCGGTCATACCTACGCTTTACAGCGGGCATGGTTCCGGAACTTTCCGCACTGCCCCCACGTTTGTGTCGTGGGAATAAACCCAACTTTAACAAGGACTTATTATCATGCGAAACATTCATAAACTATCTTTTCTGACTGTGGGCACGCTGGCCTTTATGTTATCGGCCTGTACACCAAACCATACTTTGCCACCAGGTGAATATGAAAGAACAGAAACCCATGTAAACAAATACGGGACAAAAACGGAGACGAAAACGAACACAAACGTTTATTATGACGAGTATGGAAATAAACGTGCTGTTCAGGAAGTCGAGAAAACAACAGACCCTAAAGGTCTGATGAATAAGTCAACTTCCAAATCTACAACCACTTACTAAGAGGAGGCGAAGATGAAACATCTAACGCTTGTACTCTCGGCCCTGCTGGCGCTCGGCGTTGCGGCTTGTGACGAAAAGACAGAAACCAAAGTGACCGAAAAATCGACTGTGGACGGGACAACGATAGAGCGCACAACAACCCAGACACAGACAACAGATGATCATGGTAATACAACAACCGAGTATCACCATGAAACGACTGTTGATCCTGAAGGCGCCATGAACGCCGAAACAACAGAAGAAACCGTTACTGAAACTGAAGACGTTCACTCAGCCGAGTAAACCCCTACTTTCAAAATAAAAACCCCGCCATAATTAATGGTGGGGTTTTTATTTTGCTCTGCGTCGAGGCTAAATAAATAGTGGCCAGCGCACGGGGGAAGACGCTGGCCACCTATGTTAAGCCGTTTAATTTACATTAAGCGGCTGAACGACGTGCTTTTTCCCATTCTTCGACTTGCTTTTCAGCTTCGTCACGGGCCACGCCGTAGCTCTCCTGGATCATACCGACTAGTTTGGTACGGTTACCATTGATTACATCAAGATTATCATTTGTAAGCTTGCCCCATTTGCGTTGTACTTCACCGCTGAGCTGCTTCCAGTTACCTTCAAAAATATCCTTGTTCATTGTCATTCTCCTTTTTCTAAGATGGAACAAAAGAAACCCACCCCACCATGGGGCAGGCTCCTATTCTTTATTTAATGCGCGCGATTCGACACCTTGTTATCGGCTGTAAAGCGGGCAGCCTGCCCTGCATTCAACTGGATGTTCAGGTCGTTATCAGTACCCACGATCTTGGTTGACCCGAAATTGAGCGCTATCATTTTATCATCATCCCCCGGAACATCCATCTCTGCAAAGATCTGGTTTATCTTTCCGTTGCGGAACGAGATATCTTCAAGCTCGCCAATCTCTTCACCAGCAGGGTTTACAACATCTGCGTCTACCAGCTTCATCACACTGTAGCCATCCACCGGTATAACGCGGACCTTTTCTTTGCCAGCATCTGCGCGGTCATAAGAAAATTCTGTTGCACGGTTTATACTCTCCTCTGTAAGGGGCGCTATAACATCGCCATCTGCTGTTTTGGCCGAGATTACATCATAGTCAAATGCAACCAGTTTGCCGCTAAAGCCGGGAAATTCGCCGTCATCAATGACAACCAGCTGCGCTTTGCCGGAGCGGTCAACAATAATGTCTTTCACTGTTCCTACGCGTTCACCGCTATTGTTTTTAACGGCCGCACCCAGCATGCCATCTGCTGTGTAGCGCGTGCTGATAACAATATTTTTATCCTGCTTTTCGTTATCGCCCATAAAAAATGCTTTTACATCGTTATAAGCTTCAGCAGATGCACCCTTTACGTCTTCCCAGGCTTTTTCAGCATCCTTGGAAAAATCACCAGTGCTTTTCGCTTGCACTGTTGTATGGGTATTGTTTTCGACAGCTTTCTCGGCAGCAAGCGCTGGGAAAGATGCAAACAGGGCAATCATTGAAACTTTTGCCAGAATATCCAGTCTCATATTTTTCTCCTTGAAATTAAGTTATTACGTTATGCCACGAACGGCCTTGCACCGTTCGCGGTTCCACGCTATTCCAGAATAAATCAGTGGTAGTGTGAGCGTATATCAACACGGTCAAACTTGCCGACGCGTGTTTCTGCCATTTCTTTAAGATCTTCAAGATCAAGCAGCAGATCTGTCAAACTTGCGTCAAAAGCCTCAGAGCTTTCTTTTGCATCTGGCAAGATTGCATCAATCACCAATACATACTCTACATCATGGCCTTTGGAAAAGTCCTTTTTCATATGCATTGAAGAAACAAGCGGGTGGGATATTTCATTAAGTGGTTGTGTTGCAAGTGACATGGGCTTTTCTCCTTGTTGTCTATAGCATATGCCTTGAATGCAACAGTAGAATTGCCGGCAGGTTTCAGAATTGAAAAAAATTGTTTCTTATTTGTTGCAAGTTTTTTTAAATAAAAAGGGGCCGCGCGGCCCCTTTACTAAAAGAAAATATTATAAAGAATAATTATCGGAATTGGTATTCCAATAATCCACATGAGAAGACTCTTCATTCCACTTCCTCCTTTAACTAATGCAAAATTTTATCTGCTGTTACAAAGCCAGCGAGCGAAGCTACCAATGCCGATGTTTTGGGGTTTTGCGTTGTCGGTTCTTCTAGTAAATGATTTAAAGACTTTAATGCGATATCAATTGTTTCATTAATATCGTTCTTCATCCTTTTCAGCATTCTTACTTTGTATTGCATGACGGCTAACGCTCCCAAGGCCAATAACCCAGCTATACCCACAGAGACAAGACCCGTTAAGGCCGCAGCCATCTGTGGAGAATAGTTGGCATTTAACCAGAGATAGGATGCCAGAATAAAAAATCCGATCCCGACAGCACCGAGAAAACCAGCCAGAACAATAATGATCTGGCTGGCTCCCATGTTTGGTGCCACCGGCGCTGTCTCTTGGGCGAGTTTGCTGATAACAAATTGCTCCGCAAGCGTAATAAGACTAGCCATTGCAATGCCCCCGCGCCGGATTTTTATTTGTGACGAAGAAAATAGTTTAGAACCATACCTGTAACAAAGGCGATCGCAAGACTTTGCGCTGGTTGCTCTTGTACTTTTTTCTCCATTTTTTTGACAAAACCCTGCAGCGACTCAACGCCGTGGTTTGCCTTTTCTGAAATATCGTGCAGGCCATCTTCTTTCACATGGCGGGCAAGGTCTCCCACGTCTGTTTTAAGGGCTTTCAGATCTGCGCGTATTTTGCCAACCTCCGGATAAGTTCCGGAAACGTTGTTATTGCTTGTAATTTTTGCGTCTTGCATTGTGCTATCTCCTGTATTTATCGTTTACAGCAGAAAAACACCTAAAAAATACAAAAAGTTCCTTGAGATGTGGGAATCAGCTTTTTACCTGGCCAGTGAACATATAGCCAGCGCCACGGACAGTTTTAATAAGCGCGGCATTTTCACCCATTTTTTTACGTAGCCGTGCAATCTGGATATCTATAGCCCGGTCATACGAATCATATTGCTGATCGCGTGTCAGATCAAAAAGATGCTCGCGGCTTAAAACCCGATTCGGTGATGTGACAAAAGCTTCCAGAAGTTTGAATTCACCTGCTGTAAGCTCGGCTGGCTTCTGTTCGGCATCAAAAAGCTGGAACTGCGTGCGGTCAAGGCACCAGCCATTGAAATATATTTTTTCTCTTTTATCGGCAGGGTTTTCCTTTTTACCAGCCTGCGCATTATCATTCGAACGACGTAGAACCGCCTTGATTCGTGCTGAAAGCTCGCGCATTTCAAATGGCTTTGTTATGTAGTCATCTGCTCCCATCTCGAGGCAGATAATTTTTTCGGTTGTGTCGCTCTTGCCTGAAACAACAATAATGGCTGCTTCTGACTTGCTTTTGATCTTCGGAATAAGGTTTATCCCCTCACCGTCAGGCAACACCAGATCCAGCAAAATCACATCAAAAACATTGTTTTCAGTCTGTTCGAGTGCGGTCGCTACATCCTTCGCCGTAATGATTTTATAGCCATCATCCTCCAGGTACTGATTAAGGACCGTCTGGAGATTCGCATCATCGTCGATGCTTAAAATAATGCCTTTTTGCATAATTTTTGGCTCATTTCTGCGGATTTTGGCCAATATACCCCCGTTGTAACACAAATGATACAAATTTTTTCAAAACTGAAACTTTGCCGACAAAACCATGTTACGGGGCCCGCCTATCCTTAAGGGAAGAACAGAAAAAAAGGAGCCCTAAATGTTTAACGACCAAACACTGATTGATGAGATCCCTAATCTGAGGAAGTTTGCCCTTAAATTGGCCCGCGATAGAAATAACGCGGAAGACCTTTTGCAGGCAACCGTCCTGCGTGCCCTGGAAAAACGGCACCTCTTCAACGAAGGTACAAGCATGTTCAGCTGGGCATCCAAAACCATGTATAACCTTTTTGTTTCGGATTACCGCCGCAAAACAAAATTTGAAACCCAGTATGATCCTGAAACACATATTGCCCACGAAAGCGTTGGCCCCAATCAGGAAGCCCATATCGAATTCAAAGAGGTTCAGGAAGCCATGAATATGCTTTCCGATGACCACCGCGAAATTCTTGTTATGGTGTGTGTTAAAAACATGCAATACGCAGAGGTTTCAGAAGCGCTGCAGATTCCGATAGGTACAGTACGTTCACGTTTGTCACGTGCACGCGAAAGCCTGCAACAAGCGCTTGAAACACCAAAAGTATACGGCCGCGGAACATTGCCAAATCAGATGGGCTATGCACCCCATCACTATGCAGCAAGAGCCGCCGCTTAAACTATTTCTGCCCAACTTTCCCGCACTAAAAAGGCCAGCATTACCCCGCTGGCCTTCTTCTTTTTTATACAAATGCCCTAGGCTGCAGCTTTATTCTTCTTGCGTAAGTATAATAATATCTGCTCTTTCAAGTCATTCTCGACCAGCGGCTTGGGCAGATATGCATCCATACCTGCTTCTATGCATTTATCCTTATCACCAACCAGCGCGTGGGCTGTCATGCCAATAATAGGGGTATGCTCTTTCGATTCCTCGGCCTCGATACGTCTAATTTCTGCAGTTGCACGGAAACCGTCCATAACCGGCATTTGTATATCCATGAAAATAATATCGTATTTGTTCTTCTCATAGAGTGTGAGCGCTTCAACGCCGTTATGCGCAATATCGTACAAGCAGCCCAGCTCCTCTAACACATAGCCAAGAACAACCAGATTGCCTTCATAGTCTTCTACAACAAGAATGCGGCTTTTCTCGGTAACCGTGGCTTTAATCCGTTCATTCAGGTCAAGCGCTTCAGCCTTTTCTGTTTCCTCTACATCCGCTTCCGATGCCATCATGTCCGGTATTATCAGGCTAAAGGTTGAGCCCTTGCCTAACTGCGAATTGAGCGTAATTGTACCGCCCATCATTTTGGCAAGGTTTTTCGAGATTGGCAGGCCAAGCCCTGTCCCGCCATACTTACGTGAGACCGAATGGTCAGCCTGTTTGAATCGTTCAAAAACCATATCGTAATTTTCAGGTGCAATGCCGATCCCCGTATCTGTAATATCGACACGCAGGAAGCGCTCGCCTGTGTCGCCCTCACGATAGGCCGACACGCGCACGCCGCCCTCTTCGGTGAATTTAATGGCATTCCCGATAAGGTTGATCAATATCTGGCGGATACGCGCTCTATCACCATTAAAGGAGGCCCCCTCAAGCCGGCTATAATCAAAAACAAAATTTATTTTCTTCTCATTGGCGCGCAGACCCATCATATCGACAACAGGGGCAAAAACTTCCTCAAGCTCGAAGGTGCTGATATCCAGCTCCACTTCACCACTATCGATTTTAGAGAAATCAAGAATATCGTTGATTAGATCTTTCAGGCCGGCGGTGCTGGAATAAAGCGTTTGTACCAATACTTTTTGTTTTTCATCCAGATTATCCTGTTTGCGCAGGAATATTTCGGCAATACCGCTGACAGCTGTTAGTGGCGTTCTGATTTCATGGCTCATATGCGCAAGGAAATCTGCCTTGGCGCGGTTTGCTTCTTCTGCTGCCCGTTTCTCCGCTTCAAGCCGCTCCTGCTTCTCTTTGACATGCGAAATATCAGTGTAGGCTCCAACCAGTCTGATCGGCTTGCCCTGATAATCAAGGATGGATTTCGCCCGCGACTGGATCCATACCCATCTGCCGCTCTTATTCTTCAACCTGAATTCCTGCGCGTATTCAGAGACCTCTCCGTTCAGGTAGCTCTCGAGGAATTGCCATACACGCATCGAATCTTCTGGATGCAACAATTGCTTGAATTCATCCATTGT
This sequence comes from Alphaproteobacteria bacterium, assembly GCA_016125135.1. Classification (GTDB taxonomy): domain Bacteria; phylum Pseudomonadota; class Alphaproteobacteria; order Micavibrionales; family Micavibrionaceae; genus RI-185. Next base: position 78,194 of record WGMJ01000002.1, on the reverse strand, counting down.
GCCGACAAAGGAATCGCGGTCGTAGCCGAGCATGCGGAAAAACTGGCGGGAGTAAAACATCTCGCCCGTTTGTAAATTCCAGTCGAAGATACCGTCCTGCGTACCCTCAATTGCAAGCGCGAACCTTTCATCGGTTGATTTCAGTGAGGCTTCAACCCGCGTCCTGCGCCGCTGGCTACGTAACAATGACCCATTGAAAAGAAAAAGCATCGCCGCCGCAATAATAACGCCCGAAAAAAGGAATACAAAATAGCGGATTTTCTGGCTTGCCGCCTCCTCTTGTCTGCGCGAAAGAAGTGTTTTCTCTTCTTTTGTAAGTGCAGAAAGTATCGTTACAATATTATCCTTCAGGCCCTCAATGATCTGAATGTCTTTTTTGGAAACCGTCCTGACATCTTTCGTATTGGATTTGCTCTTGGTTGTGAACTCGTCAAGCTTCACAATAAGCTGTGTTGAATAATTACTAACTTCGCCTAGCCGGCTGACTTGGGACGGGTTATCCAGAACAAGCTCGCCCGCATTCGCGATCTGTTCCGATATTTGGCCCTTCTTTGCCTCATATTTTTCCAGCGTTTCCTTGTTATCGCTCAGAAGATAGGAATGGTGTGCAGACAGCATCCCCTGCACCAGATGCGTCATACGCTCAGAAGCGATAAGAACATTATAAGAATGAGAAACGTTCTTTTCAGCCTGATTGATCGCAAGATTTCCAGCGACCAGAATATAGATGAGGGCCGCCGCATATAAAACAAGGGCAATAAAAAAAGCCGTATAATTTCGAACAAATATCTGATCCATCCTGATTGCACCAATCCGGAATTTAATCCATTCGGCTATACCCTTCCAGTGCATATAATTTCGAGCCATAATAAAAAGGCGTTCCTCGTCAGAACGCCTTTTTATGAACGGCCCCTACCTTATATAGGGGGTGCTTTACCGCGGAAGGCGTGGACGGCGGCAGACACAATAAACAGCACAAGGAATACTACAAAAAGTATCTGTGCAATATCAACTGAAATGGCTGCTACACCACCAAACCCGAGAAGTCCGGCAATAATTGCCAGAACCAGAAATACTAATGCCCATTGAAGCATGATAACACTCTCCTTTTTATCGTTATACCTGCTAGAAAAACATTTTTAATAAGGGAAAAGTTCCCACGGAACCTTTAACATTTCAGAGCGTTAGCGGTATTAGGGATAATGGTATGCTGATAGAGGTCATGGACATAAATGATTACGATATTCAGGCATTGGTAGACAGCGAATTGGATGACGTGCAGGAGAGCCATGTGCGCGCTGAGATACGCCACAGCCCTGCTTCAAAAGAGCGCTATGAGCAGCTTTGCGCCCAGAAATTGCTGCTTCAGCGCTGGTGGAAATTCCAACAGCCCCGCCAAGCCGACGATAAAATTATGTAAATAATTTACGCTTTCTTTTTTTTCTATATATTGGCCCTCAATAAAGGGCCTTTATGCTATTCAACTCCCCCGCTTTTCTTTTTGGCTTCCTGCCCGTGTGTCTGGCAGTTTTTATAGCCCTCAAAAAAGCGAATGCGGGAAAAGCCGCCCTTGTCTTTTTAGCCCTCGCGTCGCTGTTCTTTTACGCCTGGTGGGATTTTCGCTTTCTAGGGCTGCTGCTCACTTCTATCGGTTTCAACTTCTGTATGGGGATACAACTCCGCAAATATGAGAGAAACAAGCTCCTTTTAATTTTGGGAATTGCTGCCAACCTTGTTTGCCTTGGTTTTTTCAAATATTTCAATTTTTTTATCGACAACCTGAATTTGCTACTGGCGCATGACCTGACTTTCACCCGCATCATATTGCCGCTTGGCATTTCTTTTTTTACATTCCAGCAAATTGCTTATCTGGTAGATACATGGAAGGGCAAAGCCCAAGCCCCGACCTTGCTTGAATACACCGCCTATATCACTTTCTTTCCGCACCTCATTGCAGGGCCGATTGTGCATCACGCAACAGTTATCCCGCAATTTCGCGCACTCCCTGCCGCACACTATGATTGGCACAAAACAGCCATAGGCTTAACGCTTTTTGCTATTGGTCTGTTTAAAAAAGTAATGCTGGCAGATTCTTTATCTGTTCACGCAACACCGATATTCAACGCCGCACACAGCGGCGAAGCTATTTCACTTCTCGCTGGATGGATCGCAGCCCTTGCCTATACACTGCAGCTTTATTTTGATTTTTCTGCCTATTCCGACATGGCCATTGGTTTAGGTTTAATGTTTGGCATTCGCCTGCCAGACAATTTCTTCTCCCCCTACAAAGCCGGGAATATTATTGATTTCTGGCGGCGCTGGCATATTACGCTTTCCAATTTTCTGCGTAATTATCTTTACATTCCACTCGGCGGCAATCGTGCAGGCAAGTTACGGCGCTATGCCAACTTGATAATCACCATGCTTTTAGGTGGCCTGTGGCACGGCGCAAACTGGACCTTTGTCCTCTGGGGCGGACTACACGGCTTGTATCTTGTCATCAATCATGGCTGGCACCGGATTGTACCGGATGGATTTTCCGCCATAAAAGCCTATCAATTCTGCGCTTGGGCACTCACTTTCCTTGCCGTTATAACTGCTTGGGTTCTCTTCCGCAGTGAAAGCGTAGAAGCTGCAATGGCCATTTACCAAGGGATGCTTGGCTGGCATGGGTTGGGTGCAACTACAATTATAAATGATGCACTTGCTGCCATCATTATAGGCTTGATAATCGCCTTGTGCGCGCCCAACGGCTTACAAATTATCAAAGCCGCAGAAGAAAGAATACCGATAAACTGGTATTCATGGCAGCTATCGACGCGATGGGTGGCATTTACGGCCATTCTTCTGGCTACTTCGCTTTACTTTATACTTTATACGATAAACCGCATATCGGAGTTTATTTACTTCCAGTTCTAGAAAACAATGGCACCAAAAAAGTTTATATTTCTATCCCTTTTCATGAGCCTGCTGGCTTTATCATTGCCAGCGGTCTTTACGGCTGTTTTTGACCCGTTCTTTTTTCTGCACAAGCGCTTTGCAGAGCACGGCTTTGACGGCACAGACCGTTACCAGAATGCAGGTCTTATAAAATCATATCTGGCCGACCCCGCAGAGAATTTTAACAGCGTCATTATTGGCACTTCCGTGAGCCAGAATTTTACGGCATCCCATTTTGACCAGCCGGACGGAAAAACCCTGAAGCTGACCTTGGCTGGCGCTAAGCCCAGAGATCTGGCTGTCATTGCCCAAAGTGCGATTGATACAGGACGCGTAAAGAATATCTACTGGGAAGTTTTTACGCCCTATGCAGAAGGAACTGCTGATGACCAGCATGATATTGCACCGCCGCCCGCCTTTCTCTACAACAAAACAGCTGCAGACAACTGGCGTTACTTCTTTAATAACGATGTGTTTGAAGAGGCCCTGAAAATAGCCCGTGGCAAACCCGGAAAGCGTAAGAAACTGGATGATCTTTATAAGTGGGAGAATACAGAACAGTTCGAGAAGTTTTCATCGCCCGAGAATAAAAACGCTCTACGCACGCAGCTACAAAAAGCCACCTCCATAAAAAATGCGGCTGACTTTATAGACGCTTTTCCCAATATCACTGAAAACATCCTGCCGCGGGTTCAGAAGAACCCTGGCATTAATTTCAACTTTTTCTTTCCGCCAGCTTCCTGTTTTAGCTATGCAAATATGGGAGATGAAGGCTTTGGACGACTTATGGCGATGCGTGAAAATTTAATCAAGCACATGGATAAGATTAAAAACGTCACAATTTATGGATTTGATCTCGAGAATTTCCCCTGTGACCTTCGCAATTACATGGACCCGATCCATTACAAACCCGCCTATAACGACCTTATGGCACAGCGTATCAGGCAGGGAGAAAACAAAATCACATTGCAAAGCTGGCCACGCTATAAAAGCGCACTAACACAAAAAGTACAAAGCTTCCGGAAAAGTTTTCTGCAATAAAAAAGGCCCTCTAACGAGGGCCCTTTTATACTGTGGTGAAAGCTTATTAGTTAGCGCATTTCGAGGCGCTGGCAAAAGCTTCTGCTTCAGAGCCACCGTAGCTGAAGTTAACAACCTTACCTTCAATAGCGCCTGCAACAGCATCAGACCAGCAAGATGTTTGTGCTGTGCCTGTATCACCGGCTGCAGTTTCAATATCGTTCAACTGCTCTGGTGTGAGCGCTGCGTATTGATCGCTGTCTGTATCATCGCCGCCAGCGGCTGGCGTGATATTGTTCAACATTGATGCCAGGTTAAAGCTGCCGTTACCTGGTGTGTTGCCTAAAGCGCCACGACCCTGTGCTGCACCATTTGTACGTGGTAGACCAAGGATGGTCAGGTTAACACCACGGCCACCAGCTGCATATTGTGCATAACCACGCAACAGAAGCTCCTCACGAAGGTCAAACGGAACCAGACCAAAGAAGAACAAGCCAAGTGTATTGTCATCCGAGTAGTGGAAGAAGTGATCTTCCAGCCAGTCGAATTGACCTGCTGTCAGGATACCGCCTGTATCACGCGGGCGGATTGTACCAAATGGCGTGTTGCGGAATTCAGCATCAAGCGCATTCAGGATTGTTGGCTTGCCCGGATCAAAGAACGCACCATTTTGTAGCTCGACATAGTACTGGCTTTGGCCGTCAAACACTGTTTCACCAATCGTCAGGTCAACCAGATCAAGATTAGCCGGGATATTTGGCGCGAAACGGTAACCGATTGCACCGCCAAAGATATAGTTCTTATCGCCCGTCAGGTCGATATTGCCCGATTCAAACGTTGCACCAATTGTGTTGTAGGACATGAAGTTGCCTTCAAGTTTCACTTCACCATTGTCATCACCAGCGGCGTAGATACCACTTACACCATTTTCAAGCGCGCGGTTGCCGACTAGAAGAACATCTGCCAGGCCGCTAAACTCGATGCCATCTCTACCTGATCTGAAGACCACGTTTGTATCAAGGACTGTTTCACCGTTCTGGACGTTCACAATCTGGATGCCATCATCTTCAGCGTTCTCGACACGGTTGCCCGCTACGTTCAGAGCAAGGTTTTTGCCGAAAATATTGCCGATATAGATACCATCAGCACCGTTACCATCAGCATTGCCCAGTCTGCCTGCAAGCTGCACCAGATTGCCTGATACTGTTGCACGACGTGCGCCGTTAATCTCGATACCATCATCACCTGTGCGGCGAACAAGGTTATCAGTTACAAATACATTGTTATTGCCAACGAGGTGGATACCATCTTCACCAGCGCGACGAACCCTGTTGCCGTCTACAGTGACACGGCCCGACAGGTAGGCAGCAATGCCGTTACCATCAACATCACGTACACGGTTATTACGAATTGTTGCACGTTCTGCACCGATAACCTCGATCCCTTCGTCACCGGCATACCGGACATTGTTATTAACAATTCGTAGACCGTTCTGCACGAGAAGCGCCAGAATACCATTATCACCTGAGTCGTAAACATCATTTCCGCGAATACGGAGGTCGTTGCCTCCCACTGCCAGAATGCCATTCTCACCCGAGTCATGAACATAGTTGTTACGCACAACACCGTTATCAAGGAACCATGTTGCAATGCCGTTGTTGCCCACGTTGCCAACGTGGTTGCGTACAACTTGCATCCCCTCACCACCAAGCACCACGATACCCTCATCGCGTACATTGTGTATGTTGTTCGTATCAACAGTTACAAAATCACTGCCTGTAATGGCGATACCATTACTGAAGAAGGCTTTTGTTTTTGTACCAAAATTGTCGATTACGTTCAGGTAAACATATGCGTTGTCACTATCGTTCACAAGAATACCGTTACGCTGGAAGCCGTAAATCTCGTTATCGATGATCTGGATGCCGTTGCTGTTATTCGCATAAACACCGTGATCGCCAACATTTGTAATGTCGTTTTGGTCAACTGTAACACCAAGCGTACCATCAACCGACACGCCATTGTCACCAGCGTTATCAACTGTGTTCAGTGTGATCGCGATACCAAGGCCACCTTGTGTCGCAATGCCATTAGCGCCTGTATTTGCCACGTTGTTATTTGTAACGCCCAGCAGACCACTACCGAGAACGATAATGCCATTACCGTTTACAGTGCCATCAACTTGGTTACCATCAATCTGACCAAGAGCCGAGTTGCTGACAACAATACCATCATCATTTGAATTCAGCACCTTGTTGCTGTTCACTGTAAAGCCAAGCGTTGCACCATCAAGCACAATGCCATCGTTACGCGAGTTCTCGACCTTGTTGTTTGTAATAAAGGCCAGAAGGCTGTTCGAAACATTGATGCCGTCCAAAGCGTTGTCCACTTTGTTGTCATCAATCGTTACACCAAGCGCGCTTACAACGTTGATGCCGTTGCCAGCTGTGTTTGCAACCTTGTTACCAAGAACTTGCAAGCTTGCAACGCTAGAAACATCAATCCCTTCGCCATTTATTGTGCCGTCGACCTTGTTATCGGAGATCTGGCCAAATGCTGACCCGCTTACAACAATGCCGTCATCATTCGAGTTCAAAACTTTATTGCCGCTAACAGTAAAGCCAAGAAGCGCGCCATCCAGTACAATACCGTCATCGCGTGAGTTCTCAACTTTGTTATTTGTAATTGTTGCGGTCAGGCTCTTCGAAACATTAATGCCGTCCAAAGCGTTATCCACTTTGTTATCATCAATCGTTACGCCCGCGCTGCTTACAACGTTAATACCGTTATTCGCTACGTTTTGAACCTTGTTGCCAAGGACCTGCGTGCCGGCCGCGCCGGAAACATTGATACCATTGCCTGATACTGTGCCGTTCACTTTATTATTCTGTATTACGCCGCCTGTGCTTGTGCTCAGGTTGATACCGTTTGTACCTGCATTCACAACCTTGTTGTCGTAGATTTGCGTGCCACCGGAAAGATTAACATTCACACCGTTACCCGATGTCGTGTTAATCACGTTACCGTGGACCGCGCTCTTGCTTGTCAGGTTCAGGGAAATTGCATCACCTGTGACATTGCTGATTATGTTTGTATCAACATCTGCACCGCTATAAAGGCTCAAAATATTATTGCCTGCAACAGAGATTGCGTTTTTACCTGTTGTATCGATCGTGTTATCAAATATATAAACGCCCGAGCCGCCTGTGACTTTAACAGCTTCCTGGCCTGTACGGTTTATCACGTTGCTTAAAACGTCGGCATCTTTTGCCGATGTCAGCGTAACACCAACGCCTGTAATGTCATTCAGCTTGTTGCTTTGAACCAGCGCACGGTTGCCGCCTGTAATCACGATACCTGATTTTGTCAGGTCAACCTTGTTCGCGGTGATATCAACATCATCTGTTGTTGATACTGTAATAGCTGTGTTGCCACCATCAATATCGTTCTGGTCAATAACAGTGCCATTGCTACCTGAAAGCACAATCGCGTTTGCGTTTGTTGCGCTGTTATCAAGAATGTTCAACTGGATATTGGCGCCAGCACTTGAAACAACATTAATGCTCTTCGAAGAAACATTTGTAATTTCGTTCTTCGTGATCTGGAGGCCCGCACTATTGTCAACATCAACACCGATTGTGCCGCCAGAGACAATATTCTTCGTGACCGTCCCGGCAGATTTCGATACATCAATTGCAATGCCCGCGCCGCTGTTAATCTTGTTGCCACGCACCAGCAAATCACCTGCGCCCGTTACCGTTATACCACCAACTGTGTGCTGCGTGATTGTATTATCCAGCAATTTGATTGTGTCCGTCGCGCCATTAATAACGATACCCGTTGCAACCTTGGTAATCACGTTGCTATCCGCTGTAACCTTGCCGGAAGCCTGACTGTAAATACCCTGTGAAGTCGCATTATCAATTGTGTTGGAAGTAATGTCGATTTTGCTTCCGCCATTCAGGTAAATACCTGTGCTGACATTATCGATATCGTTCTTCGTCATCGAAATTTTTGACGATGTATCAACCACAATACCAGCGCCTGCTGTATTGATAATGTTGTTATCAATCGCAATATTTTTGGATGATCCGTAAACAGTAATACCACTACCGCTGGCGTTTGTTATTTTGTTTGCTGCTGTGGCGCCAATATCACCACCGTTTATGCCATTAAAGGTGATGCCATATGTGCCATCTGTAACTGTGTTATTATTTACCTGGGCATCCTTGCCGGCCTGCACGTAAATACCATTTGCCGCGCCACCTGTGATCGTATTGTCGGCAACACGCAAGCCGTCAACCGTTACAGCACCGATACCATAGCCCTTTGAAGCAGCGACCGTATTGCCGGTAATATCAACATCAACATTACCGCTCGACAAAATACCGTCTTGCATATTCGTCAATTTGTTATTTGTGATGTCTACAGTCTTGCTGTTTGCAACGTAAATACCGAGATCAAACTCATCAAGCGTGTTCAGGTTGATTGTTGTATTGTTAACGCCATCAACATAAACACCAAATGCGCTGTTACCGTTAATTTTATTATTCTCGACGAGCGCGCCACCTGTGCTTGATGCCAGAATAACGCCGTTTTCAACACCATTCATTGTGTTGCCGGTCACTGTTATAAGCCCTGTTGCACCGCCTACACTTACTGAAGCACCAGAAACATTGCTGAATGTATTGTTATCAACTGTAACTGCGCCAGCACCAAACGCTGCCACACCGTTGGTTACATTGTAAATTACGTTATTGGCAATCGTTGTGCCGTTCACAGCGCCGATAGCAACACCTGTTGTGCCAGTGATAAACAAGCTATTCACATTCGCATTATCGGCAATAACTGTAACCGCAGTATTGCCCGCATTGCTGAGGAATGCCGCGTTACCGTTGATTGTGGTATTCGCCTGATCTATCAAAACGCCTTCGTTATACGAGCCAAGAAGGCCAAGATTGATTGTGTTGGCACCCACGCCGGTGTTTTGTAAAGAAGCAACCGCATTGTTGATGCTGCCCGCACCACCGTCAGCATTTTGCTTGATTGTAATTGTGCCCGAGCCCGAAGTGCGAAGCGTGTTTGCACCGCCGTTAAAGTGCCCCAGCTGGTCGATGTCGATATTACCGCCGTTGGCGTTCACAACAAAACCCGCGCCTATAATCGTGTCATCAGCCGCACTTGAAGTGAAATTACCCCCCGCCAGCGTAATGCCTTTACCAGAAAGCAAGTCAACATTGTTCAACGCCGTCAGTTTGATATCAGCACCTGCGTTTGTTGCGTTCAGGCCTGCGTTGGCAGAGTTGAAGATAATGTCGTTATAAGCAAACAGTTCAAGATCGGTTGTCGAATTCCAGGTTACTGTTTCAGAAACAGTAAGATCCCCCGCTTGCAAACCCAATAGCGGCGTTGCAACAGTGTATGTCTCCAGACCGAACGTATTCAAAATAGTTTGCAAGAAACCAACATTGATATTATTCAAGCCAGTTGCTGCCGATGAAATGCTGTAGTTGCGCGGATCAACCAGCCAGTGGCCGGCCCCCACCTTAACACTTTCATCCATGTAGAAATTAGCGCCGGACGTTTCAACGAAACCACCACTGCCAAGCGCATAAATTTCGCCTGTAAATGATGTTGTATCATCAGACCAAAGGCGTACTTCGCCCCCCTCTGTGCCGCTCGCGTCAATTTTGCCGGAAACATTTACTTTTACATTTTCGCCGCCGGAAAGAACAACCTTCCCGCCCTTGGCAGAAACAGACGCCGTATTCAGAACGCCGCCCATATTGATCACACTGTTCACAGCATCGGCTGCTGCACCCGCTGTCATCGCAATCTGACCGCCCTCGGCATTGATAACACCAAGATTTTCAACAATCGCTTTTTGAATTTTTCCTGCAGGTGCAATTTCAACAAGACTATCGCCGTAAAGATCAATCGTCGCCACTTGACCTGAGGCCAGCGCAACCTTACCGAGCTTTGCGTTAATCACACCATTGTTACGCACTGTGGGCGCTACGAATGCCGCAATACCTGTATCGGCAACATTAATAAGGCCGTGATTTTCAACCGCGCCATTACCAAAGTTTGAAAGCGTCACTTGGTTTGCGCCGCCCATCACTTCATCGTCATTGATATCACCTGTTGAAGCCACAAGACCTGCCACATCAACACGTGAACCAGCACCGAACATAACGCCGTTACGGTCAAGAATCATCACGCGGCCATTTGAAGAAAGCGTACCAAGAATTTGTGTCGCATTTGCGCCCTGCGCAACAACGCGGTTTACAGAGAGTGAACCAATTCCTGGCTGATTGATTCTAAAAGTTGCATCTTTCCCAAGGTTAAGACTTTCCCAGTTTGTAATTGCTCTTGTTGTATGCTGGTCAGCCGTAAGTAAGTTACCACTGCGGGAATAATCTACAGAACCTGCGACAACGTTTTCACCTGTCGGCAATGCGTTGGGGTCAACTGTCTGGGCGAGGGCCGATGGCGCGACCAAAGCTGATGTAACCAGCGCTAAAGAAAGTAGTTTTTTACCAGCAATATTTTTTCTCATATATATATCCTTGGATTCGAAATGAGTTTTCATAATTTGAACGCTAAGCTACCTGAAATAGGTAACAGATTTCAAGTTTTTTGTTAATTTCTTTTTAACTTTTTTATGAATTAACTAATTGGGCCTGTTAATAAATTTATTAACATTCTGTCAAATACCCTTGTTTCCTGCCCCTTTTTGTGTCTAACTGACTTCTGTTAACAAATTGCGTCCAATTTCCTGTTTTTATTGACTTATATCCCTTTCTGGTTTCTATAGAGCCTCATGCGCGGCAATAACAAAACGATTCTTCATTTTCTGACACTATCAGTGTCAGTGCTCGCTATTTCACTGCCTGCATCCGCACAAAATACCGAACCTGCGCTACGTCAGGCTGACCCGGGCCGCGTTGAGCAGCAATTGCCCTCGCCTGATTTTAATTTGAAAGACGATATTCCGGATATTCGCATTCCGGGGGGTGCCGCAGTCAAAGCGCCCGAAGGTGCTGAAAATGTTATGGTCACACTCCGCGAAATCCACTTCGAAGGTGTTACGGTTTATGGTCCGGGACAACTAAAACCGCTCTACGCAGATAAAATTGGCGAGAAAATAGCCCTCACAGAAGTATTCGCAATTGCCAATGAACTGACATTAAAATACCGCAATGATGGTTATGTGCTCACACAAGTTGTTGTACCTCCGCAAACAATTGATAACGGCATTGTACGCTTACAAGTTGTTGAAGGCTTTATTGATAAAGTTTCCGTTCAGGGCGACGAGAGCAATGGCGCCCAATTGGTCCGTGACTTGGCAAGCAAGCTTAGCAATACGGGCCCTGTGAATATACGCGAACTCGAACGCTCACTCCTTCTCATTAATGACCTGCCGGGCGTTTCTGCTCGTTCTGTTCTCTCACCTTCACGTGATGTAACAGGCGCGGCTGACCTGACTATCTTCATTGACCGCGACCCCTATGACGGGCTTGTGGCTGCAGATAATTACGGGAGCAAATATCTGGGCGCTTTCCAGACCAGTGGTGCACTGACGCTCAACAGCCCGTTCGGCTGGAACGAAGCGATCACAATTCAGGCCGCCGTAACACCGTCTTACGGTGACAAGATGGAACTGGGCTATGTCGCGCTTGGCTATTCGCAACCCTTGAATGCGCATGGCACAAGCCTCGAGCTTGCCGCCAGCATGAGCACAACAGCCCCGGGCTATACACTTGAAGAGTTTGATGTTGAGGGCCAGTCTGGCTTCATCAGCGTTGGCTTGCGCCAGTCAATCATCCGCACACGTGAGCTTAACTGGTCAGCGCGTCTGTCATTCGATGCACGTGATGTTGAAACCAAGAACAATGTTGACCCGATTACAAAAGATGACCGCATCCGCGCACTCCGCGTCGGCACACGTGCGTCCTTCCTCGATTCCTTCCTTGGCCTGGGCATGAACACATGGGACCTCGAAATTTCACACGGGCTTGATGTTTTCAATTCCAGCCATGATGGTGACGCTGACCTCAGCCGCCTTGAAGCCGAAGATAATTTCTGGAAGGTCGAAGCTGAAATGCAACGCCTGCAAAGACTCTACGGCCCCATCAACCTGCTTGTCGGCGTTAAAGGCCAGTGGGCAACCGATGCACTTTATTCATCTGAAGAAATGGGTCTCGGTGGCTTTGCAACAGGTTATGGCCGCGGCTATGACCCCTCCGAAATTTCCGGTGATGATGCCGTTGCCGCCAAAGTTGAAATCCAGTTCAATAACGCGCTTCAATTCCCGTTTGTTGAAACCTCACAGCTTTACGGCTTCTATGATGTCGGCACGGTCTGGAACAAAGACGCAGCTACTACAGATATCAAACGCGACAGCATAGCTTCTACCGGTGTAGGTACGCGTTTTGGCTTGCCGCACGCACTCACAGCCGATCTTGCTCTTGCTATCCCGATGACGCGCGATGTTGAAACCGATGAAGGTGGCCACGACATGCGTATCTTCTTCTCGATTGGCAAATCCTTTTAATTTAATTGTTTTAATCTTGTCGAAGGCCGCGCGTGATAGACCCCACTACCACCACTGCTATTGTTAACCCGCATTTACTTGATGTTCTTGCAAATATATTGCTGTTTTTTGGCATCGGGGCCCTGTTTGTTCCCCTTCTCCAGCGTTTAAAAATATCTCCCGTTCTGGGCTACCTGCTTTGCGGTATTATTATCGGGCCACACGGCCTCGGACTCTTTGTTGATGCCCACCCGTGGATGAAAAATATTACGATCCGCGAAACAGACACGGTTCACCTGCTTGGCGAACTCGGAATCATGACGCTCATGTTCATGATCGGCCTTGAACTGTCATTCCATCGCCTGAAGGAATTGAAAAAATATATTTTTGGTCTCGGGCTAGCGCAAATTCTTATCTCGGCCCTTGCCATTGCCGTTATCGCACGGCTTTTTAACAACGCGCCAGAAGTTGCAACGGTTATTGGTGCAGCTTTTGCGCTTTCTTCAACTGCAATTGTGATGAAACTTCTTGAAGAGCGGCACCTGTCGAACCAACCCGTGGGTATATTGTGCTTTTCGATTTTGCTGATGCAGGACCTTGCTGTTATTCCTATTCTGGTCCTCACGGCGTCTTTTACAGGTGATGACCCCGCCGGTGTTGCACGTGCAATTATTACTGCGATTATTGTTGGTATCGTTACGGTCACAGCCATTCTGATTGTGGGGCGCAAATTATTAGGCCCCCTTCTACATTCTGCAACACTTGCACGTAGTCCGGAGTGGCTAGCCGTTTTTACGGTTTTTATGGTTGTCGCCTGTGCGATCCTCACCAATATTGCAGGGCTTTCATTGGCGCTTGGCGCCTTCCTTGCGGGGCTTTTGATTGCCGAAACAGAATACCGCCACGAGGTTGAAGTCATCATTGCGCCTCTCAAAGGTCTGCTTTTAGGTATATTCTTTCTTTCAGTCGGCATGATGATTGATATACAGGAGGTTTTAAGCCATCCGGTTCTTTTGCTTGTATCAGTCGCTGGTATTTACCTTGTCAAAATTACAATCCTGTTTCCGTTGTGCCTTTTGTTCCGGATCGATGCCCGCCGCGCGGCAAAGGCCTCTATCTTTCTTTCCCAGCCGGGTGAGTTTGCGCTTCTCATTCTGGGCGTTGCCATGTCAACACGGCTTATGCCGGTCGAAGATGTCCAGTTCTTCTTTCTTGTTACAGCCCTTGCCATGGCTTTCTCGCCCGTACTGTTCCGCTTTGCACCACTTGCAGGTAATTTTGCAGCCCGCATCATGGGACAGCGCGAAATGCCCGAAGCCCTTGCGCCACAAGAAGAGGAAGAAGCACCGCGTAAAGTCATTATCGCAGGGTTTGGCCGCGTGGGCCAAATGATTGCCCAGATACTGGAAGAGCAAAAGATTCCCTATATTGCTTTCGATTATGATGCGGCACTCGCTAAAACCATGGAAGAAGCCGGCACACCGATTATCTGTGCAGATGCGCGCCATATCGAGACCTGGCAGAAATTCTGTGATGAGAAAATCATGGCCGCCGTCATTGCCATTGACGATTTTGATGCAAAAGTAGAAGTGCTGGCATCACTCCATAACAACTGGCCGCTGTTGCAAGTAATTATGCGTTGCCGCGATACAGTTGAAATGAATACACTTTATGATAAAGGCGCAGATTACGTGGTTGCCGAAACGCAAGAGTCCAGCCTGCGTATAGCTCAGGTTTTACTAGGTAAGGCAGGAACGGGCCTCACAGAAGCAGAGAATATTGTCTCAAAGATACGCCGCAGCGAAGCGCTGACCCAAAGTTGATTAGAGCGCTGCACCCGCGATCTGCTTGGCATCCTCATAAACCATATTGCGAAGCCACTTATGTGCAGGGTCATCATGATGCCGCACATGCCAGAACTGCATAACCTCGATCGGCGGGGCATCAAACGGGATTTTCTTGATCGCAAAGTTAAATTTACTACCCATGAATTTTTTTGCGTAAAGCAGCGATGAATGAGGCACTGTAACAATGCAATTTGATTCAGCAAGAATATCCAGCGTTTGCAGATAGAACGGAACCGTTGTCATCTTTTCCCTTACATAGCCCTGTTTAGCCAGCATCGTGTCAAACAGACTTCCTTTTTGATTATGAAACAACATCCGCATATGGTGCGCGCCTATATATTCCTCTTTTGTAATGGCCTTCTTTTTAGCCAGCGGGTGGCTTGGCGCCATACAGCAACTAAGCGGGTCTTTATAGAGAATTTGCTGCTTTATTTCCGCCGTTGGTTTTATATCCGGCGATTTCCATGTTATTACCAAATCAGCTTCGCCAGCCGATAAAGTTTCCTGCCAGCTATTATATGAAAGCGATACAATCTCCACTTTCATTTGCGGCGCTTCTTGCATCATGCGCTTGATAATATTGGGTGCCAGCACCATTGAGACTGGCTCATACATCCCCACAACAAAGCGGCGCTTTGACGTTTTTTTATCGAACACTGGCTCAATGCTCATGCATTTATCCAAAGCACTCCATAATTCGGCCAAGGCAGGTTTCATACTCTCCGCGTAAGAGGTCAATACAAACCCCTGCCCACCACGCACAAGGAGCTCATCCTTGAAATGTACGCGCAATCTTGAAAGTGCCTGCGATACCGCGGGCTGCGTAAGCCCCAGTTTTTCCGCCGCACGGCTGACATGCGGGTCATCCAGCAATACACGCAGGACCTTTAGCAAATTCAAATCGATTTTATGGAGCATGTTCTGCATACACAGAATATAGTATAAATATTACTTATAATAAATATATATATTATTAATTATAGTTATATAATTCCAGCCGCTATAAAGGCGGCATGACAAACCCGGTAACAAAATTTATGGCAGAACAGCCCGCCCGCGCAGGTGCCGCCTTTAGTCTGGCTGCAGGCGTTATGCTTGGCTCGCAAGTCGCTTTCGAAGCAGGTGAACTTTGGGCAGCAGGCGCGGCGGCTTCCCTGATCGCCAATACAAGCCTGCTGGCATGGGGGCCTTCACAAAAATTATCCGCCGACCAAATCGTAAAGACAAATCTTAATGAGGTCGTGCATTTTGCGGCGAATACCGCAGCAACCGTTGGTCAAGTATTTTCACCCAACTACTGGGGAGAGGTTGGCCGTGAAAGCCTGAAAGGTATTTTTAATTTCTCGGCCGCGCCGTTTACCAACACGGCAAAAACTTTAAGCGCCATTGCACAACCGCACAAAAACCCATTCCCGTTTTACCTGACGATGGGCATGGGGATTGGCAGCATGTATCTGGCAGACGGAGTTTTATCATCACTACAAAATGGCCTGACACCTGACTCTGCCGTGCATGTAGCAATTGGCGCCGTAACAGCTCTTGGAACATCTGTCGGTATGATTACGGGCAAGTTGAATCTAGCGGTGCCCATTATTACGATTAACCAAGCAGCTGCGGTTATTGGCGGCTGCTCGGCTGCCGCGCAGGGGGATAATATGCTGGCCGGTGTTTATTTTGCAACAGCCGCTTTGCAGCTTTCTGCTGCCTATCTTATTGCCAAAGGGCAGCGGCCTGCCGTGCCAGCGCCGTAATTTTATCCCAGTCTTTAGCGGCAAGGGCCTCTGCAGGCGTTATCGAAGACATACCAACAGCAGCAATATTTGGTAAAGCCAAATAGGTGGATGCATTTTGTAAGCTCACGCCACCAGTCGCGCAAAAAATAATATCTGAAAAAACCGGCGCCAAAGCTTTCAGCATGGCAACACCGCCCGAAGCCTCGGCTGGGAAGAACTTCAATACACTCAAACCGCTTTCCTGCGCTTGCTGTATTTCATGCGCAGTGACCGCACCAGGCAAATACGCAACGCTCATATCATTACAGGCTTCGTGCACTTTCTCGCTATAACCCGGGCTGACGATATAGCGCGCACCCGCTTTCACGGCGGCACTGGCTTGCTCCGGCGTAAAGACAGTACCAGCGCCAACAATCATATCTGCATGGGTGCTAATGATTGCCTTCATTGCCTCGAGCGAGGTATCTGTACGCATCGTAATTTCTATATTGTGAATACCACCTGCCGCCAGCGCTTGCACCAAATGCGGTGCATCAGTGGCATTTTCGATTGTGACAACAGGCAATATGCGTGTCTCACGGAACATCTGGCGGAGATAGTCTGACATCGCTATAGTAAACACCATGAAACACGTTGCCGCAATCGGTGAATGTATGATTGAAATGCAGCCCGCAGGGGATGGCACTTACCGCCAGTCCTGCGGCGGCGACACGCTGAACATGGCATGGTATCTGGGTCGTATCGGCAAGGCGCACGAGATAGAAGCGTCCTATGTCACAGCCCTCGGGCAAGACCGCTTTAGCCGTGCCATGCTGGAATACTGGCAAACAAGCGGTCTTGATACTTCAACCGTTGCCACGACAGAAAAACGCAATGCGGGTCTCTACTTTGCCGATACCGATAAAGATGGTAACCGCGACTATACTTTCTTTCGCGATAATTCCGCTGCCCGTATTTTTTTCCAGCTGCCTGAAAGCGCAGAGATATTAGAAAAAATCCAGAGCTATGATCTTGTTTATGCGTCCGCCATTTCACTGATGATTTTAAGCAATGATGATAGGCAAAAACTCATCGCTCTCTTTAAAAAACTGCGGGCAAAGGGTGTAAAAACTGTTTTCGATACAAATTACCGCGCCGCAGGCTGGGGCAAGGAAGAAGCCGCCGCGTGGATGACCAATATGATGATGCAGTCTGATATTGTTCTCCCCACCAACGATGAAAACCAGACTGTCTTTGGTGACGAAACACCGCTTGCAACGCTCGAGCGTATCAAGGCCCTTGGTGCAAAAGAAATTATCGTGAAATGCGGCAAGAAGAACGCGCTGATCTGGGAAAGCGGCATGGAAAAACACGGTGAAATACCACCACGCCCTGCCATTAAAGCCGTTGATACAACAGCTGCGGGTGATTCTTTTAACGCCGCTTATTTATGCGGCAGGCTTTTGGGCAAAACAATGCAGGAATCAGCGCTCTGGGGCCATAAACTTGCGGCTGAAGTCATCCAGCATCGCGGCGCGCTTATTCCGCTCGAGAAGATCCCTGCTCTTTAAGCACTTCACGAAAGTCTATCCCTTCATCTGCGCTGCGCGAAAATGCCCTGCCAAAGGCGTTTTCAAAAATACTCAAGAACGTCGCCCACAAATCCTGATCGGGGTTATTGATATTGCCCTCAACAGGAATGCGCATCGCAAACTGGTCTTCACTGTGATTGGAAAAAAGCTCGACAAAAACAGACACAAAAGATTGCCACAGCGCATTGAAAGGATTTGTATCCTGTTCAATATCCACCATCTCTATGTCTGTCGCGATCGGCTTCACGTAACCAACTAAACGCCCATTTGCTGCCGCAAGCTCGGAATACACACTGATCGTTCCCGCCTCGAAATCTACTGCCAGAACATCACTTGTAAAATTGTTAAACGCAGGCAATGCCGCGTTTTCAAGCTTGGCGGCAATGTCAAAGTCGGGGGTATCCTTTAGAATATTAATATCACCAACGATATCGAGCTGACCCCGCCCCGTTGAAACACCGTTGACCTTCAAATGGGAGGGTAGCGCTTTATCATTCTTGTTTACGTTCTGCAGGTTTGTAACAAGCAAAGAGACATTATCTATCGCTATATTTACATCAGGGCTGGCATAGCGGTTAATATAAGAAGCTTTCCCCCCATGCACTTGCAGCCGGTTAATATCAAACGGCGAAAGAGAATCTATAAAATCGCCCCAGCTTTCGCCCGTGCCCGTCTGGCTACGCGAGAAATTCAAATCGATATTTCTAATATCCGCTTCGGCAACGACCGCACCCTTAAAAAGCGCCTTCCATTCTATCGACAGATCAATTTTATCAGCCGCTGCAAAAGGCTCTTTCAATCCGCCGCGCTTTTTGAAAATATTCATACCGTGGATGGAATAGGCCCCCCGCCAGAGATGAATATCGATATCGGTAACACTCCCTGTGTAATTATCCAGCTTGGCGATTTGTCCGTTCACGTAGTCAGTTACCCAATAAGGAAGATACAGGCGCGCACCAATCAGCCCTAGAACTAGAACACCTATAATTATCAATAAAATATAGCGTTTTTTCATTGTTTTTCCGTATATCCATGCAACAAACGCATGAAACGGAAAACGGTTCTTCAGGCAACGGCCGCTGGCGTGAGTGCCGCGATATAAGAGAGCAGATAATCACGCGGCCCTTGCGCCTGAATGCCCTTCAGATGTGCATCAATTTTATCTGTGACGCGTTTATCTTGCGGCAAATCATCACCAAAGGCTTCACGGATGCTCATCACAGCATCAAGCTTACCCGTTTTAACAACCTCGCGTGCACGCGCGCCAATATCGGGCGTTGTGCGGTCATCAATATTTTCTGTTGTTGCCGCCCAGTTAATCCAGCCGGCAATCGCCAAACACAGCGTATCAATCGGGGCGCCGATTTTCAGGTTTGCACGCAGCGCCGCGACCTGACGATCACGAATTTTGTTTGTGCCGTCATGCGCAATTTGTGCAAGCTCGTGGCGTATATGCGGGTTCTGGAAGCGCTCGAACACAATTTTTCTGTAGGCTTTCATATTTTGGCCCGGCAAATCTTGCAGGCTTGCTTGCGTTTCTGCCATTGAAGCATGCGCAACTGGTGCAAAGTCAGGGTCATTTACAACTTCATCAACATAAGTGAAGCCCGCACTATTACAAATATAAGCCATTAAAGTATGGGTGGCGTTGAGCGTCAGTAATTTTGCACGCTCGTAAGGCTTTACATCCTGCACAATTTGCACGCCCGCTTTCGTCAGCGCGCCTTTAAGGGACGCTGGCATATCTTTCCATTCCTCCAGCACCCATTGCAGGAAAGGCTCGGTCACCATCGGCATATTATCGCGGTAACCAAGTGTTTTTTCGATCTCGGCAATGTCGGAATCTTTTAGTTTCGGCACAATACGGTCCACCATCGCACAGGGGAAGCTGGCTTTCTCACGCAGCCATGCGGTTAGCGCGGCATCACCTTGCTGTTCAGCAAGCGAGATAACAACCTTGCCCAATGTCGCGCCGTTTTCGGCCATCGCCTCACATGAAAGCGGCGTGAAGGGTGCAACACCTGCCCGCATACGCGCGCGCATCGCGGCAACAATCAGCCCCGGCCCCGTTTTAGGGTTGGCAGGATTTTTGATATCATGCTGGACATCAGCACTATTGATATTAATACCGCCCGTTGCTGAATCGTAATAATAGCCGCTTTGTGTGAGGATCACGAGCGAAAGCGTAATTGCAGGGTCGGCAAGCCGTGCAATCGCTTCTTGTGTTTTATCTGGCGCGAACACAAGCTCTTTTAAAAGTGTGCCGAGTTTATACTCAATACCGCCCGTACCTTTTGAAACAAGCGTGTAAAGCCCGTCTTGTTGCTCCAAAGCTGCGAAACGCTCGCGTGAGCCATCAGATGCACCAAGGCCAATACCAAGAATACCCAAATTCGGTGTACCGTTCTCGGCCGCTTTTTGTAAAAACATAACAGGGCACGCACGTGGAAAGCGCGCCGTTGCGCCGATAAAGGCCACGCCCGTTTGCAGAGCATCGCGGTTAATATTTGATGGCGTTAAAAGGCCACTATTGCCTGTAAAATTATTGCTTAAGATCATATTTCTGGTCTAGGATATGCCCCGTAATAAAGCAAGAGGAAACTATGACCAGCCCCGCCGTGCAACAAGCTTTGGAGGACATCTACACATCCTTCAATCAGGATAACCTTAATCTCGATGCCCAGATCGAAAAGCTGAAAACCGCTTTAGGCGGCGGCAAGGAAGTTGAAATGACCCCTACCCGCCTCCCGCACAATAACCGCGAAGGGCGCAAACTTTTGCAATCCTACTTCAAACGCAAAGGCGTGATTGTAAAGTTCGCGGAATAGCAAAATATTTTCGCTTTGGTTGTACACAAGGCAGCCGAGGCGAGGTGCGCGGAACGTACAAATGGTACGTGAGCACACCGAGACCGAAGGATAACGATGTGTACAACCAAATGGGAAGTATTTTGAAATGAAAATGTCATTCCGCTGGTTTGGGCCAGAAGACAAAGCCAATATCGCACATATTCGCCAGATTCCCGGCATGGTGGGGATTGTATCTGCGCTACATCATGTGCCGAACGGTGCCGTGTGGGAGCGTGCAGACATTGCAAAACGCAAAGCAGAAATTGAAGCGCATAATTTGAAATGGACCGTGATTGAGTCGATCCCCGTGCATGAAGATATCAAGCGTGGGCTGCCAACACGTGATGGTTATATTGAAGCATGGGCGCAGAGCATGGAAAATGCCGCCGCTGAAGGCATTGATACGATCTGTTATAATTTTATGCCGGTGCTGGACTGGACGCGGACTGACCTTCGTTACGCGCTACCTGATGGCTCGAAAACACTGATTTACATTCACAAAGACCTCGAGAAATTCAACGGCTCCCTGCCCGGCTGGGAAGAAGCTTATACACCTGAAGAGCTACAAAAAGCCATTGATGCGTATAAAGAAATTGATGCCGAGAAATACTGGGAACATCTTGAATATTTCCTCACACGCGTTGTGCCGCGCGCTGAAAAAGCTGGCGTGAAACTGGCTATACACCCCGATGATCCGCCTTTTACGCTGTTTGGTTTACCACGCATCATCACCTGCGCCGATTCTATCCGCCGTCTTTTCAAACTTGTTGATAGCAAGGCAAACGGCATTACATTCTGCACAGGTTCATACGGTATTCTGCCAACAAATAATTTGCCCGAGATGGTGAAAATTGCAGGGGATCGTTTACACTTTGCGCATTTGCGCAACATTATCCGCACACGCGTTGCAAATGATTCTGTTGATTTTGAAGAAAGCACGCATTACGGCGGCGAACTTGATTTAGCAGCCGTCATGAAAGCACTGGTTGATATTGGATTCGAAGGCCCCATACGCCCCGACCACGGCCGCGCGATCTTCAGCGAAAGCGAAGGCGAGGGAAAACCCGGCTACTGGCTGCATGACCGTGCCCTTGGCGCACAATATCTGCTAGGGCTTGAACGCGCCTTTAAAGCCCTGAAAAACGCTTCATAACGTCTTTTTATCCCTATTTTTACCGCTCTTTTACCCCTTTCCCGCATGATAAAAGCGGGAGATTATAACCTTTTGGCAAAATATATTGTGACTGGCGGAACAGGTTTTATCGGCACGCATCTGGTGCGCCGCCTTCTTGCCGGCGGCCATGAAGTTCATGTCATATCACGCGGCGGTACCCCCTTCACGCCCTTTGAAAACGTGACTTATCATCAGGCCGATATAGCGAACCGCTCCGCACTTGAAACAGCACTAGCTGCAATAGGCGAAGCGGATGGTTGCTTTCATCTCGCAGGCATTGCTGATGCCGGCTATTGCCAAAGTGACCCTGCAAAATCAAACGAAACCAACGTTGATGGCAGTGCGAATGTGCTAGAGGCAATAGGCGCTACGCCTGTTGTTTGTGCAAGCTCCGCAATGGTGGGGACAAATACAGTTTACGGACTCCATAAACAAATCATGGAAGATATCGCAAAGCCTATGAACAATGCATTATGTGTGCGCTTTTATAATGTTTATGGCGAAGGCGGCAAAGGCGTTGTAAATCTTTTTACTGACCGGGCCCTACATCAACAGTCGCTCATCGTTTTCGGAGATGGGCAGCAAACACGTGATATGATTCACGTCTCCGACATTACAACCTACCTCACGGAAGCTATGGAGATGTTGCATGGAGATTCTGATTATGAGATTCCAGATAACCGGATTCTGCATGCATGCACAGGCGTAACGCTCACAGCGCACCAAATTGCTGAAACTGTTTCTCAAGAAGCTTTTAGCCTTACGGGCTTTGAAGCGCCCATTGACTTTCGCGAAATGCCTGAAGGCAGCATCAATGTATCTCTTTCCGGAACGCCGCTGCCCACTTTGCCAACCCAAAGCTTTACAAATGGTGTGCAAAAGCTGATTTCCAATTATGATTCTTCCCCTCAAGCGCAAACAAACGATCATGTTTCTGCCGCATCACCAAATATTACGTCAAATAAATAGCTATTTAGCGATAATACTCTCCGAAAGTTTCGTTTTTCTGTATTTTTGCGGCAATCATCTTTCGCAAATGCGAAAAAAACTTTTCAAAACTTTTCGGTTCCCACAAAAAAAATCCTTGTCCCTACGAATCTTATTGACACTTTCTTTAGATTATTTCTAAGGTGGACTTCGCTTTCGTAAAACAAAGTTGTTAAAAACAAAAAAACAAACAGGGAGAGTACCAATATGGCTGCTACCGAACCAAAGAAAACTGACGGCAAAGGATTCGGCAATCTTGTCGCTAAGTACACTGCAAACGAAAATAAAAGAAAGCAGGAAACTGTTACTGTTGAAGAGTACCTGAACATATGCAAAACCGATCCTACCGCATATGCAGAGGCCCACGAGCGTTTGCTGAAAGCATTCGGCGACGAGCGTTTGGTTGACACCTCTAAGGCTAGCCAAGAAAAAGCCCGCATTCACTTTAACCGCACAATTGCCGAATACGATACATTCACTGACTTTTACGGCATGGAAGAAACGATCCAGCGTATCGCAGGCTTTCTGAAAAACGCCGCGATGGGCCTCGAAGAGCGCAAACAAATTCTCTATTTCCTTGGCCCTGTGGGTAGTGCGAAGTCTTCACTTGCCGAGCGCGTGAAAGATTTGATGGAAAAATACCCCATTTACGTTCTTTGCGACGAAAAAGAGGAAATGTCACCTGTATTTGAAAGCCCGTTAGGCCTTTTCTCTAGCGCTGATTTCAAAGGTGATATTGCGGCAGAATACAATATTGACGAGCGCTATATGCGCTGCCCGATCTCTCCATGGGCACGTAAACGCCTTGAGGAATATGGTGGTGATATTACCAAATTCAAAGTGCGTAAAGTTCATCCTTCACGCCTGCAACAACTTGCTATCGCAAAAACAGAGCCTGGTGACGATAACAATCAGGACATCTCTGCGCTTGTCGGTAAGGTCGATATCAGTAAGCTTGGCCTACTGCCTCAAACAGATCCCGATGCCTATTCATACTCTGGCGCATTAAACCGCGCGAACCAGGGCGTGATGGAATTCGTAGAGATGTTCAAAGCGCCAATTAAAATGCTTCACCCGCTTCTCACAGCGACACAGGAAGCAAACTATAACGGCACAGAGAATATCGGCAGCTTGCCATACCAAGGCCTTTTGCTGGCTCACTCTAACGAAGCGGAATGGTCAACCTTCCGCAACAACAAGAGCAATGAAGCGTTTATTGATCGCGTTTTCATTATCAAAGTGCCTTACACAACCCGCGCAAGCGAGGAAGTGAAAATTTACGAGAAGCTTCTGAAAGGAAGCGACCTTAAAGACAAGCCTTGCGCGCCAGGCACATTGAGAATGCTGGCCGAGCTCGCAGTTCTTACACGTCTGAAAGAGCATGAGAACTCGAACCTCTACACAAAAATGAAAGTGTATGATGGTCAGAGCTTAACAGACGAGGACAAGCAGGCGAAGCCTTTGCAGGAATACAAAGACGCCGCAGGCCAAGACGAGGGCATGAGTGGCCTTTCAACGCGCTTTGCGTTTAAGGTTCTTTCACAAACGTTCAACTACCACGCGGGTGAGGATTTAAGTGCTGACCCTGTTACGCTGATGGCCGTTCTTGAGCAGATGATCAAGCGTGAGCAGTTCCCTGATGATGTAGAGGCAAAATACCTCGACTTCATCAAAACTGAACTTCAGCCAAAATACGCTGACTTCCTGTGGGAGCAAATCAGCAAGGCTTACGTTGAAAGCTACGCGGACTTCGGTCAAAATCTGTTCGAACGTTATGTTGCTTGTGCCGATGCCTGGATCGAGAATAATGACTATAAAGATCCTGATACTGGCATGATGTTCAACCGTGAAGCGCTTGAGAAAGAGCTGGAAAAACTCGAGAAACCTGCCGGTATTTCGAACCCGCGCGACTTCCGTAACGAAGTTGTTAAATTCTCTCTTCGTGCACAGGCCAAAGAAGGCAAGTTCCCACGCTGGGATTCATACGAGAAGATTGCAAAAGTTATCAAGGTACGGATGTTCAACAAACTTGATGACCTTCTGCCGGTTATCTCGTTTGGCCAGAAACGCGACACCGAAACCCAGAAGAAACATGAGGGTTTCCTTGATCGTATGGTTGCTCAAGGCTACACCGAGAAGCAAACACGGCGTCTGGTCGAGTGGTACGTCCGCTACAATAAAAACAGTTGATGTAACGGGGGTTTAACCGCCCCCGCTCATCCTTAATCGTTTTCATTTACAAAAAAAGAGTCGTACTTTGTCAGTAGTAATCGACACCAGAACAGGGGCATCAGGCAAAAACCGCGCCAGCAGGCAGCGCTTCAACGAGCGTATGCGGAAATCTGCCAGAGATGCTTTAGAGCGCAAGCTTGGGGATAGCAAGGGTTTCAAAGACATCCTTGACGGCGGCATTGATGTTCCAATTCCCCAGCGGGACTTGAAACAGCCGCGCATTGGGCACAACCCGCAAAAAGGTTCTAAAGATTACGTTCTACCGGGCAATAAAAAATATCGGGCAAATGATGGAATCGAACGTCAACAAGGTGGCGGTGGCGGTCGCGGCAGAAAAGCCAGCGATAGCGGTGATGGTGAAGATGATTTTGAATGGCACCTGTCACAGCAAGAAGCGCTCGACTTTCTTATGGAGGAGCTCGAGCTTCCCCACATGCACAAAAAAGGTGGTGCGGATGCAGGTCATACAAAACCGCAGCGCGCAGGCTTCGTTTCACAGGGCATGCCGAACCGCGTTGATCTTGTACGTTCATTCAGCCAGCGGATTGGCCGTGACCTTGCCGTTAACGGTGCTTTAGAGCGTGAAATCATTAAAATGTACGAGCAGAAGCAATCTGTTCTGCTTGGCTATCTTGAAGGCACAGATGAAAATGTGCCAGACCTTCCTGCACACACACTAACAAATAATATCCAGTATATGGATGCCCTGCGTAGCCAAACTGATTTCCTGAACGATCTGGTTGCCGATGAAATAAGCGATGATGATGAAGCGCTCGTCGCCGCCATTGAAAATAGAATTGAAGATCTGGAACGTCGCAGAGCCGGCGTGCCGTTTCTAACCGAGAAAGATTTGCGCTACCGCAACTATGTTCAAGTGCCACAGCCCGTAACCAAGGCAGTCATGTTCTGCATTATGGATGTTTCTGGCTCGGTTACCGAGGAAATGAAAAATAACTCGAAGGTTTTCTATTGGCTGCTTTATAAATTTTTGCAGTCAAAATATGACCACGTGGAAACCGTTTTCATTCGCCATACGCACGAAGCAGAAGAAGTTGACCATGATAACTTTTTCTACAGCCGCGTTACGGGTGGTACTGTTGTATCACCTGCCCTCAGACTTACAGACGAGATTATCAAGAAACGCTATAGCAATGTTAATGAGTGGAACATCTATGCTGCACACACCTGTGATGGTGACAATACAAGCAGTGATAATAATGCCGTAACGGAGTTGATGCATGAAACCATTCTGCCTCAATGCCAGGGATTCTTTTACATGGAAGTTGGTACAGATGACGATAGTGACAGGTCAAAAGAACCTTCGACAAATCTCTGGCGCACATACCAACGTGTTATGAAAGCGAATAAACTTGAAAATATGTGGATGGCGTATAGCGCGAAAGTTGAAGATTCTGTCCGCGTTTTCAGAGAGTTCTTTAAAAAACGTGGTGTTCATCAAACACAAAACAAACAAAAAGCAGCTGCCTTCAATATAGCGTAGGTGAAAATATGTACAGTAATGAAGAATGCATGAAGGAAATACGCGAACTCCTCGATAATTACGAGGACGGACTGAATATTTTCAAAAAAGACCCGCCAGGTGACTGGATGGCCCCTCTCGCACGCAAGGAAGGCTCCACGGCTGACAATATTCCTGAAACATGGATGGGCCTTGCTGAAGCTGTTATCGGGATCATTGCGAAGAAAAAATATGATCTGGATACGTACCCGAATGTCATGAAGCTGATTAGTGCCGAGTACATGATTGATGCCTACACAAACGTAGGTATGCCTAAAAATTACACGCACTGGAGTTTTGGCCTTGACCATGCCCGCAATGAAGCCCAGTACAGAAAAGGACAAATGGGTCTCGCATACGAGATCGTTATCAATACGAACCCTTGTGAAGTCTATAATATGGACACAAACTCAAGGCTCATGATGCTGCTCGTTACAGCGCATGCCGGCTTTGGCCATAACACATTCTTCAAAAACAACCATTTATTTACCGAGCACACAGATGCCGAAGAAATTAATCCCCTTCTTGAGCGCCTGAAGAGATTTGTAAAAGAATGCGAAGAAAAATATGGCATACAAGAAGTTGAAGACGTTCTTTCGGCTTGCCACGCACTGGAAAGCCATGCGGTAAACCGCTATAGCAGGCCACGTGCAAAATCACCAAAAGAAATCCGCGAGCAAATCGAGGAAAGAAGGAAGTTTCTCGAGCAAAACTACGACCATTTGCTGGAAGTAACCACCCGGAAAGCCGCCAGCGCTTCAGATGATTTTAAAGAAGCCAGTGAAGTTGATATTAGAATCGAGCGGGATGAAAACCTTCTACGCTTCATTGCTGACTATTCACCGAAATATCACAATGCAAACGAAGTCGCGTCACGTCGTGGCAAACCCGGAGAGCCGTGGCAAACCCAGCTAATGCGTATGATTGCCGATAAGTCCCAATATTTCTATCCGCAAATACAAACCAAGGTTATGAACGAAGGCTGTGCGAGTTTCTGGCACTACCGTTTGCTTGGTGATATGTATGACATGGATCTGATTGATGATGGCATGTACATGGAATTCATCACTTCACATTCAGGCGTTCTTACACAGCGTGATTTTGATAGCAAATATTATAGCGGGTTCAATCCCTATAAGCTCGGCTTCGAGATTTTCATGGACATCGAACGTGTCTGCAATAACCCGACCGATGAAGACAAAGAATGGTTTGGTAAGGCGCAATGGTTTCAGGATGTTCAGGCTGGCAAAGCAGACTGGCTTTCAGTGATGAAGGATATCGTTGTTGAATACCGCGATGAAACCTTCGTATCACAATTCCTTTCACCAAAAGTCATTCGCGAAATGTCCCTTTTCGTTGTGCATGATGATGAAATGGATGACGAAATGGTGGTAACCGCCATCCACAACCGTGCCGGCTATGAAAAAGTACGCGATGCCTTGGCAGATCACTACAATCTTGCCAACCGCACGCCACAAATTGAAGTTGTTGATTATGATTACAGCCGTAATCGCGCGCTTTATCTGGAACACACCGTGCACAGAGGCCGTGAACTAGACGATGATATTAACAATGTTTTGCAGCAGGTTTGGTATCTATGGTCGGCCGATAAGAAAGGGTCTATCAGCCCTGTCATCCTTAATAGTGTTGATTCAGAAACTGGCGAACAAATTCAAAGCTACGCCTTGCCAAAACGCGAAGAGGGTAAACAGCCCGGCCGCAAACGGCAGCCTTAATCACCATTGCGGTGGGCCGTCATCTGCGAACGTGCTGTCGCGTGGCTCCCCGTCAAATGAGCGTTCATTTTCTTCACGCTTGGCTTCATTCGCTTTAATCCGCGCCATGAAATCATCAATTTCTTTTTCGCGTTCCTGCTCGCGGTAATCCTCAAGCTCGCTTTGCATAGCGCGCACCTTTTCTGCTTTCATAAGATTATCAAAGTAAGGGCCCTCGCCGGGGCGTCTGTAATCCTCGTTCAAGCAGCTGAATGACGTGTCGCCCGGGTCATCACAGATCGCGAGACTGCTCAGCGGAAAAAGTAAAACGGCCAAAACGGCCAATATTTTTAACATAAGCCATGTATAGCAGATAATCATTGCCACGCAAGAAAATCCCGCTAATCTCACCTCCTGACATGGCACCAGACACAGCAGAAAAAGACCTTATTGATGCACGCGCAGGGCGCGACGCCAGCTTTTTCGACCTCTACTCCATAGATCAGGCAAATGATAATGACCTCGCACTGATATTTGATATCTCCCGTCGCTTCCGCCACCATAAAACACATAAATTCGCTTTGAATAAAGGCTGCAGTCAGGTTTGTGCTTTCTTTGAAGCCTCTACACGCACGCTTGCCAGCTTCGACCTTGCTGCCAAAAACCTTTCAATGGATACAAACAATATCAGCTCCTCTGGCTCCTCCACCAAAAAGGGAGAGAGCTATCTGGATACCGCCGAAACGCTCGACTCATACAATATCAAAACATTGGTCGTGCGCTCGAAAGAAGCCGGCGTTGCCGAGTTTCTCTCCCGCCACGTAAATGCTGCCGTTATTAATGCAGGCGATGGTTGGCACGAACACCCGACGCAGGCCCTGCTTGATGCTCTGACGATGCTCGATCACTTCAAAACAACAAACCTTGCCGGTAAAACCATAACCATCGTCGGCGATATAATGCATTCCCGCGTGTTTGGCTCTTTGGTGCGTATATTGAAAAAGCTGAAGGCTGATATTCGCGTGTCCGCACCAGAAACGTTCTTACCGCCTTTTGTTGAGAATTTTGGCCTGAAAACTTACTACAAAGTTGACGAAGCCCTCGCAGGTGCTGATGTTGTTTACGCCTTGCGCGTACAGGAAGAGCGCGGCGCGCATGGCTTTATTCCTACCTTGCGTGAATATTCGAAAATGTATGGCATCTCCCGCAAACGCCTCGACCTTGCAAATAAAAACGCCATTTTAATGCACCCAGGCCCCGTCCGCCGTGATATCGACGTACACTCGGCGCTCGTTGCTGTGGATGATCAATCCCATATTCTGCGGCAGGTTGAAAACGGCATGGCTGTACGGAAATCCTTGCTCTGGTTGCTTGCAAACAGGCTCGACGGCAAAGTGAAGGAGATCAAGCGCAAATGACGACACTCCTTATCAAGAATGGTCATGTTGTTGACCCTGCCAATAATGTGGATGCAGCGTGTGATATTTTTATCAAAGACGGAAAAATTTCCGCCCTCGGCAAGAACATTAGCGAGAAAGCCGAAGCAGAAATTGATGCAAAAGGCCTGACTGTTACACCTGGCCTTATCGATATGCAGGTCCATTTACGTGAGCCGGGCCGCGAAGATAAAGAAACATTGGAAACAGGATCGAAAGCAGCTTTGGCAGGCGGCATTACTTCGGTTGTCGCCATGCCCAATTCCAACCCCGATGCCGATAACCAAACCGTTATCGAGTTTGTTATCAAGCGCACACGTGAGCTTGATCTTATTAACATCTACCCTGCAGGCGCCATTACAAAACGCCGTGAGGGTATGCACCTCGCTGAAATTAACGAGCTGAAAACATCGGGCGCTATCGCCGTGACAGATGACGGCGTTGATGTACAGAATGAAAGTGTTCTGCGCCGCGCGATGGAATACGCCAAAACATGCGACATGCTGCTGATGAGCCACTGCGAAACCAGTGACCTCACAGAAAAAGGTGTCATGCATGAAGGCTGGGTTTCAACACAGCTTGGCCTCGCGGGCACCCCTGCCGCGTCGGAAGATTTGGCGGTGATTAAAAATATTATGCTGGGCCAGCTTTGTAATGCACGGTTGCACTTACTGCACAACTCAACCAGCGGGGCCGCAAATGCTATTAGAAACGCCAAAAAGCAGGGCTATAAAAACCTGAGTGCAGAAGTATCGGTACAGCACTTCGCCCTTACAGATGAAGAATGTCTTGGCTACAATACAAATGCTAAAATGTATCCGCCCCTGCGCTCGCGCGACCATGTGGATGCCATTATTAAAGCGATTCAAGACGATGTTTTTGATGCCTTAACAACCGACCACGCGCCGCATATCGAGCCAGATAAGCTTGAAGCGTTTCAAGATGCCGCGTTTGGCTCCACAGGCTTGGAAACCAGCTTTGCAGTGATGAATAGCTACCTTGTAAAAGCTGGGCATATAAATTTCAGCAAGGGCATTTCAAAAATGAGTGTTGAGCCCGCTAGAATTCTAAGGCTACAAAAGGGTACGCTCGGCGTAGGTGCTGATGCTGACATCGCACTCTTTGATACAAACCATAGCTGGACGGTTGAAAGCACACGTGGCTTCTCGAAGGGTAAAAACTGCATATTTGATGGCAAGAAACTGACAGGCAAAGCTGTATGCACAATTGTCGGTGGCCGTATAAAATACCGCGAAGGCCAAATTTTATCTTAACTTATCGGCTAAACTCTCCGCGCCGAAGCGGGAAAGATGATCATCGTCATAATAAAGTGATTGCCCGTCTTTTACGATCTCGCAATATTCTTCATCACACATGAATTTATGCGGCCAGATAACGTGCGCGCTTGTCTCTTTCTCGATTTTCTCGTAAAGCGTCCACATATCATGCTGATGCTCTTTATATTCCTGCAAGGTCGGGCGTAAATCAACATTACGGCCATACATTTTAATACGTGCAAGGCTGGAGGGAACATCTTGTATCTTCGAGGGCACCAACGGCACTTGCGCCACAAATGTTACTTTCTTGCCCATGGCTTGAAGCCGCTTGATGACATCCAGCAGGCTTTCCTCCCGCAGGGCCAGCGCTTTATCTTTGGCAAAACGTTTTTTATGCCAGTAAGCCAGATGGTCGGCCCAGCGATTCACCAGAATAATTTCACGAATTTCCTTATGCGCTTCAAGATACGCCAGCACGCGGTCTGTATTTTCGATACATTCTTTCTGCTTGCGTAATTCATGCTTTATATTCGAGCCAATAAAACAATTATTGCCGTTTATTAGTATGCCGTTAATACCGCGCTCTTTCGCCAAAGCCACATAGGCCGGCGCCAAAGCCGATGCATGCGAGTCACCCCATACAGCCAGTGATGGCGCGGGCGCACCATCTGCATCCTCAAAAACCCAGATATTCTTCTCAAGCCCTTTCTCAGGTAGTTCAGTATATTTACGGCCAATCTCACTTTGTGAAAGCCGCAGGATATCATCTGCAAATTTATATTTCGCGCCATCGGTACGGATAAGTGCATAAGCAAGCCCTGCAAGAAGAGCCATACAAACAACCCCTGCAATGAAAATTTGTGCGCGGTTTAAAATGCCGCTCCGTCCACGAAAAGGCTGTTCGATATAGCGCCATGATGCATATGACAGGCTGAATGCAATAACAAGCAAGCCAATGATATGGGCCAATCCGATATCACCAAGAAAATAATAAAAGGCAAAAGCATAAAGTGGCCAGTGCCAGAGATAGAGCGAATATGAAATTTTGCCCGTAAAAACCGCTGCCCCTGCGCTAAACAGGCGATGCGCGGCCGTTTTAAAATATTCCCCTGTATAAATAAGCAATGCCGCGCCGAATACAGAAAAAACAGGATAAAGGCCAGGGTAATATTTTTTCTCGAACGGTAGAATAAAACTTATCAGCATCATAACAACGCCAAGCCATGCAAAAAAGCCAGCACGTTTCTCGCTTTTTATATTTGGCAAAATACCGAGCGCTACAATACTGCCAGCCAACAACTCCCACGCACGTGCGGGCAACATATAAAACGCCGTCTGGAAATCACGGAAGAACGTAAAATATTGTGAAGCGGCAAATGAGAGAACAAACAGCCCCATAATGAATGGTTTTGTATATTTTGTAGCAACCTTATAGGCCCCCGCCAATAAAAGCGGGAAGAAAATATAGAATTGCTCCTCAACGGCAAGCGACCAAGTGTGCAATAGTGGCTTCAGGACAGCTTCCATATCGAAATAACCGGCCTCTGACCAGAATAGAAAATTCGAGGCAAAGAAGACTGTTGCGAGCAAGCTTTTACCAAATGCCAGTAATTCTTTCGGCAAATACAAGAAATAAGCCGCTATAAAAGTTGTTAGTAATATTGTCATCAGGGCCGGGAAAATGCGACGCACGCGACGCTCGTAGAAATGCACCAGCGAGAAACTTTTATTCTTTATTTCGTCATAAATAATGCGCGTAATAAGATAGCCGGAGATCACAAAAAATATATCAACGCCCAGAAACCCGTTAAACGGGGCCTCATGGATAAAATGGAACAGCACAACCGCCAGCACGGCGAGCGCCCTTAACCCGTCAATATCGGCCCTATATTGCATAAAACCCCTTTTATGTAGGGGAAAGGTATAGGCAGAGCGTTATTATTACAATATTTTAGATGCAGAAACTTGCCTTTACCCCATGCCAATATAGTCTTATATCATGAAAAATATTCAGCTTTTTCCGTCTCTTGCCCTTACCGCCCTGCTGCTGGCCATGCCTGCGTGGGCGGCTCCGCCTGCCAAGGCCCCGCCCCCTGTACAAGTGATAGTTGAAGCTGTCAGCCAACAGCAATTTACCGACAATATCGAAGCGCTCGGGACACTGAAAGCCAATGAAAGCATCACACTAACAGCAACCGTTACGGATACAATTACCGCCGTTAATTTTTCAGATGGCCAGCGCGTAAATAAAGGTGATGCGCTGGTTGAAATGACGAGCGCCGAAGAAGCCGCCAATCTCGCGCAAGAGCGCTCTACACTCACCGAAGCGCGTAAACAATTAGAGCGCATTCAAACATTGGCCGCACAAGGGAATGCGTCAAAAGCTTTGCTTGACCAGCGCCAACGTGATGTAGAAACTGCACAAGCACGTATCGCTGCCATACAATCCCGCTTGAAAGACTATCTTATCACCGCACCTTTTGATGGCATTGTAGGTTTACGCAATGTCAGCGTTGGCGCACTAGTACAGCCGGGGACACGCATCACAACGCTTGATGATGATAGCGTGATGAAGCTTGATTTCTCAGTCCCTTCCCTCTTTTTGCCGGTTTTGCAAACGGGGCTGGAAGTTGAAGCCACAAACAAAGCCTTCGGTGATAAAAAATTCACCGGCACAGTCAGCGGCATCGATAGCCAGATCGACCCCGTGACCCGCGCCATACAGGTGCGGGCACTCCTCCCGAATGATGAAAAGCTCCTTAAGCCGGGGCTACTCATGAATGTTGTAATCAAAGCCAGCCCACGCACAACAGTTGCCATCCCTGAAAAAGCCATCGTTGCAGAAGGTGCGCAACATTTTGTATTTACCGCTGAAAATGGCAAGGCCGTAAAGAAACAAGTGACTGTTGGTGGTCGCACACCCGGAATTGCAGAAATTACAGAAGGCCTGTCTGTTGGCGAACAGTTGATCACAAGCGGCTTGATGAATATTCGTGATGGCGCAGCCATTACACCCAACAGCGCGAAGAAGGCAGATTAAACATGCTGCTCTCCGACATATCCATCAAGCGGCCGGTTTTTGCTTCCGTTATTTCGCTGCTCTTGGTTATTTTCGGCCTCGTGTCATTTGACCGCCTCCCTTTGCGCGAATACCCCGATATTGACCCGCCGGTTGTCACCATCTCAACCAATTATCCCGGCGCCTCTTCCAATATTGTTGAACGCCGTATTACAGAAGTCATCGAAGAGCGGATTTCAGGCGTTGAGGGGATCAAATTTATTGAGTCCACCTCGCAGGATGGTGAATCCCGCGTAACCCTTGAATTCAATATCGAGCGTGATATTGATGCCGCCGCCAACGACGTGCGTGACCGCATATCCCGCATCCTTGATAATTTGCCCGAAGAAGCCGACCCGCCTGAAGTACAAAAGGCTGACTCAAGCGGCGATGTAATTATCTGGTTCAACCTGACCAGTGACCGTATGAGTGTGCCGGAGCTGACCGACTATGCCGAGCGCTATATGGTCGAGCGTTTTTCTGTCCTTGATGGTGTTGCACAAGTGCGTGTGGGCGGTGCGCAAACCTACGCCATGCGCATCTGGATCAACCGCAAGGAACTGGCAGCGCGCAATCTTACCGTCAATGACGTTGAAAACGCGCTACGTGCTGAAAACGTGGAGCTGCCCGCAGGAAGCATTGAATCGCTCGACCGTCATTTTACCGTCCGTGTGAAGAGAAGCTTCCGTGCCGCGCAGGATTTCCGCAATCTTGTTCTTGGTCGCGGTGATGATGGCTATTTAATCCGCTTGGGTGACATTGCAAAAGTTGAAAAAGGGCTCGAAGAAAACCGTACACTCTTCCGTGGCAATGGCGTTGCACAAGTGGGAATTGGCATTTCCAAGCAATCCAAAGCAAATACGATTGACGTTGCACGCGGTGCAAAAGCAGAGGCTACCAAGCAAAACCAGAACCTGCCGGAAGGCATGAAGATAGAGCAAAGCTACGATACTTCTGTTTTTATCGAGCGTGCTATTGAAGAAGTCTATATAACCCTCGGCATTGCCATGGTGCTGGTGGTGGTCGTTATTTATGCCTTCCTGCGTGATTTCAGGGCCACACTTGTGCCTGCTGTAGCCGTCCCCATTTCTATTATCGCCACATTTACCGTTATCAATATCCTTGGCTTTTCTATTAACCTGCTGACGCTTTTTGCGCTTGTTCTCGCGATTGGCCTTGTGGTTGATGACGCCATTGTTGTGCTTGAAAATATCGTGCGGCGGCGGCAGGAAGAACGTGAATCACCGCTTGTGGCCGCCTTGCGCGGCACAAGGCAGGTTGGCTTTGCCGTTATTGCGACAACTGCCGTCCTCATCGCTATCTTTGTGCCTATTGCTTTTCTAGAAGGAGATGTCGGGCGGCTTTTTAGCGAGTTTGCACTCACACTTGCTGCTGCTGTTTTCTTCTCAAGCGTTGTTTCTCTCACCCTCTCACCCGTTATGGCCTCGCTTTTCCTACGTGGTCGCATGGAGGGGGGCCATGAAGAAAGCGTCTTCCTGAAAATTCGTAATGGCTACGCAAAAACACTTCAGACCATGCTGAAAATTCCGCTGTTGCCGATTGCACTTTTCTGCGGGGTCAGCTTTGTTATGGTCACGCTCTATGGTTTTGTCCCGAAAGAATACACGCCGAAAGAAGATCGCGGCGCGTTTTCCATTAATATCAACGGGCCCGAAGGTGCCTCTTTTGCCTTTATGAAAGACTATGTTGACGAAATTGAAAAACGCCTGATGTCCTATGTAGAAAGTGGTGAAATTACCCGTCTGATTGTTCGCGCACCACGTTCATTTGGCAATACAGCCAACTTTAATACAGGTGCGGTTATTGTTGTGCTGAAGGAGTGGGGCCAACGCCGTAGCGCATGGGATATTATGGATGAGATACGCGGTAAACTTGCTGACCTTAGTGATGTCCGCGCTTTTCCGGTAATGCGACAGGGTTTCGCGGTTGGTACAACGAAACCCGTTCAATTCGTGATTGGTGGCGGCAGCTATGCCGAAATTGCAAAATGGCGCGATATTCTTCTCCAGAAAATAAACGAGAATAATCCCGGCCTCATCTCTATTGACTGGGACTATAAGGAAACAAAACCGCAATTTGAAGTGAATATCGACTATAATCAAGCGGCAACACTGGGCGTTACCATCCAGAATATCAGCCGTACACTTGAAACCATGCTCGGCTCACGCCGCGTAACAACTTACGTTGAAAATGGTGAGGAATATGACGTGATGATTGAGGGCGCACGTGAAGAACAGCGTTCGCCTACAAGCCTTGAAAATATCTATGTTCGCTCCGACAGATCCGGCGCCCTTATTCCACTTTCAAACCTTGTGGACCTGCAGGAATATGCCGACTCCACAACCCTGAACCGCTATAACCGCATACGCTCAATCACAATCGATGCCGATTTGGCGCAAGGTTATACGCTCGGTGAAGCCCTCACCTACATGGAAAATCTCGTGCGTGAAAACCTGCCCGAACAAGCCGTAATAGATTATAAAGGCCAGTCACAGGATTATAAATATTCCGGCGGGTCTATCTTCTTTGTGTTCCTGCTGGGCCTGTTTGTGATGTTCCTTGTAATGGCCGCGCAGTTTGAAAGCTACATCCACCCGTTGGTAATCATCTTTACCGTTCCGCTGGCGCTGGCGGGCGGCCTGGTCGGGCTTTTTATAACAGGCGGCAGCTTGAATATCTTTAGCCAGATCGGCCTCATTATGGTTGCGGGGATTGCTGCTAAAAACGGAATTCTGATTGTGGAATTTGCAAACCAGTTACGTGATGAAGGTGAAGAGTTTATCGCAGCGATTATAAAGGCGTCCGCTTTGCGCCTGCGCCCCATTCTCATGACAAGTATTACAGCGGTTGCCGGTGCGGCGCCGCTGGCCTTTTCGCATGGCGCAGGGTCAGAAGCCCGTGAGGCTTTAGGGGTTGTCGTGATGTCCGGTGTCGGGATTGCGACACTCTTTACGCTTTTTATCGTGCCTGCCGCTTATGCTTTACTGGCACGCTTTGCTGGCTTGCCCCATGATACAGAGAAAAAACTGAATGCCGAATTGGCAACAATGCCGACAATAAGCAATACTAAAAATTGAAAACCAGCGGCGGCTCGACAATAGACGGAGAAAATGCATCTCCAATCGCGGCAAAAAGTGCGCTTAAGCGCAACGGCGTAGCGCTCATTGTAGAATCTTCGAATGCTTTTCCTGCTTTCGTTTGGATCGGAGCAGTAGATCTGCCCGTCAAATAGTCGCCCGGCAAGAACATAAGACCGGATTTCTCGAGAATCGCAGCAACCTTGGGGTTTTTCAGCAAAGAATCCGATAGATCAATTCTGATAATCCTGTTAAACCGCGTGTCTTGTAAATTTTTGAATTCTGTAAGAATGCATTCTGAAATACTGCCATACCCTGCGCTTGTAACAGCTGCTTGAACATGCGCAGGCAAGCACTCTCGGGATATATCAAGTTGCTGTCGTATGTCTTCATCAATTTCAGTATCAAGTGAAAACAAACGCAACGCTTTTATATATAGATCACGGTCTAGATATTCTTCAAGCATCTCGAGAAGTTTGTGCCCTCTGAAAGCCTCTCTTGCTGGCGCGCACAGGCTTTCCCCCAGATGTTCAAGGGGGCTACTTCCCATGTACATATTTGCTGTTTTTCCCTCAATAATGACTTTTATATCGGCATTCGTGAAATTGCTTTTTGCGGCGAACTCAAGGCCCCTGCTCTTGGAAAATTTTTTACCTCTGCCGTCGGTTGAGAGCGTGATTTTATCAATAGCGCCATGTGGCGTGTTCAACTCGTACTCCTCATCACTTCTATATGGCTGAGAGACGCCATAGTCTTTATCAATCCCTGCATGTTGTAACATGCCGTCAAAAATCGCGGTCTTGCCTGAGCCATGTGTGCCATCTGCCGAAATAAGAAATTTTTTGCGGCCTGATGCCGCCGCAATATCAAGTAAAACCTCTCCAAGTTTGAAGAGATGTTGCCGTTCCGTCAGGAGGAAATGGAGCCTGGCCATTCTATAGTTACTGTGCAGTAACTTTCCGCTCACGCGCCTGTGAAATAATAAGCGCAATACTTACTGAAATCACCTGAATTGCAAGAAAGAGCGTAACCATTCTTTTAAGCCTTTGCCTTGAATTTAACGATCTTTGACTCGCGTGGCACTTCGTGTGTGCCCATCATCAATACACCATCACGCATACGCACAACACGCTGGTGTGTTTGCGCCTGGCCATCAGCACCAAAACGTCGCTGTGGGCGGCCAAGCAATACTGGTGCTCCCTCGCGGTTCAGGTAAGCCATCACTTCTTTGGAAAGGTTGACCAGCGCTTCTTCAAGCGTGGCGCCGGTTGAAACAATCGGCATGCCTTGGTCATCCACGTAGTCGGCGAGCAGGATACTGGGGTCCTGCAGCACCGCGCCGTTGTCATTAGCAACAATATCACGTGGGTTGTAATACATGATCTGGGAGCGCAGAACACCGAGGATCAGTTTTTCGGCTTTTGTCAGTTCTTTTGCGAGATCCATCATTTTTTCCACTCCCTGTTACGCTGTTTGATTTGTTAACTTTTTATTATTCTTTATTACCCGTCCATTAATATTATGTAAATCATATATTTCATATATTAATGTCAAGAAAAACCCTGTCGTTAAGACAGGGATGTCAATTAATCTATAAATATCAATGCGTTATAGGTTTATTAGCGTTGCGGCAAGGAAGGTCAGTCCGGCGAGAGAAGGCACAACTTTAAAAGAATCACGTGTTAATTCCTGCATATCGACCGCGTAGGTCTCTGTACCTTGCTCATTATAATGGCGTTTAATGGAAGTAACGCCGCCAACAACAGCCGCGGCAACACCCACCAAACCGCTCTGGATCAGGCGGTTTTGCAGCTCGTTATCATTTGCCAGTGAAAACGTAGCAGAAAGAGCAAGCCCTGCTGCGCCAAGCATAATAAGGCCGCCACGATTAAAGATCTGTTTGAGTACCGGTTGCATATATTATCTATAGAAAATACAGGTTGTTCTGGTCAATAAAAAAGGCGGCTGGTGCCGCCTTCTTTTATTTTTATTCGCCTTTTTGGGCTTGGAGCGGACCGCTATCCTGGCCTTTTGCTGACTCGTCGCGGTCAACGAATTCGATCACAGCTTGCGGGGCTGCATCACCATAGCGGAAACCCGCTTTCATGATACGGATATAGCCACCGGCGCGCTTGGCGTAACGGCCAGCGAGTGTATCAAACAGCTTGTTGACCATTGTCTCATCGCGCATGCGTGACATCGCAAGGCGACGGTTGGCAAGGCCACCTTTTTTACCCAGTGTAACCAGCTTCTCAACGAAAGGACGAAGCGCTTTCGCTTTTGGCAAAGTTGTTACGATTTGCTCGTGCTTCACAAGAGCTGCTGCCATATTGGCAAGCATCGCTGTGCGGTGTGACGAGGTACGACCCAGTTTTTTCTGGCGGATACCGTGTTTCATAGTCTTCTTCCTTCTTTCGTTGCGGACTTGTTTTTTTACTCGGGTACAAGATCCATTTATAAACCGCCGAGCACCGTTCAAAAGAACTGTTCACACAGCGGGGCGGGCACAACGCCCTAAAACGTCTCGATTACATTTGTGTAAACGGGTCGTCTAATTTCTTCGCCATCTCTTCGATGTTTTCTGGTGGCCAACCTTCGATCTTCATGCCGAGGTGGAGGCCCATCATTGTGAGGACTTCCTTGATCTCGTTCAAAGATTTACGACCGAAGTTTGGTGTTCTCAGCATATCGCTCTCTGAGCGCTGTACGAGGTCACCAATGTAAACGATGTTGTCGTTCTTCAGGCAGTTTGCAGAACGCACTGACAGCTCAAGCTCGTCAACCTTACGAAGCAGGTTACGGTTGAATGGCAGGCTCTCTTCTGCGCTTTGTGAAATTTCTTCACGTGGCTCGTCGAACGTGATGAACACTTGCAACTGGTCTTGCAGAATGCGGGCGGCGTAAGCAACTGCATCTTCAGGTGTTACAACGCCGTTTGTTTCAACATGCAGAGTCAGTTTATCGTAATCTGTGTTCTGGCCAACGCGGGTATCTTCAACTTCGTATGACACTTTGCGCACTGGTGAGAAAACGCTATCAATTGGAATAAGACCAACTGGCGCTTCTTCAGGGCGGTTATCAGACGCTGGACGGTAGCCCTTGCCTGTGTTCACTGTCATTTCCATACGGAGTTTTGCACCCTTATCGAGTGTGCAAATAACGAGGTCTGGGTTCATGATCTCGATGTCAGCGCCTGCTTCAACCATACCGGCTGTTACTTCACATGGGCCTTCAGCGTTCAGACGCATTTTCTTTGGGCCATCAACATGCATACGCACAGCGATTGCTTTGAGGTTCAGGATGATATCTGTCACATCTTCACGCACACCGGCGATTGATGAAAACTCGTGCGGTACGTCAGCAATTTGTACTGTTGTAATGGCGGCGCCCTGAATAGAGGAAAGCATAACACGGCGCAGCGCGTTACCGAGCGTAATACCAAAACCACGCTCCATTGGCTGCAAAGTGATTTTTGCAACGTTTTGAAGGTTCGGGTGACGTTCGACTTCCATGCCTTCGGGCTTGCGGAGGTCTTGCCAGTTTTTTGCGATCAGAACCATAGGTGCTTTCCTTTCTTAGGACTAAAAAATAAACAGTAACAAAAATTAAACGCGTTATTAAACCCTGCGCTTTTTCGGCGGACGGCAGCCATTGTGTGGCACCGGCGTGATGTCACGAATGGACTTCACAACGAAACCGATTGACTGGAACGCACGAAGCGCGCTCTCACGACCTGACCCCGGGCCCTTCACGTTCACATCAAGCTCGCGTACACCGTGCTCTTGCGCTTTACGGCCTGCATCTTCTGCTGCCATCTGCGCAGCGTAAGGTGTAGACTTACGTGAGCCTTTAAAGCCCATTGTGCCTGATGATGACCATGAAATCGTATTGCCTTGCGGGTCTGCGATTGTGATGATCGTGTTGTTGAATGTCGAGTTAACGTGCGCCACAGCGTAAGGAACTTTTTTACGCTCTTTTTTAGCCGTTCTGGCGCCTGCTGCTTTTGGTTTTGGATTAGCCATTGTAAATCTCCGCTATGTCTTATTTCTTGGTTGCCAGTTTCTTACCTGCGATTGGTTTCGCAGGGCCTTTGCGTGTGCGCGCGTTACAACGTGTACGCTGGCCACGAACAGGCAGACCTTTACGATGGCGAAGACCGCGGTAGCAGGCCATGTCCATCAGACGTTTGATGTTGAGAGAAACTTCACGACGCAGGTCACCCTCGATGAGGATCCCTTGTGTTTCGATTTCTTTACGAATGTTGTTCAGTTCGTCTTCTGTCAGATCTTTCATACGGCGTGATTCTTCAAGACCAACAGTTTTGCAAATACGCTTTGCAGTTGTCGGACCAATACCGTGAATGTAAGTGAGAGAGACGTGTGCCCGTTTGTTATCGGGAATGTTAACGCCGGCAATACGTGCCATTTTTTTACCTTTCTGTTGTTTCAAACCAGCCCGTAATTCCAGGCTGTAGACCAATGAAAACCGCGGGTTCCCGTTATTTTCACAGGCGGAATATAAGGATTTCCCTTGTAGAGTCAATATTTTTCGCTGAATTCGCTGATATCTGTGGATAACCAGCCAATTTGGGCCCGTTCTTCCATAATATAGGCACAATTATGGCCTTGATAGGCCAATAAAGCCATAAAAATTCTCATTTGTCAAGGAAAATAATTCTA
This sequence comes from Alphaproteobacteria bacterium, assembly GCA_016125135.1. Lineage (GTDB taxonomy): Bacteria > Pseudomonadota > Alphaproteobacteria > Micavibrionales > Micavibrionaceae > RI-185. The sequence continues at coordinate 36,523 of WGMJ01000002.1, read as the reverse complement.
TATCCCTTTCTTCTATCTCTGTTGACGTATTTCGCGCCGCCTGATTAAGTTCACCCTCAAGGGAGAAAACACCAATGAGCTCGATATTAATTCAAAGAGATGAAACACGCCTGAGAAAAGGTCTGCGTGATTTGAAACGCGCATGGAGTGCTGCCGCGAACGCAGATATACGAATCATTTATGACGTTATCGGCAATACACCTGCCGAGACCTGCGAAGAAGGCCTTACAATGTTCGGCAGAACAAATGTAACCCCTGCATATTTTTTTAAAGCCTATGACAGCAAACAGGTGGGCTTTGAAATGGAATTTTCGTTCGAGCAAGGAAGGGCTCTTTATTCAGGCGTTGGCCTTGAGAGCCGGACGAGCGATGTGGCGAAAGTAAAAGAAGCTTTGCTCGGCGTTGTCGCCCGCATGGAAGATGGGCCAAAGATGCTCGCGTCTATCCAGCGTGAATTGGCACAAAAGCCGGCGTAGTGGCTATTTAATCAAGCGGCTTTTTTTGTGGCCAAAATATCATCAATCTTCGCCGTAACAGCTTCAACTGGCTGCATGCCGTCTACTTTTTCAAGCTGGCCCTTTTTCTCGTAGAACGGGAAGATTGGTGCGGTTTGCTTACGGAAAGCTTCGAGGCGTGTTTTCAGCACTTCCTCATCATCATCAGCGCGTTTGGCATCACCCGCTTGTGCGGTTTGTGCAATACGTGTGCGGATACGGTCGATCAGAATCTTCTCGTCAACTTCAAGCAGGATAACAGCATCCAGCCTTTTGCCTTTTTGCGTGAGCATGGCATCCAGCTCTTGTGCTTGTGCTTCTGTGCGCGGGAAGCCATCAAGAATAAAACCGTTTTTACAATCAGGCTGGTCAATGCGCTCGGCGATGATGGCTATCATAATATCGTCGGGCACAAGCGAACCGGCATCAACAATGCCTTTGACCTTTACACCAAGCGGTGAGCCTGCTGCCATTTCGGCGCGCAACATGTCACCCGTTGAGAGCTGTTTGAGACCGTATTTTTGCTCGAGGATTTTGGCTTGCGTGCCCTTACCCGCACCCGGTGGCCCAAAGAGAATGATATTCATAGACTTTGTAACTCCTGCTTACGGGGTTATTTTGATAGTTTGCCGCCGAGGCGTGTTTTTTTCAACAAGCCTTCATATTGGTGTGCAACAAGATGTGAGTGCACTTGCCCCACTGTATCCATTGTTACCGATACAACAATCAACAAGCTGGTACCGCCAAGATAGAATGGCAGGCCGTAACCGGAGATCAGCATTTCGGGCAACAAACAGATAAACACCAGATAAGTGGCACCAAGCGTTGTAATACGGGTGACCACAAAATCAAGATAATCGGCTGTATTTTTACCGGGGCGAATACCGGGGATAAAACCACCATTACGCTTCAAGATGTCTGCGTTTTCAGTGGGGTTAAACACCACCGCCGTATAAAAGAAGCAGAAGAATGCGATAAGGGCGCCATACAAAATCATGTAAGTGGGCTGGCCGTGCTGCAAATAACGCTGGATTGTTTGCACCCACTCGCCCGCTTCAGCCCCCGCAAAACCCACCACCGTTAATGGCAACAGTAACAGTGATGACGCGAAAATCGGCGGGATAACACCGGACATATTGAGTTTCAGCGGCATATAGTTTGTATCGCCCTTGAACAGCTTGTTACCAACCTGACGCTTTGGATATTGCACAACAACACGGCGGTTTGCGCGCTCCATGAAAACGATGAAGATAATAACCGCGGCAATAAGCGCAACAATTGTTAGAAGCTCAATGAAATTGAAACGACCTTCGCGGCCCAGTTCAAAGAACGTACCAAGTGCGCGCGGTAAGTTTGCAACGATACCTGCAAAAATAATGAGGGAAATACCATTGCCGATACCGCGTGCTGTAATTTGTTCGCCCAGCCACATCAGGAAGACGGTACCACCAACAACAGTAATGATTGTTGAAATACGGAAGAACAGCCCCGGGTCAATAACCGCCGACATGCCGGTGCTACCTTGCAAATGTTCGAGACCCACAGCCAAGCCATATGCCTGCACAGTTGCCAGTAACACAGTCAAATAGCGCGTATACTGGTTTATTTTCATGCGGCCGGCTTCGCCCTCTTTCTTCAGGGTCTCAAGCGCGGGGAAAAGCGATGTTGCAAGCTGCACGATAATGGATGCAGAAATATACGGCATGATGTTGAGCGCGAAAATTGTCATACGCTGCAAGGCACCGCCCGAAAACAGGTTGAACATATCAAGGACACCGCCGCCCTTTTTGCTGAAAATATCTTCCCAGATATGCGGATCGATGCCGGGTATCGGAATATATGTGCCAAGCCGGTAGACCAGCAGGGCCAAGATAACAAAGAGGATGCGGTTTTTTAGTTCGGTTGCTTGTGCAAATGCACCCCATGAGGCGCCGCGCGCAAGCTGTTCAATTTGTGATGCCATATTATGGTAACTCTAGCTCGTAACGTTAGACCTGAGTATTAGCGATACGAAACCATTTCGTCAATCAAGCTCTGAAGTGATACAGTCCCACCTTATGAAACAGCTTATATATATATGTATTGCCCTTGTGGCGTTTGCCGCACCGGCACAGGCCAATGACGCGCGCGTTCTTGAACTGGTGAAAAGTCTTGAGGCGCAAACCAAGGCTTGGGAAGAGACGATGGATGCCAACCAGCAGCGCCAGCTCGCTGCTATCCGCGGGCATGTGGCAACAGTCGAGGCGATTCGTCAGGCTGATACCGATATCCGCACCGCTGTAAAATCATGCGAGAAGCATAACCCCGACATGAAAGAACCATTGCAGACAAGTTTGCGCAACTGGACGACAGCGATTGAAGCACACATTAAGAACTCGCACCCGCGCCTCAAGCAGATGGTTGCAGGCCAGACTTTTGCCAAGCAAGCTGATGTCCATAAATATATACGCGACTATAAAGAGCTGGTTGCCCTGCAAGATAAAAAAATAAAGCGTATTCCCATTCATGGCAAAGATGAGTGCGAGGACCTTGCCGAAGATATTGACGATGATAGCGAAGAGATAAACGAGCTATTACAAAAAGCGCTCGTGCTTGATAAAGATTTGAATTACACAGAATGATACCCCGTGTTTTACAAGTGATGGCAGGCGCTGAAACAGGTGGCGCTGAAACAGCCTTTGCCGATATGGTGCTGGCCCTGCATGAAGCCGGTGTGCCGCAACAGGTTGTAACACGTAAAAACACACGTAATGAAAGCCTTATTCAAGCCGGCATACCCGTATTCACGCTGCCCTTTGGCTCGCTGATCGATATTTACACATCATTTGCCCTACGTGGCATCATTCGCAGATTCAAGCCCGACATTGTGCAGACATGGATGAGTCGTGCCGCACAACACACCCCTGCCGATAAAAAGCATTATATGAAGGTTTCACGCCTTGGTGGTTACTATAAAATGAAATATTTCCGCACAACGGACTATTTCACAACAATCACACCGAAGATCCGTGATTACTTAACCGAGAACGGCGTATCACCTGCACATGTACGCCATATCAATAATTTTGCCGAAGTGCCGCAAGACACTGCACCTGTAACGAGAGAAAGCCTGAATACGCCCGAAAATGCTTTTGTGGTGCTTGCACTCTCGCGCCTTCATAAGGCAAAGGGCCTTGATACACTTATAAAGACTGTTGCCCCGCTGAAAAATACACATGTATGGCTGGCCGGTGAAGGCCCCGACAGGGAAAAGCTGGAAGCCTTGGCACAAGCAGAAGGCGCGGCAAACCGCATACATTTTCTGGGTTGGCGGGATGACCGTGATGCGTTGCTGAAAGCCTGTGATGCAGTTGCATTCCCGTCACGCTATGAACCCTTCGGTACAACTTTTGTGCAAGCCTGGGCCGCCAGAAAACCACTGGTCACCACCGCAAGTGATGGCCCAGCCGCTTTTGTGCGCGATGGCGAAGACGGATTGATGGTGCCGATTGATAATATAGATGCACTGCGTGAAGCGATTGATAGATTACAAAAAGATTCCGCCCGACAAACAAAGCTGATCAATAATGGATGGCAGCGTTACCAGAACGAGTTTACAAAGACGCGCGCTGTTGAAGCCTATCTTGATTATTACCGCCATATATTGCGTGCAGAAGGACTCCGCCTAGAATAAATGCGCCTAGCTGATGCAGCGCGCCCAGCCATACAGGCACAGCAAACAGCAAGGTAAAAATACCCAGCGTTGGCTGGATCAATGCCACAGCCATAAGCATATAGTTTTTGCGTGCCCAGCCCGTATAAAGCAAAAGCCCTGCCAGAATGGTTGCCAGCCAGCGGTGAACAAATTGCACACCGGCAGGATTATCAAGAAATGCAAAAGGCTGGTGTAATTCTACCGGAATATAACCCGCTCCCATTTTCGGGTAAGTATTGTAAAGCAGCCCGCCATTCAGCCCTGCCGTAAAAGCGCCCCAGACCATCACAAGCAAGAGCAATGCAAAAAGCCAGTGAAGCGTTTTTCCTTTAACGGTTGTACGCCCCTGCAATTTGAAAATTGTCAGCAACACACAGACATAGAGAATAAAGGCGAGCATCAGGTGTGCGGCAAGCCTATAATGGCTGACATCAAGCCTTTCCGAAAGGCCGCTCATCACCATAAACCAACCCATCACACCTTGCGTGCCGCCCAACAGCAAAATGCCAAGCAACGGCAATTTGAAATTCTGCGGGACCATACCACGCACCCAGAAAAACAATAAAGGCAATGCATACGCGATGCCGATCAAACGGCCCCAGAAACGGTGGATCCACTCCCACCAGTAAATATTCTTGAAATCATCAAGCGACATCCAGCTATTTTGCTGCTGGAATTCAGGGATTTGCTTGTACCCTTCGAACGCTTTTTCCCAGTCTGCCTGATGAAGCGGCGGCAAAAACCCCTTCACAGGCTGCCACTCGGTGATGGAAAGGCCGGATTCCGTAAGGCGTGTAATAGCGCCAATGACCGCCATTATGACGATCATACCGGCAACGGCCCACAACCAGCAGAATAAAGGCTTGAAGTTTTGCGCTGTTTTTTCCATGTTACTCGGGAAGTTAGACCGTTCCATGGAAACCGCAAGCACCAATTATCACAAAACAGATGTCGCGATTATCGGCGCAGGCCCTGTCGGGCTTTTTGCTGTGTTTGAGCTGGGCCTGCTTGATATGAAAGCGCACCTGATTGATATTCTGGATAAGCCTGGTGGCCAGTGCGCCGAGCTTTACCCCGAAAAACCGATTTACGATATTCCTGCATGGCCTGTTATTTCCGGCCACGACCTGACGGAAAAACTGCTTGAACAAATTAAACCATTCCACCCGCATTTCCATTTCGGGCAAATGGCCGAGAGTCTGGAAAAAACGGACGATGGCTGGAAGCTGACAACAGATACGGGCACAGTTATAGAAGCAAAGGTTATTGTGATTGCAGCGGGCGGCGGATCATTCGTGCCGAAAAAACCGGCTATTGCAAATATCGACCAATACGAAAACATATCGGTGTTTTATGCTGTGCGCAAAATGGAACAATTCCGCGGCAAGGATATTGTGATTGCTGGCGGTGGCGATTCCGCACTCGATTGGACGCTCAATTTACAGCCGCTTGCAAAATCACTAACACTCGTTCACCGCCGCGATGATTTCCGCGCCGCGCCCGATAGTGTTTTGAAAATGCGCGCGCTCGCTGCTGAAGGCGCTATTAACCTTGTGATAGCCGATATTAAAGGCCTGAAAGGTGATGCGCCGCACCTTAGCGGCCTGCAGCTGCACAGCCGCGAGAAAGGCGATTTTGAAATTGCCTGCAATACACTGCTCCCCTTCTACGGCCTGACGATGAAACTAGGGCCCATTGCGAATTTCGGCCTGAACCTGCACGAAAATTTGGTGCCTGTTGATACCGAGAAATTCGAAACCTCGACCACTGGCATTTTTGCCATTGGTGATATTAATCACTACCCCGGCAAGCTGAAATTGATCCTCTCGGGCTTCCATGAAAGCGCGCTGATGGCCCAAAAAGCCTTTAATTATGTTTACCCTGACAAAAAACTGCGCTTCCAGTACACGACAGCCTCTTCGGACCTGCACAAAAAACTTGGTGTATAGTCTCAATATGTCACCCCAGCGAAAGCTGGGGTCCAGAATTACAAATATAAATCCAGTTTTTGACTCTGGATGCCAGCTTTCGCTGGCATGACAACGTCATTTTAATTATAAATATCTCATGCAATTTGACCTGATCACCGCCGCTGGCAGCGGATACCAATGGGTGTGGCTCGAGCGCCATTACCTGCTGAAGCTTGCGCTGTTGCCCGTTTTTGTAAAAAGCGTCTGCTCCATGGCGGCACTGGCACTTGGGTATGATGCGCAGGATCTGTCTTACGCACTGGTAATGCTACCTGCATTTTTTGCCGAAGGCTGGATTGTAGCACAAGCGGCCCGTACGCAAATTACAAACGAGCGCTGGCCTATCCCCATGCCGCCGCCCGAGCTGATTGATGATAGCGATATTGAAAAATTGATCCCGCGCGCGCGCGCCATACTCGCCTGTATTATTACATTCGTGCTACTGAAAATGCTTTCACAAGGCATGGCGACGTTCGGGCTCTTCCTGATGTCCCATGTAGAACCACAGGCCGCTTCGTCTTCAAACGATGTCCTCTCTTCTACTGGCGGATTGATTGCCCTTGCCATTATGATTTTTGCTATATGGGCCTTCCGTTTTGTTTATATTTATGTCGGCATGGTGGTGCTGATGCCGGTGCGCAACTATATAAAACTATTCCCGCATTTTATTTCGTCGGTGAAATTACTGGCTTTGTGGCTTATCACAAATGTGCCGGGCCTGTTTCTCGTCATGATTATTTCCGGCTTTCTTATTGCGCCTTATGGTGACCCCTCGCTGATTCCTGCCGGTATGAAATTTGTGCTGATGATCTTTGCCGGCATTACCGAAATGCTGCTTTCACTTGTCGCAACGGCCGCCTTTGTTGCCGCTTTCTCAAACGTTCTAAAAGCATACTATAAAAAATGAAAATCCACGTTACTGATTTTGACGGCAAGGAACATACACTTGAAGCCCTCGAAGGCTGGCGCGTGATGGAAATTATCCGCGATCATGGCCTGCCTATTAAGGCCGAGTGCGGCGGCTGCCTCGCCTGTGCTACCTGCCATGTTTACGTTGCACCGGAATGGCAAAACAAGCTCGTGCCGCCCTCACTTGATGAAACAGATATGCTCGATATGGCGGTAGACGTAAAAGACAATTCCCGCCTGTCCTGCCAGCTTATTATGAACGCGGAACTGGACGGGCTGCGCGTTACACTGGCCCCCGCAGGCTGATATGCCATACACCCAGACATATTTTATCTGCGGTACGCCGCGCAGTGGCAGCACATTATTATGCGCGCTTTTAAAATCATCCGGTGTAGCAGGTGTACCGGAATCATATTTCCGCAAACAAGATGAACTGAAATGGGCGGAGAAATTCGACCTGGCTACAGCTGCCGACTTTAAAACATATCTTCAGGGCGTTATTAAGGGCGGCACAACACCCAATGGCATGTTAGGCATCCGCGTGATGTGGGGCACGATGGCGGAGGTCGTTGATAATACACGTGCGCTTGCCCCCGCCATAACAGGCAATGATAAAGCCGTGCTTGAACATGCTTTTGGCCCCTGCAAATTCCTGTACCTGAAGCGGAATGATATTGTAGCGCAGGCAGTCTCACTGGTGCGCGCCCTGCAAACAGATGTCTGGCACGTTGTTGATGAACGCGGCACGCCAACAGCAAAAACCGAACCCGTTTACAATTTCGAACAAATCCATGGCTTTGTTACTGAAATGGAAGAACACAACAAGGCATGGCTGGAATGGTTTGCCGATAACGACATCACACCATACAAAATCGAATACGAAACCTACACGCAAGACCCGATTACAGGCACAAAAAATGTATTGGATTATCTGGGCGTTACACTGCCCGAGGGGAAAACACTGGAAGCCGCAAACAAAAAACTTTCGGATGGCCTCAGCAAGGAGTGGATTTTGCGTTACAATGCAGAAGCGGGCAAGGCAGGTTAATATGCGCCGCATTTGCATACTCGGCCCTAGCTCCAGTGGTAAATCGACACTTGCACAAGCTCTATCACGCAAGCATGGCATACCAGCCTATCATTTGGACCAAATCTCCCACGTGCCGCATACAAAGTGGGAGCGCAAGCCAAATGATGTTTTTGTTAAAGAGCATGATGCCCTTCTTACGCAAGACGCATGGATTATAGAAGGGAACTATAGAGTTTGCATGCCGCAGCGTATTGCGCGGGCGACGGAGATCATCTGGGTTGACCCGCCGCTTTTAGGTCGCCTTATGCGTTACCTTCACCGCTGCATCATAAAAGACCCTGACCGTCATGGCGGGCTAGAAGGCGCACAAAGTGAATTTAGTCTTTTCCTGATACGGCATACAGTTTTTCGTTACCCGCAAAACAAAAAAGAATATAAAAAGATTCTTGCGAAAGCACCTGTTACACCGCTTCTCATTCAAAGCATGAAAGAATTAAACGCCTATTATGCGCGTGAGGGGCTCACCCGTTAAACCAGCACCTTCGGGGTAACACTTTCTTTGGTGGCTGGTTTATAGTCTTTGGCTTTGTGGTGCGGGTGTAGAAGTGTAACGGGGCGCAGGGCCTCTTTAACGGCACGTTCTTCATGCACTTCTTTTTGGATGACGGCCTCTGAAACGGCAAGGGCGCGTTTTATTTCGCCCTGCAAATCAGCGCCCAGTGAATGAAGCTCGATATTTTTGGCCGCGGCCTCACGCAACATGCCTGCAATTTGGGCTTCCGAAAAAACAAACGTGTGTTGCGGTGTTACCTGCGCACAGCAATATCCCGTTTCGCTCAAGAGGCGCTTCAAGCCTTCCGCGTGCTCCTCGCTCATGTCGGGGATATAAAAAAACATACGCCGCTATAAACCTTTCCCCCGCTATGTCAGATCGAGTTCAAGCGAACGTATGTTCAGTGGATTGTCGGTGATATGCTCTCTGAACCATACATTCACCGAATGGAGCCGGCCCTCGATATTGCCTTGCCAAAAATGGATAAAATCACGCAGGACCGGAAATTTTGGAAGAAGGTCATATTCCTGCCATACGAAGCTCTGCAAAAGGAGCGGGTGGTCAGGCATATGATAAAGAATACGGGCTGTGGTTAGATGAAAACCATCAAGCTGAAGCTGCAAATCGGGCACGTGAAAATCTTTCGGCACGGCAAAAACCTCCTGTTTTTTGTATCGGACGCGGAAAATCCTTTTCCACTCACTACTATTATCGCAACAAAAGGGCAAAAAACCGTTAATTTCTCTGCTGTTTTGCAGGAAATACTTGCTTTTAAGCCACCGTTTTACTAGATATTTGGCACTCACCTAGTGTGAGTGCTAATAAGCCAACGTAACCGAAAAAGGAGACAAAAATGGCAACAAAACCATCATTCCGCCCCCTGCACGACCGTGTTGTGGTTGAGCGCGAAGAAGAAGAAACAAAAACAGCTGGCGGGATCATTATTCCTGATACAGCAAAAGAGAAGCCACAAAAAGGCGTGGTGCTAGCAGTGGGCACAGGCCTGCGTGATGAAAACGGCAAAGTTGTGCCGCTGGATGTAAAACCGGGCGACCGTATTCTGTTTTCAAAATGGTCAGGCACAGAAGTAACACTGGAAGGCAAAGAGCTACTGGTGATGAAAGAGTCCGACATTATGGGCGTACTCGAAAAAGCCGCTTAATTTTAATTTATTCAACATAGGAGAAAGAAAATGGCTGCTAAAGCAATTAGACACAACACACCCGCCCGTCAGAAAATGAAGCGCGGCGTGGATATTCTCGCAAACGCTGTAAAAGTAACGCTGGGCCCGAAAGGCCGTAACGTTGTGATTGAGAAATCATTCGGCGCACCACGTATTACAAAAGACGGCGTGACCGTTGCGAAGGAAATCGAGCTGGAAGACAAGTTCGAAAACCTTGGCGCACAGATGCTGCGTGAGGTTGCCAGCAAGGCAAATGACGCTGCCGGTGATGGTACAACAACAGCAACAGTGCTTGCACAAGCCCTTGTTACAGAAGGCCTGAAGATTGTTGAAGCCGGCATGAACCCGATGGACGTAAAACGCGGTATGGATAAAGCCGTTTCTGCGCTCGTTGAGGACATGAAATCACGCGCGAAGAAAATCAAGAGCAACCAAGAGATCGCACAGATTGCGACAATTTCTGCAAACGGCGACAAGGAAATCGGTGATTACCTTGCAAAAGCCATGGAGAAAGTAGGCAATGAAGGTGTAATTACAGTTGAAGAAGCCAAATCACTCGAAACCGAGCTTGAAGTTGTTGAAGGTATGCAGTTTGACCGCGGTTACCTGTCACCCTACTTCGTCACAAACGGCGAGAAAATGGTTTGCGAACTCGAGAACCCGCTGATCCTGCTATTCGAGAAAAAACTGTCGAACCTGCAAGCGATGCTGCCCGTTCTTGAGTCTGTTGTACAATCAGGCCGTCCGCTGCTGATTATCGCAGAAGATGTTGAAGGCGAAGCGCTTGCAACACTCGTGGTAAACAAACTGCGTGGTGGTTTGAAAGTTGCCGCTGTGAAAGCCCCAGGCTTCGGCGACCGCCGCAAAGCGATGCTGGAAGATATGGCGATCCTGACACAAGGTGAGCTGGTATCTGAAGATCTCGGCATGAAGCTGGAGAACGTTAATGTTGGCATGCTTGGTAAAGCGAAGAAAGTCCGTATCACAAAAGACGATACAACGATCATCGATGGTGCTGGCGACAAGAAAACGATCGAAGCACGTTGCAGCCAGATCCGCCAACAAATCGAAGCGACATCATCTGACTATGACCGCGAGAAGCTGCAGGAACGCCTTGCCAAGCTTTCAGGCGGCGTTGCTGTGATCCGCGTTGGTGGTTCAACAGAAGTTGAAGTGAAAGAGAAGAAAGACCGCGTTGACGATGCTATGCACGCAACACGCGCTGCCGTTGAAGAAGGCATTATTGCCGGCGGTGGTACAGCGCTTCTTTATGCTTCAAACGCGCTGAAGAGCGTTAAAGGCGCAAACGAAGACGAGCAAGCCGGTGTTGAACTGGTGCGCCGCGCGGTGCAAGCCCCGCTTCGCCAGATCGCGCAAAACGCTGGTGTTGACGGCGCTGTTGTTGCAGGCAAATTGCTTGAGCAAGAAGACACTGACTTCGGTTACGACGCGCAGAACGACAATTACTGCAATCTGGTCAAAGAAGGTATCATTGACCCTGTGAAAGTTGTTCGTTCAGCCATCCAGAACGCAGCCTCAGTTGCTGGCCTCATCATCACGACAGAAGCCATCATCACTGAACTGCCGAAGGAAGAAAAAGCATCACCGGGCGGTGGCGGTATGCCAGGCATGGGTGGTATGGACGATATGGGCTTCTAATCGAACCCCATCCCTACAAAGAGAAAGAGCCGCAAATTGCGGCTCTTTTTTTACTCTTTTGCAACAAACGAAACCATATTAAAATCTACACAGCAAAGGACGGCCAATGAATTCCGGTATATTCCTGATCACTATTCTTGTATTTACCGCCGTTATGCTGGGCCTAGCCTGGTTTGCGCGACGCGGGGCCGATGCCGACACGTTCTTTGCTGCGGGCCGCCGTGTAAGCGCTGGCCGCACGGCTTTTGCAACTGCCATTGGCTGGATGTGGGCCGATATTTTCTTTTCAACCTCGCAGATTGGTTATGATTACGGCATCTATGGCCTTGTGTGGTTCAGCATTGCGACCTTTCTCGGGTTTTTCTTATTTGCATTTATTGCCATGCGTGTAAAAAAAGACGCGCCAGATGTTGTTACAATCCCTGATTTTGTCGCCCTCAAAAGCGACCACTCGGCCAAAGCCCATATTGTAATGACGATTGCCGTTATGCTTTACCAGCTTGTTGTCCTCGGGCTGAATGCCACAATTAGCGGTTTTCTGCTTCATGCCGCCTTCGGGTTTGATTATCTTCTCTCTGCCGCTTCGATTGTTGTTCTGGTGCTCACCTATTCGTTGATCAACGGGCTTAAAACCTCGACCTATACCGGCATTTTGCAGTTTTTTATTGTGATGGCTTTAATGACCGGCCTGATGATCGTTCTTTATAAGGGTGTTGATACAACGGCTTTACGCTTCTTTGGCGCAGAGAATGCCCTCAATTCGCCCTTTAATACGCATCTTGTTTTATCTCTTGGCATCCCGATTAGCATTATCGTGTTAACCCAGCCGCTCGTTGACCAGATGATTTTCCAGCGCCTGGTCGCCCTGAAGAAACCCGCACGGATTGTTAAGGCATTTACGCTTACGGGTATTTTTTGTGCGACAATTCTTTTGATCTCTGGCTCGCTTGGTTTTCTCGGCCTCTCCCTTGCACAACAGGGCTTGATTGAAGTGACAGACACACAATTGGCAATCGTACAGACTGTTGAGCATTACCTTGGCCAGACGGGGTTATTATTATTTGTGATTGCTTTCTTTGCAGTCATTTTTTCGACTGTTGATGCCGGCTACTGTTCATTATCGGCCCTTATCGGCTATGACATTTACAAGAAGTATATAAAGCCTGCGGCTACCGAGCGCGATATCATCAATGTCGGACGCCTTAGCATGGCGGGTGCGGCTTTTATTGGTGTGCTCTTCTCGCTGGCACAGTTCAAAATCCTCTGGATGCTCTTTATCATCGGCGCCATTGGCGGCGCTATCGTTGCTCCCATTGTGTTTGCCATGTTACGCCCGTGTATCTCGGGCACATTTGTTGCCGCCAGTGTTATTGTATCACTTATTCTAACGCTTCCTTTAAGTGTCTACGGAAATATGAATGGTGATGCGCTCCTTGTTTCAGGTGCGTCAATTGGCAGCATTGTTATAGGCGCACTAATTTGCGGATTAGGCTTATTGCGCAAATAAAAAAAGCCGCAATTTGCGGCTCTTTTTATTTGCTATTGGCAACAATTAAGCAACTGCTGGTGCAGTGGGTCTGACATCCAAAGACGTACTGTCTTCTCCGCGCTTAAGGGCCGCCACCAGAATGTCGGCTGTGCCTTTTGTTCTTCCTGAATAGAGTTCAAGTGTTTTGCGTAGATCCCCACGTGTGCCCCACGCCGAGATTGTCTTCAAATAAACAGCCTGAGGTGGGTTATCCAGCAATTCTGACGCTCTTACCTCGCCAACTTTGTTAATTAGCTCGGCGACAGCATTGATGCGCGGGACAATATAGTTACCTTGAACTTCATGACGCCAATCACGAATAAGAATATCCATGAATGTAGCTCTCAGACCTTTATCATTTGGAAACGCAAGAACAAAACCCAATCCCCAAATGGCACAAACAAGACCACCTTCTTGAACTGCTCGTAGCCCCGTTGGCTCGGTGATCAGCTCACCGCCATAAAAAGGGCTTTGTGTTACATCAGGCTCTACGCCGTCTGCTTTGTTTGCTTCATACCAAAGCGCCATACCCCAATTATTTAATGCCCGCGGCGTTAGCTCATAGTGAGCGTCTTTATATTTTGATGCCATTTTTCACTCTCCTCTATTGTTTATTATGGCTTTATTAGCAGGCTTGCCTACCACAAGTCAACAAATATGTAAAAAAAAGGGGGTTGGGGGTCCGCATACAATACAGGACACGACTTCCAACCTCAGGCCGCTTTTTGCCCTGCATTTTCTCTGTGAAGCCAGATTTGCGCGTAGTCGATTTGCCGAAAGCTACGCGGCGCGCCCTTGATGGCTCCCGACCTCAGTAGGCGCAGTATTTTTTGTTCTTTTCCGGGGTATATTTTGAGGCACGGATAATTCTTAAAATAAAGCGCGAGAACCGAAAGCTCCTCAAGGAGATAGCCAACATCATAGGGGCTGAGTAGTTCTTGTTTACGATTTCTGAAGTTATAGATATCGGTCAATACCGCATGGCGAAACTCGAGACTCCCCTGAAATAGTCTGGTAAATTTTGCGAGATGTTTAGGAAAGTCCTTATGTTCCAACCATGCATCCCAACGCGTTAGATGGTGGGGCACCTTAAGCCGTGCCAAATTTTCTTCGTTTCGCGCCAGCCATGCATCCCCCATCTCACGCGAAGCGGCGGCTGCTTTTTCAAAAGTATAGCCACGTGTTTGAACAAGATTATAGCGGTAAAGCGTATCCGAAAGATCAAAGAAGCAATGCTGAAAATTCTGCTGATTGAGCCAATCTATAACCGCGCCGAAATTCTCCTCCGAAAAGTTCGGGTTGTTCAGGCTAATGCCGACATGGCAGCTCTTATGCTGCTGCCAGCCCTCCTTGCCCTTGAATGATATATGTACGGACATGTCAATACCTGATCGGCGCAGTTGATTTTTGTGGACCATCGCCATTATCCCACAAATAATCGAACATTCTGCGGCTTTCTTCTGCAATTTGCCGGTCATGAATCAGCACAACCTTCTTCAAAGTTTTATCGCCTAGCAGATAGGCGAGATAGTTGCCGAAGATCACTTTAACATCACTTTCAACATAAAGCGTTTGTGGTAACCACCGATACTCAACGGGTGCGCCCATGCAATAGGTGTCTTGCGGGCGGACAAGAAACCGCATCTTTATTTTCTTGGCACGCAGTGCACGGGTTTTTTCTGTGACCGCCTCTGATGAACGTCGTTCATCGGCCCCCCAAAACAGGATTTCTTTCTGCTCGGCGTCAGGTGTATTCAAAATAAAATCGAGAAGGTTCAGGTAGGCATAGCTCCCATCAAGGATTTCGACATAGTCGACCCGCTGGCGAACCCCGCCATTCACGAACTCGATAAAATGGGATTCAATTGCGCCTTTGATTTTTTCGAGCGTTTTAAGGGTTGCCTCACTATCACCGCTTTCAATACGGGCTATGCCCGTCTGGGAGAGGCCTGCGGCTTCGGCGAGGTCTTTCTGGCTCCAACCTAAAAGGCCACGAGCGGCGCGAATCTGGGGGACTGTAATCACGTTAATAGTTTACTATATAAAAAATGCTTATAAAGCTATAAATTATTACTTTCTATTTGACAATATTCATAATATTGCCTAAAAGATGTCTGACACTGCATGAAAAATTCATACAGTTGTCAAGTTCCCCACACACTTGGCGGTCGTTGGCTTTCGGGCTGGCGACCGTCATTCTATTTATAATTCAGATATTTACGCTATATTGACCCCATGCAGTTTCCGCGCCTTCCGTCCGCTTTGTGGGCCATCTTTCTTATAAGCCTTCTGTCAGCCACCCTGCTGGCTGCCGGTGGGCATTGGCTCGAGAAAAGAAATACGCAGCAAAAGGGCGCTTGGCCACGCCTGACAGTCTCAAGCCCCCTTAAACAGATTGATTTAACAGCGCTGAACGGGATCTGGATCGCGAAATCCGGTCAACAGCAATATACACTGACGATTAAAGGCAGCTTTTTCCAGCTTCTGATAAAGGACCTCCGCTATAGTGAACGCACTTTTTATGCGCGTGGCGAAGTACGCGCCGCCAACGGTGTGCTACAATTCAGGCTTCGCCCGGGCCTTGGGCGTCCCCGCAATCCCTTACGGGCCTATAAGACCTATTTTCCGCTGAGCTTTGAGGCGCTGGAATTCGCCGTAACCGAACTATCATCACGATTAATGACAACCCTAACAGCCGCTCCGACAGCCAGCATCCTGAACGTCAATATAACAAGCCGCGACCCAAATTTCCTGCAAAAGCCCCTTATCTGGCAAAGGCAGGGGTAAATGCCCGAGCTGCCTGAGGTCGAAACAGTATGCCGTGCGCTTGATAAGCTCGTTGCCAGAAAGACGGTTCAGAAAGTTCATATCCTCCGTGACAAGATCCGGACGACCATTCCCCCCGCACTTAAAAAGCTGCTGCCGGGCTATAAGATTAAAGATGTGGAACGGCGGGCGAAATACATCCTTATAAACCTGACCCGCGCTAAATCCCCCTCCTTAACCCTGATTGCTCATCTCGGCATGAGTGG
Source organism: Alphaproteobacteria bacterium (assembly GCA_016125135.1). GTDB lineage: Bacteria > Pseudomonadota > Alphaproteobacteria > Micavibrionales > Micavibrionaceae > RI-185. Next base: position 20,471 of record WGMJ01000002.1, on the reverse strand, counting down.
CCAGTTCGCCGTTGCAGGGGGGCAAAAACCCCGTCTACGCGAAAAGCATGACCATTTCATGCTGGATTTTACTGATGGGACGCAGCTTGTTTACAATGACCCACGCCGCTTTGGCCTTATAGAATATGCTCCGACAGAACAGCTGGGAATGCATAAACTGTTTAAAGATACAGGCCCCGAACCACTTGAGAAAACGCTCACTGCAAAAAATTTCTACGCACGTTTGCAAAAAAGCCGTGCGCCGATCAAATCCGTTTTGCTTGACCAAAAAGTAATTGCTGGCGTCGGGAACATCTACGCAAGCGAGGCGCTTTTTCTTGCTTGTCTTCATCCGCAAATGTCTGCAGCTAAAATCACCCCCGCAAAAGCGGCAGAACTTTTGGCGGCTATACGACTTGTTTTAAAAGCTGCCATCAAGTCGGGTGGCAGTACTTTGCGGAACTATAAAAGTGCAGATGGCATTACAGGTTTATTCCAGCATCGCTTTAAAGCCTATGACCGCGAGGGCACGCCTTGCCCGCTAAAAAATTGCAAAGGAGAGATCCAGAAGATCGTTATCGCCGGGCGTTCGACGTTCTTTTGTCCACAGCACCAGAAAAAGAGTTGTTGATATTGCCCCCGAAGGTTGTTGAAAACCCCTTTTGGCCAGTTGACTGTCAAGCAGCTTTTTTTAGCCAAAGTGAAATTTTTTTTATTTCTTTTGCTTGACTCAGGCCCCTTAGAACGTCTAGAAAAACACCTTCGCAAGCAATTATAGCTAGGAAATAAAGAGAGATTTTCGAAACATGGCAAACCATAAATCAGCCGAAAAACGCATCAGAACGAATGCAAAAAAGGCCACGGCGAATACAAGCCGTAAAAGCAAGATTAAGACCCTTGTAAAAAAGATTGAAACAGCCCTGCTGGCAGGAAATGCCAAAGATGCAGAGGCAGCCCTGAAAACGGCAACAGCAGAGATTATGCGCGGCGCTTCAAAAGGCGTCATGCACAAGAAAACGGCAGCACGGAAAATTTCAAGACTGTCGAATAAGATAAAATCCGCAAAAAAGTAAAAAACTAACAATTTAAGAGATAGAGCATAGCCGCATGAAAGTGCGGGTACGTTCGCGCATGCAAAAAACAGCTTGTTTCAAATCCGGGTCATAAAATTTCTTTTTTATTGTTCCTATTTTGATCCGGTTGTGCGGCTTAAAAATTCCGCGCTAGGGTGCAAACCCACGCGCAAATAACAAGAAGAATTTAAGACGTGGTTTTGTAGGTGGGTGGCTATTTGATGAAAAAGGTAGCATTTCGCGCAGAAAAACAGGTACACTTGTTTCATCTGCACAAAAGGGTTTTTCAAAGCGTTGGATAGGCGACGCAGTTTATAAGCGGTTCGGTGAATCACTTGTAAAAGCTATGTCCCTGTCCCTGTTGTAGATTTTTGATTTTAGGAGAGAGATACCATGGTCGATCGTGGGGGTAAAAAGAACGCATTTGCAGTAATGGAAAACCAGTTTCAGCAAGAATCATTCGAACCGACAAAAGATATCAAGCAAGCGTGGGACGCCGTTTATAAGGCTCTGCGCGCCGAATTTGGTGAAGCCGTTTTCAGAAGCTGGCTCAAGCCTCTGGCCCTGCAAGCCTTTTACCATGGCACGATGGAAATTTCCGTTCCAACCCGCTTTATGCGTGACTGGATCCAGAGCCACTACGCGGCCCGCCTTCTGGAACTGACTCGCGCCCAGAACCAGACAATTGAGCGTGTTGAGATTGTAGTTGTACCGCAAAGCTCGGCCATTGAGGACGAAACACCAGCGCCAACACAAGTCACCAAGAGCAATATGAACGTTATGGCAGAGAAGATGGACCTTCTCTCCCCGCTTGATCCCCGCTTTAAGCTTGAAACATTCGTTGTTGGTAAATCAAACGCCCTTGCACATGCAGCAGCACGCCGTATTGTCGAGAGCCAGACAATGCCGTTTAACCCGCTTTTCATCTATGGCGGCGTTGGCTTGGGCAAGACCCACCTGATGCATGCAATTGCATGGGCCATGCGCGAGAAGCACCCAGAGAAGATGGTTGTTTACCTCTCCGCCGAGAAATTCATGTACCAGTTCGTCAAAGCCCTGCGCGGCGGCGAAGCCATGGCCTTCAAGGAAATTTTCCGCTCGGTTGATGTTCTGATGCTTGATGATATCCAGTTCATCAGCGGCAAGGATTCAACACAGGAAGAGTTTTTCCATACTTTCAACGCGTTGATAGACCAGAACAAACAGATCATCATTTCAGCCGACAAAGCACCATCTGACCTTCAGGGCATTGACGAGCGCCTGCGCTCACGTCTTGCATGGGGCTTAGTTGCTGATATCCAGCCAAGCACTTACGAGCTTCGCCTTGGCATACTACAAGCCAAGCGCGCGCTTTCAGGCATGGATGTACCCGATGCCGTGCTTGAATTTCTGGCACTTAAGATCATTTCCAATATCCGCGAGCTGGAAGGCGCCTTGAACCGCCTACTGGCCCATGCCGATGTTACACGCCAGGCCATTACGCTTGAAACAACACAGGAAGTCCTTCAGGACCTGCTCCGTGCCAATGATCGCCGTGTGACGATTGACGAGATCCAGCGCCATGTTGCAGAGCACTACAATATCAAGCTCAGCGATATGCACTCAGCCCGCCGTTGCCGCAATGTTGCCCGCCCCAGACAGGTGGCTATGTACCTTGCCAAACAACTAACCTGCCGTTCACTCCCAGAAATCGGGCGTAAATTCGGTGGCCGTGACCACACAACCGTGATGCACGCCGTCCGCAAGGTCGATGAGCTGGTGGGCGAGGACCCGAGCTTCGCGCAGGATGTGGACGTGCTGCGCCGCGCACTGACTGGCTAATAGGCCGGTAAATAACGGTAAAACCGCTAAAAACCACCAAAAAATGTGTATATTTTGGCAGTTTCCCGCAGGAACCCCCTTGGGTTTCTGTGGACAGCGTGCTAATTAAAATCAGATCAGCAAACAGAATCAGAATTTGAGGATAAGACGATGAAAATCTCTATCAGCCGCGCAGACCTTTTACGCTCCCTTGGCCACGTGCAAAGTGCCGTTGAGCGCCGCAACACGATCCCCATTTTGGCGAACGTCCTTCTGAAAGCCGAAGGTGATGCACTTCACCTCGCAACTACGGATATGGACCTTGAGGTCAACGAAGCCGTTGCCGCAAAAATTGGCAAAGCCGGATCAACAACTGTTCCCGCCAGCACACTTTACGACATTGCACGCAAACTCCCTGAAGGTTCGGACGTGCAAATGGAGGTCGATGCTTCCGGCAATTTCATGACAGTAAAGGCTGGCCGCTCAAGCTTCAAACTGGGCTGCCTCCCTGTTTCGGACTTCCCGCAGCTGAACAATTCGCAATTGCCGAATGCGTTTTCGCTACCCGCCAATGACCTGAAAACATTGATTGATAAAACCAAATTTGCAATGTCGACAGAAGAGACCCGTTACTACCTGAACGGTGTTTACCTGCATGCAGCAGAACAAAATGGCGTTGCCCTGCTTCGCGCAGTTGCAACGGATGGCCACCGATTGGCCCTGTTTGATATTCCGCTGCCATCAGGCGCTGAAGGCATGCCGGGTGTTATTGTACCACGTAAAACAGTAGGCGAGCTTCGCAAACTGCTGGATGAAGCAGCTGATAAGATTGAAATCAGTCTGTCTGACAACAAGATCCGCTTCGCATTTGACCATATTGTCCTGACATCGAAGCTGATTGACGGCACATTCCCTGATTACCAACGCGTTATCCCATCGGGCAACGACAAGGTAATTGAAGTGAACCCGAAAGAGTTTTCAAGCGGGATTGATCGTGTTTCAACGATCTCTGACGGGAAATCGCGCGCAGTGAAAATTACGCTGAACGGTAAAACAGTCACGATTTCTGCCAGTTCGCCTGATGCAGGTAGCGCTACGGAAGATATTGAAGTCCGCAGCGAAGCCCCCGCTATCGAGATTGGCTTTAACGCCCGTTACTTGCTTGATATCACAAGCCAGATTGATGGTGACGGTTGCCGCCTGACACTGTCTGACCCGTCTTCACCGACGATCATTCAGGATAGCAGCGACAATAGCGCCCTTTACGTGCTGATGCCGCTCCGCGTTTAATCTTTCAAAACCCTACGAGGCGCGATGCCCCATATCAACGCGCTTTTGCTTGAGAATTTTCGCTCATACGACAGCCTGCGTTTAGAATCGCTGGAAAGTGGCCTTGTGCTTTTAACGGGCGCAAACGGGGCGGGGAAAACGAATATTCTGGAAGCGCTCTCGCTTCTTGCCCCCGGCAAAGGTTTGCGCAACACATCTCATAAGGAATGGCAAAAGCAAGGCACTGAAAAACCGTGGGTCATCAGCGCACTTGTTACAGATGATGATAACCCCGTTCAAATCGGCACAACATGGGTCCCCGAAAAAGCGAAGCGGGTTTTTCATCTCAACGGCGCACCAACCAGAACACAAGAAGACGTACTGGCGCTTCTGAACTTCACATGGCTAACACCCAAAGAGGACCGCTTATTTGTTGATGCGGCATCTGACCGCAGGCGTTTTTATGACCGCCTTGTATTCCAGTATGATGCCGCGCATGCGGGGCGCGTAAGGCGCTTTGAAAATGCGATGCGTGAACGTAATAAAATTCTGAAAGAACAGGGCATTACAAATACAACAAAAGCATGGCTTGATAGCCTTGAACAGCAAATGGCTGAAACAGCTTGTGCAATAGGCGCAAGCCGGCAAGAGCATTTACGCCATTTACAAGACACGCATGAGAAGCAGCGCGACACTTTAGGTTTCTCGCCTGCGCCTACGCAATATGCGCTTCACGGCTATATTGAAACACTGCTTATTGATAACCCCGCGCTACAGGCCGAAGAGATATACCGCAAGGCACTAGAGCAAAACCGCAAGAGCGACCGTGACGACGAAGCTACTGCACTGGGGCCACACCGCACCGATTTCACGTCAATGCTGCTTACAAAAAACCAGCCGGCCCCGCTCTGCTCGACAGGCGAACAAAAAGCACTCCTTTTTGGCCTGCTCCTTGCGCAAGCCGAAGCGCTGAATATCTACAAGGGCATAAAGCCTATATTGCTGCTAGACGACGTTGCGGCCCATCTGGATGCCGATTTTAGAGGCAATATCCTGAAAAGCCTGTTGCGCTTCGGTACGCAAACATGGGTGAGCGCCACCGGTTTGGACGTGCTGGAGCCGCTTCCTGAAAGCTTTAAGCACATTACAGTGGGAAGCCATTAAAAGCGCACCCGTAACCCCTTGGAATCATAGAGAAAAAAAGAGGCAAAAAACGGGGAAAAACCGCCCTTTTTTCTAGGTTTTTTGTGCCATTTTTGCTATGAATCAGTGTTCTAAAAAAACAGCAAAAAACACAATAAAAACAACGTACAAAACTATGAGTGAAGCCGCTAAAAAAATGACAAAATCCGCAGAAGAAGCCGCCCAAGATTACGGCGCCGATTCCATTAAGGTTCTTAAAGGTCTGGAAGCCGTTCGTAAACGCCCGGGCATGTATATCGGCGATACGGATGATGGCTCTGGCTTGCACCACATGGTGTACGAGGTTCTTGATAACGCGATTGATGAATCGCTTGCGGGCTACTGTACACGTACCGATGTTATTCTTAATCGTGATGGCTCTGTGACCGTGCGCGATAATGGCCGCGGTATCCCGACTGATATTCACGCGAGCGAAGGCGTATCAGCTGCCGAAGTTATTATGACGCAGTTGCACGCTGGCGGTAAGTTCGACCAGAACTCATATAAAGTTTCAGGTGGTTTACACGGCGTGGGCGTTTCTGTTGTAAACGCGCTTTCCGAATGGCTTGACCTGCGCATTCACCGCAATGGCAAAGAGTGGTTTATGCGTTTCCGTCACGGTGACGCTGAAGCGCCACTGAAAGAAGTGGGTGTGTCACAACCAGGCTATACCGGCACTGAAGTGACATTCCTGCCAAGCCCGCAAACATTTACAAAAACAGAATTTGATTTCTCGACATTGCAAGACCGTATCCGCGAGCTTGCATTCCTGAACTCGGGCGTCACGATTGTGCTGGCCGATCACCGCGGTGATGAGCCAAAAGAAGTGACCTTCAACTATGAGGGCGGCATTGAAAGTTTTGTGACATGGCTTGATCGCTCGAAGCAAACACTCATCAAGCCTGCCATTACAGTGAATACACAGGCAAGCAACATCACTGTTGAAGCAGCTTTCCAGTGGAGCGATGCTTACCACGAAACAATGCTATGTTTTACGAACAATATTCCGCAACGCGATGGTGGTACGCACCTTGCCGGCTTCCGCGGCGCGCTAACCCGTGCACTCACGAAGTACGCGGAGGATAGTGGCCTCACCAAGAAGAACAAGGACATTGGCCTGACTGGCGAAGATATGCGCGAAGGTTTAACCTGCGTCCTCTCTGTTAAAGTACCTGACCCGAAATTCTCGTCACAGACGAAAGATAAACTTGTGTCATCCGAAGTGCGCCCTGTTGTCGAACAGGCTATTGCCGAAGGGCTGAATATCTGGCTGGAAGAACATCCCGCTGATGCCAAGCGCATTGTCGGTAAAATTGTTGAGGCCGCAACAGCCCGCGAAGCCGCCCGTAAAGCCCGTGAGCTTTCACGCCGCAAAGGTGTAATGGATATTTCCAACCTGCCAGGTAAACTGGCAGACTGCCAAGAGCGTGATCCGGCACTTTCCGAGCTTTTCATTGTTGAGGGTGACTCGGCGGGCGGTTCGGCCAAGCAGGCGCGTAACCGTAAGAACCAGGCTATTTTACCGCTTCGCGGTAAAATCCTGAACGTGGAACGCGCACGTCTTGACCGCATTCTTTCCAGTCAGGAACTGGGAACGCTCATTACAGCGCTTGGCACGGGGATTCACGATGAATTTAACGTTGATAAAGCCCGCTACCACAAAATCGTTATCATGACCGACGCTGACGTGGATGGCTCGCACATTCGTACACTTCTGCTTACTTTCTTCTACCGCTATATGCCGCAACTGCTAGAGCGTGGCTATTTATACATCGCCCAGCCGCCGCTCTATAAATTCAAGCGCGGTAATAGCAGCGAAGTATACCTAAAAGATGATACAGCACTTGAAAACCATTTGATGGACAGCGCACTGGACGAGCTCGTACTGCAAGCCAAAGGTGGCACCCGCGCTAAATCTGACTTGCGTGACCTGCTTGAAAAAATTCGCAATGTCCGTAGCGCCTTCAATAGCCTGATTTTGAAAATCGGCAATCGTGACCTTGTACAGCAACTCGCAATTGCTGATGGCTTTAACCCCGAAACGGTTAAAGAGCCAGCCAAAGCACAAAAACGCGCCGAGCAAGTCGCGAAAAACCTTGATGCGCTCTCTTCAATCCATGAAAAAGGCTGGAAAGGCTCTTTTGTGGAGGGCGATGGCTATAAATTCAGCCGCACACTTCGTGGCGTTACAACGGAAATCAATGTTGGAACCGAAATTTTGCGCTCGGGCGATGCATCCCGCATACAGCATGGGGCAACATGGATGGCAGAATCTTTTGACGGCATTGCAACACTGGAAAGCAGCAAAAAATCTGTCGGCACAGTGAACGGGCCGCTGGACCTACTGGAAAGCGTTTTTGACTTCGCGAAAAAAGGCGCAAACATCCAGCGCTATAAAGGTCTCGGGGAAATGAACCCTGACCAGCTCTGGGAAACAACGCTTGATCCGGAAGTGCGCTCGCTGTTGAAAGTATCCGTGCAGGATGCCGCAGAGGCGAACGATATCTTCTCGATCCTTATGGGCGATGTTGTGGAACCGCGCCGCGAATTTATTCAGGAAAACGCTCTGCGCGCGACCATTGATGCTTAAGAACCTTGCGTTCCCGATAAAATCATATGGCGATACGGACTTTGTAACGGGCTTGCGCGCCTACGCGGCCCTTGCCGTGATGCTGATCCATGCGGGTGGTGCGGGCCTTGTGCAACTTCACCCGCTACTAGCACAGCTTGTCTTCCTCGGGCAAACGGGTGTTTATGTGTTCTTTGTCATTTCGGGCTTCAGCGTTACAGCTTCATACCGCACAACGGCACATTTCACGACCTATCTCTCGAAACGCTTTATGCGCATTGCGCCCCTTTACTATGTTTTACTGCTTGGCCTCTTCCTTTTACAGCCCCTCACGAATGGCAATATGCCCGCCTCATGGGATACAGAATTTGGCGTGAAATATGATCTCTATAATCTTTTTATGCATCTTAGCTTCCTCAGCTTTCTTGATTATAAAATCACCAATAGTGTGATCGGCGTTGAATGGACACTTTCGATTGAAATGTTCTGGTATATCCTGCTGCCGCTCCTGCTAACCCTTGTCACAAACTGGCAGCGTGCGCTTACCCTGCTTATTGCATCCATAGCCCTGTATTTTTCTCTCCAATGCCAGCAAGAAGCCGCAACGCATATCCATACGCGCCATATATTTGAATGGTCCCCGCTTTTCTACGCCTGCGCGTTCTCGCTTGGCGTGCTGGCCTATTATATCCGCCCGCTTGTTTCGAACTTTGCTACAAAACACGGCGATAAGTTTTTTATTGCGCTTCTGGTCGTGGGCATTGCCGCTTTTCTTTCGTTCGCGCCTCAAAAATCCGCAGGTATACCCACTTACGCTGATACACTACTCACTGCCTCCGCTTTTACCTTTGCGCTGATCGTGCTGGGCACCAACCAAAGCCTGCTTGTACGGGCGCTTCTACTCAATCGTGCGGCGCTTTACCTCGGGACAATCAGCTACGGGCTTTACCTGATCCATTTTCCGCTGGTTATATTCTTCAGAGGCCTGATCGAGAATAAAACCCTTCTATTTTCAGCGGTTTTTGTTACAACTGTTCTGGCAAGCCATTTGAGCTATAGATTCATCGAACGGCCTGCACTGAAACTGATAAAAAAACCATGACAAGCCTGCTTCAACAAATTTCCGATATCGTCGCGGCCGCCTTCACAGCCGAGGGTATTGATACCGCTTACGGGCACACACAACTGAGCGACCGCCCTGACCTTGCCGATATGCAGTGCAATGGCGCACTTGCCGCCGCCAAAAAACTAGGACGAAACCCGCGTACCCTCGCCGAAAAGCTCGTGACACAATTACAAGCCAACTCCGCTTTTGCTTCTGTTACAATCGCGGGGCCTGGTTTTTTAAATTTTAAAATTTCGCCGGCTTTTCTAGCCAGCTACCTCGCCAGCCTTGCAAGCACACAAAATTTAAACGTTGAAAATGTCGGCAAGAGTGAATGTGCTGTACTGGATTACGGCGGGCCGAATATTGCAAAACCGATGCATGTTGGCCATTTGCGTGCAAGTATTATTGGGGACTCTCTACGCCGCCTGATGATTTATGCAGGCTTTAATGCGCTCGGTGATGTGCATATGGGGGACTGGGGCACACATTTAGGCATGCTCTTCATGGACTATGCCCGTAATGGCGAAGAAAAATTATTGCTGGATGTTGATACGAATAACGAAGAAGCCGTTATCAAGCTTTTCAATGATTTGAGTGAGCGCTACCCGAAAGCCTCTGCTGCCGCCAAAGCCGACCCCAAGCTGATGGAAGAAGCGCAAGCCGCCACGCTGAAGCTGCAAAATGGCGAAGAGCCGTTCCGTACAATGTGGGAGATTGTGAAGAAAGTTTCCATTCTCGGCATGAAGAAGAACTTCGACGCGCTGAACGTACATTTTGACCTGTGGAAGGGTGAAGCGGATGTGAATGATATCATCCCGCCGATGGTGAAAGACCTGCAAGGCAAAGGCTATGCGGTTGACGATGCGGGTGCGGTTGTCATCCCCGTGAAGCGTAATGATGATAACAAGGAATACCCACCGCTTATACTTTACAAACGTGATGGCGCTGTCATGTACGGCACCACCGACCTTGCAACGTTGGTTGACCGCATGTCAGGCAATGACCACCCTGTGCCCAGCCGCGTTGTGTATGTTGTTGACCAACGGCAGGCATTACACTTTGAACAACTTTTCCGCGCCGCTTATTTAACAAGTATTGCACCCGCTAATCTTGAACTGACCCATGCCGGCTTCGGCACCATGAACGGCACTGACGGGAAACCATTTAAAACACGCGCAGGCGGCGTGATGAACCTTGCTGATTTAATTGGCATGAGCATCGAAAAGGCCAAGGAACGCTTGGCAGAAGCAAAAATCGCGACTGATTTTAGCGCGACGGAAATTGAAGAGATTGCGCGTAAAGTCGGTATTGCGGCCCTTAAATTTGCAGACCTGCAAAACACGCGCACAGCAGACTATGTATTCGACATTGACCGCATGACGCGCTTTGAGGGTAAAACAGGCCCTTATTTGCTTTACCAAGCGGTGCGAATAAAATCCCTCCTGAGAAAAGCAGGCGATATAAAGCCACCCGCCGCGCTCACGCTTGATGAAGAGGGCATTATTCTGGCGCTACAGCTTATTGCGTGGCCTGAAACCGTAAAGAACGCTTTGCGCACTTACACACCGCACGTGATTTGTGACTATGCCTATAAGCTGGCGCAGGCCTTTGCGCGCTTCTATGGCGCTTGCCCGATAATTTCAGAAGAAAATGAGAGCCTGAAACAAACACGTCTTGTGCTTTGCCAGCTTGTGCTACAGCATCTTGAAGCCGCACTCGCAATACTCGGCATTGAAACGCCAGAAAGAATGTAATCAAGCGTTATAACGGTCGTTGTAAGCCATCTGTGATATCTGCATGATATCGACAGGGTTGATCGCATAATTACGCATCCAGTTGGATGACATCATGGCAGGCTGCATGCGGGCAGGCGCATAGAAATTCTGCCAGTTATTAACATTCGCTACTGCGCGGTATTGCGGCACACCTGGGTAGAAATTCAGCATAGCCGCCAAATCAACCTGCTCTTGCGGCTGTGTAATCTTAGCGGTCAACACGTTCGCTGAGGGGGTAGCATCAAGCTTGCTCGCAAAGCGGCTATAAATTTCATCAAGTGTTCTTGGTCTGCCAGCTTCATTATAAAAGACGCTACGATTTGCACGTGCCGCTTGCGGGAATAGAGCCGCACCGCTTTTATCTGGGTTTGCATTACGCGCTTGCAGAAAATCAACCGCGCCTTCAGCACCCAAAAAATGGGCAAGGTAAAGCTCTGTATCACCTACCTGACAACCATTGCCTAAACATGCCTGAAGCTTATTGCGGTTTTCAGCGGCAAATTCTGCCGCCATAAGGGCAGCCTTTTCCGGATCATTCCGTTGGGCCAGAATCTGGTGACGCGACCCACTCTTCGAAATGCCGTATTTATCACCGTATTTATTGACCATTTCCAGCCATGTGCTCTCGATAAACTGGAAAAGCCCTGTCGCAGAGCTACTTCTCGCCTTTGCAGACGGATTAAAGCTGCTTTCGACCTTCGCCTGCTTCATCAAATAGGCAAAATCCACCCCCGTGCGGGCGCTAGCCTTCTCGATAGCGCCCGTCACACGACGGCCTGCCTGGCTTGATAAAGCCTGCAATTCATTGTTTTTTATGTAATTTACGTTATTTACCATGTGTATACCCTACAAAAATCAATGTTTTGCAAGGGGTGTGCCAGTTTGACCTCTGTAATAATTATGCTAAATTTCCTGCCTCAATCATAAAAAAAGAAGGAAATTTGCCTATGTCGTACACCGCCCCCGTTCAGCGCCAGATGGACACGCTCAAGTCATTACCTCTTGATAAGCTGCCACAACGTGCTGACGTTGATGACAACACAATTGAAATGATTTTGACCGAAGCGAGTAAACTTACGGGCGGTGTTTTGGCCCCATTGAACCGTAGTGGCGACCAAGAAGGTACAAAACTGAGTAATGGTGTTGTGACAACAGCGCCGGGATTCAAGGATGCCTATACCGAATTCCGTACAAATGGCTGGGGCAGCTTGCCATTTCCACAGCAATATGGCGGTCAAGGCCTACCATGGGTCGTGAGCTTTCCGGTTAGTGAAATGGTACAGGCCGCGAACTTATCATTCGGGCTAGGTCCACTTCTTACACAAGGTGCTGCGGAAACAATCGACCATTACGGTACACAAGAACAGAAAGACGCATACCTGCCTAAAATGGTAAGTGGGGAATGGACAGGCACGATGAATTTGACCGAGCCACACGCCGGAACAGACCTTGGCGCTTTGACAACCAAAGCTATTCGTAATGCTGATGGGTCTTTTGGTATTGTGGGCCAGAAGATATTCATTACATGGGGTGAGCATGATGTAGCCGATAATATTATCCACCTTGTTCTTGCCCGTATTGAAGGCGCGCCAGCAGGTGTAAAAGGAATTTCCCTCTTCATTGTGCCAAAAATTCTGGAAGATGGCACACGTAATGATTTACTCTGCACAGGGATAGAAGAAAAAATGGGCATCCACGCCTCGCCAACCTGTACAATGCAATATGGTGACAATGGCGGTGCCAAAGGCTATCTGCTTGGTGCAGAGGGAGAAGGCCTTAAAAACATGTTCACCATGATGAACAATGCAAGGCTTCATGTTGGCTTGCAGGGCGTTGGGGTTTCAGAGCGTGCCTTGCAAATGGCAAAAGCCTACGCCGAAGGACGCGTACAAGGCACAAAACTGCTTGATAAAACATCTGTAACCATTGATAAACATGCCGATGTTTTCCGGATGCTCCAACGCATGGAAGCGCTCACTGCAGCTACGCGCGCGCTTGCCTATCAAGCAGCGTATCTTATGGACATGAAACGTGAGGATTATGTCGGTCTGCTCACGCCGATTGTGAAATCATACTGCACAGATATGGCGCAGGAAGTAACCGCACTAAATACGCAGGTACATGGTGGCATGGGCTTTATTGAAGAGTCCGGCGCACCGCAATTGCAGCGTGATGCACGTATCTTGACCATTTACGAAGGTACGAATGGCGTTCAAGCAATGGACCTCATGTTCCGCAAAATGTTGCAGGATAAAGCTGGCCCTGGCGTAACATTAAAACAATATGCCGCAGAGATGTTGGACTCGGCGACCGCGACCAAGATTAACGAGATTACTGATCTTATCATCGCGAATGCACTGCCAGACCCCAACAAAGTCGCCTTTGTTGCTGTACCCTACCAGAGCTTCTTGGCTATTCACTTTGCCGCGGCGGGCCTGAGCAAAGTTGCGGGATGTGAAAAGCTTTCAAGCTTCTTCAATGCGCATGTACTGCCAGATGCTGAAGCACACGCGGAAACAATACGCCGAAGTTTGGCAACACCGCTTGTAGATATGGGTTTTGACCCGAACTAAGCATGAAAAAACTGAAGGCTGACATTGTTATTGCGGGCGGAGGGCTGGCGGGCTTAACGCTGGCTTGCCTGCTGGCAAATCAAGGCCTTGAAACAATCTGTATTGACCGTGATGACCCGCACAAACAAGCGGCAGACACATTTGACGGGCGCACCACCGCCATCTCATATGGCTCGTCACAAATACTGACGCGCACCGGTGTGTGGCAGCAAGTAAAGCCACATGGCTGCCCCATCAAACATATCGACATATTAGATGGCGCCAGCGATATATTGCTGGATTTCAAAGCAGAGGACCAACCCTTCGGCTGGATTGTTGAAAACCATTTTCTGCGCCGTGCACTTTTTACCCGTGCTGAAGCCTCAAAAGGCCTGACATGGCTAACAAACGAAGAGGTGAAAGATATAAACCTTGAAAAAGATGCTGCCACAATAAAAACGAATGCGCATCATATTGAAGGCGCATTACTTGTCGGGGCTGACGGCCGCCAGTCATTCGTGCGGCAAGCCGCAGGCATCCGATCACGCTTCAAGGATTATAAACAACGCGCGATTGTTTGCGTAGTCGAACACGAAAAACCGCACAATAACATTGCTGTCGAACATTTCCGTGTGGAAGGCCCCTTTGCTATCCTCCCCTGCCCAAACGGGCCAAAGGGAGAAAATCGTTCGGGCATCGTCTGGAGCGTGCCAACAAGCAGCACTTCACCGAAAAACTGGAGCGAAGACGCTTTTAATATGGCGTTACAAGCGCGCTTCCCTGCCCGTTATGGCGCGGTGAAACGTGGCGGGCCTATTTGGGAATTTCCACTCACTATGAACCATGCTGAAAAATATACAAATGAGAAAAACCTTGCACTCATTGCCGATGCGGCGCATGGCATTCACCCGCTTGCGGGGCAAGGGCTGAATATAGGCTTGCGTGATGTTGATGCGCTTTCAAGACTTCTAACGGGAAGCGATGATATAAAAATAATACTGGCAGAATATCAGCGCATGCGCAGGCCCGATAACACAGGCATGGTGGCCGCCATGGATATACTGAATGGATTATTCGCAACAGATTTTATGCCGACAGCTTTAAGCCGCAAAATTGGCCTGCATGCGGTCAACAAGCTGGCACTGGCCAAAGAATTCTTCACCCGCAAAGCAATGGGCGTTTAAGCAGGGGGCAACCCCATAGCATCTGTTGGCGGGCCTTGTGGTGGCGCCGGTGGCGCGGCAGGAGTTGCTGGCGCTTCGGCTTCAGGCAACGCTCTTCGACCCCTTATCATATCCTGCTGTTGTGCCGTTAGATCAAATCTGATAACACGGCCCTGCGCCCATTCAGCGCCCTGGTCGGCAAGCGCGCCTTCTCCGGTAAGTAATCGTAGATCAGCCGATGGCAATTCAATCCGCGCCGCGCCTGTGGCTTCGTTCACATAGAGATCGGCAACACGGTCATCTTCTGCTGTTGATATCCTGACATGGTGGAAGCCATTACGCGTTTCTTCATAGGTATAGGTGGTCGGAGGCGTTGTGCTTTCATCCGTCCAAGTGTGGTTTTCTGCATTGCGGGCCATATCAAACCCCCGCACATAATTCGCATTCGTTAGCTCTATAGGGTTATCATTCACCGGGCCAGTGCTGATGACCGTTACAGGAATAAAGGGTGTGCCATTAACACTCGCGAGCGTGCCAAGGAAATTAACGCCATCACCATTCGTCATGACGTCGATATTTGCGCTACCGCCGATGCCGAACATACGGCCGATCATACCGAAGAAGCCATCCATCCCGTCGCGGAAAAGATCCCCGAACACGCCCGAAGCGCCCTCGAAAGACAAGTTCCCCTGTAACGCACTTCCTATTCTGTTTAACAAGCCCATGAACATGCTGGAAATCTGTTCCATCACATCTCCGCCGCCTTCAATACCCAACATACCCATCAAGCCAGAAAGATCAAAACTTCCAGCCTCGGCCTCCGTCTCCACAGACGGTGCTGTTTCGGGTAATCCTGCGGGCACTGGTGCCGCTTGACCACCACTTTGTGATTGCGCAGCAACATATTGCTGCCGACGAGCTTCGACTGCCCCCCTTAACGCAGCACGATCAAATCCATCTGGATTGCGGAATTGTGCAATCACATTTGGGTCATCCAATAAGGCTTGCATGAATTCTGGATGATTCCGGTACTGTTCATGCAATTCTAAAATCCCACCTAACCTCCTTAGGCCAAGCTCTTTCTGTGCTTGAGTTTGCTCGCCTCTATCTGGCTCCGGCAAAAGCCTGGCAACAGATTCCCTCAAACCTTCATTGCTCCCAAGAGTCCGTTGTAACCCCTGAATACGCTCATCGGCGTTCACACCAATGATACTTCTGACTAAACGAACATCTGCTCCCGGTCCCCCTGGGATTAGATCAGCTCCAGGAATTGATGCCTGAGAAACCGATCGCAATTGTGCCTGAAACGCATCATAACGCGCCTGCTCTGCTGCTGTTAGTGCCATACCCCTACCCCCTTAGTTGCAGGATTTTTTTTGAAACAGCTTCGGAAAAAGCCACGAAGGGGTTTTCATACCCTGCGCCCGGCGCTGCAAATTCTGTTATATAATAATGCTCAAGCAGTTCGGTATATTTCGCCTGTTCTGCTTCGAATTTTTCCTTGTCATCTCTTGTAATGCCGCCCGCCACAAGTAACTCTTTGGCAAATTTTTTAATCACCATATCAGTAACACAAGATGGATATCGCTTTTCAGCAGGCATAGGCTTACTCATCTCTTTGCCATCCTGTCTCGAGCGCTTCACTCATATCGCTACTCTGGTTTTCAATCGCATCTTCTTCATCACGTTCCTGCTTCAATATATCAAGATGGCGTGTATCACGTACAACCAGCGAGACTTTATAAAAGTCCTTCACTTGTTTTTCTTGGACCATGATGATTTGTAAGTCTTTGCAGTTACGCAATTTTTTATGAATGGGCGGTTGGATTTTTGCGCCCAACCCCATCACTTTGCCCTTGACGGTTACAAGCGTGAGGTTTTTAAAATCAACATCGTATTCTGCCCAGTAGATTTTCTCGGGGATCGGCTTGTCGTGCAGAATGGTTGCGCAATTCTGGTCATTCACCAAAAATTCAACGGCCATGGTTTTCCAGAGTGGCGGCAAAATAGCAGCGCCTTCCGGCAATTCGAACTTGCGGATTGTGGGGGCATCTGCGTCAGTAAGCGCAGGCAGGATTTTTTCAACTAAATTACTCATACCTTAATAAATTATAAGGAAAACAGTTAATTTTAGGCAAATTTCAGGTACTTCAGAGCGATTTTCTGTAAAAAATTATTGCCGGGCACGGATATTGCGCCATTTTGCCACATTTTTAAGGTGCTCCGCGAAAGTCTCGGCAAAAACATGCCCTCCCGTTCCATCAGCCACGAAGTATAAATAGGCATGATTCTCGGGGTTTAGCGTTGCCTTTATGGCCGCCTCGCCGGGGTTACAGATGGGGCCGGGTGGAAGACCTGCATATTTATAAGTGTTATAGGGCGAATCGATATCCATATCTTTTTTCAAAAGCCGACGGCCAAGCGGGCCCTGTCCTGCATTTTTTTCGCGGCCCTTCGTGAGCGCATAAATAACTGTAGGGTCTGTCTCTAGTTTCATGCCCTTACGCAAACGGTTTATAAAAACACCAGCTACACGCACACGCTCTTCATGTTTTAATCCTGTTTCCTTCTCGACGATTGATGCAAGCACTAAAGCTTCTTGCGGTGTTGCAAGCGGTAGATCAGCGGCACGCGCAGGCCATAATTTTTCCAGTGTTTGCGCCATATCATTTTCCATGCGCGTAATAATGCTTTGTTTTGTGTCCCCTGTTTGATAGCGATATGTTTGCGGCAGCAATGCCCCTTCAGCGGGGACAGCTGAAAGCGTGCCTTGCAAATCATTATGCTTTTGTACAGTCTCGTAAACACGGTAGCTTGTCCATCCCTCGGGGATGGTGACCTGCTGGACAAAAACATCGCCCGTTTCGATTTTGCGAATAACCTCTGTTAACGTGCTGTAAGGTACAAATTGGTATTCACCGGCCTTTAGGCTTGCCTGCTGCCCGCTGGCTGCCGTAACAAGGCGGAATGCCAAAGCGGAGCGGATAATTTTTTCCTGCGCCAGTTTTTCCGCAATCGCTGCCGATGACGCCCCTTTAGGAATAACAATAATTCTTTCCTCGGCCAACCGTGACGGGCCGGTATAAACCGTATAAAGACTGTAACAAAACAGCCCCAGCGACAGCAGGAAAAGCAGACATGCCGCGATAAAATAAGAGAGGGTTTGCAAGGTCTTCATGCAATATTTTTACCATTACCCGTAAAGTTCACCAAGCGTAAACGTTTTGCACTTGGTGTGGTTGCATGTTGATGATAAAAATAGAGGACTATGGCTCTCGAAGTCCTCACTCCTACCAACCCGTCTTCATCAGGTCGCGCACCGACTTCGATTTTGATCGGGCTTATGACTATCGCCTGGATCATATATCTGGCCCTCTCTCCCTTTTATGTATTGCCCCCCGGTGTACCCCAACCTGGTGACATGGTGGCAGCTGGCGGCATTATGTTACTGTTCCTCAGCTATATGGTTTCACCTGTTATGCGCGTGAACCCTGCCTTCCTTTTTGCAGGTCTTTTTGCATTACTAACACTCGTTATCAACATCCTGCACTATCTGTTCCTGCCTGATTTCCGCTTTCTGCTTTCCAGCGTTTACTATCTTTATAATTTTGGTCTGTTCATGATGGGCGTAACACTCTTTGCTTCAAACCCGTGGCTGATGACAAATATTGCGCGTTTTATTCTGGCGGCACTGATGGTGATACAGGTTTTTTATGCACACATTATGCCGAATGTTTTTTCATGGCGGGAAAGCGGATCTTTTGTTACGCCCAATCAGCTTGCCTACTGGTCACTCCTGATTGCAACTGCCTACGTTATACTCAAGCGTGAACAACCTTTCACAATTTTTGATATCGCCTTGCTTGTGATAGGCGGGTACTTGCAGATTTTATCCCTCTCGAAGGCAGGGATGATTACCTACACAATTTTTCTGATTTCACTTTTATTCCACCCCTCCTTTGCGCGGCAATATCTACTTTTCTCATGCCTTATCTTCCTCGGTTTTATATTTTTTATGGCCAAGGGCGGCATGGAAAACATCCTTTATACGCAAGAGCTTTCGTTCCTCGATAAAGCACTTAACCGGCTTGAAACCATCGGTGCCGAGAAAGATGACTCTCTTGAAGCGCGCGGCTATCTCCGTCTACTAGAATACCCGCATTATCTTCTATTAGGGGCTGGTGAGGGTGGCTTTGAACGTTTTGGTAGACTTGAAATCCACTCAGGCCTTGCAACCATTCTTTTTAGTTACAGTATTTTTGGTCTGACCTTCTTCTTAACGTTTCTCTTTTTCGTCTTCAACAAACTGCCATGGTATTACTGGCTTCTTATGGTCCCAATCATGCTGTTCGGTCTTGTGCACCAGAATGTACGCTTCGGGTTTTTCTGGACCTTCCTCGCGATTGTTTATAGCCAGCATGTTTTTGAATACATGAAATCACAGTCAAAAGAATATTATGATCAATACACGCCGTGGAAACCGCGCGCCTCATCCTCAGAAGGCGTTTCGCTCCCGGGTGGTGCCATTGGCACAAGTGGTGGCACCGTTGTAGAGGGCGCCGCAGGTGATGGCCCCGAAGCTGGCGGCTGATATTGCTGTTCATATTCACTTTGAGGCTCGTTGAGTAACGGTGGCTGCTCGGCCGGCATTGCATTCGGGTTATAGGGGGCATCCCAGCTATTCTCGTTCACATACGCATCCTGCATTTCAAGTGGATTCACAGGTTCATACGCATAACTGCCAATATCGGCAGGCTCGGTGCCACTTACATAGGCCTCCCAGATTGCCTGCGGGTCATTCATTGCAGCACGTTCGCCACTACGCGGGTTTACACGCACCAGTTTGATACCTGCCGGAATACGGAATGGCGCAGGCGGCACATCCTTCAATGCCGCCTGCATAAATGATTTGAAAATCGGTACCGCGACGCTTGAACCGGTTTCCTTCTCGCCCAGACTTTTCGGCTGGTCAAACCCTACATAAACACCCACCGCAAGGTCAGGCGTAAAACCGATAAACCACGCATCTTTTGAATCATTTGTTGTGCCGGTTTTACCGCCAACGGGACGGCCCAGATCTTTCAGCCTTGTTGCCGTTCCACGCTGCACTACACCTTCAAGAATTGAAACCATCTGGTAGGCCGTGCGCGGATCTGCGATTTGTTCTGCGTTATCGGCAGCAGCAGGTGCGTCTTGTCGCTCCCAACGTACTTTTGGGCCACAGCCCACACATGCACGCTCATCGTTTTTATATATTGTCTCGCCGTAACGATCCTGAATACGGTCAATAAAGGTTGGTTCAATTTTCTGGCCCCCATTGACCAGCATCGCATACGCATTTGTTAGCTTCAGGAGGGTTGTTTCACCAGCCCCCAACACATTCGAGAGGTTGCGCTGCAAACGCTCACCAATGCCGAATTTCGAGGCGTACTCCATAACCGCATCCATGCCGATCTGTTGTGCCAAACGGATCGTCATCAGGTTGCGGGACTTTTCAACCCCCACACGAATAGGTGTCGGGCCAAGATAATCATTGTGGTAATTCTCTGGCTGCCAGACATTCCCTGCAGAATCTGTGTATGTAATTGGCCCGTCAACAACGCGGGAAGATGGTGTATAGCCCTTATCAAGCGCAGCCAGATACACAAAAGGCTTGAATGCCGAACCGGGCTGGCGGTAAGCCTGTGTCACGCGGTTGAAGACACTTCCTTCATAGCCCCAACCGCCTTGCATCGCCAACACGCGGCCGGTATGCGGATCAATAGCAACAAGCCCACCCTGCACAAGCGGGATCTGCCTTAAATAATAATTGTCTTTTTTCTCTGCCGTTTCGACAAGCACAACGTCACCAGCTTTTAACCCCTTGCCAGCCTGCGCCCAGATGACATCCTCCTTGCGCAAGGAAATTATATTCCCTGAACGCAAACCTGCTTTGGCACTCTCTGAGGATGCCTCAGTAACGATTGCGGTTTGTCATGCCGGCAACTTACCTTGTGGCTCC